>RRBB01000062.1:0-51829 GCA_006543605.1 Rhodococcus sp. WS4
TCCCCGGCGCCCGACTGGTGGATCTGCTGCACCGATTCCCGAACGTCCTCGCCTGGGTCAACGGTCACACCCACGAGAACCGGATCACCCCGTGGCCCGGATCGACTCCGGAGCAGTCGTTCTGGGAGATCAACACGGCCTCGCACATCGACTTCCCCCAGCACGGGCGGATCATCGAGGTTGTCGACAACGCCGACGGAACCGTGTCGCTGCTCACCACGCTGTTCGAAGCCGACAGTCCCTACGCCGTCGATCACACTGACCTCTCACCGCCCGGGCTCGCGTCGCTGTACCGGGAGTTGTCGTTCAACGACATTCACGCCGACCCGGACCTGCTCGGCGGGACTCCCGACCGGAATGTCGAACTGGTGCTGGCGTCGGGTCGCTAGTTCCGGCGCTTACGCGCCCAGTCGACTGCCGCGACGATCACCCGGATCCCGACGCCGAGGAGGATCAGGTTTCCGATGATCTGCACACTGACGACGGCCCTGGACGCATCGGTCGTCGCGGCGATGTCGCCGAACCCGACGGTGGAGAACACGGTGAGCGAGAAATACAGCGCCCCCATGCGGGTGAGGGGTTCGGTGAAGTAACCCGGATCACTCTCGGACATCAGGCAATAGCCCGTGGCGAACCCGAGCAGATAGAGCGGCAGGATCAGGGCCAGCGCCTCGATCGCCTGGAGCGCCGGCACGTCGGACCGGATGATTCGCCGGATCTGCCAGACCGCGGCCAGCACCACCACGAGCAGGCCGCCCCCCAGGATGAGCAGGGCCGACATGTCTCCGATATTGGTCCACGGCAGGGCGAAATAGGCCACTACGCACAGGACGATGGTCGCGAGCGGGACCAGAAGTGCACGGAGCAGAAGCCGTCGGCGCTCACGTCTGGTGAGGTTCCGGAAATCGCTGGCGCGTCGCATGAGATTCCTTTGGACAACTGTGCAGGTGAGACCGGATATCGAGCGCAATCCTCGTCTCCGACGGCCGGAAGTCGGGAGCGAAATCCGTTTGTTTTCTGTAACGTTCAGATAACAGTCGCCGATTCAACGGGCAGGGATTCCCCGCTGAACAGGGCGTTCCGACAGAGACAGCAGGTCACGCGTTCGAACAACGTGAGGGGGTGTGTGATGGGGATGTCCCTGGGGATGTCGACCGGTGCGGCAGGTGTCGGTTCCGCCCTCGTCAGCACCGCCGCCAACGGTGCGCAGAACGTCGAGTTCCGTTACCTGTCCGCCGATCAGGCCCACACCGACCTCGGCGACCTGGTCCGCTCGTCGATCTCGCTGATGACCACCCAGGTTCCTGCCGATCCCACCACTCCCGACGCGTTCGCCGTCGCGTACCGGACGGCGGAACAGGCTCATTCGATCCGCAGCGCTGTCAGCAGGCAGCGGCACCGCGTGCATCTCGTGCCCGAGACCGCCGCCACCCTCACCTACCTGCGGCACACCGGCGAGGTCGCACAGCACGCCACCGTCGCGATCGTCGACTTCGGGGAGTCCGGACTGTCCGTCGCCGTCGTCGATCAGGTGGACGGCACGGTCCTGCACGCCGACCGCACGAGCCACGTGAGCGGCACCGGAATCGACGACCTCGTGTTCCACCACGTCGTCGCCGGCCTCTCCACTCCACATCCCCTGCGGCACCTGGACCGCGACCTGCTCTCGGCGCGGTGCCGCGTCGCGAAGGAGCAGTTGTCCTCGGAGCCGAACGCGCACGTCGACATCGACCTGCAGGGCATCCCTCCGATCCAGATCAGCCGCACCAGGTTCGAGGAAATCGCCGCACCGACGGTCCGGGTCGCAGTCGAGTTCATCCGCGCCACCGTCGCCGATTCCCCGCGCCCTCCCGACGCGCTGGCCCTGGTCGGTGGTGGCGCGAACATTCCGGCGATCACGTCCGCCGTCGCCGACGCCTTCACCGCACGGGTCATCGCGGTACCCGAACCCGACACGGCCACCGCGAAGGGGGCGGCGTTGCTCGCCGTCTCCTCCGCAATCCGCGACTACCCGGCCACCGAATCGAACCGCCCCGGCTCGGCGGCCAAGGTGTCCGGGGCCCTCGTCGGCGCCCTGGTGGTCGGCGGTCTCGTTCTCGGCTACGGAGTGAAGGAACTCGCACCCGCCCCGGATCCCAATGTCTCCCCCGCGGGAACCGACATGTTCCAGACCACCCAGCAGGTCACGACCACGACGACGGACGCGCCTCCCGCCACGAGGATTCCGTCGTACGATCCCACACCGACACGGGACTACTACCCGAATCAGGTGGCCCCTCCCACGTCCGAACCGCAGCCGGACCGCACACCGGCGCAGGTGCCCGACTCGCCGAGCGAGACCACCACCCCGCCGACCACGACCCGGCAGCCGACGCCGACGGCTCCGGCGCGGCCGACTCTGCCCGGAACCAATCCGTCACAGCCTGCGTGGCCGCACATCGAGTGGCCCGCCATCCCGCCGCTGTGGCCCCAGGTTCCGGGAGAATCCACCCCGAACGACCCGAGCCCCGTCGCTCCGGCACCCGACGTTCCCGAAGCGGCGCCGCCGACCGAGACGCCCGCCGCACCGTCGGCACCGGCAGCACCCTCACCGGCAGCACCCTCGGCACCCGGAGGACTCTTCCCGATTCTCCCGACGCCGGGCACGGTCGCTCCGACTCCGAACGGGACGCAACCGAGCGGCGCTCAGCCCGATGTGGCGCTGACTCCGCCGGCCACGGCGACCGTCACGATTCCGGTCAGCTGAACACCTGACTGGTCGCAACCGACAGGCCGGGGTCGCTGGCCACGGTCAGCACCGAGGGCGCGGCGCCGCCTGCGATCAGGTGCGCGCCGAGCGACGCGATCATGACTCCGTTGTCGGTGCACAAGCGCGGCTTAGGTAGCCGCAGCGTCAGACCGGCGTCGGCGCAGCGTTCCTCGGCGAGCGCACGGATGCGCGAGTTTGCCGTGGCACCACCACCGAGTACCAGGGTGTCGACGCCGACGTCGCGGGCGGCGCGCACCGCTTTCATCGTCAGCACGTCGGCCACGGCCTCCTGGAAACTCGCGGCGATGTCCGGCACCGAGTACGCCTCCCCGGCACGCTCCTTCGATTCCACATATCGCGCGACAGCCGTCTTCAGACCGGAGAACGAGAAGTCGTGCCGAGCGTCCCGCGGCCCGGTCATGCCGCGCGGGAAGGGAATCGCGGTCCGGTCGCCGTCCTGCGCCGCGGCGTCGAGGGCAGGCCCACCGGGGAACCCGAGTCCCAGGAGGCGGGCGACCTTGTCGAACGCTTCGCCGGCCGCGTCGTCGACGGTCGTGCCGAGTTCGACGATGGGCTTCGCGAGATCCTCGACATGCAGGAGGTGGGTGTGCCCACCCGACACGAGCAACGCCACGCACGGCGGCATCGGCCCGTGTTCGAGGGTGTCGACCGCGACGTGCCCGCCGAGGTGATTCACCGCGTAGAACGGGACGTCCCACGCCGCCGCATACGCTTTCGCGGCCGCGACACCGACGAGCAGGGCACCGGCCAGACCGGGTCCGATGGTGACGGCGAGCGCGTCCGGCTTGGCGATCCCGGCCGCGGCGAGGGCACGCCTCATCGTCGGGACGATCGCCTCGAGATGCGCGCGGGACGCGACCTCCGGCACCACACCGCCGTAGCGGGCGTGCTGGTCGACGCTGGAGGCGACTTCGTCTGAGAGCAGCTCGCACGTTCCGTCGCCGTTCCACCGGACGATGCCGACTCCGGTCTCGTCACAAGAGCTTTCGATCCCCATGACGATCATTGCACCGGCTCCTCACCCGATCCGGGGCGGCGCATCGTGAACGCGTCCGCACCGCTCGGCTGGTAGTACTTCTTACGGGTTCCCACGATCTCGAATCCTTCACGTCGGTACAGCGCGATCGCCGCGTCGTTGTCGGTCCGCACTTCGAGGAACACCGGGCCGCCCCGGGTGTCGGCGACGCGGAGAAGCTCGTCGAGGAGGGCGCCGCCGATGCCCCGGCGCTGGCACGCCGGGTCCGTTCCGATCGTGTGTATCTCGGATTCCGGATGCGCACCATCGCCCAGCAGGGCGATTCCGGCGTACCCGACCACGTGGCCGGCGTCGTCCCGCGCCACGGTGTAGTGCACGTGCGGGGCGGCGAGTTCCGCCCGGAACGCACCTGCGCTCCAGGGGCCGTCGCCGGCGAAGAGAAGGGTCTCGAGCTCCGCGCACCGTTCGGCGTCCGCGGCCGACATCGGTTCGATGCGGAACGTCATTTCTTCCGGTCCGCCAACTCGACGGCGTCCGGGCGTCGCAGGTACAGCGGTACCAGCGCCTCCGGGGCGGTACCGCTGAACAGGGCGTCCGCGGCCACCGCGACCAACCCTGCGGGGGACGGTGTTTCCACGGGTTCGACGGGCAGATCGAAGAAGTCGACGTGCGACGGCGATCCCGCCACCACCTCGGAGGGCATGGGCTCGAGGTCGCGCGGCTTCATGACCGCCGGACCTTCCACCCGCACCCCCGCCGAATAGCGCGCCCAGTACACCTCCCGCCGGCGTGCATCGGTGACGACGAGCAGATTCCGGTCACCGTCGACCTGTGCGGCGATGGCGTCGAGGCTGCACACACCGTGGGCCGGTATGCCGAGGGCGTCGGCGAACGCGGCGGCGGTGGCCATCCCCACACGCAGTCCGGTGAACGGGCCGGGCCCGGCTCCGACCACCACCGCATCGAGGTCCGCGGCGACGTGCCCCGACTCGGTGAGGCATTCGAGGATGTGCGGGGTGAGGACTTCTGCATGGGCGCGCGGGTTGACCGTCACGCGCACCGCGAGGGTGTGTACCGCCCCCACCGATGCGGAATCGGCCGAAACCCGGACGACTCCGGCGGTCACGGCAGGCGTGGACGTGTCGATGGCGAGAACAAGCACGGTAACTGAGGGTACTCGCACGTCAGAACCGCTCCCGACACCCGACCCGTCAGGAAATCCACTCCCAGTGGGCCGTGCGGACGTCCGTCTCCGGTTCACGGCGCAGGCGCACCCGCAGGTGGCGATCGACCAGTTGCTCGACGATGCCCTCGCCCCATTCCACGACGACTACCGCTGCTGCCAGGTCGGTGTCGAGGTCGAGCGCGTCCAGTTCGTCCAGGGCGTGCGGGCCGCTGCCGCCCAGTCGGTATGCGTCCACGTGCACCATTCCGACCGGTGCACCACCGTCGGGTCGGGTGCCCGCCCGGTGCTCGCGTGCGATCACGAATGTGGGCGAAGTCACTCGGCCCTGCACGCCGAGTCCGGCTCCGATTCCCTTCGTCAGTGCGGTCTTCCCCGCACCGAGGGGTCCGTCGAGCACCACGAGATCACCGGCGACGAGCCCCCGGGCGAGGTTCCGCCCGAACTGCTCGGTGTCCTCCGTCGTCGGCAGCACCACCGTCCCGCTCACGCCCAACTCCTTCTCCTCAGCCGACATCGGACTGCTCCGGCGATTCGCCCGTGGCCAGGCCACGCTGCAGCACCCGGTCGATCGCGTCGGAGACTACCGACGGGAACTCGAGCTGCACCAGGTGGCCTGCGCCGCGCACCCGCACCAGTTCCGATTCCGGGAGGTCCGCTGCGAGCTTCCGGGAACTGCCGAACGGGATGATCATGTCGCTGTCACCGCATACCACGACGCACGGAGCGTCCGCGAGCGCCGCGAGTGACGCCGACTCGTCGTGCAATTCGAGCGTGCGCAGGAAGTTCACGATGGTGACCACCGACGTCCGGTCCAGCAAGGAGTCGGAGAACTTCTGCAGCCGCGGACTCACGTCCGTGCCGTAGGACGCCGTCCGCAGAATCGGGGTGATCAGGGCGCGGGCCGCGCCCCGCGCGAGCTGGACCACGTCGGGCGACGTCCGGACCGCGAACCGGAAACCGTCGATGACCGGGTTCTGCAGGTTCCTCGTCAAACCGGTCTCGCTGAGGCCCGCCGCAGCGGTGGCGATCAGGCCCACCCCCACCACGCGGGAGGCCACCAGTTCGGGTTGCTGCCCGGCGAAGGCGAGCACCGTCATCCCACCCATCGAATGCCCCACCAGCACAACCGGTCCGGTGGGAGCCTTGGCCGCGACGATCGTCGCGAGATCGGCGCCCAGCTGCGCGATGGTGCAGCTCGCCGTGGTCGGGGCACCCGAATCACCGTGCCCGCGTTGGTCGTAGAACACCATCCGCACGTCGTCGCCCCAGCGCTCGGCGAGTTGGCGGCGCTGGAAATGCCACGACGTCATATCCAGGCAGTAGCCGTGCACGAACACCGCCGTCACCGGGGCGTCCTCGGGTCCGACCTCGCGGACGGTGAGCGCGACGCCGTCCTCGGTGACCACGACGCTGCGCCGGTCCCGCGACATCAGGGTGAAGTCCTCGTCGCCGTAGATCTCACGCCCCGGCCGGGTCGCGCTGCGCAACGCGTTGACTCCGGCCACCGAACCGAGCGCCAGTGCGCTCAGCAGCCCGCCGACGAGTCCCAACCGCTTCGACACACCCATATGTCTAGGTGCCCGCCGCGCCGACGTAGCTGCGCACCGTGCGTCCGCGTACTCCGGTCACCACCTCGTAATGGATGGTGTCGAGTTCGTCGGCCCAGGCCTGCGCGTTGGGCTCGCCGAGGTCCCCGTTGCCGAAGAACACCGCGGTGTCGCCTTCCCGGACTCCCCCGCCGTCCGGTCCGAGGTCCACGACCACCTGGTCCATGCAGACACGCCCGATACCCGGGCGGCGCTCCGAACCCAGCTGGACCTCGAAACGGCCGCTGAGCGAGCGCGGGAGCCCGTCGGCGTACCCGAACGGGAGCAGCGCGACCGTCGTGTCGTGGGGGGCCACCCACATGTGCCCGTAGGACACGCCTTCACCCGCCGCCACCTTTTTCACCAGAGCCACCCTCGATCGCAGTGTCATCGCCGGGCGCAAACCGAACTGACCGAGTTCGGGAACAGGCGACAGACCATATATCGCGATTCCCGGCCGAACCATGTCAAAGCGCAGGTCGGGACGGGTCAGGGTGGCCGCCGAATTGGACAGGTGCACCACTTCGGGAACCAGTCCCTGGCGCTTGGCATCAGCGACCGCGCCTTCGAGGCGTTCGCGCTGGGAATCGATCCACGCATGGTGCGGTTCGTCGGCGTGGGCGAGATGGGAGAAGATGCCGCGCAGCCGCACCGCGCCCTCGGCCTGTGCCCGAGCCAGATCGACGAGGACCTGCGCCAGTTCGTCGGGTGCCACCCCGTTGCGGTTCAGCCCCGTGTCGACCTTGATCGTGACGCTCGCCGTGGTTCCGACGCTCCGCGCGGCGGCGACCACCGCAGCGAGGTGACGGGGCGAGGAGACACCGAGTTCCACACCGGCCGCGATCGCGGGGGCGAAATCGGCGTCGACGGTGTGCAGCCACGCCAGGACGGGGGCCTCGATACCCGAACGGCGCAGCGTCAGCGCCTCCGACACCGTCGTCACGCCCAGTTCCGACGCGCCCGCTGCCAGCGCCGCCCGAGCGACGGGCACCGCACCGTGGTTGTAGCCGTCCGCCTTCACGACGGCCATCAGTGCAGCGTCCCGGGCGCTCTCGCGGAGGATGCGGACGTTGTGCGCGATCGCGTCCAGATCCACCACGGCTTCCGCCTGAGGTGCCGGTGTCGCCCTGCCGGGCGCTGCGTGTTCGCTGTGGCCGTCCTCGTCCGCCGGTACTGCTTCAGCAAGCGTCATATGTTCGATCCTGCCATTCACGATGTAGCCGGCGTTTCCTCGGGTGACACCCCCGCACGCAGGACCCTGATCGACTCCCTCAGATGCGCGAGCAGGGTTCCGGCGGAGATCGGTGCAGTTCCACGCCCCGCGGAGAGGTCCGCGCCCCCGCCTCGCGCCGCCAGATTCGCGGCCAGCGAGTGAGCTCGGGCACCCACCGCGGCGGCACGGTCCGGGGCGATGCCGGCGGCCATGAGCGAGCCGATGATCCCGGCGAGCACGTCACCCGCGCCCGCCGTGGCGGACCACGAACCGCCCGCCTCGTTGACGAAGACACGCCCACCGGGTTCCGCGATCACCGTGGCCCGCCCCTTGAGCAGCACGTGGACGTTCCAGTCGGCAGCGAGAGCCCTCACCGACGCGACCCGGTCCCGACCCGGATCCTGTCCCGTCAGCCGGGCGAACTCGCCCGCGTGCGGTGTCAGCAGCGTCGCCGCGGTCCGGGACCGCACCAGGGCGGGGTCCTCGGCGAGGAGGGTGAGACCGTCCGCATCGACCAGCACCGGAACGTCGGACGCGAGGACCGTCCGGAGTGTGCGCCGGCCGGCGTCGCCTGTTCCCATGCCCGGCCCGACCACCCACGACTGCACTCGTCCGGCCTTCGCGAGGTCGGGGGTCGCGATCACCTCCGGCCAGTGGGCCAGCACCTCGGCAGTGCACGGTCCGGCGTAGCGCACGAGCCCCGACGTGGCCGTGACCGCCGCGCCGGTGCACAGGACGCCCGCTCCGGGGTAACCGTCGCTGCCGGCGACCACCCCCACGACACCCTGTGAGTACTTGTCGTCGCCGGCTCCCGGCACCGGCCATACGGCACCCACGTCGGCGGCGTCCAGTGCGGTGATCCCGGCGTCGCCGAGCGACAGCCCGATGCGCACCAGCTCGACACGGCCGCAGTGCGCCGCCCCGAGCGCATGGACCGGTTTGAGAGCCCCGAACGCCACGGTGACGGCGGCCCGCACGGCCGGTCCGTCCTCCGCCCCGGTGTCCGGGTCCACACCGCTCGGCAGGTCCGCCGACACGATCGGCGCGTCGATCCGGTCGACGACGGCCGCAGCATCGGGACGCAGCGGTCCCCGACCGGAGATTCCCACGATCCCGTCGATGACGAGGTCGGGCAGGCCCGGGTCGTCCGACGGACTGGCCAGCCGCCCGCCGGCCCCGGTGAACGCCACCAGCCCCGCCTCCTGTGTCCTCTCCGGTTTCAGCAACACCGCGGTGGCCGCGACACCGCGCCTGCGCAGCATCGCCGCGGCCCACAGCGCGTCGCCGCCGTTGTCCCCGGACCCCACCAGCACCGTGATCGTGCGTCCGGCGACGCCCCCGGTCCGCGCCCTCAGTTCCGCCGCCACCACCGTGGCCAGTCCGTGTGCGGCACGTCGCATCAGTGCACCGTCGGGAAGTGACGCCAGCAACGGCGCCTCGGCGGCTCGGACCTCGTCAGCGGTGTAGTAGCCCCGCATGGGAACTCCTCGTCGAGAAGGGTCGGTACCGGGTCAGACTACGCTCGACATCATGCGTGGACGTGGAAGGTCGTGGATCGCCGGAGTGGCTCTCGCCGCATGTATTTCGATGACGGGCGTCGTCTCCGGCTGCAGTTCACCGGACGCCGAGGTGCCCGAGGCGCCGGCCGGTCCCGTCGTGCAGGTCGCGAACATGGCGTACGCGCCCGCGTCGCTCACCGTGAAGGCCGGCGACACCGTCACCTGGAACTTCGACGACCGCGGAGTCACCCACGACGTGGTCGGTGTCGGCGCCGCGAAGAGCGTGCTGCGGAGCCGGCTGATGCAGACCGGGACCTACACGTACACGTTCACCGAACCGGGCACCTACGACTACACGTGTTCGCTGCACCCGGAGATGACGGGCACCGTCGTCGTCACCCCGTAGGGGCGCGGCCCGCGCCGCGCCCCTCGACAGGTGCTATTCGACGGTGACGGACTTCGCGAGGTTGCGCGGCTTGTCGACGTCGTAGCCGCGCGTCTGCGCGACCTCCGCCGCGAAGACCTGCAGCGGCACCGTCGACAGCAACGGCTGCAGCAGCGTCGGCGCCGCCGGGATCTCGATCAGGTGGTCGGCGAACGGGCGCACGGCCTCGTCACCCTCCTCCGCGATCACGACGGTCCGCGCACCGCGGGCCTGGATCTCCCGAATGTTGCTGAGCAGCTTCGAATGCAGCACCGCGCGCCCCTTCGGCGACGGCATCACGATGATCACCGGCAACCCGTCCTCGATCAACGCGATCGGACCGTGCTTGAGCTCACCGGCCGCGAAGCCCTCGGCGTGCATGTACGCGAGCTCCTTGAGTTTGAGCGCACCCTCGAGCGCGACGGGGTAGCCCACGTGGCGGCCCAGGAACAGCACCGTCGACGACGAGGCCAGCTCCCGCGCCAGTGCCCGCACCGGCTCCACCGTCCGGAGAACACGGCTCACCAGATCAGGCATCGCCTCGAGATCGGCGTACTCGCGTGCGACCTCGTCCGGGTACTTGGTGCCGCGCGCCTGGGCGAGGGCAAGACCAACCAGGTAATTCGCGGTGACCTGCGCGAGGAAGGCCTTGGTCGACGCGACACCGATCTCCGGACCTGCCCGGGTGTAGAGGACGGCGTCGGCCTCACGCGGAATCTGGGCGCCGTTCGTGTTGCACACCGCCAGCACACGCGCCTTCTGGTCCTTGGCGTGGCGCACGGCCTCGAGGGTGTCCGCAGTCTCACCGGACTGCGAAATGGCCACGACCAGCGTCGATCGGTCCAGGACCGGATCGCGGTAGCGGAACTCGCTGGCGAGCTCGACCTCGACGGGCAGACGGGTCCAGTGCTCGATGGCGTACTTCGCGAGCAGACCCGAGTGGTAGGCGCTGCCGCACGCGACGACGAAGACCTTGTCGACGTCGCGCAGTTCCTGATCCGACAGTCGCTGCTCGTCGAGAACGATCTTCCCGTCCGCGAAGTGACCGAGGAGGGTGTCCGCGACCGCGGCCGGCTGCTCTTCGATCTCCTTGAGCATGAAGTAGTCGTGGCCGCCCTTCTCGGCGGCGGCGAGGTCCCAGTCGATGTGGAATGGGCGGCCCTGCGCCTCGGAGCCGTCGAAGTTCAGGATCGAGTACCCGTCCGCGGTGATCACAACGACCTGGTCCTGACCGAGCTCGACCGCGTCACGGGTGTGCTCGATGAACGCGGCGACATCGGAACCGAGGAACGTCTCGCCCTCGCCGACACCGATGACAAGCGGCGTCGAGCGACGCGCCGCGACGATGGTGTCCGGGTGGGCCGAGTGCGTGAAGACGAGAGTGAACGCACCCTCGAGCCTGCGCAGCACGCTCAGCGCGCTCGCGACGAAGTCGCCCGCCGTCTCGCCCGAGGCGTAGGCACGGGCGACGAGGTGCACCGCCACCTCGGTGTCGGTGTCGCTGGCGAAGTCGACGCCGTCGTGCTCGAGTTCGGCCCGCAGCGGGCCGAAGTTCTCGATGATGCCGTTGTGGACGACCGCAACGGTGCCTCCCGCATCACGATGCGGGTGCGCGTTGCGGTCGGTCGGCCGGCCGTGTGTGGCCCACCGCGTGTGACCGATCCCGGTGCTCCCGGTGAAGTGCTCCGCGCCGACCTCGTCCAGTTCGGCCTCGAGATTCGCGAGACGACCCGCTTTCCGCTCCACCGCCATGCCGCCCCGCCCGTCGAGCACGGCGATCCCGGCCGAGTCGTATCCGCGGTATTCCATTCGCCGCAAAGCCTCCACCACAACAGTCAGAGCCTGCCGGTGGCCGACGTATCCCACGATTCCGCACATGGTTCATCAGGGTACTTGGACCGGGCGACGCCGCGAAGTCGGAGTGTGGGCCGCATCGGCTCTCTCGCGGGCCCGCGAATCGGATAACGTTCTCCCCGTGGCGCCGAAACCGAAGACCCTGGCCCGTGAACTGTCCAAGCGAGGACCGCACCGCGTACTGCGGGGTGACCTCGCCCTCGCCGGACAACCGGGAGTCGTATACACGCCCGAATCAGGCTTCAACCTGCCCGCTGTCGCATTCGCGCACAGCTGGATGGCAGGTGCCGACCATTACCGGAAGACGCTCGAGCATCTCGCGTCGTGGGGAATCGTCGTGGCCGCGCCCAACAGCGAGCGTGGTCCCGTGCCCTCTCACCTGGGCCTCGCCACCGATTTGCGCGCGACGCTCGACATCTGTGTGGGTGTGCGGCTCGGCCCCGGGCAGATAAGTGTGCAGCCCGACCGCGTCGCATTCGCAGGCCACGGTATGGGCGCGGGAGTGGCGGTGCTCGCCGCCGCGCAGCGGGACGTGTCGGCTGTCGCCGCCCTGTTCCCTGCGCCGACGGCACCGAAGGCCGAGAAGTATGCGTCGAAGATCACAGCTCCGGGGCTCATCGTCGCGGGCGCCGACATCGACACGATGAACAGCAACGCCAAGGCGCTGGCGGAGGCGTGGGGTGGAGAACGAGTCATCCGCGCCGTCAAAGGGGCCTCGGAGTCCGGGCTCACCGAAGGGCGCCGCCTCCTGGGCGCACTCGGGATCGGCGGTTCCGAGCGGAAGACCCAGCAGATCACGCGCGCGCTGCTCACCGGCTTCCTGCTCTATCACCTCACCGAGGACAAGAAGTACGAAGCGTTCGCGAAGGCCGACGCCGAACTTCCCCACACCACGCTCGTCGATCCACACGAGGAGCACACCGACGCCGGCTTCGAGGGCGTGCTGCCTCACATCTGAGGGTTTCGGTCACACCAGCCAGCTGGGGGACGATAGAACTCGTCGTCGTCGAGTGTTCTCGGTCGCTGGGCCGCGGGCGGTGCCGGTCCACCCGCGGGCTCGGGACGGCCACGGCCGGTGCGATTCGCCGCGGCCGCCTCGTCTCGTGCCCTGCGTTCGTCGATCCGTTCCTGGAACATTTCCAGGTCGGCTCGCGTCTGCGTCCGTCGCTCACACGGACGCGACGGTGCCCGCCAATTCGTCGGCGAGCTTCCTGGCCACATCGATGTCCGAAGCCTCGACCATCACGCGCACGAGTTGTTCGGTGCCCGACGGCCGCAGCAGTACCCGGCCGTTGTCGCCCAGGCTGCGCTCGGCGGCCACGACCGCATCCAGCACGACCGGGGACGCGGCGACGGCGCGCTTGTCGGTGACCTTCACGTTGACCAGAACCTGCGGGAGGGTCGTCATCGCCGACGCCAGGTCCGCGATCGGCTGTCCGGTCTCCGCCATCCGGCCCATCAGCCGCAGTCCCGTCAGCACTCCGTCGCCGGTAGTGCCGAATGCGGGGAACACGACGTGACCGGACTGTTCGCCGCCCAGGCTGAAGCCGCCGGATCGGAGCCCTTCAAGGACGTAGCGATCACCGACAGCGGTGGTGATCAGCGAGATCCCGGCCTCGCGCATCGCGATGTGCAAACCGAGATTGCTCATGACAGTCGCGACGAGGGTGTTGTCCACCAGTTCGCCTGCGTCGCGCATGCCGAGTGCGAGCACGGTCATGATGGCGTCGCCGTCGATGAGTGAACCGCCGGCGTCGATAGCGAGGCATCGATCCGCATCGCCGTCGTGCGCGAGGCCCAGATCGGCGCCGTGCTCGACGACCGCCTTCTGCAGGCTCTCGAGGTGCGTCGACCCGCAGTTGTCGTTGATGTTGAGTCCGTCGGGTTCGGCGTTGATCGCGACGACGGTGGCGCCGGCGGCCCGGTAGGCTGCGGGAGCGACTCCGGAGGCCGCGCCGTGCGCGCAGTCCACCACCACGGTCAGCCCTTCGAGGCTGTTCTGGAGTGCGGTGGCCAGGTGCTGCAGGTACCGTTCCGCGGCGTCCGGAACCGTGCGGACACGTCCGATACCCGCCCCGGTCGGCGCCCGCCGCGTCGTGGTTCCGGCGGCGACGGCCTCGATCCGGTCTTCCACCTCGTCGTCGAGTTTGTGTCCGCCGGCCGCGAAGATCTTGATGCCGTTGTCGGGCATCGGATTGTGCGAGGCGGAGATCATGACACCGAGAGCTGCGTCCAGTTCCGCGGTCAGGAAGGCCACAGCGGGTGTCGGCAGAACCCCGACGTTCAGAACGTCGACGCCGGCAGACGTCAGACCCGCGACGACCGCCGCTTCGAGCATTTCGCCGCTGGCCCTCGGATCACGGCCGACCACAGCTGTCTTGCGTCCCGAGCCCGGCGACGACGCCAGCACCGTCGCGGCAGCGGAGGCCACCTGCAACGCCAGCCCGGCGGTCAGCTCGGTATTCGCGAGACCACGAACCCCATCCGTCCCGAACAATCGACCCATAGACCAGACCCCTCGCACCTAGAAATCCACAACATCTCGGATAAAGCACGAGAGCAGGCGTCCGGTAACGATGGACGCCTGCTCTCGGGAAGAACAGGTGCCGAAGCCGACCCCGTGGAGCGGCTTCGGCGACACATCAGCGCTTCGAGTACTGAGATGCCTTACGGGCCTTCTTCAGGCCGTACTTCTTGCGCTCGACGGCGCGGGCGTCACGCGTGAGGAATCCGGCGCTCTTGAGAGCCGGGCGGTCCTCGGGTGTGACCTCGATGAGAGCGCGGGCGATGGCGAGACGCAGTGCGCCGGCCTGTCCGGACGGTCCGCCACCGTGCAGCAGTGCCACGATGTCGAAGGACTCTGCACGCTCGACGGTGACCAGCGGAGCCTTGATCAGCTGCTGGTGCACCTTGTTCGGGAAGTAGTCTTCGATGGTGCGGCCGTTGAGCTTGAAGTCGCCCGAACCGGGGGTCAGACGGACGCGGACAACCGCTTCCTTACGACGACCGACGGTCTGGATGGGGCGATCGATCACGATTGGGACCTGCGGCGCAGCAGCGGCCTCGATGTCCTCGGCGACCTCGGGCTCTTCGACGGACACGTACTCGTCCGCCGCGACCTCGACAGCCTCGGTGATCTCTTCGGGGTTGGACACGTTCTGCTCCTCCGGCGCCGTCACTGGGCCACCTGCTTGATCTCGAATGGCACCGGCTGCTGCGCGGCGTGGGGGTGGTTCGGGCCCGCGTAGACCTTCAGCTTGCTGCTGATGGCGCGACCCAGCTTGTTCTTGGGGAGCATGCCGACGATGGCCTTCTCCACGAGGCGGTCGGGGTTCTTGTCGAGAACCTCACCGACGGAGCGCGACTTGAGACCACCGGGGTGTCCGGAGTGGTGGTACAGGAACTTGCCCTCACGCTTGTTGCCGCTGATGGCAACCTTCTCGGCGTTGATGATGACGACGAAGTCGCCGCCGTCAACGTGCGGTGCAAAGGTGGGCTTGTGCTTGCCGCGCAGCAAGTTGGCTGCCTGGACGGCAAGGCGGCCGAGCACCACGTCAGTGGCGTCGATGACGTGCCACGTGCGGGTCACATCTCCGGCCTTCGGGGTGTACGTAGACACAGAACTTCCTCGTCTTGTTCAATCCGCTGCTGGCCATTGCGTATCGTCGAGCGATTCCCGGCGGCCAGTTGAGACCCGGGAACCGCCAGCCACTGCGACACGAGGACGCAGCGGCGCACGGCACGCCAATGGAGAACAATACCGGTCGGGGCGTCCCAGGGTCAAAATTCACTCGGCGAGCGCATCGGCCAGCTGTTCGACCGCCCAGGTCAGCTCTTGGCGTTCGATCACCAGCGGCGGGGCGATGCGGATGGTGCCCTCGTGCGCGTCCTTTGCCAGCACCCGGCGGGCCAGGAGTCTTTCACAGATCGTGCGGGCGGACGGCATGCCGTCGGTCAGCTGCACACCTGCCCACAATCCGCGTCCACGCACCTCCGACACGTGTTCGGCCGGCAGTTGCGACAGCATGCTGTGCAGGTAGGCACCGAGCTCGCGGCTGCGCTGCTGGTATTCACCGGTCTCGAGCAGTTCCACCACCGCGCTCCCGACGGCGCACGCGAGCGGATTGCCCCCGAACGTGCTCCCGTGTTGTCCGGGACCGATCACCGTCATCACCGACCAGTCGGCGACGACGGCGGACACCGGCATCAGCCCGCCGCCCAGCGCCTTGCCCAGGACATACACGTCGGGGATCACGTTCTCGTGGTCGCACGCGAACGTGTCGCCGGTCCGCCCGAGTCCGCTCTGGATCTCGTCGGCGATCATGAGGATGCCGCGCCGCGTGCAGATGTCCCGGACCGACGCGAGGTAGCCCGGTGGCGGCACCAGAACTCCGGCCTCCCCCTGGATCGGTTCGAGGAGCACCGCCACCGTGTTCTCGGTGATCGCCGCCTCGAGTGCGTCCGCGTTCCCGTATTCGACGGACGCGAAGCCCGCCGAGTACGGACCGAACCCCGTGTACGCGTCCGGATCGGACGAGAATCCGACGATCGAGATGGTGCGGCCGTGGAAGTTGCCGGCGCACGTGATCACCTCGGCACGCCCCGGCGGCACGCGCTTGACGTCGTACCCCCATTTGCGGGCCAGTTTCAGCGCCGTCTCGACGGCCTCGGCGCCCGTGTTCATGGGCAGCACGGCCTCCTTTCGGCACAGCCGGCTCAGGTCCTCGCAGAAGGAGGCGAAACGGTCGTGCTGGAAGGCGCGGCTGGTCAGGGTGAGCCGGCCGAGTTGCTCGCGCGCCACCCGGACGAGGATGGGGTGTGCGTGGCCGAAGTTGAGTGCCGAGTACCCGGCGAGAACGTCCAGGTAGTCGACGCCGTCGATACCCTTCACCCACGAGCCCGCGCCCGACTCGATCACGACCGGCAGCGGCGAGTAGTTGTGCGCGCTGTGCTCGTCGGCCCTGGTCAACTGCTCACGCGTGGCATCCGACACCGAAACGACCCTGTCCGACATGGCTGGTCACCCCTGACTTCCCGCATCACCGAGCCCGCGGACGCCGCGGAGCTCCAAAGTGCTGCACTTGATTCCGCCACCGGATTTGAGGAACTCCGAATAGTCGACCGGCACGGGCTCGTAACCGCGGTCGGACAACTGGTCCGCAAGATGCGAAGCCTGCACGGGCAGCACCACATTGGCGCCGTCGCTCACCAGGTTGAGTCCGAGCCAGTCGGTGTCGGTCTCGGCCGCGATCACCGCATCCGGGAACATTCGCTCGAGGACCGCGCGACTGTCGGGCGAGAACGCCGCGGGCAGGTAGGCGATCGACGAGTCGTCGAGCACACCCAGCGCAGTGTTGAGGTGGTAGTAGCGGGGATTGACCAGGTTCAGGGTGATCACCGGACGACCCAGATGCGCCGCCGCCTCGGCGTGCGACCGCGGGTCGGACCGGAACCCGGTTCCGGCGAGTATCACGTCGCCGACGACGAGGAAGTCGCCCTCCCCTTCGTTGACGTACCGCGGCAGGGTGGGCCTGAGCATTCCGTTGGCCTGAAACCACCGGAACACGTGGTCAGCCTCGGCGCGCCGCTCGGCGGACCGGTACCGGGCGCCGAGAGCGACACCATCGACGACGACTCCGCTGTCCGTGACGAACACCATGTCCGGGAGTCCCTCGACGGGGTCGATCGTCAGCACCTCGTGGCCGAGCCGCCGGTAGGTGTCCGCGAGTGCCGACCACTGCGACATCGCGCGGTCGTGGTCCACGGGTTCACCGGGGCGCATCCAGTCATTGATGGCGTAGACGACGTCGAAATAGGTGGGCGGGCACATCAGATAGGTCCGCGTGTGAGCGTGGCGGACCGCGCGGGCGGCATCGGTAGGCGTGACCGCCGTCTCCTCGTACGGTTTCTCGGACTCGATACCAGCAGTGGGCGCCATCTTCACTCCCCCTCGATCGGTGTCGGTGAGATCAGTATCCACCCAGCAAAACCCCTGATCAATGCGCTAGCGTTCCATTACATGGAGGATTCGTTGCGTCTGGACGGGCTCGACCGGCGGATCGTTGCGCGACTGGAGCGCAACGCACGGTCCAGCTTCGCCACCATCGGCGCCGAGGTCGGGTTGTCCGCGCCCGCGGTGAAGCGCCGGGTCGATCGATTGGTGGAGTCGGGGGTGATCACCGGATTTCATGCGGCGCTCGATCCCCGTGCCCTCGGCCAGGGCGTCGAGGTGTTCGTCGAGTTGTACTGCAGTGGGCGCACCTCGGCCGTCGAGATCGCACGGATCGTGTCCCGGCACACCGAGGTCCAGGAGGCGTACACCGTCACCGGTGACGCCAACGCTCTGCTCCGCGTCCGCACCACCGACACCGCACATCTCGAACGAACGCTGGAGAACCTGCGGTCCGAGCCGGCGGTGCTGCAGACCAAGAGCAGCGTCGTCCTCAGCCGGCTGATACCGCCCGCCGACTGATCCACTCGTTCGACCCGGCGGAGACAACAGTGCCCCAGCAACCGGGGATTGCTGGGGCACTCGGCGTGTCACGCGATGATCAGAGCCACGCCGTGGCGTTCCGGTCTTCTGCAGTCTGCATATCGACGGCGCCGTCCTGGACGACCTTCGCGATCGTCTGCAGAACCTGGAGCAGATCCTCGTGAGCGCGGTCCCACTTCGCCTGCACATCTTGGTAGTTTGCCCGGGCGCTGAACCGGACCTGTCCACCGTTCAGCCGAACGCGCTGGGCGACCGCATCCTGCTGTCGACCGGCGGGACGAGCATCGAACTGATGCTGGTCACCATCTCGTCCGAGACCGCGTTCATCGGACGACCCCGCGCGGTGGACGAGTACCAGCCGGTGTACCAGTACTAGCCGGGATACGGGGTGTTCGCGCGCTGGACACGTGTGGCGTCGGCCCACCACACCAACTCTGCGAGCATGCGGTCCGCCGAGTCGACGGCGGCGCCGTCCGAGGTCTGCCCCTCGTCGTCGAATCTCTTGCGCACCTGGTGGAAGCTCACGCTCTGCCGCACCGACACCATGTGCAGTTCGGCCACCACCTGACGCAGTTGTTCGGTCGCGCGCAGCCCACCGGCCAACCCGCCGTAGGACACGAATCCGATGGGCTTCGAGCGCCATTCGTGCTTGACGCTGTCGAACGCGGTCTTCAGCGCCGCCGGGTAACCGTGGTTGTACTCGGAGGTGACGGCCACGAACCCGTCGGCTCGTCCCACGCGCTCCCGGAAATCGTCCGTGGCCGGGGATGCGCCGAGATCCTGCGGCAACGCAGTGTCGGCCAGATCGATGATCCCGACGTCGAGTCCCGGGTAGGCGCGCGCACGTTCGGCGAACCAGCGGGTGACGACGGGAGCGATCCGGCCGACCCGGACGGACCCGACGATGATCTCGATCCGGACGGACTCGACTGCGGTCATGAACTGGCTCCTTCTTCCGGGGCGATCCTTCGGTGCCGGCGAACGGCCTTCAGTCGCCGCAGCAGCCGCCCGGCACGGTCCGGACGTCTCGGGTGATCCGATTGCGCGCCGCCAGGTCTGCGTCCTCGGGATAGTCGACGCGTACGAGACAGAGTCCGTGAGCGGGAGCCACTAGAATCGAGCTCGCTCGCGACGTCTCCCGGAGCAGCCCGTCGATCCAGTCGAGATCGCGCCGGCCCTCCCCCACCGCGAGAACCGCGCCGACGAGACTGCGCACCATCGACCAGCAGAACGCGTCCGCGCTGACGAAGGCGGTGAACACGTCGCCGTCGCGCTCCCAGTCGAAACGTTGGAGATCACGGACGGTCGTGGCGCCTTCGCGGCGTTTGCAGAACGCCGCGAAGTCGTGCAACCCCAGCAGCGTCGCGGACGCCGAGCGCATGAGCTCGAGGTCGAGGACCTTCGGGTACGACACCGTGTCCCGGGCCCGGAGCGGATCTGCACCGTAGGCGGCCGACGTCAGGCGGTACTCGTAATGCCGGCGCATCGCGGAGAACCGCGCGTCGAAGTGCTCGGGCGCGAAGGAGATCCGCTTGATGCGCACGTCTTTCGGGAGGAACCGCGCGAGCCGGCGAACCAGCCTGGACGGATCGTCCGGCAGCGCGTCGACCGGTACGTCGACGTGCGCCACCTGACCGGTGGCGTGGACCCCGGCATCGGTCCGCCCCGCCACGGTGAGTTGCAAGGGGGTTCGCAGGACGGCGCCCAGCTTCTCCTCGATCTCCCCGCACACGGTGCGCAGGCCGTTCTGGCGTGCCCACCCGGAGAAATCCGTTCCGTCGTACGCGATGTCCAGACGCAAGCGGCGGGTCTCATACGAAACGGGCCCGCCGTCCCTCTCGGGGACGACGGGCTCGTTCGATTCAGCGTGTGCCGAAACCAAGTGGACTAGTCCTTCTTGGCCTCTTCGGCCTCGGGAGCGTCGGCCGCGGTGGCGGACTCGTCCTCGATGGCCTCGACGACGGCGTCAGCGTTCTCGACCTCGGCGTCGGTTGCCTCGGCCTCGACGGCCTCGACGACGTTCTCCTCGGCGGGAGCTGCAGCCGGCGCATCCTTCGATGCCTTCACGCGACGAGCGCGGTCGGCCTCGGAGGTGACGGTCTTCTCCTTGACGAGCTCGATGATCGCCATCGGCGCGTTGTCGCCCTTGCGGGGGACCGTCTTGATGATGCGGGTGTAGCCGCCGTCACGATCGGCGTAGAACGGGCCGATCTCCGCGAACAGGGTGTGCACGACATCCTTGTTGCGGATGACCTTGAGAACCTCGCGACGGTGAGCCAGGGTTCCGGCCTTGGCGTGCGTGACGAGCTTCTCGGCGTACGGGCGCAGGGCCTTGGCCTTGGACTCCGTGGTGGTGATGCGGCCGTGCTCGAAGAGCGCGGTAGCCAGATTGGCGAAGATCGCCTTCTGGTGCGAAGCCGACCCGCCGAAGCGGGCACCCTTCTTGGGCTTGGGCATGATGATCTCCTAGTAAAGGACCGTGAGCTACAGCTGTTCGGTCTCGGCGTAGTCCTCGGTGCCCTCGGCATCACCGAAGGAACCGGCGTCCGTGTCGCTCCACGTTCCGGTGGCGGCGTCGTAGCCGGCAACGGTGGTGGGATCGAAGGACGCGGGGCTGTCCTTGAGGGCCAGGCCGAGCGAATGCAGCTTGACCTTCACCTCGTCGATGGACTTCTGTCCGAAGTTGCGGATGTCGAGCAGATCGGACTCGGTACGGCCGACAAGCTCACCGACGGTGTGAACACCTTCGCGCTTGAGGCAGTTGTAGGAACGGACCGTCAGGTCCAGGTCCTCGATGGGCAGTCCGAACGAAGCAATGTGATCGGCCTCGGCGGGCGAGGGTCCGATCTCGATGCCTTCTGCTTCGACGTTCAGCTCACGGGCCAGGCCGAAGAGCTCAACCAGGGTCTTGCCCGCCGAAGCGAGCGCGTCCCGAGCGGTGATGGAGTTCTTGGTTTCCACATCGAGCACGAGCCGATCGAAGTCGGTGCGCTGCTCGACGCGGGTGGCCTCCACCTTGTAGGTGACCTTGAGCACCGGCGAGTAGATCGAGTCGACCGGGATACGGCCGATCTCGGCGCCGGACGCCTTGTTCTGGACGGCGGGGACGTAGCCGCGACCGCGCTCGACGACGAGCTCGATCTCCAGCTTTCCCTTGTCGTTCAGGGTGGCGATGTGCAGATCCGGGTTGTTCACGGTGACGCCGGCCGGGGGCACAATGTCGCCTGCAGTCACAGCGCCGGGGCCCTGCTTGCGGACGTACATGGTGACCGGCTCGTCCTCTTCGGAGCTCACGACGAGGCCCTTGAGGTTCAGGATGACGTCGGTGACATCTTCCTTCACACCGGGAACTGTGGTGAACTCGTGCAAAACGCCGTCGATGCGGATGCTCGTGACAGCTGCGCCGGGAATAGACGAGAGCAGCGTGCGACGGAGCGAGTTGCCGAGGGTGTACCCGAAGCCTGGCTCGAGGGGCTCGATGACGAACTTCGAGCGGTTGTCAGCGATGACCTCTTCGGTCAGCGTGGGTCGCTGAGAAATGAGCATTGGATTTCCTCCTGGACGGGCGTCCGCTATTTGACGCCCACGATGGGAAAGGCACTTCGTGCCCGTGCGCCTTTCCGGTAGTCGGAACTACCAGAAAGGCGCACGGGCCGAGAGGCCTACTTCGAGTAGTACTCGACGATGAGCTGTTCCTGCAGAGGAACGTCGATCTGCGCACGCTCGGGAAGCTGGTGAACCAGAACCCGGAGACGTCCACCGACAACCTGCAGCCAACCCGGGATCGGGCGATCGCCCTGGGTCTCGCGCGCAACCTGGAAGGGAAGCGTGGACAGCGACTTGTCCTTGACATCGATGATGTCGTATTGGGAGACGCGGTAGCTGGGGATGTCGACCTTCTTGTTGTTCACAAGGAGGTGGCCGTGGGTGACCAGCTGACGGGCCTGGCGGCGGGTGCGAGCCAGTCCGGCGCGGTACACGACGTTGTCGAGACGCGACTCCAGGATGCGGAGCAGGTTCTCACCGGTCTTACCGGGGCGGTTGTTCGCCTCCTTGTAGTACAGGCGGAACTGCTTCTCCATGACGCCGTAGGTGAAGCGAGCCTTCTGCTTCTCCTGCAGCTGGAGCAGGTACTCGCTCTCCTTGATCCGCGCGCGGCCGTGCTGGCCCGGCGGGTAGGGACGACGCTCGAACGCCTGGTCGCCTCCAACGAGGTCGACGCGCAGACGACGCGACTTGCGGGTGATGGGTCCGGTATAACGTGCCATTTTCTTCTACCTATCCTTCCCGCTAGACCCGACGCCGCTTGGGCGGACGGCAGCCGTTGTGCGGCTGGGGGGTGACATCGGAGATGGTGCCGACCTCGAGGCCTGCGGCCTGAAGCGAGCGGATCGCGGTCTCACGGCCGGAGCCGGGGCCCTTGACGAAGACGTCGACCTTCTTCACACCGTGCTCCTGCGCCTTGCGGGCAGCGTTCTCTGCGGCCAGCTGAGCGGCGAACGGGGTCGACTTACGCGAACCCTTGAAGCCGACGTGTCCCGAGGACGCCCAGGAAATCACGTTTCCGGCGGGGTCCGTGATGGACACGATGGTGTTGTTGAACGTGCTCTTGATGTGAGCGGCGCCGTGCGGGACGTTCTTCTTGTCCCTGCGACGCGCCTTCTGGGTCTTCTTCGGACCGGTGCCACGTGACTTGGGGGGCATTACTTCGCCTTCTTCTTGCCTGCAATGGTGCGCTTCGGACCCTTACGGGTGCGGGCGTTGGTCTTGGTGCGCTGACCACGCACGGGCAGACCACGACGGTGGCGCAGGCCCTGGTAGCAGCCGATCTCGATCTTGCGTCGGATGTCGGCCTGGACCTCGCGGCGAAGGTCACCCTCGACCTTCAGCGACTCCTCGATATACTCGCGGAGCTTGGCCAGATCCTCGTCCGAGAGATCCTTGCTCCGCAGATCCGGGCTGACGCCGGTGGCGTCCAGGATCTCCTTGGAGCGGGTACGGCCGATGCCGTAGATGTAAGTAAGTGCGATCTCCATCCGCTTTTCACGGGGAAGATCGACACCTGCGAGACGTGCCATGTCGGCATTTCCTATCGGTGTGCGGAGGTCTGCTCCCAGTCCATCCCCTGTGCCTCTTCAAACGTCGGCGGTCTCGCGACCGCCAATGCTTCAACTAACTCAGTGGGGCCCCGGCCTCCGTGCCGGGGGTGAACCAGTACCTGCTCGAAAGCCGTGAGTGCTGGCTGGTGCTGGGAGGTCATCTTTGCTTGTTGCCAAGCAGATCCTCGAAAAGCGGAGATCTAGCCCTGACGCTGCTTGTGGCGCAGGTTCTCGCAGATCACCATGACCCGGCCGTTACGACGGATCACCTTGCACTTCTCGCAGATCTTCTTGACGCTCGGCTGAACCTTCACGTCTTCTGATCTCCTGTTTTGTGGCAGCCCACTACGCAGATCCGCAGCGGACGTACTTCTCCCCGACCTGGTCGGGCGGGGAAGCTTTTACTTGTACCGGTAAACGATGCGTCCGCGCGACAAGTCGTAGGGCGAGAGCTCTACGACAACGCGATCTTCCGGGAGGATGCGAATGTAGTGCTGACGCATCTTTCCGCTGATGTGGGCGAGAACCTTGTGGCCGTTCTCGAGCTCAATGCGGAACATCGCATTGGGCAGCGGCTCGACTACTCGTCCCTCGACCTCGATGGCCCCGTCTTTCTTAGCCATATCCTCCGCGATCCATGTGGTTTGGCGTGCTTATTGCATCTGTTTCCGTTACCGTGGCGCCCAATGGGATCTTCACCGGTCGAAACATGAACAATCCGGAGCGAATCCGGCACTGGGCACGCAGACAACCGGTACGCATAGCGCACCGTTGATCCATGTTACGGGAATTTGCTCACCAGGCCAAATGCGGTCCGTGACGGGACCTGCCCGCCCGGCGAGAATCCCTCTTCCGAAACCCACCGGCCACGACTCGAAGGATGGTGTGCGTGCGCGCCCTGCTCAGCGAGTGACGTCCGCGTCGGTCCGCGTCGACGGCGACGAGGTCGGACGGATCACCCCCGGCCGGCGGCCACGGGCTGCTCGTCCTGGTCGGCGTCAACCATACGGACGACGAGGCGAAGGCGGCTCTGCTCGCGAAGAAGGTGCGGACCATGCGCATCCTGGAGAACGAACAGTCCGCCTCCGACCTCGACGCCCCGGTACTCGTCCCCAACCAGTTCACGCTCATGGCGGACACCCGCCTGGGCCGGCGCCCCTCCTGGTCCGCCGCGGCACCGAGGCCCATGGCGGAACCACTGGTGGACGAATTCACCGGCGCCCTGCGCGAACTGGTGTCCGAACACATGGAGATCAGCGTCTACGTAGATCTCATACTGTCTGCCACTGGTGTGGCGGGCGCCTGAGATATATGTGTGTCACGGCTACCCGCATCACCGTGCGGTGCTGGGGGTTTGACCGTGTCCCACACCGACGCTTGCGATGCAGGAACATGCTCTTTCGGATTCACCCCCATCCGCGGTGTTGCGGCGGGCAGGCTGCGGCGGACCCGGCGATGCCGCGGCCTACGCGGTGTCGGACCGTTCTTGTCCCGGCACCGGCGCACCGGCGCATGTTCGGCCACCCGGACCGCGGGCAACCGCCCACGCCGACGGGCGACGTTGTTCTTGCCGAGGAGCGCGCGTTTGGCCAGGTTCACCCCCGCGACGTGGTCACGGTTGCCGCCGACCCGGCAACGTGAACACCACGCGGTGTGATAGCCGCCGGGACGGCAGAGGGGTTCGTCGCAGCCCGGACACAATGCGGACGATCCTCGGGCCGGCACCGAGACCACCGTGATACCGACACCCGCGGCGGTGTGTGCGAGGGCGGCGACCGCTTGGCGGCGGGCGGACTGCGCGGCCCGGTTGTTGTTGACGCGTCCGTGTCCGCGGGTCTCGAGGGTGGTGAGATCTTCCACCGCGATCACCTGCGCGCCCGCCGGGGCGGCGTAGTCGGTGACCTGGCCGGCGAAGTGGAACGCGAGTTCCCGGTTGATCTTGCCTCTCTTGGCGCCCACCGCCTCGCGGTAGGCGCCGAGGACGGCGATCTTCGCCTCCAGCCGGGCACGGACCTCGGGTTGGGCGGTGGCGGCCAGTTGGGTCAACCGGGCGGCCTTGGCGTGCAGCAGCTGCCCTTCGGCTTGCAGGCGCGCCAGTTTGATCCCGAGGCCTCGGTCGTCGTAGGTCCAGCCCCGGTAATCCGAGGACAGCCCGCCTGGGTCCTCTGCCACGATGGCGGCGGCACCGAGAGTGGACGGCGACCAATCCACCCCTACAGCGACCGTGCTCGCTGTGAGATCGGCGACGGGCACCATCTCGGTCGCGGCGCACCGCCACAGCAGGCCCCGGCGGTCGAGGACCAGGGTCGGTAGGTGCCAGTCGGTGATCGCCCTGCCGTGCAGGTGCGCGGGGATGGTGGCGGTCAGCCGGACACTGCGCCACTGCGCCCGCCCCGCCGGGGCGGGGCTGGTGGGCAGCTTCACCGTCAACACCAGCTCACGCTCTGCCACGGTGATCTGCGCGAGCTGCCGATCGGCGGCCGACAGTTGGGCCATCGCCGCCATCCGGGGCGGTTCCTGGACGTCGGTGATCCGCAACCGGCCGGCCGGTGCCCCGTCGGTTCGGCGGGCGCGGGCGGCGAGCTGGCGTCGCACGCCCCGAGCGAAACCCGACGGCACAGAGGCTCCCGGCTCGGTCGGCGGCGCCACAGCCCCGGTGGTCGGGTCGAACCGGGCCGAGAGTGCCGTGATCGCGGTGTCCCGGTAGGCCAGGGTCCGCAGGGTGGCCATCACCTGCGCCGTCACCACCCGCGTGACCCGCGACGGCACATAGACCCCATCCGGATAGTCCGGGTTCCAGTTGAGGCGGGCCGCGGCGACGTGACCTTGTGCGGGCAGCTTGCGGCCCTGGCGGTCACGACCGGCGGCGAGAACATCGAAGGTCGCCGGATGCCACAGCCGCGACACCAACTCGGCGCCCGCCGCGGTGTTCAGGTCGAGCAGCCACCCGGCTCGGGTGTCGACGTCGTCGAGTCCGATCTGCTCGCCGGTCGTGTCGTCGACTGCCATGTGGGCGCGGGTGGTGAACGCGAACTGCCGCGGCGCAGTCGATCCCGGCCCGGTCATGCCGGGCACAATGCACGATCGGCGAGCACCTTCGTGTTCGACGAAGACCCGCGATCGCCCGAGATGCTCATCGGTGCCCCCTTCCCCAGCCGTGCGGCGGCGTCGCCCCGAAGCTGGTGTTGATTCTGTTTCGACCGCAGCTGATCGAACCGGCCGGACAACGATGCAAGCAACACCATGAAGTCATCCATCAACCCCTCCACCAGCGATGTGTCACACTTGTCTCGCAGGACCTCGACTGTAACGCCGCCCTCCGACACGAACCGCCCGATCCACGCCACCGGAGAACCGGGCCAATCGATCTCGCCACACCACCAGCACCACCATGAACCGGCCGTTGGCCGCGTCGTCGAGCATCCGGTCCAAGCCCGTCCTCTGCTCCCTTGAGACCCGAACCGCGATCCTGGTAGACCCCGATACACCTCACCAGCAGCGGTCTCCCGCAACATCTTTTCCTCATTGGCCAACGCCGACTGGTGCCCTGTCGAGCCCGACACCCGGCAATACACTGCCTCCACCCTCTCCGGCGTCGCTCCCGCACACTCCGATGCGGGCCTGCTCAGATAGGCGTCGAGGTCTGCGCGGTCAAAGATTCGGTGACCCGAAATGGTCCGCCGAGAGGGCAACCGGCCCTTCGATGCCGACTTGCGCACACCAACTTCCGACATGCCCAAGTATTCCGCAGCCTCACAAATTCGCCTTGACAGACAGTGTCAGAACATACGCGATAGTATTAGATATCGTGGCAACAGTTGGGAGCCTCGTCAACGACGGCCCGGTGACGCTGCTGATCGACGTGTAGGCCCACACCCTCGTGTGAGCGCTACTCCGGACGCAGGGTGAGAATGCGCGGCCCGTCCTCGGTGACGGCGACCGTGTGCTCCCAGTGCGCGGCACGGGTGCCATCGGTGGTGACGACGGTCCAATCGTCCTCGAGGACAACGGTATCGGTGGTGCCGAGGGTCAACATCGGCTCGATCGCCAGAACGGAACCGACCACCAGTTGCGGCCCCTTGCCCGGAGCTCCCTCGTTGGCGAGGAACGGCTCCATGTGCATCTCCCGGCCGATCCCGTGACCGCCGTAGCCGTCGACGATCCCGTACTTACGGTCGTGCGCGACCTCGGCGGCGCGAGTGCCGAGCTCGATTGCGTGGGAGATGTCGGTGAGGCGGTTGCCGGGCAGCATCGCCGCGATCCCCGCCTCCATGGACAGCCGAGTGGCCTCGCTGAGCTGCTGGTCCGCTTCGATGACGTCCCCGACACCGAAGGTCCACGCAGAGTCGCCGTGCCAGCCGTCGAGAATGGCGCCGCAGTCGATGGAGACGAGGTCTCCCTCAGCGAGAATGTCTTCCGCCGAGGGAATCCCGTGCACCACACGATCGTTCACGGACGAACAAATCGATCCGCTGAACCCGTGGTAGCCCTTGAACGACGGCACGGCGCCGGAATCGCGGATGACCGATTCGGCCACCTCGTCGAGTTCGAGCGTGCTCACACCCGGCTTCGCCGCATCACGGACCGCCACCAGAGCCGCACCGACGATGGCACCGGCGGCCGCCATCGCGTCGAGCTCGCCGTCGGTCCGGAACGGAACGACCTTGCGCTTACGCCCGAAGCCCATTACTTACCCAGCGCTGCCAGTGCGCGAGCGTTGACCTCGTCGACCTCGCCCAGAGCGTCGACGGTCACCAGCTGGTCCTTGTAGTAGTCCAGCAGCGGCGCGGTCTCCTCGCGGTACACCCGGAGCCGGTTGCGGATGACGTCTTCCTTGTCGTCGGCACGGCCACGGGCCAGCATCCGCTCGACCACGACGTCCTCGTCGACGACGAAGGACAGCACGGCGTCGAGCTTGGTGTTCAGCTCGGCCAGGATCGCCTCGAGCGCCTGAGCCTGGTCGACAGTCCGGGGGAAGCCGTCCAGGAGGAATCCGTTGGCCGCGTCCGGCTCGCCGACGCGGGCCTTCACCATGTTGTTGGTGATCTCGCTGGGAACCAGGTCCCCGGCGTCCAGGTACTTCTTCGCCTCGAGGCCGAGGGGGGTGGACTGGCCGATGTTCGCGCGGAACAGATCGCCCGTGGAGATGTGGGGGACGCCGAGCTTCTCGGACAGAATCGCGGCCTGGGTGCCCTTGCCTGCACCGGGAGGACCAAGGAGGACAAGTCTCACTTGAGGAACCCTTCGTAGTTACGTTGCATCAATTGACTTTCGATCTGCTTGACCGTGTCCAGGGCGACGCTGACGAGAATCAGCACAGCCGCACCACCGAAGATGCTGCTGGAGGTCTGGTCTCCGGACAGGAAGAAGTGGGGCAACACCGCGATCAGGCCGAGGTAGATCGAGCCGGGAACGGTGATGCGGTTGAGCACGTAATTCAGGTAATCCGCGGTGGGGCGACCCGGGCGGATACCGGGAATGAAGCCGCCGAACTTCTTCATCTCGTCCGCGCGCTCTTCCGGATTGAACGTGATCGCGACGTAGAAGAACACGAAGAACACGATCAGCGCGAAGTAGATGACGATGTACACCGGGTTGTTGGGATTCACCAGATATTCGTTGATGATCCGCTGCCACCAGCTGGGATCGGCGGACGACGTGGCGCCGGTGAGCTGCGCGATGAGGTTCGGCAGGTACAGCAGCGACGACGCGAAGATGACCGGGATGATGCCGGCCTGGTTGACCTTGAGCGGCAGGTACGTCGACGAACCGCCGTACATTTTGCGGCCGACCATGCGCTTGGCGTACTGCACCGGAATGCGCCGCTGCCCCTGTTCGACGAAGACGACGCCGGCGATGATGGCGAGTGCCGCGACGCAGACGATCGCGAAGATCAGTCCCCCGCGGCTGTCCAGGATGGCTTTGCCCTCGGACGGCAGGCGGGACGCGATACCAGAGAAGATCAGCAGCGACATGCCGTTGCCGACACCGCGCTCGGTGATGACCTCACCGAACCACATGACGAGCGCAGCGCCGGCGGTCATGACCAGCACGATGATCACGAGGCCGAAGATGCTCTTGTCGGCGATGATCTCTTCCTGGCAGCCCTGCAGCAGCTGGCCGCGCGACGCGAGCGCCACGATGCCGGTGGCCTGCAGGATCGCCAGGGCGACCGACAGATAACGCGTGTACTGCGTCATCTTCGCCTGGCCGGACTGGCCTTCCTTCCGGAGTTCCTCGAACTTCGGGATGACGACCGTCAACAGCTGGACGATGATGCTGGCCGTGATGTACGGCATGATGCCGATCGCGAAAATGGACAGCTGGAGCAGTGCGCCGCCGGAGAACAGGTTGATCAGCGAGTAGATACCCGCGGAGTCGCCGCCCGAGAGCTGATCGACACAGGCTCGGACGTTGCCGTAGTCGACGCCCGGCGACGGAATCACCGCGCCGATGCGATAGAGCGCAACGAGACCGAGCGCGATGAGGATCTTCCGCCTCAGGTCCGGGGTCCTGAGGGCCGAGACGAAGGCGGAAAGCAAAGATCCTCCTGGCACGACGGTGGGGAGACGAAGTCGAAAGCAGACTTGTCCGTGAATGAACTCTAGAACTCTAACAGTGGCAACTGAACGCACAGTTGGGAGACCTGCGGCAGTGCTGCCCGTACAGCCGCAAATGGCCGCAGTACAGCGCGAGGCTGTACGGCGGCCATCTACTGGCTAGCGGTGATAGCTCACAGCTCGGTGGCGGAACCACCGGCAGCAGCGATCTTCTCCTTGGCGGAGCCGGTGAACTTGTCGACCGTCACCTGAACGGCGACAGTCAGGTCGCCGTCGCCGAGAACCTTGACGAGCTGGTTCTTGCGAACGGCACCCTTGGCAACGAGGTCCTCGACCGTGACCTGTCCACCCTCGGGGAACAGACGGGCGATGTCGCCGACGTTGACGACCTGGTACTCGGTGCGGAACGGGTTGGTGAAACCCTTGAGCTTGGGCAGACGCATGTGCAGCGGCATCTGTCCACCCTCGAAGGCTGCGGGCACGTTCTTGCGGGCCTTGGTGCCCTTCGTGCCGCGACCGGCGGTCTTGCCGCGCTTGCCGCCTTCACCACGACCGACACGAATCTTGTCGGACTTGGCTCCGGGTGCGGGGCGCAGGTGATGCAGTTTGATGGTCATGGTTAGACCTCCTCAACTGTGACGAGGTGGCGCACCACGTTGATCAGACCGCGGTTCTGCGCATTGTCCTCACGAACAACAGTCTGACGGATGCCCTTCAGGCCCAGCGTGCGCAGCGAGTTCTTCTGGTTCTGCTTGGTACCGATGGTGCTCTTGATCTGAGTGACCTTGAGTTCGGCCATTACTTCACGCTCCCAGCCTGTGCGCGTGCACGCAGCATGCCGGCGGGAGCCACGTCTTCGAGGGGGAGACCGCGGCGAGCCGCAACTTCCTCGGGACGCTGCAGGCCCTTGAGCGCAGCAACGGTCGCATGCACGACATTGATGGCGTTGTCGCTACCGAGCGACTTCGACAGGATGTCGTGGATACCGGCGCACTCCAGCACGGCACGCACCGCGCCACCGGCGATGACACCGGTACCGGGGCTTGCCGGACGCAGCATGACGACGCCCGCTGCGGCCTCACCCTGAACCGGGTGCGTGATGGTGCTGCCGATCATCGGAACGCGGAAGAAACTCTTGCGAGCCTCCTCGACGCCCTTCTGGATGGCCGCAGGAACTTCCTTGGCCTTGCCGTAGCCGACGCCGACCAGTCCGTTGCCGTCGCCCACGATCACCAGAGCGGTGAAGCTGAAGCGACGACCACCCTTGACGACCTTCGACACGCGGTTGATCGTAACGACGCGCTCGATGTGGTTCGACTTCTCGGCCGACTGTCCGCCGCGACGATCGTCGCGACCGCCACCACGACGGTCGCCGCCGCCGCGGTTGTCCCCCGTGTTGGGGCCACTCTGTCCGGCGGGTCCGCTTCCGCCGTCACGCCTCTGACGTCCCGGCATCAGGCTGTCCTTCCGTTCATGTACTCGGTCTTGGTCATCAGAACTTCAACCCGCCTTCGCGAGCTGCGTCCGCAAGGGCCGCGATGCGACCGTGGTAGCCGTGTCCACCGTGGTCGAACACGACGGCCTCGACACCGGCAGCCTTCGCGCGCTCGGCGATCAGCTGACCGACCTTCGCACTGAGGGCCTTCTTGTCGCCGTCCGCTGCACGCACGTCGGCCTCGGTGGTCGATGCGGCAGCCAGGGTGTGGCCTGCGAGGTCGTCCACGAGCTGGACGTGGATGTGGCGCGAGGACCGGTTGACGACCAGGCGGGGACGCTCGGGCGTGCCGGAGACCTTCTTGCGGAGACGGAAGTGACGACGCACCTTCGACAGGCGACGCTTCGTGGACGCATCCTTGCCGAGCGGAACCCGCTTGGCTTTCTGGTTTGCAGTCTGGCTCATATCACTTACCCGTCTTTCCGACCTTGCGGCGGATCTGCTCACCCTCGTAACGCACGCCCTTGCCCTTGTACGGGTCCGGACGACGGAGACGACGGATGTTGGCCGAGATCTGCCCGACCTTCTGCTTGTCGATGCCCGACACCGAGAACTTGGTGGGCGACTCGACCGCGAAGGTGATGCCTTCCGGAGCCTCGATCGGGACCGGGTGGCTGTAGCCGAGTGCGAACTCGAGGTCCTTGCCCTTGAGAGCGACGCGGTAACCGACGCCGTGAATCTCCATCTTGGTGGTGTAACCGTCGGTGACACCGGTGATGAGGTTCTGCACCAGGGTGCGAGACAGACCGTGCAGCGCGCGGCTGCGACGCTCGTCGTCCGGACGGGTCACGCTGAGCGTGCCGTCGTCGTTCTTCGCAATGGCAATCGGCTCGGAGATCGTCAGGTCCAGCGTGCCCTTGGGACCCTTGACCGTGACGGCCTGGCCGTCGATCGAGACGTCGACGCCGCCGGGGACGGTGACGGGAATCTTTCCAATACGCGACATTGTGGTGGCCTCCCTTACCAGACGTAGGCGAGGACTTCCCCGCCCACTCCTTGATTGGCCGCCTGGCGATCGGTGAGCAGGCCGGTGGACGTGGAAATGATCGCCACGCCGAGGCCGCCCAGAACCTTGGGCAGGTTGGTGGACTTCGCGTACACACGCAGACCGGGCTTGGAGACGCGACGCACGCCGGCAAGGCTGCGCTCACGGCTCGGGCCGTACTTCAGGTCGACGATGAGGGTCTTGCCCACCTCGGCGTCTTCGGTGCGGTAGTCGGCGATGTAGCCCTCGCGCTTGAGGATCTCGGCGATGTTCGCCTTGATCTTCGAGTGGGGCAACTTCACCTCATCGTGGTACGCCGTGTTGGCGTTGCGCAGACGCGTCAAGAAGTCTGCGATGGGGTCGGTCATGGTCATGAGGTTGACCTCTACCTTTCTCACAACGGTTCCCTCTGCCGTTTCCGGCGCAGGCCTATCGCGAAGTAGGTCTTACGTTTCCCGGCCCGAGGTTACGAGCCGGAAGTCTGTGGTGGGTGACGTCGTCGCCGGGGAGGCGACGACGTCACCGGCTCACCAGGAGCTCTTGTGAACGCCGGGCAGCTCGCCGGCGTGCGCCATCTCGCGGACGCAGATTCGGCACAGGCCGAACTTGCGGAACACCGAGTGCGGACGGCCGCAGCGCTGGCAGCGGGTGTAGGCGCGCACCGCGAACTTGGGCTTCTTGTTGGCCTTGTTGACCAATGCCTTCTTAGCCATTAGCTCAGTTCTCCTTGAACGGGAAGCCGAGGTGCTTCAGCAGTGCACGGCCTTCTTCGTTGTTGGTCGCGGTGGTCACCACGGTGATGTCCATGCCGCGCGGGCGGTCAATCTTGTCCACGTCGATCTCGTGGAACATCGACTGCTCGTTCAGGCCGAACGTGTAGTTTCCGTTGCCGTCGAACTGGTTGCCCGACAGGCCGCGGAAGTCCCTGATGCGGGGAAGCGCGACGGACACGAGACGGTCCAGGAACTCCCACATGCGGTCGCCGCGCAGCGTGACGCGGGCACCGATCGGCATTCCCTCGCGGAGCTTGAACTGCGCGATGGACTTGCGTGCCTTGCGGATCTCGGGCTTCTGACCGGTGATCAGAGCGAGGTCGTTGACGGCACCGTTGATCAGCTTGGCGTCGCGAGCGGCGTCACCGACACCCATGTTGACGACAACCTTGACGACGCCCGGGATCTGCATCACGTTGGCGTAGTCGAACTCGGTGTTCAGCGCAGCCTTGATCTCCTCGCGGTAGCGAGTCTTCAGGCGCGGCTGGATCTTGTTCTCAGTGGAGGTCATGTCAGATGTCCTTCCCGTTCTTCCGGGAAATCCGAACGCGCTTGCCGGACTCTTCGTCGGTCCGGTAGCCCACGCGAGTGGGGTTGCCGTCCGAGTCGACGACCGCGACGTTGGAAACGTGGATCGGGGCTTCCTGCGTGACGATGCCGCCGGAGGAAGCTCCGCGCTCGTTCGCGGAAACCGCGGTGTGCTTCTTGATGCGGTTCACGCCTTCGACGAGGACCTTGTTGGTCGCGGGGTAGGCCTGGATGACCTTGCCCTTCGCGCCCTTGTCCTTGCCGGCGATGACCAGCACGGTGTCACCCTTGTGCACCTTCATCACAGCACCTCCGGGGCGAGCGAGACGATCTTCATGAACTTCTTCTCACGCAGCTCACGACCGACGGGGCCGAAGATGCGGGTGCCACGGGGATCGTTGTCCGGCTTGATGAGGACGGCGGCGTTCTCGTCGAACTTGATGTACGAACCGTCCGGACGGCGACGTTCCTTGGTGGTACGGACGATGACGGCCTTGACGACCTCGCCCTTCTTGATGTTTCCACCCGGGATGGCGTCCTTGACGGTGGCGACGATGATGTCGCCGATCCCGGCGTAGCGGCGAGACGAACCACCGAGAACGCGGATGCAGAGAATCTCCTTGGCACCCGTGTTGTCGGCGACGCGCAGCCGCGACTCCTGCTGAATCACTTACTTCTCCTTGACCTGGACTGTTGCACGGCAGATTTCCGACCCGACGTGCGCGGTCTGCACCCGTGCCCTGCGAGAGGGGTCGCCCCGGTGGGCGACACAACGGTGGGGTTGCCGTGCGTCTGCCGCAAGGCAACCCCACCATCGTACCGGATACATTATTCGGTTTCTTACTTGGCCTTCTCGAGGACCTCGACGAGACGCCAGTGCTTGGTCGCGGACAGCGGACGGGTCTCCATCAGCTGCACGCGGTCACCGATGCCTGCGACGCCGTTCTCGTCGTGCGCCTTCACCTTGCTGGTGCGCCGGATGATCTTGCCGTAGAGCGGGTGCTTGACCCGGTCCTCGAGCTCGACCACGATCGTCTTCTCCATCTTGTCGGAGACGACGTATCCGGTGCGGACCTTGCGGCTGCCGCGCTCTTCAGTGCTCACTGCTTTTTCCTCACTCATGCCGCGTCACCTGCGTCCGGACCAACGGCCAGCCCGAGCTCACGCTCACGCAGAACGGTGTAGATACGCGCGATCTCGTGACGAACGGTACGAAGTCGACGGTTGTTGTCCATCTGACCCGTGGCCATCTGGAAACGAAGGTTGAACAGCTCTTCCTTCGACTCACGAAGCCGGGTGACCAGCTCTTCTTCGGTGAGCTCGCGGAGCTCTGCGGCTGGGGTTCCAGTAGCCATCAGAACTGCTCCTCCCTTGTCACGATCCGGCACTTGCACGGGAGCTTGTGCATCGCGCGGCGCAGGGCCTCACGAGCGATCTCCTCATTGGGGTAGCTCATCTCGAACATCACGCGACCAGGCTTGACGTTCGCGATCCACCACTCGGGCGAACCCTTACCGGAACCCATGCGGGTTTCGGCCGGCTTCTTGGTGAGGGGGCGATCCGGGAAGATGTTGATCCAGATCTTGCCGCCACGCTTGATGTGCCGGGTCATGGCGATACGAGCGGACTCGATCTGCCGGTTGGTGATGTAGGCGGGCTCGAGAGCCTGGATGCCGTAGTCACCGAAGGTCACCTGGGTTCCACCCTTGGCGGCACCCGAACGGCTCGGATGGTGCTGCTTGCGGTGCTTGACCCGCCGTGGGATCAACATGCGTCAGCCCTCCTTCTGTTCAGTCGTAGCGGGTGCATCGGCGGTGGCGGTCGCTGCGCGGCCGGCCTCGGTGCTGGTCGCGGTGGTGCCGGTGGCACCGGAACGACGGGGACGGCTCGGACGCTCACGACGCGGGCGGTCGCCTGCGGGAGCAGCCACGTTGGCGGCGAGCTCACGCTTGCCACCGACGATGTCGCCCTTGTAGATCCAGACCTTCACGCCGATGCGGCCGAAGGTGGTCTTGGCCTCGTAGAGGCCGTAGTCGATGTCCGCACGAAGCGTGTGCAGCGGCACACGGCCTTCGCGGTAGAACTCCGACCGGGACATCTCGGCGCCGCCGAGACGACCGGAGCACTGAACCCGGATTCCCTTGACGTTGGGCTGACGCATGGCCGACTGAATGGCCTTGCGCATCGCGCGACGGAAGGCGACGCGGTTCGAGAGCTGCTCGGCCACACCCTGTGCGACGAGCTGAGCCTCGGCCTCGGCGTTCTTGACCTCGAGGATGTTCAGCTGGACCTGCTTGCCGGTCAGCTTCTCGAGCTCGGAACGGATGCGATCGGCTTCGGCGCCGCGGCGGCCGATGACGATGCCCGGGCGGGCGGTGTGGATGTCCACACGCACACGGTCACGGGTGCGCTCGATCTCGACCTTCGCGATGCCCGCACGCTCCATGCCGGTGGCGAGGAGCTTACGGATCGCGACGTCTTCCTTGACGTACTCCGCGTACTGCTTGTCTGCGTACCAGCGAGACTTCCAGTCGGTGGTGATGCCGAGGCGGAAGCCGTGCGGGTTGATTTTCTGGCCCACTACTGAGCACTTCCCTTCCGGCGATTACGGGTCGATGTTCCGGTCTTCGGCAGGCTCTCCACGATCACGGTGATGTGACTGGTGCGCTTGCGGATACGGAACGCACGTCCCTGTGCACGCGGCTGGAACCGCTTGAGGGTCGCGCCCTCGTCCACGAACGCCGTGGCGACGACAAGCGTGCTCGGGTCGAGGTCGAGGTTGTTCTCGGCGTTGGCTGCTGCGGAGGCGATCACCTTGGCGACCGGCTCGCTCGCTGCCTGCGGCGCGAACTTCAGGATGTTCAGGGCGTCTTCAACCGAACGCCCGCGGACCAGGTCCACAACACGACGCGCCTTCATCGGCGTGACGCGCACGTGGCGCGCTACTGCCTTGGCGGTCGGGTTGGCGGTTTCGGTGTTGCTCATCGCCTCTTCGCCTTCCGATCATCCTTGATGTGACCCTTGAACGTGCGGGTCGGTGCAAACTCTCCGAGCTTGTGTCCGACCATCGAGTCGGAAACGAACACGGGGACGTGCTTGCGGCCGTCGTGAACCGCAAACGTGTGGCCGATGAAATCCGGGATGATCGTGGAACGACGGGACCAGGTCTTGATGACCTGCTTGGTTCCCTTCTCGTTCTGCACGTCCACCTTCGCGAGGAGGTGGTCATCGACGAACGGGCCCTTCTTGAGGCTGCGTGGCATCCTTCACTCCCTCCTAGCGCTTGTTCTTGCCGGTACGGCGACGACGGACAATGAGCTTGTCGCTCGCCTTGTTCTTGCGGGTGCGGCCCTCGGGCTTGCCCCACGGGCTGACCGGGTGGCGACCACCGGAGGTCTTACCCTCACCACCACCGTGCGGGTGATCGACCGGGTTCATCACGACACCACGGACGGTCGGGCGCTTGCCCTTCCAGCGCATGCGGCCGGCCTTGCCCCAGTTGATGTTCGACTGTTCGGCGTTGCCGACCTCACCGATCGAGGCGCGGCAGCGAACGTCGACGCGACGGATTTCGCCGGACGGCATACGCAGCGTGGCGTAGGTGCCTTCCTTACCGAGCAGCTGGATGCTGGATCCGGCCGAGCGGGCCATCTTGGCGCCGCCACCCGGACGCAGTTCCACCGCGTGGATGGTGGTACCGGTCGGGATGTTGCGCAGGGGCAGGTTGTTGCCGGGCTTGATGTCGGCGCCGGCACCGGACTCGACCGGTGCACCCTGGAACAGGCCCTTAGGGGCGATGATGTAACGCTTCTCGCCGTCTGCGTAGTGCAGCAGGGCGATACGCGCGGTGCGGTTGGGGTCGTACTCGATGTGAGCGACCTTGGCCGGCACGCCGTCCTTGTCGTTGCGACGGAAATCGATCAGCCGGTAGGCGCGCTTGTGTCCGCCACCCTTGTGCCGGGTGGTGATACGACCGTGTGCGTTACGTCCACCGCGTCCGTGGAGCGGGCGAACCAGCGACTTCTCGGGGGTCGACCGAGTGATCTCGGCGAAGTCCGAGACGCTCGAGCCACGACGGCCCGGGGTTGTCGGCTTGTACTTACGGATTGCCATGAGTCTTCTCGTCCTCTATGTCTCGTCAAGTCCCGGCGCTTACGCGACCGGTCCTCCGAAGATCTCGATGGGCTTGCTGTCGGCCGAGAGGGTCACGAGCGCGCGCTTGGTGTCCTTGCGCTTGCCGTAACCGAACCGGGTCCGCTTGCGCTTGCCCTGACGGTTGGCGGTGTTGACACTGGTCACGGTGACGCCGAAGATCTTCTCGACGGCAATCTTGATCTGCGTCTTGTTCGAGTCCGGGTGCACCAGGAAGGTGTAGGTGCCTTCCTCGATCAGTCCGTAGGACTTCTCGGAGATGACCGGGGCGAGCAGGATGTCGCGGGGATCGGCGATGGTGCTCACTTGCCCTCCTCCTTGTTCTCTTCCTGGGCGGTCTCTGCGGGCCCGTGGATGAACGAGTTCAGCGCCTCGACGCTGAACACGACGTCATCGCTGTTGAGCACGTCGTAGGTGTTGAGCTGGTCGGGTGCGATGGGGTGCACGCCGTCCAGGTTCTGCACGCTCTTCCAGGCCGCGATGTCCTCGCGTCCGACGACGAGCAGGACCTTCTTGCGGTCCGAGATCTCGCCGAGGAAGGTGCGGGCGGACTTCGTGGACGGAGTCTGACCGGCAACCAGTTCGGTGATCACGTGGATGCGCTCGTTGCGGGCCCGGTCGGAGAGGGCTCCGCGCAGGGCGGCGGCCTTCATCTTCTTGGGGGTCCGCTGGCTGTAGTCGCGCGGCTGCGGGCCGTGGACGGTGCCACCGCCGGCGAACTGCGGTGCACGGGTCGAGCCCTGACGAGCGCGGCCGGTGCCCTTCTGGCGGTACGGCTTCTTGCCACCGCCGCGAACCTCGCCGCGGGTCTTGGTGGCGTGGGTGCCCTGACGTGCAGCAGCGAGCTGCGCGACGACAACCTGGTGGAGAAGCGCGATGTTGGCAGGCGCGTCGAAGATCTCCGCGGGGAGATCGACGGTGCCGTTGGTCTTGCCGCCGGCGACCTTGACGTCCAGCGTCAGCTTGGTCGTCGATGTCTCGGTGCTGGTCATGCTCGTGCACCACCCTTCACTGCACTCTTGACGATCACGAGGCCACCCTTGCGGCCGGGGATCGCACCCTTGATCAGCAGCAGGCCGTTCTCGGCGTCCACCTTGTGAACGGAGAGGTTCTGCGTCGTGATGCGGTCGCTACCCATGCGGCCGGACATGCGCATGCCCTTGAACACGCGGCCCGGAGTGGCGCAACCACCGATGGAACCGGGGCGACGGTGAACAGCCTGTGCACCGTGCGAGGCACCCTGGCCGGAGAAGCCGTGGCGCTTCATGGTTCCGGCGAAGCCCTTACCCTTGCTGGTTCCGGTGACGTCGACGTAGGCGCCGTCCTCGAAGACCTCGGCGGTAAGTTCCTGGCCGACCTCGTACTCCGAGGTGTCGGCAACGCGGAGCTCCACAACGTGGCGGCGCGGGGTGACGCCGGCCTTGGTGAACTGGCCGGACGTCGGCTTGTTCACCTTGCGCGGGTCGATGGCGCCGAACGCGAGCTGCACGGCGCTGTAGCCGTCACGCTCTTCGGTACGAATCTGGGTCACGACGTTCGGTCCGGCCTTCACGACGGTGACCGGAACGACCCGGTTGTTCTCGTCGAAGACCTGGGTCATGCCGAGCTTGGTGCCCAGGATTCCCTTGATCTTGGTATCAGTCATTGTTTTTGTCTCCGCCGCGCTCACTGAATGTTGACGTCGACGCTGGCCGGAAGGTCGATGCGCATGAGCGCGTCAACCGTCTTGGGCGTCGGGTCGAGGATGTCGATAAGCCGCTTGTGAGTACGCATCTCGAAGTGCTCGCGCGAGTCCTTGTACTTGTGCGGCGAGCGGATGACGCAGTACACGTTCTTTTCGGTCGGCAACGGCACGGGTCCAACGACGCGGGCCCCGGTACGGGTCACCGTCTCGACGATCTTGCGCGCTGACGCGTCGATCGCCTCATGGTCGTAGGCCTTGAGCCTGATGCGGATCTTCTGTCCCGCCACGCTTAGTGTCCTTTTCTTGCCGCGTTTCGTAGTCCCACCCGAGTCGGGCCGAACTACCTCGTCTGCACAGTCCCTTACCTGGGCCGCAACTGTCCGAACGCTAGGCGACCGGGACACACCCGATCCGCTGCCGCTGTTCATCTGTCATGGTTCTCCGGTACACGCGGTCGGGCGTGTCGCCTTCCCACTCATTCTCCGACCCGGAACTTTTCAGCTATTCGGGCCGGGAACGCGCACCGGATGCACTCGAATTCGAGTGCCAGTAGGTACTGTTTCCGTCTTGCATGTGGCCGCGAGCAGGTCATTTGATCTACACCGCGACGTTTCGCCCCACCTGTTTCGGGCCGCAAACGATCGCGTCCCAGACAAGGCAACCTGACCAGTATGCCGTACCGGGCGGGAGACTTCAAACCGGGCTCGATCCCTCCCGCCAATGCCCGAACTTACTCTGAAGTAAGATATGGGGATGACCACCTCGAGCCCCACGTACGCCGCCTGGCAGAAGCTCCCCGACAACGCGCTCGGACACGCCCTCTTCTCCATCGGCATGTGCCTCCGCGTCCCGTACTTCGGCTCGGTACTCCCCCGCGTCGTCGAGATGCGGCCCGGCCGCTCCGAAGTCCGCGCACCCAAGTGGTGGGGCGTCCGCAACCACCTGGGCACGTTCCACGCGATCGCCGCGTGCAACCTCGCCGAAGCCGCCATGGGCATGCTGTCCGAGGCGACCGTGCCCTCCACCCACCGCTGGATCCCGAAGTCGATGACGGTCGACTACCTCGCCAAGGCGAACGGACCGATGCGCGCCGTCGCGGAACTGCCGGAGCTGCCGGACTTCGCCACGATCACCGAGGGCACCGACGTGGTCGTGCCCGTGCGCATCTTCGACGGTCACGGCGTCGAGGTGGTCCACGCCGACATCACGACGTGGGTCACACCCCGATAGCGCTAGACCTTCTGGGCGTCCTTCTCCATCGCCTCGATCAGGCTCTTCGGACGCATGTCCGTCCAATTTGCTTCTACGTAGGCAAGGCAGGCGTCACGCGAATCCTCACCGAAGGCGGTCGTCCATCCAGCAGGGACGTCCGCGAAGACGGGCCACAGTGAGTGCTGTCCCTCGTCATTTACGAGTACGAAAAATCGACCGTCTGCATCGTCGAACGGATTAGTCAAGGCATACCTTTCGTCAACCGTGGCGCATGTGCGCAACGCGGTACCAACGCCGGAATGGTATCGGCGTGGATTCCGCAGGCGTTACCGAGCTGGATGCGATGCGGGTTTCCACCTCCCCGATTGCCCGCACTGAATCTCTACTTGGGTTCAGGCCTCTAGGGACCTCCGGTAACATCCACTGTGAGTTCCGAGATTCAAGTACATCGAAGACAGACGCGCCTGCGAGAAGCGCATCGCCAGTTGATCCAATGCCGACAGCGGAGTGTTGATGCCGAATTTCAGGGACGTAGCGGTACTGGTGGAGAACGTCCACAAGTCCTTCGGCGACGTCCATGCTCTGCAGGGAATCAACTTCAAGGCTGACCGGGGAACAGTGCTCGGCATTCTCGGACCGAACGGTGCGGGGAAGACCACCATCGTGAAGATCCTCGCCACCTTGATGCGGCCGGATCACGGTCGGGCATTCGTAGCGGGTCATGACGTTGTGCAGAATGCACCCGCCGTCCGACGATCGATCATGATGACCGGACAATATGCTGCGCTCGATGAAACACTCTCGGGGAGGGAAAACCTCGAACTGTTCGGCCGGCTGATGGGCCTGGACAAGGCCTCCGCCCGGCAGCGAGCGGACGTGCTGCTGGACGAATTCGATCTGACTCCCGCCGGTCGTAGAGCCGTGAAGAATTACTCGGGTGGCATGCGAAGGCGGATCGACATCGCGTGCGGGCTCGTGGTGCGTCCTGAGGTCGTATTTCTCGACGAACCGACCACGGGCTTGGATCCGCGAAGCCGCCAAGGAGTGTGGAGCCTCGTTGAGAAACTCAAAGGGCAGGGCATCACCACACTCCTGACAACGCAATATCTGGAAGAGGCAGATCTCCTTAGCGACAACATCATCGTCATCGACAAGGGCACCGTGATTGCCGAGGGAACGGCAGATCAGCTGAAGGCCAGGACAGGTGGTAGCTACTGCGAGGTGGTTCCACTCGATCCACAGCATCTCCCATGGGTCGTGCAGGCTCTAGGTGAACTGGTTCCGCTTGATGTTCGCGCCGAACTGACCCATGACGACGACCGGCTGTCCTTCCCTGCACCGGCCGGCGCGGCCACACTGACGGAGGCCCTTCGTCGGCTCGATTACGCACGGATCGAACTTGCCGATATCGCCCTGCGAAGGCCGTCGCTCGACGACGTATTCCTCTCCATCACGGGCCATTCGCACGCGGGAGCGGACCAATGACCGCAATCGCAAAGGCAGGCGGAGAGCGCGGACGCACGTCCCGCGCTTTCGCTACTCCCGCGAGACGCGTCGGTTCACATCGACGGCCTGAGCCGACCGGAATTCAGCAATGGCTCGCGCTGACGAGACGGATGATCGTATCGATGGCCAAGAATGGCGCTCTTCTGGTCGCCTTGATCGCCCCGCTTGTATTCACCCTCGGTTTCTACCTTCCGTTGAAGTTCGTGATGCAGGTCCAAGGAATTGACTACGCACAGTTCCTGATGCCCATCATCGTTCTCCAGGCCATGGCATTCACGGCAATTTCGGCTGCACAACTCTCGGCAACCGAGGCTGTCACCGGGCTGAACGATCGGCTTCACACCATGCCCGTCGCCGCACTCGCGCCACTGGCCTCACGTATGACAGGCGGACTCGTCCGATCCATTGTGTCGTTGGCCGCCGCTCTCGCCTACGGCTATGCAATCGGATTCCGGTTCACTGCGGGTCCGTGGCAGGCCCTATGGTTTTGCCTCCTCTCACTGGCAGTGAGCACCGCCTTAGCCCTAGGGGCGGACGCTATCGGAACACTCTCCAAGAGTCCGGAGGCAACCAGCCAGGCACTCACGCTCCCAATGCTCATCTTCGGGATGCTCTCCTGTGGCTTCGTACCTGAAACAGGATTTCCAGAATGGATCAGGCCCTTTGTGCGCAATCAGCCGATTTCACAATTCTCCTTCGCCATGCGGGACATGGCGGCAGGCGGCGTCCAGCCATCAACCCTGTGGCCGGCCCTCGCATGGATCATAGGACTGTCCCTCGCGTTCATTCCCCTGGCCGTATGGGCGAGTGTGAGACGGAAATGAATCAGCCAACCGAGATCTCGCGGATTACCCAAACCTCACCAAGTCTGGATTTTCCTCCCGACCCACACGCTCGTTCCGAAGGTTCCTGGCTTACACTCGCGTCGCACAGCCTCATCCAGTGCAAACGCTTGCTGATGAGATGGTCCCGCGACCCCACAACGATGATCCAATCACTCCTCTATCCGGCGTTGACGCTCCTCATGTTCCGGATAGTCCTAGGGGATTCGATATCATCTGCCACGGGACAGCCCAGCATCTTCGGCACGGTGCCGATGATCACCTTGGTAGGTGCGATGTTCGGTTCAATCGTGAGCGCCGTGGGCCTCAAAGGCGAAAAGCAGAATGGCCTGCTCAGCAGGTTCTGGACACTCCCTGTCCACAGAGCGTCCGGGCTGGTCGGTCGTATGCTCGCCGAGGCGGTCAGAGTCCTGGCGACAACACTGGTAATCCTTGGTGTCGGTATGGCCTTGGGCTTCAGGTTCAATCAGGGGATTCTTGCCGGCGTGGCCCTCCTGCTGCTGCCGGTCATTTTCGGCATGGGATTCGCCGTCATGGTCACAGCACTGGCCACAGTTTCAGGCGACGCTCCCCTTGTCGAGATTGTCTCGATCGCAGCCACACTGTTGATGTTCTTCAATTCGGGTTTCGTCCCCGTGACCGCATACCCTCCGTGGTTGCAGCCCATAGTGGCAGCCCAGCCGATGTCGTGTGCGATCGACGCAATGCGAGGCTTGTCACTTGGTGGTCCGGTGATGGAGCCCCTGTTGCAGACGCTGGCATGGTCTTTGGGAATGATCGCGGTCTTCCTCTATCCGGCGATTCGAGGATATCGGCGGGCCGCCGCGACGGGGCGCTGACCGCGCAAGAGGGACCGTGCAGCAGCTGATACTGTCATCGCAGTCGACGGTGCAGAAATCTGCGAACGCGACGTTTTCCCGGAGAACGCCGCTTCCGGGCTTCCCGGTGGAAAGGCGGAGAATGGAACCCCGGTACAGATGGTCTGTGTCAACTCTGGCAGCGGTCGCCTTCCTGAGCATTTCCACGATCTGCACGCAAACGATCGCCCTCGCGAATCCTCAAACCGCCGTTCCCGAGCTTCAGGCGGAACTGATCAGTCCGCCGCCGGGCGCCAACGATTGGGACTGCAGACCGACAACGGCCCATCCCCGCCCTGTCGTCTTGGTCCACGGGACCGCCTCCGATATGGCCACAACATGGCGAGTGCTCTCTCCTGAGCTCAAAGCGGAAGGGTATTGCGTTTTCGCCCTCAACTATGGCGGCGCACCGCGAGCGGTTCCACCATTCACGACGGTATGGGGCGTCCAAGATATCCGTTCGTCGGCGCGCGAGCTCGCCACCTTTGTCGACGCGGTCCGATCACGTACAGGGTCGCGGCAAGTAGACATCGTCGGTCACTCACAGGGCGGCACAATGGCACGGCAATACTTGCGCTTCGAGGGCGGCGCCAACTTCGCCAATCCGGCGGAGAACAAGGTCCACTCCCTGGTCACTCTTGGCGCGACCAACCACGGAACCACCTGGGATGGCGACATCTTGGTGCGCCTCCGCGAGCTGGCCGCGGCTCACGGCTTCGACAACGAGACGCTGGATCAATTCCTCTTCGGTGTCGCCGTAAGCCAACAAACGGTCGGCTCGTCACTACTCGAGGAACTTAACCTGGACGGCGATGTAGATGCCGGGGTGAATTACACGGTCATCGCGTCTCGGACCGACACGATGGTGACGCCGCCCGAGAGTACTTTCTTGTCGTCCGATGGTCGCGCCTCCGTGAACAACGTCTGGGTCCAGGATCGCTGCCCCTCCGAGCAGACGTCACACAACGGCCTTCTTTCGGACGCACAATCGCTGTACCTGGTCAATACCGCTCTCGACCCGACCTACGCGGACCGCCATACCGCCCCGTGCGGATCATGATCCGCAGTTTGATCTTCACTCTCACGGATCAGTATTCTGCGATGTCTACCTTGGTGGATAAGACAAAACGCATCACCACGACGTGAGTGGCAGGTCCTCGTGTCCGTGGCCATGAAAAAGTGGATCTGGCGCACTTTCCGTGAAGCCGCTTGGCGTGTCACTGACCTGCATCGAAGAGGTCGGGTGAGGATTCTCCGGGTGCGCTGAAGACGGTGTGCGGGTCCTGCTCCCGCATCTGGCAGGTATCGATGTTGTCGGTGTTTGGCGAATCGGATCGACGATCCGGATCGAGGCCCGTCCCCGAGGTGACCGAGCGTGGTGCCCGCGGTGCGGCGGTGAAGCCGCTCGCGTGCATTCGCGCTATCGTCGAGAGTCGGCCGACACTGCGATCGGCGGACATCCGGTACTGATCGATGTCCGGGCCCGCCGGTTCTTCTGCGACACCACTGACTGCGGGGCAAGAACTTTCGCCGAGCAGATCGCGGGGTTGACCCAGCGGTGGAGTCGGCGAACACCGGCGGGGACAGCGATGATCGAAGCGATCGGCCTGGCCGCGGCAGGCCGGGCCGGCGCCCGACTTCCGGCCGACTCGCAAAGTCGCCGTCAGCCGGGACACCCTACCTGGGTGAACGCGTCGCCACCGGATGTGTCGACGCGGCAGTCCTCACGCGCGAGATCACCGAACTTGGCTACCGCGGCAGCGTCAAAGACCGTGCGCCGATTCCTGCAGCCACTGCGCGCCGCCCACACCGCACCGCACTCGATGCCGGCAGCGCCCAGCGTCCGGCAGGTCACCGCGTGGCTGACCTGACGACCGGACCGGCTCACCGGCGAGGACTGGCCGCGCGCGACGCGTTCCTGGCGCGCAGCCCCGCGCTGGCCACCACCGGTCGACTCGTCCGGGGCTTCGCCAAGATCATGGTTGATCGGCACGGCCACGACCTGAACGCCTGGATCGGCCGCACCCGGCGGGGAAGGATCACCGGCACTTCGGTCGTTTGCTGCAGGCTTGGTCCGTGATCTCGATGCCGTCACCGCCGGGCTGACACTGCCGCACAGTTCCGGCGCTGTCGAGGGCACGTGAATAGAATAAAATGCTCAAACGCCAAATGTACGGACGCGCCAACCTCGACCTTCTCCGCAAACGCGTAATCCACGCCGTATAGCCAAGCCCCACAACAGAATCACGGAGAGTGCGCCAGATCCAATTTCCTTGGCGAGCGCCGTCAGCGACTCACTGGTCGCGGTCGTCGATGGCCAAGGAAAGCGGATTGAGCAGTTCGACGGTAGGTCGGATCTGGAAAGCGTTTCGCCTCAAGCCGGCTCTTCGCGGTTCCGCGAAGAGCCGACAAACGCACTCAAACAAACTTGAGCGACTGGAACTTAATTCCACCCCGAAGGGCTCCGATATTGAAAGCGAGGTAACGGCTCCTTACCACCTCTGGCACCTTGGTTACTTTCTCTGTCAAGACCGGATTAACAAGCGCCAGGAGCAAAATCTCTTTGACGAGCGGGAAGAATCTAATTGGAGGATGCCCCGCCTCCCGGAACGCGCCGGCGAGCTGCGCAAAACTATAGCCAAGCGCCTTGTCTCGACGTCGAAGAGCGTCTTTGTTCTCGCGCAGACGATACGCCACCAATGCAGTCTTCAGAAAGCCGAAACGATAACCCGACAATTGCGCCCGCCAGAGAAACTCGACATCCTGAGCGTTAGCAAAATCCTCATTCATGCCGTGAAGCTCCGAATACACTTTCGCCCAGCAACCCATATTGGCACCTGCAGCGTGCGGGAGAAATCCCTGACCCTGCTCCTCAGGCGCGGGCATCGGACTCCAACTCTGGACCTCGGGAGTATTCAACGACACCGTTTCGACGGCCCCGCCGACAACGTCGTAATCGGCAGCGAACTGGACCAACGCAGTGAGCCATCCTTTATGGACCCGATCATCAGCGTCGCAGAACGCAATGAATTCACCCGTTGCGTTATCTACGCCGACATTCCGAGCATGGGCAGCACCGCGACGATCAGACGAATCGACATACATGATCTTAAGCTCGTCCCGAAGTGGATGGTCTTGAAGATGTCCTTCCAAGCCATCCGTCGAACCGTTGTCACTGATGATGACCTCGAACCCCCCCGCGTACGTCTGTTTGGAGAGAGCCTCCAGTTGGACGTCGAGCAAGTCCCGGCAATTCAGTACCGGGATTACGACCGAAACCGCTGCCAAACCATGATTTTCATCCACTGCAGTGCAATTCCCTTCATTGTCAGAGAAACGCTGTCATACGCCGAGCGTGGCGACGCCCGTTTCTGATTCGTCCACGTGTTCGGTGAAGTTCGATCATCGCAGTTCGGGAGAAGCTCCCCCACCACGAGGGAGCCGCCCGTCGAATGGTACTTCGCTCAACCACCAAGCGAATTAGCGAGAACTGGCCATGAGTCCTTCAGATCGTCCTCCCAGTAACCCCATGAGTGGCTCCCCGCCTCACGGAAGTTGTACGTCGCAGGAATCGCCAGGTCGTTCAGCCTGTTGGCCAGATTATGCGTGCAATAGTTGGTTGCCGCCTCGATTATCCCGCCGGTGACTATCTGGTTGGCCAGAACATCGGGTTGTCCGTTGATATCCGAATGATCGAGAGTGTCATGAGACCCTGGGAGGCCGCTTCCGTTCGAAATATAGAGGTCGAGCCCTCGCAACCCCTCAGCATGGACATAGGGGTCATTCGCCGCCCAGGCTGGATCGTTCACCGGCCCCCACATGTTCTCTGTATTGCCCTTACCCCAAGTCTCGACAGTGAGCTTGACGAACTGCTGGCCGATCGGATCGCTGGTCTGAGCGCACCCACTATAAGCGGCAACTCCGCGATACAGACCTTTAGAGTTGATTGCGAGTTGCAGCACCGAGGTGCCAGACGAAGAAATTCCGGCGAGCGAGTTAATCCCATTCGTGCCCAATGCAGCATCGACAATTGGCGGCAACTCCCTTGTAAGGAAGGTTTCCCACTTGTTTGCACCCAGAACCGGGTCGTTCTGCTTCCAGTCCGTGTAGTAACTCCACTTGCCGCCTACCGGAATCACCACGTTCACATTCTTGTCGGAAAAGAACTTCATCGCGTCGGTTTTCGACCACCATGCTGCCGAGTCCTCGCCCCCGCCTGCTCCGTTAAGCAGGTAAAGCGTGGAGCGGGCCGCACTGGTGTCCTTTGGCCGAGAGACAATGACTGGAATTTCACGATCCATCGCCGTTGAATGCACGTACAGCGCAGCAACTTGAACCCCACCGAGGGTCATGCTCTCGATGCGTGTCAGCGTCGAGCCATCCGGCGCGGCCGCCCGCGCGATTGGCTCGTCAGAATCAAGGACGGGATCCGCCGAGGCCGTGTACCCACCATGAACCAACGGCAGAGCCATCACGGTCACGGCAAGAGCCGCGATCTTCCCACTCATCGTCGCTGCACTTGACCGAAGTCGACGCATAGATTCTTCCAACCTTCATTCTGGAATCGGACCCTTGATACTCAAGTGAAACCACTAGCAGTTAACTACTCCCAAACCCACCGGATCAGATGTCGTTTTCACCAGTAGATTTGTTACCACGCCGTGGTCTCGGATATTCCTTGGGTTAGGTACTCGTTCAGGATTGGACCGATGACCGCCAACGACTCCGGCACCATCATCTCGCCATGCGCGAACGGTACTGCCTGACCCTGGACCCTACCCGTGATGTGGGGCCGCCAAGCCTCACTTGGCTTGGCACCCGGGGGTCCCTCGCTCACTCCGCTGAAGAACAGCAAGTCTCCACGAAACGTTGAAGGGCGATGATTCCGGATGAGTTCCGGGGTCCTCAAGGACGCAGTGAAGATTGTCTGGACCCGTTCGACAGTCAAGGAGGCCTCGCCACCGTCCACCGCCTCCAGCAGTTGTTGTGCACGTTCCACCGACAAGTCGAGGTCTTCACCTTCGTCGATGTTCAGTCCGAGCGTGCGCAGAACATCCCGAAACTCTGCCTGCCATAACTCGCGATCCACCATGTTCAGGATCGCCTCGATGAGAACAAGCGACTCGACCTCCTCCCCCTCCGATTGCAGTTGAACGGCCACCGCATGCGCCACCACTCCACCAAGTGACCAACCCAAGATTCGATAGGGTCCGTGCGGCTGCACGCGCCGAATCTCGGCAGCGTAGCGGGCAGCCATTTCCTGGATGGATTCTGCCAGCGGACTGTCCTCGGTAATGGCTGGCAACTGCAATCCATAAATTGATTGTTCCGGGTCCAGGTACTGACTCAGTCCGCTATAGCACCAAGAAAGCCCAAGCATAGGGTGCATACAGAACAACGGCCGACTGCCAGAACCCCCAGACAGCGGTAGCAAGACTTGCAGTGCAGCATCGCGGTCGGAATCGCCGGCCTCTACCTCCGAGCGAGTGATCCTGTCCGCAAGGCCACCCACGCTGGGATATGTGAACAGCAACCGAACCGGCACCGCAGTCCCCAACGCCGCACCCAACCGCGTCGCCACCTGCGTCGCGATCAACGAGTTGCCACCCAACTCGAAGAAATCATCATCCAAACCGATGCGCTCGACCCCGAGTACCTCGGCGAACGTCGCAGCGAGGGTCTTCTCAACCGGCGTCGACGGCGCCCGGAACGCCCGCGCCACGAATTCGGGCGCCGGCAACGCCTTCCGATCCAACTTCCCGTTCACAGTCAAAGGCAGTGCGTCCAGGACGACAAATGCCGCCGGCACCATGTACGAGGGCAACGACTGGCCCAAGAGCGACTTCAGCTCGGCGACGTCGACAGCCCTACCCGCTGACGGCACGGCATACGCCACCAACTGGTCTCCGGCACGAGAGTCGCTCCGCGCGATCACCACTACCTGCGAGACCGACGTATGGCTGGCCAATACCGCCTCGATCTCACCCAGCTCGATTCGGAAACCACGCACCTTCACCTGGAAATCCGTGCGCCCGACGTACTCGAGCTCTCCGTCCGCACGCCAGGAGACCAGGTCCCCCGTCCGATACAACCGCTCACCCGAGTCGCCGAAAGGATTCGCCACGAACCTCTCCGCCGTCAGATCCGCACGCCCGACGTACCCGCGCGCCAATTGCGCACCCGCCAGATACAACTCACCCGCAACGCCCACCGGCACCGGGTGCAACCGCGAATCCAACACGTAGGCTTGCGTGTTCCACTCCGGCACACCGATCGGAACTGTCACCGTATCCGCGTCGAGCACGTCGTGCGCGGTCACCGACACCGCAGCCTCCGTCGGACCGTAGAGGTTGACCAACTGCACCCGACCCGAACGGCGCCACCGCGCGGCCGTCGCCGCCGGCAACGCCTCACCGATCGCGAGGACTGCACGCAACGACTCCGGCAGCCCTAGTGCCCAGGCGTCGGTCAGCAATGCCTCGAGCATCGACGGCACAACGTGCAAGACCGTCACAGCGTGCGCACGCATCAACTCATCGAGATACCCCGGATCACGATGCCCCTCCGGGGCCGCGACGACTACCCGCGCACCCGAGACCAGCGCCGACCAGAACTCCCACACCGACAGATCGAAAGTGGCCGCCGTCTTCAGCAACACCGCATCCCGCGCACCCAGCTCGTATTGCGCTCGCTTCCACGCAAGCTGATTCACGATCGCACCGTGACTGATCGCCACCCCCTTCGGCTGACCCGTCGACCCCGACGTAAAGATCACATATGCCGTGTTCTGCGCGAGCAACGGCGAAACCCGCTCCTCCGGGCGAACCGGAGCGGTGGACAGACCGGACGCGTCGAGTGCGTCGATGTGCACCACCGGAACCGAGACAGACCCCTGCCCCGAGAGCACGAAACTGTCCCGCGATGTCGACAGCACGCACACCGGTCGCGCCGTGTCGAGAACATGTTCGATTCGCTCGACCGGCTGATCCGGATCGAACGGCACATACGCCCCACCCGCCTTAGCGACCGCGTACATACCCACCAGCAACTCGGTCGACCGGCGAATCGCCAACCCCACCAGCGACTCCGGACCAACACCTAACGAAATCAGATGACGCGCCAAACTATTGACCCGCGCATCGAACTCCGCATACGTCACACGTTCATCCTCGAACACCACCGCCACCGAGTCCGGCGACGCCGAGACCTGCGCATCGAACAAGTCCACCAACGTGCCGGCACCAGCAACCTTATGCCCCGTCGCGTTCGACCCCTCGAGCACTAACACGCGTTCGGGCGCGTCGAGAATATCGATATCCCCCACCACGACCGACGGATCACTGACCACCGCCTCGAGGATCCGCACGAACCGCTCGACGAAACCCATCACCGTGGCTTCGTCGAACAAATCGGTCGCATATGTGAAGAACCCACCGAGGCCCGCAGCAGCACCCTCATCGTCATGCTGGTCGGCCACGATCAAATGCAGATCGAACTGCGAGATCTGTGTGTCCGCATCGACCGCCGACACCCTCAATCCCGGCAACTCGAATGTCGTCGACGCCAAATTCTGGAATGACAGACCAACCTGGAACAACGGATGCCGCGCTGTCGATCGGACCGGATTGAGCGCCTCCACCAACCGCTCGAACGGCACATCCGCATGCGCGAACGCGGACAGATCAGTCTCCCGCGCCCGAGCCAGAAGCTCATCGAACCCACATCCGGAGTCAACCTGAGTCCGGAACACCAACGTGTTCACGAACATCCCGATCAGATCATCGAGTACCTGCTCGCCACGACCCGCAATCGGAGTGCCGATCGCAATATCATCCGTACCCGACAACCGAGACAACAACACCGCCAACCCGGTGTGCACCACCATGAATAAGGTCGAATTGTGCGCACGCGCAACATCCAACAAGCCCTGATGTAAGCGTGCATCAACCTCGAACTCTGCGCGTCCACCCCGCAACGACTGATTGACTGGCCGCGGACGATCCATCGGCAAATCCAACTGATCCGGCAACCCCGCCAACGCCGACTTCCAGTACCCGATCTGCTGCGAGATCAACGACGTCGGATCATCCTCCGACCCCAGCACCTCACGCTGCCACAGGCTGAAGTCCGCATAC
>RRBB01000630.1:0-1315 GCA_006543605.1 Rhodococcus sp. WS4
AGGGCATGTGACAAAATAATGTCGCTTTAGCTGGTTTCGGGCGTTACCGTTGCGCTATGACGGATGTGGCGGACTCGGTGGCGCGGCGGTATGCGGTGATGCGCCCGCATTTGACGGAGTTTCAGCGGCGGTTGTGGCTGGGCGCAGAGGCCGCCGAGTTGGGGCCTGGCGGGGTCGCGATCGTGGCCGCGGCGACCAGGGTCGCGGCCGACACGGTGCGTCGGGGTCGCAAGGAAGCCGGGAACGGGACGGCTCCGGGTTCGGGGCGGTCCCGGCGACCGGGAGGCGGTCGTAAGCGCGCCGAGGCCCATGACGAGGGTCTGGTGGAGTCGTTCGAGTCGCTGATCGACCCGGTGACCAGGGGTGATCCGATGTCGCCGTTGCGGTGGACCTCGAAATCGATTCGCGCCCTGACCGCGGCTCTACGGGACAGGGGCCATCAGGTCAGCGATATGGTGACCCGGCGACTGCTCAGGGAGGGTGGATACAGTCTTCAGGCCAACGCCAAGACCATCGAGGGCAACCAACACGCCGACCGCGACGACCAGTTCCAGTACCTCAACGACCAGGCCGCAGACCACCTCGATGCCGGCGATCCGGTCATCAGTGTCGACACCAAAAAGAAGGAGCGCGTCGGAGCCTACAAAAACGCTGGCCGGGAGTGGCGGCCGTCCGGCGAACCGGAGCAGGTCAAGGTCCACGACTTCGTCGACCCCGTTCTGGGCAAGGCGAACCCGTACGGGGTGTACGACGTCGGCGCCAACACCGGATGGGTGTCGGTGGGCACCGACCACGACACCGCCGCGTTCGCGGTCAACACCATCGCAACCTGGTGGTATGAAGTAGGAAAACCAATGTACCCCAATGCTTCCCGTCTCATGATCAGTGCTGACGGTGGTGGTTCCAATGGGTACCGCACCCGGCTGTGGAAGACTGAACTCGCCAAGTTCGCCGCCGCCAACGGCCTGAGGATCACCGTGTGCCACCTGCCGCCGGGCACGAGCAAGTGGAACAAAATCGAACACCGGTTGTTCTCCCATATCTCGATGAACTGGCGCGGGCGGCCGTTGACCAGTCACGAGGTGATCGTCGAGACCATCGCCGCGACCACCACCAGCACCGGGCTGACTGTCCGCGCCGAACTCGACCAGGCCGAGTATCCGAAGGGCGTCAAGATCTCCGATTAGGAGATGAAAGCCCTTGAAACCCAAGGTATCCTGACGCGCCACGAGTTCCACGGCGAGTGGAACTACACACTCCACCCCGCACCCGACGACACGCCCGAACCGAGCTAGATTAATTCATCACAAGCCCT
>RRBB01000631.1:0-1313 GCA_006543605.1 Rhodococcus sp. WS4
CCGGTGCTGTCACGCACGTCCAGCCGGACGGCCAGATCAGTCAGCAGATTCCGCAGGTTGGTGCCGGAGTACGGCCGGTCGCCGTTGCGGTTCATCAGCGCGGCCAGGAACAGGTACTTCGGGGTCCTGCCGGGTGCGCCGTGTTCGGCGAGGAACCGTTGCGCCCACTGTTGCTGCTCACGGATGATCGCGACGACCTCGGCATGCACCGGGATGGTGTCCGGTGCACCGTCGATCTTCGTCTGCTGGTAGCGGAGCTTGGCGACCAGCCCCTGCTCGTCGCCGTCTGCGTCGGGGTCGCCCGGTGAGGATGTGGTCGTCGGCGACAACGGCAGCAGCGGGTCGGGGTCCAGCAGGCAGATCTCGCTGACGCGCCGGCCCAACAACGCCACCAGCATGGTGATCCGCATGGCCTGTTCGTCACCGAACCCGCCGTCGGCGACCGCGGCGCCGAGCAGGTCCAACCCGCCCATGATCCGTGTCATGGCGTCGTCGTCGATGACCTGACCGTCGAGTCGGGGCCGCGGCTTGCCGGGCAGCTCACCACGCCGGTAGAAGCCGGCGTGCTCGGGTCCGAGTCGCAGCCAGCCCGGTTCGGCCAGCGTCGCGGCGGCCGCGTCCTTGTTGTCGGTCATGAATAGGTAGAACTGCTCCACATCGCTGGCCCGGTGCTGCACCGACTCCGGCGACAACCGCTGGCCGGTGCGGCGTCCACGGGTGACCGGCCTGGCGCGGAGATGACCGAGGAACTCCAGCATGAGGGCCCGCGTCCCGGCCGCGTCATCGACCAGCCACGGCCCCTCCACCCCGCGACCGCCCAGGAAACCGTCGAACTCGACCACCGCCACGATCCGGCGGTGCACCGTCGACCAGCTCAACGATCCCGTCTCCAGCCCGACCTTGCAGTGCCACTGCAGCCCGCACCGCAGCCACCGGGTGCCGATCCGGTCGAACCGCACCGAGTACCGGCCCATCGGCTCGTGCTCGCGCAGCGGGATCCTGTTGTCCTCGACCGGGTTCCATCGGCCCCGCTGCCACCACGGGCCGGTGTCGGAGGCGGTGACGAGCAGACGCATCATCCGCGTCAGCAGGCAGCGGATGTTCTTCATCGTGGTGGCCGCCGGCAACCGCCCGCGGCGCCGGTGCACCGCACGCTGGATCTGTTGGCACCAGTCCCGCACGGGCAATCCGAGCAGGGAGGCGGGCGCCCGCCCGGCACGATCGGCGATCACCTCACCGAGCCGGCGCACCAGCATGCTCAACCCCGGTGTCGGGATCTTCCCACCCAGCTCGATGATCCGGAACACACACCA
>RRBB01000632.1:0-1313 GCA_006543605.1 Rhodococcus sp. WS4
TGATCTCATCGTGGCAAGCCCGACGGCGGGATTCGGGCTGTCGAGACGGTGGTCGGTCTGACTCCGTCCATGGGCGGCGGTTCGCCGAGCCCGCCGGGTGTGGCCCCGCCCGCGCATTGGTTATGTCCGCCGACCTGCGCAACGCCGTGCGCACCTTACTTACCGACGGTCCGGCGCATGACCGTCAACCACGCCTGAAAGGTACTTCCATATGCGGCGCAGTTTGTTCGATTCCGATCATGATGCGTTCCGGGATTCGGTACGGGAGTTCGTCAACCGTCATCTGGTGCCCAACGAGGAGAAGTTCATCGAGCAGCGCTACATCGATCGCGAGATCTGGCTCGAGGCCGGCGCCAACGGCTACCTGGGTTTGGAGGTCCCCGAACAGTACGGCGGCAGCGCCGCTGGCGACTACCGGTTCAATGCCGTACTCGGTGAAGAGCTAGCCCGCTCCAGCGCCGCCGCCGCATCGTCTTTCGGCATCCAATCCGACGTCGTCGCACCATATCTGGTTTCCCTGACCACCGAAGAGCAACGACAACGCTGGCTACCGAAATTTTGCACCGGCGAACTCATCACCGCCATCGCCATGACCGAACCGTCGGGCGGCTCGGACCTGGCAGGGTTGAAGACCACCGCCGTCAAAGACGGCGCTACTTGGGTTGGGTTATCAACGGCTCTAAAACATTCATCACCAACGGCACACAAGCTGATCTGATCATCGTGGCTACCCGCACCACACGGGAAAAGGGCTCCAAGGGCATCACCTTGTTCGCTGTGGACGCCGACACTGCCGGATTCACCCGCGGCCGCAAACTCGACAAGGTCGGCCAACCCGAGTCCGACACCGCCGAACTGTTCTTCGAAGACGTCCGCGTCGACGACACGGCCATCATCGGCGAACTCGACCGCGGTTTCATCCACATGATGAACCTGCTCCCCCAGGAACGCATCAGCGGCGCAGTCGCCTACCTCGCCCACACTCGCCGCATCCTCGAAGAAACCGTTACCTACGCCCAGGAACGCAAGGCGTTCGGTAAGACCATCGGCTCCATGCAATGGAATAAATTTCTGCTCGCCGAACTGGTGACCAAACTCGACGTCGCCCAGGCTCACGTCGACGCCTGCGTAGCCGCCCACATCGCCGGCGAACTGACCGCCGTCGACGCCGCCAAGGCCAAGTGGTGGAGCTCCACCGTCCAAAACGACATCCTCGACCACTGCGTACAAATCCACGGCGGTTACGGCTACATGAACGAATATCGCGTCGCGCGTGCTTGGAAAGACGCCCGCGTCACCAAGATCTGGGCGGG
>RRBB01000633.1:0-1312 GCA_006543605.1 Rhodococcus sp. WS4
GGAGCTCCACCGTCCAAAACGACATCCTCGACCACTGCGTACAAATCCACGGCGGTTACGGCTACATGAACGAATATCGCGTCGCGCGTGCTTGGAAAGACGCCCGCGTCACCAAGATCTGGGCGGGATCCAACGAAATCATGCGCGAAGTCATCGGCCGCGATCTCGGCCTCTAAAAGGAAGCACCGCCGTAAGCGTCCGGATTATCCCGGCCACGTTCAACACTCGGTGGTGTTCCCGGAGCAATACCGCGCCCACCGAGTGGCGGGTCTGATGGTTGGTTTCTGTCGGGCCGCTTTCACGTCTCGTCCGCAACTCACCGAAGACGGGCCACCGTCAGGGTATTCGGCCAGCGTCGTCAGAGCACTCGCGCACCCGACTTCGACGGTGATGGTGGCGAGGTCGTCGCTTGAGTTCGGCCGCGGATGACGATGGCGGCGGGCTTGCCGTGTGTGACTGCAAGTCGCGCGAAACCCAGGCCCGCCATGACCATCAGGAATATCCGGCCGCCACGAGCGTGTCCCGGGAACACCACCGAGGGATGATAGTGACCGGGTAACCGCGGACGCTCATGCCGAGTGCGCTGAACAACACTCGGCATGAACGGCAACGGCACTCATTGCAGCATGGGTCTAACGGTAGTATCGGAAGAGCGGTTCGGCGACGCAGACGGGTTTGTCGGTGGCGCTGCATTCCACGGTCACTGCGGATACGATCTGGACGCCGCCGCTGATGTCCTCGGCCGAAATTATCTCGGCCTCGAGCCGGACCTTCGATCCCGCGGGGACGGGTGCCGGAAACCGGACCTTGTTCAGGCCGTAGTTCACCGCCAGGGACGTGCCCTGAACTTCAAGAACCTGCGCGAACATGACGCTGAGCAACGACAGGGTGAGGTAACCGTGGGCGATGGTACGGCGAAACGGACTTTCCTTGCGGGCCCGTTCCGGGTCGATATGGATCCATTGGTGATCGTCGGTGGCGTCCGCGAAGGTGGCGATTCGACCTTGAGTGATCTCGAACCAGTCACTGGGGTCCAGTGTGGTGCCGACGAGGCTCTTCAACCCGTCGACGGTGGTGGTGGTGGTGCGCATGGTGGTTACTTTCGACGCGATGGGCTTGTGGGTACGGTGCGATCAGGTGATGGTCATACCGCCATCGACGGCGAGTGTTTGTCCGGTTACGTACCCGGCGGCGTCGGAGGCGAGCCAGACAAGGGTGGCGGCGAGTTCGGCGGCATCGCCGGTGCGCCCGAGCACCATCCGTGACGCGAGGCTGTCGAGGTAGCCGTCGTGATATTGGTCGGTCATCTCGG
>RRBB01000634.1:0-1304 GCA_006543605.1 Rhodococcus sp. WS4
TCGGTTGGTGTGGATGATGATTTCTTTGGTTTGGGTGGGAATTCGCTGATCGCGACGCAGGTGGTGTCGCGGTTGGGTGCGGCGTTGGACACACCGGTGCCGGTGCGGGTGTTGTTCGAGGCGTCGACGGTGCAGGCGTTGGCGGCGCGGGTGGAGTCGCATGCGGGTGCTGGTGGTCGGGTGCCGTTGGTGGCGCGGGAGCGTCCGGAGCGGGTGCCGTTGTCGTTGGCGCAGTCTCGGATGTGGTTCTTGAACCGGTTCGAGCCGGGGTCGGCGGTGAACAATATTCCGGTGGCGATCCGCCTTACGGGTGTGCTCGATGTTGCGGCGCTGCAGGCGGCTGTCACCGATGTGATCGGCCGTCATGAGGTGTTGCGGACGGTGTACCCGGAGGTTGATGGTGTCGGTTTCCAGAAGGTTGTTGCGGTCTCGGAGGTTGTTCCGGATTTGACGCCGGTGGTGGTGGCTGAGGATCAGGTGTTCGGTCGGGTGGTGGACCTGGTGTCGGCTGGGTTCGATGTGTCGGTTGAGGTGCCGGTGCGGGCCGGGTTGTTCGAGGTGTCGCCGACGGAGCATGTGTTGGTGTTGGTGGTGCATCACATCAGTGCGGATGGTTTTTCGATGGGTCCGTTGACGCGGGATGTGATGGTGGCGTATGCGGCCCGGATGTCTGGTGAGGTTCCGGGGTGGGCGCCGTTGGCGGTGCAGTATGCGGATTTCAGTCTGTGGCAGCGTGAGGTGTTGGGGTCGGAGGATGATCCGGCGTCGTTGATTGCGCAGCAGGAGTTGTTCTGGACGAACGTTTTGGCGGGGTTGCCGGATCAGTTGGATTTGCCGGTGGATCGGCCGCGTCCGGTGGTGGCGTCGAATCGGGGTGCGAGTTATTCGTTTGCGGTTGGTGCTGATCTTCATGCAGGTTTGAATGTGCTTGCGCGGGAGAACAATGCGACGTTGTTCATGGTGGTGCATGCGGCGTTGGCGGTGTTGTTGGCGCGGTTGTCGGGGACCGGGGATATTGCGGTGGGTACTCCGGTGGCGGGGCGTGGTGAGGAGGCGCTCGATGATCTGATCGGGATGTTCGTGAACACGTTGGTGTTGCGGACCGAGGTTGATCCGGGTGTGTCGTTCACCGAGTTGCTGGGGCGCACGCGTGAGCTGGATGTGGCTGCGTTCGGGCACAGTGATGTGCCGTTCGAGCGGTTGGTGGAGGTGCTTGATCCGGAGCGGTCGCAGGCGCGGCATCCGTTGTTCCAGGTGGCGTTGGCGTTCCAGAACGTGGGTCGGAGCACGTTCGAGTTGCCGGG
>RRBB01000635.1:0-1302 GCA_006543605.1 Rhodococcus sp. WS4
GCCGCCCGCGAGGCCCTCGAAGCCGACGGCATCCCCACCCGGGTCGTGTCCATGCCCTGCGTCGAATGGTTCGACGCCCAGGACCAGGCCTACCGCGACGGCGTCCTCCCCCCGACGGTCAAGGCCCGCGTCTCCGTCGAGGCCGGCATCTCCATGCCGTGGTACCGCTTCGTCGGCGACGCCGGCGAGATCATCTCCATCGAGCACTTCGGCGCCTCCGCCGACTACAAGACCCTGTTCCGCGAGTTCGGCTTCACCGCCGAAGCCGTCACCGCAGCCGCACAGCGCTCGCTCGCACGCGTGAAGGGATAGAACGCCATGACTCAGAACCCCAATCTCCAGAAGCTCTCCGAAGCCGGCGTCTCGGTCTGGCTCGACGACCTCTCCCGTGACCGCATCGAGTCCGGCAACCTCGCCGAACTCGTCGCCACCAAGAGCGTCGTCGGTGTCACCACCAACCCGTCGATCTTCCAGGCCGCACTCAGCAAGGGCCACGTGTACGACGCGCAGGTCCGGGAGCTCGCCGAGCGCGGCGCCGACGTCGAGGCCACCATCCGCACGGTGACCACCGACGACGTCCGCGCCGCCTGCGACGTCCTCGCCCCGCAGTTCGAGGCGAGCCACGGCGTCGACGGCCGGGTGTCCATCGAGGTCGACCCGCGCCTCGCACACGACGCCGACAAGACCGTCGCGCAGGCCGTCGAACTGTTCAAGATCGTCGACCGCCCCAACGTGTTCATCAAGATCCCGGCCACCGAGGCCGGAATCCCGGCCATCGCCAAGGTGCTCGGTGAGGGCATCAGCGTCAACGTCACGCTGATCTTCTCCGTCGAACGCTACGAACTCGTCATGGGCGCGTACCTCGACGGCCTCGAGGCCGCCAAGGCGGCGGGCCACGACGTGTCGCGGATCCACTCGGTGGCCTCGTTCTTCGTCTCCCGCGTCGACACCGAGATCGACAAGCGGCTCGACAAGATCGGCACCCCCGACGCTCTCGCGCTGCGCGGCAAGGCGGCACTCGCCAACGCGCGCCTCGCGTACGCGGCGTACCAGCAGATCTTCGAGGTGCAGCCGCGCTTCCAGGGCCTGCTCGGCAGCGGCGCCCGCCCCCAGCGCCCGCTGTGGGCGTCGACGGGAGTCAAGAACCCCGACTACCCCGACACCCTGTACGTCACCGAGCTGGTGGCGCCGAACACGGTGAACACGATGCCGGAGAAGACCCTCGACGCCGTCGCCGATCACGGCGACATCCACGGCGACGCGGTGTCCGGCACCGCCGTCGAGTCGCAGGAGGTGTTCGAC
>RRBB01000636.1:0-1299 GCA_006543605.1 Rhodococcus sp. WS4
GGGGTCTTCGACGTGAGGTCTTCGGCTCGAGGTTGCAAGGAGCTGTCGGTACCCCGTCGGCGCGGCGATGGCGTTTGGCGTCGAACCGGGCGATCACGGTTTGGTCGGCGAGCCCACGACCCGCCACAGCCGCCCGGGATGCGGATCGGTTGCGGTGGCCCGAGCAGGGCGAGCTGCTCGAACTCCGCGGGCGCCGGTGGCGCGGGCATCGCTGGGGGCGTGGGCGTGCCGCTGGTGGCGCTCACGGTCCTCCGCTCGACTGGTCTTGAGGTGCTGTTACCGGTGAGGGTAGAAGCGGGGACCGACACCGCGGACACAGCTGGATGGGCGTAGGCGCGCGTGGACCGGACAAAATCAGCGGTGGATGGCAGAGCGCCCCGACCCGTGACCGGATTGGGGCGCTCGCTGTGTGCTGTCTGTGGTTGGCTACATCATCACCCAGCTCACCATGATGACCGCGTTGTAGATGCCGTGGGTCATGATCGCGGGCCAGAGCGATCGGGTGTACAGCGCGAGCGCGGCGTAGACCGCTCCGCTGACGAGCGTCGAGACGACGTTGGCGGTGCCGTGGTTCAAATGCGACGCCGCGAACAGGGCGGTGGAAGCGGTGGCGGTGATCGCGATGAGGATCGTTTCGTGCGGCCGCCACCGTTTCACGAGGAGCACGACATTTCGGAAGACGATTTCCTCGAAGAGGGCCGTACCGAGGAAGGCATACGTCAGTGCGCTGTAGAGCCCGTACTTCGTCCCGAGCGCCACCCTTTCGTCGTTGGCGGCACGCTCTGCGGGATCGATCACGGGGAAGGCCGTGACGATCTGCGCGGCGAGGAGATGGTGCAGGAGCGCGAGCGTGATGGGAATGGCCACGAGCCACAGCAGCTGAGTGCGTAGCGATACCGGCCGATCCCGGATCCGTACCGGCCCGAGGCCGAGCCAGTGGAATCCGCGCGCGAGCTCCGCACGGGCACTCCATGCCGGACCTCGTGGAGGAAGCAGCTTCACCACGATGACCGCCACAGCGAAGACGACCAGTCCACCTACAACCGCAAGAACGGGTTCGGTGGGTGCAAGGCTCGCAATGAAGATCGTCCCGATCACTGGTCCAACAAGCGTGATGAAGACACGCTTCTGATGTCTGTCGTGGACGGCACGACCGCCCCGTGCATCGGGTTCTTCTGGCCTATCGAGCGCGATCTCGCTCATCGAACTCCCCCCGGAGTATTGAACAGGAGTGTGCCACTGACACAGACGGCGTCAGTGGCACTTGGTGGTGTCCGGGACACAGCGGACCACACCGGT
>RRBB01000637.1:0-1297 GCA_006543605.1 Rhodococcus sp. WS4
TGAGGTTCCCCCCAAACGGTGGACAGGGGATTAAGCGGCTCGATCCGGAACGACCGCGGACAGCGATTGTTCGTAGTCGTCCGGGCTGAGCATGCCGATCGACGAGTGCCGACGACGACTATTATAGAGATCCATCCATTTGTCAACAGCAGCAACCAGTTCCGCCTTGGTGGCGAACGTGTGCCGGTAGTAGTACTCGTGTTTGAACGTCGACCACAACGATTCGGCGCCGGCGTTATCCCAACACACCCCGGTCCTGCCCATCGACCGGCGCAGCTCGTGCCGGTCGCAGACGGCCTCCATCGCGTGCGCTGTGTACTGCACCCCGCGGTCCGAATGCACAATCACGCCCTCACACCGGCCGCCGCGGGTGCGGACCGCCTGTTCGAGGGAGTCGGTGACCAGTTCGGTACGCATGTGGTCGTTCACACTCCACCCGAGCACCTTCCTGGAGTGCTCGTCTTTGAATGCACACAGGTACATGTCCCCTTCGCCGCAGGTCAGATAGGTGATGTCGGACGTCCACACCGCGTCGATCCGGCCCTGGTCGAACCGGCGCCCGACCAGGTCGGCGGGGAACGAGGCGTCCTGGTCGACGACGGTGGTGACGGCGAAGGTGCGGGGGCTGATGCCGGCGACGCCGATCTCGGCCATGATCTTGGCGACCGTCTTCTCCGTCACCACCTCGCCGGCCGCCCGCAGGTCTGCGGTGATCCGCGGGGCGCCGTAGACGCCGTAGGAGGCCCGGTGGAAGTCGACGATCTTGACGGCAAGGTCCGCTCGCCGTTGTTGCCGTGGTGCCAATTCGATTGCCGTGGAACGTTTATGGTGCTCGTAATAGCCGGAGGTCGACACACCCAGCAGGTGTGCCATCCGAGTGATCTCGGTGGTGGCGCACTCTGCGGCCATCAGTTCGAAACGTTCTACTTCTGATGGTTCGCCGCAAAGTACGCCGATGCTTTTTTTAGGAACGCGATGTCCTTTTCCTGTTCGGCGACCTGCTTGCGGAGGCGGGTGAGTTCGTCACGTTCGGCCGGAGTCAACGGCGTCTGGCCCTGGGCGGTGGCGGCCTCGATGCGACGTCGTTCGTCGGCGACCCAGGAGCCGAGCAGGCTCTCGTTCAGGCCGAGCTCGCGGGCGACGGAGGCGATGGTGCGGCCCGAATCGATCACTCGATGGGCCGCCTCGACCTTGTACTCGGTCGTATACGACCGGCGGGAACGGGACATGGTGAACATCCTTCCAGCGAGACCTCTGGTCCCGCTATCTCGGTGTCCACTATTCGGGGGGAACCCCA
>RRBB01000638.1:0-1295 GCA_006543605.1 Rhodococcus sp. WS4
ACCCCGGGCGACCCGCCCCGTAGGGTGCGGGACCCGATGTGTCCGGGCCGTCGGCCTCCGGCCCTCTCGGTGCCGGTGCCGGGGACTGCCGCCCGAATAGGTCGTAAACCGTCCAGCCGGCCGTCAGTTCCCTCTATCCCGTGCCGGACAGTTCGGCGGCAAAACATCGACCTCCCCCTCTCCGCCGGGCTTCAACCCGTCGACGCCCATCGCGTCGGCCGGATGCCTCGGATCGCGGAGAGGAGGTCACCGAAGACCGTCATGGCCTTCTCCTGATCGGTATTGCAGATGCGTAGCCGATCAGCATGTGTCGAAAATCCCCCGCGCAGAGGTTTTTTCGACATAGATTTTCCGACGCGGGTTGTCGACGCGATTTCAGGCGATTTCCTCAGTTCGTAGCGGTTGTCGGATAACCAACGATATCTTTAGCCCTCCCGATGCTGTCTTTCACGTAGTTCACGCGATGTTTTGGGAGTTCACGCCGCGTCATGGACGGGTTACCGTCGCTGCCGTCCATGACGAAGACGGTGGGAGATTTGATGCAAGTGACGCGGGTGTTGGATCCGGCGAGTGATGCGGTGTCATTCACGCTGCTCGACGAAAACGGTGTCGTGGCGCCGGCCGAACGCTATTTGCGGTACCTGGCCGATATCGAGCGGTCGCCGAACACGATCAAGGCGCACGCCCACGACCTCAAGGACTGGTTCACCTTCCTGAGCGAAATCGAATGCGATTGGCAGACAGTACGACTAGAAGAAATCGGAGCGTTCATCCGCTGGCTGCGGCGACCCCCGAGTGTCCGGCAGCAGTCGGTATCGGTACTGCCCTCGGTGGGGCATCACTGCAGCGAGGCGACCGTGAACCGCAAGCTGTCCACGATCTCGGTGTTCTATCAGCACGCCACCCGCCACGGGCTCGACCTTGGTGAGCTGGTGACGTTCGGGGACCGTGGCGCGGCTCGCAGTGGGTGGAGGCCATTCCTGCATCACATCAGCAAGAGCGCGCCGCATGCGCGGCGGGTTGTGAGGCTTCCAACGACGTCCAAGATTCCTCGGCTTCTGGCGCCGGACGAGGTCAAGACCATTCTGGATGCGTGCGGGCACCTGCGCGATCGCCTGCTGTTCGCGGCGCTCTACGACTCCGGGCTGTTCTCCGGGGGTCAGCCCCCTGTGGCAGCGTGATTCTCTGAGTTTGTGCAGCTCAGAGGCTGATGGGGAGATGTTATCCGCTGCAACAGGTGTGGCGCAAGCGGACTCGCGATGGTTCACTTTTTGGGGCTCGGGGCGTTGATGCGG
>RRBB01000639.1:0-1288 GCA_006543605.1 Rhodococcus sp. WS4
TGCAGCGCCCATGGCCCAGGTGATCCCCGGCGGTGTTGCCGTCGTCGTGGACACCGGTCGATCCCGAAAAACCTCGACGCCGCGTCATCCCGGCCGCCCAATTCGGCACCGATACATTGCTTTTCAGAAGTGCGCTCGGCTCGGTGCGCCAACGCGGCGCACGCACCTTCCTTCCCCTGCCCGACCCCGGGCCCGTACGCCGCAGGGGCGCACGTGCCCCGCTGCTGACGCCCGGGTGCGCAACAGTCCGAAGCGCCCGGCGACTACCTACCTCCTGCTCCGGATCAGTCCGCTACCGCAGGATCGCGTACGTCGTCGCCGGTCGAGGCGGCCGCCAGCGCGGCGTCGACCAGAGCCTCGGCAGCCGAGCGGGCGTACGTGGCACCCGAGGAATCTTGATAAAGGGCGGCGGCTGCGGCCGCACCGTCTAGCAGCACCGTCAGCTGGATAGCGAGTCCCGCCGGATCAGGCACCCCGGCCTCGGCCGCGAATTCGGCGAACCATTGCCGCCCGGCCTCCTTGTAGCGGCGCGCGATCTTCGCGACCTCATGATCCGGTGACGCCATCTCGACCGTCGCGTTGATGAATGGACAGCCCCGGAACTCTCCCTTTTCGAGCCCTTCGACGATGATGTCGAAGGTCGCCAGTATCTTCTCCCGCGGCGAGGACGCACGTCGCGCGAGCTCGCTGGCGACCTCCTCGGCATTACGCTCGCCGCGGCGCTCGAGGTATGCCGCGGCCAGCCCATCCTTCGAGCCGAAGTGGCGGTACAGCGTCATGATCGGTGTCCGCGCCTCGTCCAGGATGCGGTTGATCCCCACAGCGCGGATGCCCTCCTTGAAGAAGAGATCATCCGCAGCCTGCAGGAGGCGATCGCGCGGGGAGATTTTCGTTGCTGTCATGCCACCATCCTAGCGAGCGAGCACTATCTCACACATTGAAGCGAGTGCAAATCACACATCCGGGCGGTCCGGCTGATGGATTGGGCAGTCGCTCCACGCTCTTGCCCTGCCCTGTGATAGAGACTACTCTCTATTGGCAGACCGTCTCTATTAGCAGACCGTCGCCGACCCCACGCCCCGCGAAGACGCGCTGCCCAACCCCCAACCCTGGAGGTACTCCGTGACCATCGACGCTCACTCACCTAGCGCAGGCTCAGATTCGTCGCCAGCTGCACCGCCGATCCGCGCGACGACCTACGTCGGCCGCTGGCCCCGGGTCCCGCACAATTGGCCCGAAATGCCCACCGGGACTTTCTCGCCGACGACCGCCACCATCGTGAGCGGCC
>RRBB01000063.1:0-51780 GCA_006543605.1 Rhodococcus sp. WS4
GGTTGCGGGAGTCGGTGCGGTTGATGCGGGAGCTGTGGCTGGGCGACCGGGTCGATTTCGAGGGTGAGTACTTCACCACGAAGGGGGCGTCGATCTACGACGTGCCCGAGGGTGGGATTCCGGTGTACATCGCCGCGGGTGGTCCGGTGGTGGCCCGGTACGCCGGTCGTAGCGGTGACGGGTTCATCTGCACGTCCGGTAAGGGCATGGAGTTGTACACGGAGAAGCTGATGCCGGCGGTCGCGGAGGGCGCGGAGAAGGCCGAGCGGGATGTGGCGGAGATCGACAAGATGATCGAGATCAAGATTTCGTATGACACGGATCCGGAGTTGGCGTTGGAGAACACCCGGTTCTGGGCGCCGTTGTCGTTGACGCCGGAGCAGAAGCACAGCATCGATGATCCGATCGAGATGGAGAAGGCGGCGGATGCGTTGCCGATCGAGCAGGTGGCGAAGCGGTGGATCGTGGCGTCGGATCCGGATGAGGCGGTGGCGCAGATCCGCCCGTACCTCGATGCCGGGCTCAATCATCTCGTGTTCCATGCTCCCGGGCACGATCAGAAGCGGTTCCTGGAGCTTTTCGAGCGCGACCTCGCGCCGCGGCTGCGGGGGTAGGCGGCTTCGCCGCCCGTGCGTGGTTGACGAGTGCAGGGACTCGTCAACCACTCACGAGCGCGAAGCGCCTCACCGCATGCTCTTGATCCCGACTCCCAGCCCGATCACCGCGACGGTGGCCGAAGCGACCACCCCGGCGAGCACCTCACCCGACCAGAGCTGACCCGCGAACAGAGCGCGCTCCGCGTCGACGACGTACCCCAGCGGGTTGATCGCCACGAGTGCGCGCATCCACCCGGGGGCGTCGTCGAGCGGCAGCATCGTCCCGGACAGGATGAGCAACGGGAACATCAGCGTCTGCTGCACCACCCAGAACAACCAATCCTGTTCACGCACAGCCGATGCCAGTGCATAGGACAGGGCGCCCAGCCCGATGCCGAACACGCCGAGCAGGACGATCCCGATCGCGGCGCCGGCCACGTTCAGATCCAGCCCGAGCGGCAACGCGATGAGCACGATCAGCACTGCCTGCGCGGCGAGCGGCACCATCTCCTTGCACGCCCGCCCGACCAGCAGCGCGGACCGGTGCAGCGGGGTCACCAGCATCCGCTCGTGCGATCCCTGCTGCATCTCGAGCAGCAGGTTGGACCCGGTCATCGTGGTGCCGAAGATCGCGATCATCACCAAGACGCCGGGAACGAACCAGTTCCACACGCCGTCGTCCATCCCCGGTACGGCCTTCAACAGCGGGCCGAACAGGGCGAGCAGGATGAGCGGCTGGATGAGGCTGAAGGCGACACTGACCGGGTCTCGGAGAGTCGGTCGCAGTTCCCGGTTCATCACGATGACGCTGTCTCGAACAATGCCGTGCATGGGAATTTCCTTCCGGAAGGGAGTGGGGGAGACGTCAGACGTGGGCGCTGGTTTCGCGCAGACTGCGGCCGGTGAGACCGAGGAAGACGTCGTCGAGGGTGGGATGCGTGAGGTCCGCGGTGAGGACGCGAAGTCCACGTGATTCGCTGAGACGCAACAATTCCGGCAACACGGCATCGCCCTGTTCCGCACGGACGGCTACCGCGGTTCCGGTGAGGTCGACGTCGCGAACGCCCCAGGTCTGCGAGACCTCGGCCGCGGCTTCGCGCGCCGATTCTTCGTCTGCGAACGACAGGACGATCAGGTCGCCGGCCAGTTCGGCTTTCAAGGACACCGCGGTGTCGTCGGCGATGACGGTGCCGTGGTCGATGACGACGACCCGTTCGGCCATCGAATCGGCCTCTTCGAGGTAGTGCGTGGTGAGCACGATCGTCGTGCCCATCTCCCGGCGCAGGCGGAGGATGTGATCCCACAGGTTGGCGCGACTCTGCGGGTCCATGCCGGTGGTCGGCTCGTCCAGGAACAACAGCGGCGGCCGATGAACCAGACCGATGGCGATGTCGAGACGCCGCCGCTGACCGCCCGACAGCGTGCTGACCTTTCTGGTTGCCAGGTCGGTGAGATCGAGGCCGTTCAGGAGTTCGTCCGCGCGGTCGTGGGACGCCTGTTTCGTCATGCCGTAGCAGAGGCCCTGGGTCTCGAGTTCGTCGCGCACTCGCTGGTTGTGCCCGGCGCCGTTGCCCTGCCCCACGTACCCGATGCTGCGGCGTACCTGGTCCCTGTCCGTCGCCACGTCGAAACCCGCGATGAGCGCTCGGCCGGCGGTGGGTGGCAGCAGTGTGGTGAGCATGCGCAGGGTGGTGGATTTGCCGGCGCCGTTGGGTCCGAGGAGCGCCACCAATTCGCCCTCCGCAACGTCGAGGGAGACCTCTCGGACCGCCTCGATCGTTTTCTTGCCCTGCGTGAAGTGTTTCGTCAGTCGTTCGGTGCGGATCATCATCGCGTCCCCAATTCGTCGTCGCGGCTCGTTCCACCGAACCTAGAGACGATTGAGGACAGCTTCGGTCCTACACTCTCGGGACTTCGAAAGTCAGCTCATCACAGCATGTTCACGCGCGTGTAGAGGTACCGGGACGGTCCGCCGAGGAGGTCGGCCTCGTCCAGGAATCGCATGAGCGGCTGCGAACTCTCGCGGATCTTCTCGGCCCGGAACCGGTTGTTCTTCGCCTCGCGCAGCGCGCGTTCGGTGTCGAGGCCCGCTGCCGCGTAGACCGCGGGATTGATCATGCTGGACACGATCAGATTGGACGCGATCGCGATGCAGGCGCGGCTCGCTGCGCGGTGCGCCTTGTTCATGCCCTGGGCCCGTCGCAGAGTCTCCTCCCGGGCGAAGCGCATGTGCCTGGCCTCTTCGACCACGTGAATCTTGCTGGTGACGCGGACGATCGGCTGGACGCGTGTGTCCTTCATCCAGTCGCGCTGCATGACGTCGAGGATCTCCTCGGCGACGAGAATGCCGGCGTACGCGACCTCTCCCGAGGCGAGCGCCTTGAACCCGCGGCCCAGCGTGACCACCGACTTGCGCGGAACGTAGGAGGGGCAACCGAACTTCTCGGCGGTGCGCGCGAACATCACCGAGTGCCTGCACTCGTCGGCCACCTCGGTCAACGCAAACTGGAAGTGGGCCTGCGACGCGTCCTTGGCGTACATGTCCCGGATGACCATCTGCTGGAGGATCATCTCGAACCAGATTCCGGTGCCCATGATCGAGGACACCTCATGCTTCGTCAGCGTGATCTGCTGTTCGAACGTCATCTCGTCCCACATCGGTGTGCCGTACAGCGTGGACCACTCGGGAGTGAGCCCGTACAGGTCGTCGGGGACGGGTGCGTCCCAGTCCACTTCGACGGTCGGCTCGTACGACATCCGGGCGGAGGACTGGAGGAGCCGGGCGCCGGTGTCCTGGCGATCCGTGATCTTCGGATTGCCGAGGGCGAGCGTCGAGCGTGCCATGAGTGTCCTCCATGTCATTGTGACCAGCAGTTACATATAATCATGGCGGTGTAGGGGCTTGACGTCAATAGTCTTCATGTACAAATACTGGACAAACTCAAGGTGGTCACTACGGCGTCAATGCCTCGGTGATCATCCCCACAACTCGAACACAGGGCTTGCTCAATATTTGCCGATCGTCTGTAGTGAGCTTCGGCAGCGGGCCAGGTGATCCCTTTGCCCTGGCATCCACCCTGCAGAAAGCGGAATGAACCCATGTCTGATCAGAAGAGCGACGCGCAGTCCGACAGTCGCGAACTCGTCGTCGGCGCCCGAGTGCAGGTCCGGCGCGACCCGGATGGTTCCGTGCCCGGTGTCGTGATCGAGGATTTCGCGGACCTCTCCCAATCCGAGGGGCTTCTCGGACGCGACTGGGCGCCCGTGCACCGCTGGGCCGTCGCTCTCGACGACGGACGGCTCGTCTTCGTGGACGCCGGCGAACTCGACCCGGACGCCGAGGTGCAGCCGGCGGAATGCGCCTGACTCAGTCGAGTCCGGCGGCGATCTCCTGGAGTTGCTCGACCGTTCCTGCGGCGATGGTCCGCAGATGGTCGGTGACGATTGAGATCGGCCAATCCCACCACGCGATGCCCACCAACGCGGCGACCTCGGATTCCGGGTAACGATCCTTGATGTGCACCGCCGGATTCCCGCCCACGACGGCATAGTCCGGCACGTCCCGTGTCACCACCGAACCGGTCGACACGATCGCGCCGTGCCCGATGCGCACCCCGGGCATGATCGTCGCGTTGCCGCCGATCCACACGTCATTGCCGACGACGGTGTCACCACGCGACGGTAGATCGGCGAGCAGGTCGGCGTGTTGCGCCCATGGCCCTCCCATGATCGGAAACGGAAACGTCGAGACTCCGCTCATCCGGTGATTCGCGCCGTTCATGATGAACGTCGTCCCTGTCGCGAACGCGCAGAACTATCAGATGACCAGCTTGTCCGGGCCGTAATGGTGCAGGACGTTGCGGGTTTCGACCCCGTCCGCGAACTCGGGATCGTCGTAATAGCTGTACTCCCCGACCTCGATCAGCGGGTTGTCGATCAGCGGCTTCAACAGGACCACCCGCGGTTGTCCCGCAACGGGATGCAGGGTCATCGGGTCCGGCGCGGCGTTCGTGGGCAACTACTTCTCCATTCCTCGGCGCAGGCGTGCGCGATCTCGCGATCTCCTGTATAGCGGCGTACGGCCCTGTGCTGCAGGTGCTTTTCGAGGGCACGGCTATTGCCATTGTTCACGGCCTTTTGCTAGAGTCGAACAAAATCTCGAACGGCCTTGGGGGAGGTTGGTTGTGGGGGCATTGATGGCGCCAGATCTGGACGAGTTGCGTGTGTTCACCGCGCGGCTGCGGTGTGTCGAGGCCGGTGGGGATGCGGGCTTGGGGATCGATTGGCTCGATGCGATCGAGACGTTGAAGTCGGTCGGGTGTGCGGCGCAGGCGGTGATTACCGACGATGTCGCGACCTGTATTCGGGCGGAGCGGAAGGCCGACGGTGTGCCGCGTTCCGAGTGGGACCGGGGTATCGCGTCGCAGATTGCGTTGGCGCGCAGAGAGTCCCCGAACCGGGGTGGTCGGCATCTGGGGTTCGCGCGGGCGGTGGTGCACGAGATGCCGCACATCCTGGACCTGTTGCGGTCGGGGTGGTTGAACGAATGGCGGGCCACGTTGTTGGTCCGCGAAACCGCCTGCTTGTCGGCCGAGGATCGGCGGATCGTGGACCGCCGGTTGTGCTCGGACCCGGCCATTCTCGATGGGGTCGGCGACCAGGGACTGATCGCTCGCGCCAAGGCGTTGGCGGCCGAACTCGATGCTGCGGCCGTGGTGCGGCCACACAAGAAGGCGGTGTCCGAACGGCGGGTGACGACGCGGCCGGCGCCGGACTCGATGGCGTACCTCAGCGTGCTGATGCCGGTGGAGCAGGCCGTGTGCTTACAGGCCACACTGGGGGGGATGCGGACGGCCTGATCGCCACCGGGGCAAGCGGCGGCCGCACCCGGAATCAGCTGATGGTGGATTTATTGTTCGCACGCGGCACCGGACAGGCCGTGGCTTCCGGTGTGCCGGTGGCGGTGAACCTGGTGCTGTCGGACGAAACACTGCTGACCGGCGGGAACGAGCCGGCGCAGTTGCACGGGTACGGGCCGGTGCCGGCGGGGATCGCCCGACAGTGGGTGGCCGACGCGGTGAGTGCGGAGACCGAGGTTTCGTTGCAGCGGATCTATTCGTGCCCGCAGTCGGGGGCGCTGACGGCGAGGGAATCGCAGTCCCGGACGTTCCCGAAGGGTCTCGCGAAGCTGATCGATCTCCGCGACCGGACGTGCCGGACGCCGTGGTGTGATGCGCCGATCCGCCATCACGACCACATCCGCTCACACGACAAGTCGGGTGCGACCAGTGCGCGCAACGGGTCCGGGTTGTGCGAGGCCTGCAATTACGCGAAGGAGGCGCCGGGATGGGTGGCCCGCCCGGTCACTCGTCCCGGCGGCCGACATCTCATCGATCTCGGCACCCCGACCCGGCATCACTACCGCTCCACGGCGCCGCCGTTGCCGACCCCGGCACGACATTCGGCGGCCGAGGCGGTCCTGATCGCATTCCTCCGCGCGTCGTGAACGTGCACCGAGTCGCTGCCCCGCGGAGTTCCTCACACGGCGGTGAGCGCGAACACCCGCATGTTGCGGTTGGTGCGGTGTTCGTAGACACCGTAGACGCGCACCATGTCGTCGAACTCGCGGTAAATGCGCGTGCGCTCGGGTTCGGTGAGGAGAGTGGCGGTGACAGGGATGTCCTTCCCCCCGATCGTGACCTTCGCGTTCGGCTGGGCGAGGAGGTTCCCCGACCATGCCGGGTGGTGCTCCTGCCCGAAGTTGCTGCCGACGACGAAGATCTGCTCCGCCTCGCGGTAGTACAGCAGCGGGCTCGTCCGCGCCTTCCCCGACTTTCGGCCTGTCGTCGTCAGCAGGATCACGGGTGCGGCGATCGGACCGAGGATTGTGAAGCGTCCGCTGGTCTTCTGGAGGAGCCGGCGGTCGACTCCGGCGAGTTTCCGGATCACCCACGACCCGGGCCGGGTGGCGGCGGGAGCGGTGTCAATCGCGCCGCGCCGGTCGCCCGATACGCTATGGCCATGGCTGCGCCCGCGACACCTTCGCCTGTGAATCCGCCCGCACGTTCCCAGCCGTCGAGCGTCTACATCGCTTCCCCGGAGGGGGACACCGGAAAGTCCACCATCGCGTTGGGTGTGCTGCAGATGCTGTGTGCGTCGGCGGCCCGCGTTGGGGTCTTCCGTCCGATCGCGCGGTCGACGGAGGAAACCGATTACATCCTCGAGTTGCTCCTGGAACACACGACGGCCGACCTCGGTTACGAGGAGTCCTTGGGTGTCACGTACGAGCATGTCCACGCGGATCCGGAGGGTGCGCTCAGTGAGATCGTCGCCCGATATCACCAGGTGGCGGCGCAGTGCGACGCGGTGGTGGTGATCGGCAGCGACTACACCGACGTCGCCAGCCCGAGCGAGCTGGGCTACAACGCGAGGATCGCCGTGAACCTCGGTGCGCCGGTGCTGCTCGCCGTGCGGGGTGCCCGGCGCACCCCGGAGGAGGTCGCGCAGCTCGCCCAGCTCTGCATCGGGGAATTGACCGCTCACCATGCGCACCTGCTGGCGGTGATCGCCAATCGCTGCGACCCGGACGAACTCGGCGCCGTCACCGAGGCGCTGGGGTCCACGGGCGTGCCCGCGTGGAGCCTGCCCGAGATCCCGCTGCTCATCGCCCCGACGATGGCGGAACTCCTCGAATCGATCGACGGCAGCCTGTTCAGTGGTGACCCCGAGTTGCTGCATCGCGAGGCGCTGCGTGTGATGGTGGGCGGAATGACCGCCGAGCACATCCTCGAACGGTTGACCGAGGGCACGGTGGTGATCGCTCCGGCCGACCGATCCGACGTGCTGCTGGCGATGGTGAATGCACATGAGGCCGAGGGTTTTCCGTCGCTGGCGGGGATCATCATGAATGGCGGGCTCACACCGCATCCGTCGATCGCGAAACTGATGGCCGGGCTCAAGCCGCGGTTGCCGATTCTCACCACCGACTTGGGCACGTTCGACACGGCGAGCGCTGCCGCACAGACGAGGGGCCGGGTTGCGGTCGGTTCGCAGCGCAAGATCGACACCGCGCTCAGCGTCATGGAACTGCGGGTGGACGCACCCACGCTGCTGGAGCGGTTGAAGCTGCCCATCCCCTCGGTGGTGACCCCGCAGATGTTCGAATACCAGCTGGTCGACCGCGCCCGCAGGCACCGCAAGCACATCGTCCTGCCGGAGGGCGGCGACGACCGCATCCTCCGGGCAGCGGGCCGGTTGCTGCAACGGGAGGTGGCGGAGCTGACCATTCTCGGTGACGAGGCGGCGGTGCGTCGTCGCGCGGCGGAACTCGGCGTCGACCTCGGTGACACGCAGGTTCTCGACCCCCGGACGTCCGAACACGCCGGACCGTTCGCGGAGGAGTACGCGCGGCTCCGCGCGCACAAGGGGATGTCGGTCGACCGTGCCCGCGAGGTGATGACGGACATCTCGTACTTCGGAACGATGATGGTGCACTTGGGGATCGCGGACGGCATGGTGTCGGGTGCCGCGCACACCACGGCGCACACCATCCGCCCCTCGTTCGAGATCATCAAGACGCAACCGGGTGTGTCCACGGTGTCGAGTGTGTTCCTGATGTGCCTGTCCGACCGGGTGCTCGCCTACGGCGACTGTGCGGTGGTGCCCGACCCGACGTCGGAACAGTTGGCCGACATCGCGATCTCGTCGGCGCAGACGTCGTCCCAGTTCGGTATCGATCCCCGCATCGCGATGCTGTCGTATTCGACGGGGGACTCCGGCAGCGGCGCGGACGTCGACAAGGTGCGTGCTGCGACGAAGCTCGTACGCGAGCGTCGCCCGGACCTGTTGGTGGAGGGCCCCATTCAATACGACGCCGCCATCGAGCAGAGCGTGGCCGACACGAAGATGCCGGATTCGGAGGTGGCCGGCAAAGCGACGGTGTTCATCTTCCCGGATCTCAATACCGGCAACAACACGTACAAGGCCGTGCAGCGCAGTGCCGGTGCCATCGCGGTCGGGCCGGTGCTGCAGGGGCTCAACAAACCCGTCAACGACCTGTCGCGGGGCGCTCTCGTCGAGGACATCGTGAACACCGTGGCGATCACCGCGATCCAGGCGCAGGGAGCACAGCAGTGAGTGAAGGCACCGAGGGGTCCGTCCTGGTAGTCAATTCCGGTTCGTCGTCGATCAAGTTCCAGCTGATCCACCCGGACACCGGTAAGTCCTCGGCGTCCGGACTCATCGAGAGGATCGGGGAACCCGAGGGGCGCATCGTCTATCACCACCGCACCGGATTGGCGGAGCGACACGTTCACATCGCCGACCACCGCGCCGGGCTGAAGATGGTGTCGGACATCGTCGCCGAGGTCGGTCGTCCGCTGAGGGACGCCGGGATCGTCGCGGTCGGACACCGCATCGTCCACGGGGGCGACGTGTTCTTCGAGCCCACGCTGATCGACGATGCTGTGGTGCAGTCTATTTCGGACCTCTCGGCCCTCGCTCCGTTGCACAATCCGGCGAACGTGATCGGGATCGAGGTGGCACGGGAGGAGTTGCCGGACATCCCGCACGTCGCCGTGTTCGACACCGCGTTCTTCCATACCCTCCCCGCGGAGGCGTCCACGTATGCGATCGACCGGAAGGTCGCGCGGGACCACGCCATCCGGCGGTACGGCTTCCACGGCACCTCGCATCAGTACGTGTCGGCGCAGGCAGCGGAGTTCCTCGGCAGGGACCTGTCGGAGCTGAACCAGATCGTCCTGCACCTGGGAAACGGTGCCTCGGCCTCCGCGATCCGCGGGGGACGGGCGATCGACACGAGCATGGGTCTGACGCCGCTCGAGGGACTGGTGATGGGCACGAGGTCCGGGGACATCGATCCCGGCGTGATTCTGCACCTGCACCGGAGCGGCGGGATGGGGGTCGACCAGATCGACGACCTCCTGAACCGGCATTCCGGCCTCAAAGGACTGTCGGGGGTCAACGATTTCAGGGCGCTCCTGAAGCTCGTCGGCGAGGGCGACGGAGATGCGGCGCTGGCCTACGACGTGTACGTGCACCGGCTCCGCAAGTACATCGGCGCCTACCTCGTGGAATTGGGTGGCGTCGACGTCATCACGTTCACCGGGGGCGTCGGCGAGAACAACGTGGACGTCCGCCGGGACAGTCTGGCCGGGTTGGGGCGTCTCGGGATCGTCGTCGACGACGACCGCAACCGGGCGAGTTCTCGCGAAGCCCGCCGGATCTCGGCGGACGGGTCCGGTGTCGAGGTGCTGGTCGTGCCCACCAACGAAGAACTCGCGATCGCCCGTGCGGCGGCGGAGCTGATCGGCGACTGAGGGTTACAGCAGGCTCTTGGGCCTGATCGCGTTGGCCAGATCGACAAGGGTGTACCGGTGGGTGCGCTCGGGTGCGTTGCGGGCCAGCGCCCGCAGTCCGGCCTCGGCGCCCTTACGCAACCCTCGTTCGGTGAACGGCACACCCAGGATCGGTTCGGCCTCCGTCGCCGATGTGTGACCGGTCTGCACCCAGTCCAGCGCCGTGCCGAGGACGAGGGTCCGCATCTGCAGCGCCCGGCTCTCCTCGGGCGCGAGCGCGGTGACCCGGAGCGCGGCCCCCCGGAGGGCGGGCTCGTCGATCTCCTCGATCGGCCGTCCCGACAACAACATCAGGACACTGGTCATCCGGGCCATCGTGAAGTGTCGGGAGGTGACAGGAACCTGGTCGAGGGCGCTGATGGCGCCGGGCAGATCGCCTCGTTCGGTGAGTTGCCGGGCCAGCCCGAACGCTGCACTCACCACGCTGTGGTCGGTGCGCCACACCGTCCGGTAGTACTTCTCGGCGAACGTCCGCCACTGGTGGTGATCGGAGCTCTCCCAGTGCTGCAGAATCAGTTCGGCGGTGGCCGCCAGCGCAAGCTTGGGTGCCGTCTCGCCGGGCATCGCCTCCAGCACGGATTCGAAACGGGAGAACGCCGCCTCGTATTCGCCGTCGATCAGCGTCGCGAGTCCGGCGTACCAGTCGACGCGCCAGTTCCCGCCCATCTCTCCCTCCACGGCGGTGAGGAGTTCGGCGGCGGTGGCGGCGTCGCCGAGATCGAGGTGCGCCTTGATCTCGGCGAGCGTGAGTTCCCGGGAGAACGACACGTCCGCGTTGCCGACGACCCGCTCGATCCCGTTCTCCCGGGCGTGCCGAATAGAATCCAGCGTCTGCCGGGGTTCGCTGTGCACGGCGGCCGCGAGGAGTTGAGCGTTCGGATCGGCCGGGTCGATCAGGGGCACCGCCAGCGCCTGCGCGACGGACTGCGGGTCGAGGTTCCGGTCCCGTTCGACGCCGTCGACGTACACGTCGGTCTGCTCGACGGCGTCGTCGGTGCCGAAAGTCGTTCGCTGCTTGCTGAACACGGTGGACAGCCCGGGATGCTCCTCGCCGGACTGCTGCGCGAGCACCTCCCGCAGCACGGCCGTGAGCTGACCCGCCATCTCCTCGGCCGACGCGAAACGCCGGCTCGGATCGGGGTTGGTGGCGCGCAGCAGGAGTCGGTGGAAGAACTCGTACTCTGCGAGCAGCGGCGCCTCCTCGGGTGACGGGATCCCGTCGAGGTAGCGGCCCTTGTCGGACGGCAGATCGAGCGTCAGCACCGCGAGTGTGCGTCCCACCGTGTAGATGTCGGAGGCCACGGTCGGGCCGGTCTTGACGATCTCCGGCGCCTGATATCCGGGCGTGCCGTACAGGTAGCCGTAGTCCTCGATACCGGCGACGGCACCGAGGTCGATCAACTTGAGGGCGTCCTCGGTGACCATCACGTTGTCGGGTTTGAGGTCGTTGTATACCAGGCCCGTGGAGTGCAGATACGCCAGTGCGGGAAGGATTTCGAGCACGTAGGCGATGGCCTGCTCGATCGGCATCCGCTCCGGTCGCGCGTGCGTCGACAAGACGTCCCGCAGCGAATGGCCGCCGACGTACTCCATGACGATGTAGCCCATCGGGGTCCCGTCCGCACGGGGATGCTCCACGAAGTTGAAGATTTTCACGATGCTCGGGTGCGTCACCTCGGCGAGGAACTGGCGTTCGGCCACGGCGACGGCCTGGGCCTCCGCGTCGCCGAAGTGCAACAGGCCCTTGAGCACCACCCACCGGTCGCTGACGTTGCGATCGATGGCCAGATAGATCCAGCCGAGGCCGCCGTGCGCGATGCAGCCCTGCACCTCGTACTGGCCGCCGATCAGTTCGTTCGGGCGGAGTAGCGGCCGGAAGTCGAACGTGGCTCCGCAGGAGGGACACAGGCCGAACTCGGAGCTTTCGGACGTGGCGCCGGTGCGACCGACCGGCTTGTTGCACTTCCAGCAGAAGCGTTTGCCCTCGGGGACCTTCGGGTCGGTCATCACGGCCGAGGCCGGGTCGAGGGTCGTCACCACGGGGACCTCGACGAGCCCGCCGCCGAGGCGCAGGCGCTGCCCGGAACGGGTCCGCGGCGATCGCGTCGAGCGCCCGGTGCCGGACGCGCCGGACGGTCGGGACGTGGGCGCCGCCTGCGTGGCGGGGCCCTCGTCGGGTTCCGGGACTGCCGCCTGCGTGGCCGGGCCCTCGTCGGGTTCCCTGGCCGCGGCCTGAGTGGCGATGTCCGGGTCGGTGGACTCCGGATTCTGCGAATGCTGTGGCATGCGTCCCCTCAGTCCTGGTACACGGCGGACGGCGGGCCGGGCGAGGGTCCCAGCATCGACAACCAGCGGTCGTACATCTCGGTCCAGGTTCCGTCGCGGCGGATGCGTTCGAGGGTGCCGTTGACGAACCGCACGAGATCCTCGTTCGTCTTGGTGATGCCGATGCCGTACGGCTCCGCGCCCATGCTGTCGCCGACGATCTCGAGATACGGGTCCTGGGACGCCAGACCGGCGAGGATGGTGTCGTCGGTGCTCACCGCATCGACCTGTCGCTGCTGCAGGACCACGAGGCAATCCGACCACATGGGGACCGTGAGGATGTCGGCGTTCGGTGCCACCTGCTGCAGCCGGGTCAGCGACGTCGTGCCGCGGACCACGCAGACCCGTTTACCGTTCAGGTCGGCGGCGTCGCGGATCGGTGAGCCCTTTACGACGAGAACCCGCTGCTGCGCCTCGAAGTACTCGGAGGAGAACGCCACCCGTTCCTTGCGGTCGCAGGTGATGGTCATCGTCTTCGCCACGATGTCGACCATCGACTCCTGCAGCGCCTTCTCGCGGTTCGCCGACGTGAGGATGCGGTAGTCGAGCCGGTCGGGATCGCCGAACAGATCCCGTGAGATCTCCCGGGCGACGTCGACGTCGAAGCCCTGGATGGCGCCGGTGGCGGGGTCACGGAAACTCATCAGGTTGCTGCCGGTGTCGAGGCCGACGACGAGACGTCCCCGCGCGCGGATCGCGTCGACCGTCGGCATCGGCGGGGCGGCGTCGGTGTCGGGGAACGGCCGCAGGCTCGCCGTGGGATCACCGCAGTCCTTCTCCGGAGCCGGCGGCGCGGCGCTGGACTCTCGAGCCGGCGCCGCGGCAGCGGGCAGCGGAGGTTCGGTGTACGAGACGCTCGGCGATCCGACGTGCTCCGGACTCGACTGGGCGCACCCGCCGATCAGCATCGTGACCGCCAGAAGCAGCAGCACGGTCCGCCGGCGCCTCACTGGTATTCCCTCAACCGAGGCCACAACCCGATGATAATTCCGGCGAACGCGATCAGTGTCAGCACGAGGGCACCGGAACCGAGCGCGGTCAGCACCCGGGCCGCGGACGCGACGTTCGATCGCAGATGGTCGCGGGCAGACGCGATTCCGTCGGTCAGCGCGTCGTCGACGGCGGTGAACTGGGCTGCGGAGTCGGAAGGGCCCGGTCCGATGGCAACTGTTGCCGCCGTGACGAAGTCGCCCCGGGCGAGGATCTCGTTCATGCGGTCGTGCGCCGAAGACCAGCCGGTCCACGCCTCCTGGGCCCGCGCCACCTCGTCGCGGCCGACCGCACGGTCTTCGCGGGGGTACTGCGACAGCAGAGCGTCGAGCCGACTGGACTTGTCCTCGAAGATCGCGTCGTAGTCACCGTTCGAATCACGGCGGACCAGTTTGAGTGTCTCCTCGGTGCGCGCCTGTTGGGCGAGGATGCGCGCAGCGGTCAACTCGTGCATCGGGCGGGCACCCTGAGTGAGTGCGCGATTGGTGTCGAGGGAGGAGACGAGCCCGGCCACCAGCATCCACACCAGGAGGATCGCGGTGCACGCCGACGCCAGCATCAACCCGAGATTGAACGTGCGCCTGCTGAGCCTCGCGATCACGATCTGGACGACGAGCAGCGCGACGAGAGCGACGAGGATCAGGATCAGCGCGAACCAAGGCGGACGCGAATAGTTCCGCTGCGTGTCCGCGACGTCCGATTCCTGGAGTGCGTGCAACTCCTGCGCCATCGGCAGCATGCTCGTCTGCATCAGCGTGGAGGCCTCGCTGAGGTAGGCGGCGCCGACGGGATGACCGGTGCGATTGTTCGCCCGCGCGCTTTCGACGAGACCCGAGTAGACGCTGAGTTCGGTGGAGATGGACGCGAGCAGACGCCGGCTGTCCACGTCGCTCGCGGCGAGTCCGCCCGACGCGTACACCAGGTCGGCGGACGCCGTCCCGATCGCCTGCGAGTACGTGTCCCGGAGTTCCGGCGGCTCGAGCCCGCCGGAGATGAATGCCGTCGTGGCTGCGGCATCCGCCACCGACAGGGCGCTGTACAGATTCTGCGCCGAGAACGACAGCGGTTCCGTCTCGGCGAGCACGCTGTCGAGCGTGGCTTCCCGGCCGTTCACGGTGGACGCGGCCACGAACCCAGCGGTGAGGGAGAGCAGGACCAGGAGGGCGCCGAGCGCGGTGAGCTTGGCGGGAGTCGACGCGAGGAACGCGCGCAGTTCCTTGCGCCGCGCCACCGCGGGGTCGACGTCGTCGTCCGCGGCGGCAGACAGTGCGCCGCTGCCGTGGGGTTCGATCGACGGTGCCTCACGCAGAACCACCTCGCACCCCTCCCGTGTCATGGCCGCACCTTGGTGGGGAGCATATAAGCAGCGGTCGGTTCACGACTGCCGACGGGCAGTTCCGGAAGAAACCGTTAGTGTGAGGGAACTGCAGGGTGACCCATCAGGTCGGACAGGGGTAGTCGATGCGTGGTGACGGTGACGGCTGGGCAACCGGGCCGGACGGCAGTCGTCATTGGGGCAAGCACGGTGCGGCCGGGTTGTTGCTGCGTGCGCCGCTCCCGGACGAGACTCCGGCCGTGCTGCTGCAGCACCGGGCGGCGTGGAGTCACCAGGGCGGGACGTGGGCGTTGCCCGGCGGTGCCCGGGACAGTCACGAGACCACCACCCACGCCGCGGTTCGCGAGGCGCACGAGGAAGCCGGCATCGACAGCGCGGCCATCCGGGTCCGCACCGAGATCGTCACCATGAAGGCGGCGAGCGGCTGGAGCTACACCACGGTGATCGCCGACGCCGAACGCCCGCTGCCCACGATCCCGAACGGTGAGAGCACCGAACTGCGCTGGGTGCGGGAGACCGATGTCGCCGGGCTGCCCCTGCACCCCGGATTCGAAGCGGGATGGCCGCGACTGCGCACCACCGAGGTGCGACTGCTGCTCGCCAGGCACGACGTGCTGGGGGAGCGCGGCGCGTTGCCGCACCTGTCGAAGGCGCTGCCCCGCACGGTTCACCTGCCCGACGGTACGTACGGGTGGCTGCCGCGCGTCGAGGTGCTCGAGTCGTCGGACGCCGTCGGTCGCCTCGCCGAACCCGCCGGTCACGGCACCACGCTGGGCACGGTGACCGCGGTCGTCACCACCGACCCCGACCTGGTCGAACAGTTGCCGGCCACCGTCGTGGTCCTGTCGCCGGCGACGGTGCTGGGCTGGCTGGATCAGCCGTAACTAGGCGTTCTGCTGCAGCAGGGCCGACAGTGAGCGTGCCGCCGCCTGCGGGTCGCGAGCCTCGGTGATGGCCCGCACGACCACGATGCGGGTGGCTCCCGCGGCGAGGATCTCCGGAACGCGGGGCTCGTCGATGCCGCCGATCGCGAACCAGGGGCGGTTCGGCTCCGAGTCGGCGGTCGAACGCACCAGATCGATGCCCGACGCCGTCCGACCGGGCTTGGTGGGCGTGGCCCACACCGGTCCGGTGCAGAAGTAGTCGACGCCGTCCTCGATGGCCGCGAGGCTGGCCTGCGCGCGGCTGTGGGTGGACCGGCCGATCAGCACGTCCGCACCGACGACGGTCCGTGCGTACGGGACGGGCAGGTCGCCCTGGCCCAGGTGCAGCACGTCGGCCCCGGCCGCCAGCGCCATGTCGGCGCGGTCGTTCACCGCGAGCAGCGCGCCGTGCCGCCTGGCCGCGGCCGCGAGCACCGACAGCGCCGCGAGCTCGTCCCTGGCGTCCATCGTGCCGAACTTCTTCTCGCCGGCCGAGCCCTTGTCCCGGAGCTGGATGATGTCGACGCCACCGGACAGCGCGGCTTCGGCGAACTGCGCCAGGTCGCTCTTCTCGCGCCTGGCGTCGGTGCACAGGTACAAACGCGCTGCCCCGAGGCGGCGCCGGCGGTCCGTGAGGTTGCTGTGATGCATGGTGGTCACGGCATGACGGTAGCCTCTACGGTGAAAGTGCAACACGGGAGTCCCGGGGAACGTGGGGCTGAGAGGGGCTCACGCCGAGCCCGACCGTCATACCTGACCCGGATCATGCCGGCGCAGGAAGTGAGGTGGAGTTCATGGCGAGATCGGTATCCGTCGTCGGAGGCGGAGTGATCGGCCTGTCCATTGCGTGGCGAGCAGCCCGCAACGGCTGGTCGGTGCGGCTGTACGACCCGTCGATCGGTTCGGGGGCGTCCTGGGTGGCGGGCGGAATGCTCGCCCCGTTGTCCGAGGGCTGGCCCGGTGAGGAGAGCGTCCTCGAACTGGGCAGCGCGTCGCTCGACCGGTGGCCCGAATTCGGGAAGGAACTCAAGGCCGGCGCCGGAGTCGAGTTGTTCACGTCGGAGAGTTCGCTCACCGTCGCACTGGACGGCGCCGACGCCGAGGACCTGCGAACCATCGCCGAATGGGTGGGTGCGCAAGGGCGGGACCTGCAGATTCTGAACCGCGCCGAGGTTCGCGCACTCGAGCCGATGCTGGGCCGCGGAGTCCGGTTGGGGCTCTTGGCCGTCGACGAACTGGCTGTGGACAACAGGCTGCTGCTGCAGGCGTTGCGGCATTGCGCCGAAGCCGCGGGAGTGGACCTGATCGGCGAGGCCGTGCACAGCCTCGACCAGCTGGACACGGACCAGATCGTCGTCACCGCGGGCATCGCGTCGCCGGCCCTGTGGCCGGGGCTTCCGGTGCGGCCCGTGAAGGGCGAGATCCTGCGGTTGCGTGCCCGCCCCGGGGTGACACCCGCGCCGGGACGCACCATCCGCGGCAGCGTCCACGGCCGGCCCGCCTACCTGGTGCCGCGCGCCGACGGCATCGTCGTCGGCGCCACCCAGTACGAATCGGGCAACGACACACAGGTCACCGTGGCCGGTGTGCGCGACCTGATCGCGGACGCCGAGGCGCTGATGCCGGCGATCGGCGAGTACGAACTGCGCGAGGCCTCGGCGGGTCTGCGCCCGATGACCCCGGACAATTTGCCTTTGATCGGCCGGGTGTCCGATCGTGTCGTGGTGGCGACGGGGCACGGCCGCAACGGCATCCTGCTCACCCCGGTGACCGCCGATGCGACGGTGGCACTGTTGGAGGGCTCGGCTCTGGTCGAGGCGAAAGCCGCCGACCCCGAACGTTTCGAGAAAGTAGCGAGGTAAGAGATGAGTGAGCAGCAAGTAGTGGTGCCGATCGGCATCAGCGTCAACGGTGAGGACCACGAGTTCACGGAACCGTTGACCGTCACCGGGCTGCTGGAGGTGCTGAACCTGCCGACCAAGGGCATCGCAGTGGCGGTGAACGGCGCGGTGTTCCCGCGCGCCCGGTGGGACGAGCTGGTGGTCCGGGGCTGGGAGATCGAGATCCTCACGGCGGTGCAGGGTGGCTGACACGGCACAGGGCGTGCAGAAGGGCCTCACCATCGCGGGCCGCACGTTCGGTTCACGATTGATCATGGGGACCGGCGGCGCCGCCAACCTCACCGTGCTCGAAGAGGCGCTCGTGGCGTCCGGCACCGAGCTGACCACGGTCGCAATGCGCCGGGTGGACGCCGCGGGCGGCACCGGCGTGCTGGACCTGCTGCGCCGGCTCGACATCGCGCCGCTGCCGAACACCGCGGGGTGTCGCGGTGCGGCCGAGGCGGTGCTGACGGCGCAACTCGCCCGCGAGGCGCTCGAGACCGACTGGGTGAAGCTCGAGGTCATCGCCGACGAACGCACCCTGATGCCCGACGCCATCGAGTTGGTCAGCGCAGCAGAACAACTGGTCGACGACGGGTTCGTCGTCCTGCCGTACACCACCGACGATCCGGTGCTGGCCCGCAGGCTCGAAGACGTCGGGTGCGTCGCCGTGATGCCGCTGGGTTCGCCGATCGGCACGGGACTCGGTATCGCTAATCCGCACAACATCGAGATGATCGTGGACGGTGCGGGGGTACCCGTCATCCTCGACGCCGGCATCGGAACCGCCAGCGACGCGACCCTCGCGATGGAACTCGGCTGCGACGCGGTGCTCCTGGCCACGGCCGTGACCAGGGCGAAGGACCCTGCGCTCATGGCGTCGGCGATGCGCGGAGCCGTGGTGGCGGGTTACGAGGCACGTCACGCCGGGCGCATCCCCAAGCGGTTCTGGGCGAAGGCGTCGTCGTAGACCTCGGGGTTCCGTCGGGGTCCTGCAGGGTCCGACCGGTACCAGGGGACGAGTCGGGAGTAGACCTGCGGCCGATGCGCGCCGGCCGCAGGTTCCGGCATCCTTCTCATCATGATTGAAGTGAGGGGACTGACAAAGACCTTCGGTGCGACGAAGGCGGTGGACAACCTGACGTTCAACGTGAAGCCGGGTATGGTCACCGGCTTTCTCGGCCCGAACGGTGCAGGCAAATCGACGACGATGCGCATGATCCTCGGGCTGGACCGCCCCACGGCGGGCAGCGCGCTGATCGACGGCAAACCGTACAGCGACCTGGTGCAGCCGCTGCGGACGGTGGGGGCCCTGCTCGACGCGAAGTGGGTGCATCCCAACCGCTCCGCCCGCGCCCATCTGCAGTGGATGGCCGCGTCCAACTCGCTGCCGAAGAGCCGGGTCGACGAGGTGCTGCACCTCGTCGGGCTGACCGAGGTGGCAGGCAAGAAGGCCGGCGGGTTCTCGCTCGGCATGTCCCAGCGACTGGGCCTGGCCGCCACGCTCCTCGGCGACCCGAAGGTACTGCTGTTCGACGAGCCGGTCAACGGACTCGACCCGGAGGGCATCGTCTGGATCCGGAAGTTCATGCAGCGCCTCGCCGCGGAGGGCCGCACCGTGCTGGTGTCGAGCCACCTGCTGTCCGAGATGGCGCTCACCGCTGAACATCTGGTGGTCATCGGCCGTGGCCGTCTGATCGCCGACACCACCGTCTCCGAGTTCGTCAGCAAGTCCTCGGAATCGACGGTGCGCGTGCGGAGCCCACAGTTGGACGCGCTGCGCAGTGCGCTCACGTCCAAGGGGCTCACCGTCCGCGAGGACGGGTCCGACGGGCAGCAGGCGCTCGTCGTGGTGGATTCGAGCACGGACGCCGTCGGCGGGATTGCCGGTTCGCAGGGCATCGTCCTGCACGAGTTGGCATCTCAGCGCGGATCGCTCGAGGACGCGTTCATGAAGTTGACCGGAGACGACGTGCAGTACCACGCAGAGGGCGTCGAAGATGTGATGAGGGGTGCACTGTAATGGCTGTTCTCAATGCCGAACGGATCAAGATCACGTCGACGAGGTCGCCGTGGTGGTGCACCGTCATCATCATCGTGCTGGGCCTCGGTCTCGCCGCGGTCATCGGGCTGAGCGCGAAGGCCAGCATCAACTCCTTCAACAACCAGATCTCGGACGGTAAGCAACCCGACTTCGACCCATTCCTGCCGCAGATGTCCGACGCCGTCGGCGGGGTCTCCGGGTTCGGCGTGCTGGTCCTGATGATCCTCGCGGCACTGGCCGTGACCAGCGAATACCGGTTCGGGGTCATCCGCACCACGTTCCAGGCCATCCCGAACCGGGCGTCCGTCCTCATCGCGAAGGCCGGTCTGATCGGCGCGTTCGGTGCCGTGCTGACGTTCGTGCTCACGTTCGGCGCGTACGCCATCGCGAAGGCGACCGCCGGTGACGAGGCGGGGGCCGCCCTCACACTGTCGGGTGACGACGCCTGGCGGTCGATCTACGGCGTTCCGATCTACGCCTTCCTGTGCGTGGTTCTGGCCGTCGGCGTCGGTACGCTGCTGCGCCAGTCGGCGGGCGCGATCGCCCTGCTGCTGCTGTGGCCGCTGCTGATCGAGAGCCTGTTCAACCTGTTCGGCTCGTTCGGCGAGAAGATCATGCCGTTCCTGCCGTTCCTCAACGCCAACAACTTCCTGGGGGCGCCGCAGGGAGTCGAATTCCACTGGGGTCCGTGGGGCAGCCTCGTGTACTTCGCGGTGTTCGTCTTCGTGATCTTCGGGGCCGGTCTGGTGGTCGTCAACAAGCGCGACGCCTGACACCCGATAGAGTACTTTCGCCCTGCTCCTCCGCCAGGTGATCGTCGGGAGGCCTGGCTGAGGGTGACGGCGGGGCGGGAGCTTGTGGGCCGGTGCGAAATCCATTCGCGCCGGCCCACAGGTGCTTCTACGTTAGGCTCCCGACATGCGACTACGGGGAGTCTTCACGGTCGGAGTGGCCGGTGCGCTGGTGCTGGCCGGATGCTCGTCGACGAGCGAACCCGATGCGCCGCCGCTCGACGCGAGCGCTCTCGCGGCGTCGGTCACCGAGGCCGGAGTGGTGGGGCACCTCGAGCAACTGCAGACGATCGCCGAGAACAACGCGGGCAACCGCGCGGCCGGGACGTCCGGCTACGACGCCAGCGTCGACTACGTGGCACAGGTGCTGGAAGGCAAGGGTTTCGACGTCCAGACCCCGGAGTTCGAGTTCCACAAGTTCGACGTCCGGACAGAGGCGCTGAGGTCCGGGGACCGTGACTTCGACGTGCGGGCGCTGTCGTATTCGCCATCTACCGGTCCGGAGGGGATCACCGCCCGACTGGTGCCGGCCACGAAGGACGAGAGCCCGGGGTGCGAGGTCACCGATTACGACGGTCTCGACGTCACCGAGGCGATCGTCCTCGTGAATCGTGGGGTGTGCCCGTTCGCGGCCAAGCAGCAGATCGCCTCGGAGCGCGGCGCCGCGGCCGTGATCGTCGTCAACAACGAGGACGGGCCGATGAGCGGCGGAACCCTCGGCGACCCCGACGCGGGCAAGGTCCCGACGGGCGGCGTGAGCAAGGCGGACGGCGCCGCACTCGAGCAGGCCGGCGGTGACGTCACCCTCACACTCGACACCGCCACCGAATCGAGCACGGCGCGCAACGTCATCGCCCAGACCAAGACCGGCTCGACGGACGACGTCGTGATGGTCGGGGCGCACCTGGACAGCGTCCCGGACGGCCCCGGCATCAACGACAACGGCACCGGTGTCGCCTCGATCCTCGAGACGGCGGTGCAACTCGGCGGATCGCCGGATGTCGACAACGCGGTGCGCTTCGCGTTCTGGGGCGCCGAGGAATTGGGTCTGCTCGGGTCGGAGGCCTACGTGAACAGCCTCAGCGAGGAGCAGCGGAACGACATCGCGCTGTACCTGAACTTCGACATGCTCGGCTCCGAGAACGCCGGTTACCTGGCCTACGACGGCGACAATTCCGACAATGTCGGGGAGGGGCCCGGACCCGAGGGTTCCGCGGGCATCGAGCGCACGTTCGTCGAGTTCCTCCAGGGCAACGGTGTCGCCGCGGACGGCACCGACTTCGACGGCCGATCCGACTACGGGCCGTTCATCGAGCACCAGATCCCGTCGGGAGGCGTGTTCAGCGGCGCCGACGAGACGAAGACACCCGAGCAGGCGCAGAAGTGGGGCGGCACCGCGGGTGTGACGTACGACGAGAACTACCACAGCCCGACCGACACCCTCGAGAACGTGAACCGGGCTGCGCTCGCCAAGAATGCCGCCGCGGTCGCGTACGCGGTCGGGGTGTACGCGGAGTCGCTCGCCGGCCCGAACGGTGTCCCCGCGGGTGCCGACCGGGAGAAGGCGCGGGCCGCGGAGTGATGTCCGATTCGTCACGGGTTACTGCATGTGACGCTGGGTTACCCTTACTCTCGTGAGCGACGACCCGGCCGAAGAGGACAGTGCCGAGTTCGACGCTGCGCCCACACCGAAACGCGGCGACAAGGTTCTGGGCTGGGTGGGGTCGGTGAACCGGCAGCCGCAACTGATCGAAGGACTGCGGAAGGTTCGTCGGGCACTACCCGGGGATCCCGCGTTCGGTGATCCGCTGTCGACGGCAGGACCGGGTAGTGCACGAGCCATCGCCCGCGTCGCGGACCGCTTCCTCGACCATCAGCCCGGCGCGTCGCGCGAGATGAGCCTGGGCGCTCTGCAGGTGTGGCAGGCGCTGCTCGAACGCACCGGCCGCGGTCGCGGAACGCGCGAGGTGACCATCGTGTTCACCGACCTGGTCGGGTTCTCCAGTTGGTCACTGCCCGCCGGCGACAGCGCCACCCTGGCCCTGCTGCGTGACGTCGCACGGGCCGTCGAGACGCCCATCGTCGACCGCGGCGGGCACGTCGTGAAACGACTGGGGGACGGCGTGATGGCCGTCTTCCCCAGCCCGGACCGCGCGATCGACGCCGTCTTCGCGGCGCAGGAGGCGCTCGCGGAGGTGGAGGTGGACGGCTACCACCCCCGCATGCGCGTCGGAATCCACACCGGTGTGCCCCGGCAGATCGGCAGCGACTGGCTCGGTGTGGACGTGACGATCGCGGCCCGCATGATGGAACTGGGCGGCGACGGCAACGTGATGGCGTCGTCCGCCACGCTGTCGAGTCTGCAGCCGGGCACCCTCGAGGAACTCGGTGTCGGAGTCAAGCCGTGGCGCCGCGCGTTCTTCGCCCCCGCGCCCAGCGGGGTGCCGTCCGACCTCGGCATCTGGCGGTTGCGGCTCCGCCGCCCGTGAGTACTTGTCAACGACCCGCGGTTAACAAGTACTCACGAGCGACGAAGTCGCCACAGGGGGGACACGGGGCCGTGACCGGCTCCCAGGTCGTAGGACGCCTCCAGGCACTTGGTGACCCATTCCTTGCCGAACGCGACCGCATCGGGCACCGACCACCCGTGGGCGAGGGCGCTCGCGATGGCGGCGGCGAGGGTGTCGCCGCCGCCGTGATCGTTGCCGGTGTCGATGCGGGGACTGCTGAACTCCAGGAACGTGTCGCCGTCGAACAGAAGATCCGTGCTCGACGCCGACGTCCGGAGATGCCCGCCCTTCACGATCGACCATTGCGCCCCCAGCGCGTGCAGCGCCTCGGCCGCCCGCCGTGCGGTCGCGTCGTCCACGACCTCGATGCCGGTGATCAACCGGATCTCGTCGAGGTTCGGCGTCACCACCGTGGCGATCGGGATCAGCGTGTTCCGCACGGCGTCCAGTGCCTCGGCGTGCAGGAGCGGATCTCCGTGCATCGACGCGCACACCGGGTCGACGACGAGCGGAACCGGCTGGTCGCGGCCGATCCCGACCTCGGTGCACACGGCGGCGACGGCTTCGATGATGGCCGTCGACGCCAGCATCCCCGTCTTCGCTGCCCCGACCCCGATGTCGTCGACGACGCACCGCACCTGCGCGGCCACCGTCTCCGGCGGAATCTCGTGGAAACCGCTGACGCCCACCGAGTTCTGCACCGTCACCGCGGCAACGGCGACGCACGCGTGGACGCCGCACAGGGCCATCGTCCGCGAGTCCGCCTGGATTCCGGCGCCACCGCCGGAATCGGTGCCGGCGATGGTGAGGACTCGGACGGGGGTCTGGCCGTCGGGGGCCAGGGGCAGCAGCTTCACGAAGGGGACCTTACCGATTCTCTGAGGTGACGGATTCGACGGGCAGATACACGCGACCACCTGCGTCGACGAACTCGCCCGACTTCTCGGCCATGCCCGCCTCGATGGCCTCGATCGAATCGAGCCCGTGCTGCTGCGCGTATTCGCGCACGTCGGCGGAGATCCGCATCGAACAGAACTTCGGACCGCACATCGAGCAGAAGTGCGCGGTCTTCGCCGGCTCCGCAGGCAGGGTTTCGTCGTGGAACTCGCGGGCCGTGTCCGGATCGAGGGACAGCGCGAACTGGTCGTGCCAGCGGAACTCGAACCGTGCCTTCGACAGCGCGTCGTCACGCTCCTGCGCCCGCGGATGCTGTTTCGCGAGGTCCGCGGCGTGGGCCGCGATCTTGTACGTGATGACGCCGATCTTGACGTCGTCGCGGTTCGGCAGTCCCAGATGCTCCTTGGGTGTGACGTAGCAGAGCATTGCGGTACCGGCCTGCGCGATCATCGCCGCACCGATCGCGGACGTGATGTGGTCGTAGGCCGGTGCGATGTCGGTGGCGAGCGGTCCGAGCGTGTAGAACGGCGCCTCCTCGCACAGTTCCTCCTCGAGTCGCACGTTCTCGACGATCTTGTGCATCGGCACGTGCCCGGGACCTTCGATCATCACCTGCACGCCATGCGATTTTGCGATCTTCGTCAGCTCGCCGAGGGTGCGGAGTTCCGCGAACTGGGCGTCGTCGTTGGCGTCGGCGATGGAACCGGGGCGCAGTCCGTCGCCGAGCGAGAACGTGACGTCGTAACGGTGCAGGATCTCGCACAGCTCGTCGAAATGGGTGTACAGGAACGACTCCCGATGATGGGCCAGGCACCAGGCCGCCATGATCGAACCGCCGCGGGAGACGATGCCGGTCACGCGTTTCGCGGTCAGCGGGATGTAGCGGAGCAACACCCCGGCGTGGACCGTCATGTAGTCGACACCCTGCTTGCACTGCTCGATCACGGTGTCGCGGTAGATCTCCCACGTGAGTGCCGTCGGGTCTCCGTTCACCTTCTCGAGCGCCTGATAGATCGGCACCGTCCCCACCGGCACCGGCGAGTTGCGGAGGATCCACTCCCGGGTCTCGTGAATGTTCTTGCCGGTGGACAGGTCCATGATGGTGTCGGCGCCCCACCGCGTCGCCCACACCATCTTCTCGACCTCCTCCGCGATGGACGACGTGACGGCGCTGTTGCCGATGTTCGCGTTGATCTTGACCGCGAACGCCTTGCCGATGATCATCGGCTCGAGTTCGGGGTGCATGCGGTTGGCCGGGATCACGGCCCGCCCCGCGGCCACCTCGGCGCGCACCGTCTCCGGTGAAACACCCTCGCGTGCAGCGCAATACCGCATCTCGGGGGTGAGGTGGCCGGCTCGGGCAGCGTCGAGCTGGGTGCCCTCCCGGTCGGCGATCCACGGCGCGCGCAGGTGCGGCAGTCCCGCCTCCAGGTCGATGGCGGCGTCCGAGTCCGTGTACGGACCCGACGTGTCGTACACGTCGAGGTGCTCACCGTTGGTGAGGTGCACCCGGCGGACCGGCACCCGGACGTCGTCGCCCGACGCCAGGTACTGCTTGGTGCTGCCCTCGATCGGCCCCGTGGTGACGGACGTGGCTGTAGATACAGTTTTGCTCATCGTTGATGCTCCCTACGCCGGCATTACCCGGACAGGTTCGACGGTCGACGGCCCTAGCCGTCCTCTCAGCCCGCTGGTGCGAGCCCCCGTGGATGTGTAGTTGTCTCACAAACTGTAACCGAGATCTCTGTGGGCAATCATTCGGGTGAAACTTGGACAGCGGTTCCCGGCATCGGTATAAAGGGTGATGAACATCACATTTCGATTACGACACATACCCCCAGGAGATAGCCATGCTGACAGACGCGCAGGTTGTGGACGTGATCGACAACGCCGATCAAAACCGATTCGAGCTGCGCCTGAGTGGTGATCTCGTCGGGATCCTCGGGTATTTCGACCTCGCGGAGACGCCGCCCGGAGCGGGTGCGGGGGTGGGCGTGGTCGCCGCCCGGCCGCCGGGGTCGAAGGCGCGGGGCCGGCAGGCGCCGGTGGTCTCGTTCATGCACACGGTGATCGTGGAGGACTTCGGTCACCGCGGGCTCGCCGCCCTCATGGTGGGCCGCTCGCTCGACCTCGCCCGCGGGTACGGGTGGAAGGTCCGGCCTGTCTGCACGTACGTGCAGCGCTTCGTCGCGGCGCATCCCGAGTACCGCGACCTCGTCGTCCCGCTGGAGGGCTGACCGCGCACAGGCCAATCGACCACCCGTCTGCAACGAAACGGTTCCGGCAGCGGCGATTCCGCTAGCGGGGACGTCGTCTTACTGATTCCATGAGTGGCATGGATCACATTTCGAACGGTTTCGAGTCGCCGGGAAGCGTCACGGCCGCTGACGCTCGCGTGCTCGACAATCCTGCCCACGAACGATTCGATCTGTGGCTGGGGGACGAGTTGGTCGGCATTCTCGGCTACCGCGACGAGGACGACATCCCCGGCTTCACGGCCGGGCCGGGTGAAGTGGTCGCGTTCATGCATACCGTCGTCAAGGAAGATTTCGGTGGCCGCGGGCTCGCCGCGATCCTGGTGGGCGAGGCTTTGGGTTCGGCGCGCCGGCGTGGCTGGAAAGTGCGTCCCATCTGCACGTACGTCCAGCGCTACGTGGCGTCGAATCCGACGCACCTCGACATTCTGGTCGCGGAATAGCGCCCTCTGGAGAGCGCTGCTCTTGCCATCTCCGGCTCCACTGTGAATACTGCTCTATATAGAGAGCGGTGATCACCGTCGAAGGGGTCGTCATGGCAGTGTCGGATCGGATCGACAATCGCGCGCGGGTTGCGCGCACCTCCGCCGCGGCGTTGTTCGCGCTCGCCGGTGCCCTGTTCGTCGTCTACCCCGTGGCACGTCCGTACGCGGCGGGCGGGGCCCCGGACGGAGGGGCCGAGTTCGCCTCCCCGTGGTGGCTCGTCGCTCACCTCTCCGCCGTTGCCGGTTTCATCGCGTTCGGACTTGCGCTCGTCGCACTCAGCGGCCGACTGAAGGGGACCGGCGGCGAGCGGGCCGCCGTGGTCGCGGTAGCCACGTCGTGGATCGGGATCGGACTGACGCTGCCCTACTACGGGGCGGAGACGTTCGCGCTGCACGCCCTCGGCGGCAGCGGACTGAACGAGGACGCCGTCACGACCCTCGCCGAGAGCGTGCGGATGGGCGCGGCCCAGGCGACCCTCTTCGCCGCGGGGTTGCTGCTCCTCGCGGCCGGCGCGTGCGCGGCCGCCGTGGCGATCACAAGATCCGGGCTACTCGCCCGATGGGCGGGAATCCCGATGGCACTGGGGTTCGCGTTGTTCATCCCGCAGTTCTACGTCGACGCCCCGCTGCGAATCGCGCACGGCGTGCTCATCGGGATCGGTTGCGCGGTCGTGGCTCTCGGTGTGCTGCGGTCTCAGTCGCCGAGGTCGACGATGACCGGCGCGTGATCGCTCGCGCCCTTGCCCTTGCGTTCGTTCCGGTCGATCTCCGCCTTGTCAACCCGGCCGGCGAGCGCGGGCGACCCCAGCACGAAGTCGATGCGCATTCCCTGCTTCTTCGGGAACCGCAGCTGGGTGTAATCCCAGTAGGTGTAGACACCGGGACCCGGGGTATGGGGCCGGACGACGTCGGCGAAACCCGACTCGACGAACGCCTGGAAGGCCTCACGTTCGGGGGCGGACGTGTGGGTCTTGCCCTCGAAGAGGGCAGGATCCCAGACGTCCTCGTCGGTCGGGGCCACGTTCCAGTCGCCGACCAGGGCGATCTGAGCGTCCGGGTTCCGCTCCAGCCAGCCGACCGCGTCGGTGTGCAGCTTCGCCAGCCAGTCGAGCTTGTACGTGTAGTGCGGATCGGTCAGCTCGCGGCCGTTGGGGACGTACAGGCTCCAGATGCGGACGCCGTTGCAGGTGGCGCCAATGGCGCGGGCCTCCTGCGCGGGTGCGACCTCCGGGTCCTTGTGGAAGCCGGGCTGATCCTCGAAACCGACCTGCACGTCGTCGAGGCCGACGCGGGACGCGATGGCGACACCGTTCCACTGGCTGAGGCCCACGTGCGCCACCTCGTACCCGAGTTCGCGGAAACGTTCGTACGGGAACTGCTCGTCCTTGCACTTGGTTTCCTGCATCGCGAGCACGTCGACGTCGGTCCGCTGGAGCCAGTCCAGGATCCGGTCGGTACGGGCACGAACAGAGTTCACGTTCCAGGTTGCGATACGCACGGCAGCCACCCTAGCGGCAGTCTCCGACAGATCCTCGGCCGACAGGTTCCGTGGCGTAGCGGTACCGGTGGTGCGCCACGAAGCCGAGGTTGCGGTACATCGCCTGCGCGCCCTCGTTCTCGACGGCGACCTGCAGGCACGCGTGGGTCGCGCCGTGTTCGCGCCCCCAGTTGATCATGTCGCCGCAGATGAGGCTGCCGATCCCGTGGCGGCGGTGGGCCTCCGCCACCTCGACCGCGGTGAGCCCGACCCACCGGCGGTCGTCGGGCGCCGACGTGACGGATCCCCGTGCCACGGCGAGCAGCGTCGAATCGGCGGCGCCGATCCGGCCGAACCCGAGGGTCCCGCCCCGGACGGAGTCCAGCACGTCCACCGCGAAGTCGGGCAGCGCGGACCCGCGGTAGCGGTAGAGCGCGAGCCAGTCGGGATCCGGGTGATCGGTGACGGTGGTGGTTCGCGGGCCCTCGGGCAGCGCCAGGTTGTCGACATCGGCCGCCATCACGACCACCTCGTCGCTGACGTTCCAGCCGAGCGGCACCTCACCGAGGCGGTCGGGGATCAGCAGCCGCAGCGGACGGTCGCGCTCGGCGTACCACTCGCGGAGCCGGTCGAGGGTGCCGCCGGGGGAGGAGTCGTCCAGGCTCCCGACGCTTCCGCGGTCGCCGAGCGGCGCCGCCGAGTTGGCGCGTCCGGTGAAGCCGTGGCCGTACCGGGCGAGCCACCCGTCGATCCACGCGTGCTCGATCCCCGGCCAGCCGTCGGCGGACGCCAGTTCGAGGGACCGGATCTCGCTCGCACGCACCGGTCGTGCGGGAACGGCCTTGAGCGCGACCACCCGGTTCGTTTCGACCTCCACCAGGGAGTCGTCCGCCGCGCGGACGGCGACGAGCGGTTCGACGCTCTCCAGGGTCCCGATGACGTCGGTCATCGGGTGGGTGGAACCGGGTGGCAGCCGGTATCGCAGCACCACCCGGCTTCCGAGCGGAATGTCAGTCGTCATGCCCGAAGGGGTCTTCGACCGTGCCCGGCACCCAGCTGAGACCGGGAACTCCCCAGCCGGCGCGCTTGATGGTCTTCTTGGCGGCGCGGGCGTTGCGGCCGACCAGCATGTCGACGTAGAGGAACCCGTCGAGGTGACCGACCTCGTGCTGCAGCATGCGGGCGAAGAAGTCTTTTCCTTCGATCTCGACGGCGTTGCCGTCGGCGTCGGTGCCCGTGACCTTCGCCCACTCGGCCCGTCCGGTGGGGAACTGCTCACCCGGCACCGACAGGCAGCCCTCGACGTCGTCGTCCGGGTCCGGCATGGTCTCCGGTCGCTCCGACGTTTCGAGGACGGGGTTGACGACGCATCCGCGGCGGCGCAGCGCCTTGCCGTTCTCGTCGACGTCCGGGCAGTCGTAGACGAACAACCGCAGCGGTATTCCGACCTGGTTGGCGGCGAGTCCGACACCGTTGGCGGCGTCCATCGTGTCGTACATGTCTGCTATGAGTTCAGCGAGTTCCGCAGGTGACTGGGACACCGTCTCGGTCGGTTCGTGCAGTACCGGGTCGCCCACGATCCGGATGGGGAGGATGGCCATGGTCGTCAAGGATAGTGCGGCGCGCCCGGGCCGTTCGCACTGCCCACAGCCTTCGGCGTGGTTGAATAGGCGCTGAAGTACAGCTGTGTAATTCGTTGCTCGGTCGGCCACGCGATCGAGGAGCCGGGGGAACGTGGTTTCGCTGAGGTCGAGCGAGAGCTAGTAGTCGAGGAGTGAGATGGACGGCGCAACAGCGCGTAGTCGGAACCAGTCCGAGCGCACCGACAGCGACAGCTCCGTAGGGGGCAACGACGTCGGAGGCGACGGCCTCTCGCGTCGGGAGCACGACATCCTGTCCTTCGAGCGTCAATGGTGGAAGTACGCCGGCGCGAAGGAAGAAGCGATCAAAGAACTGTTCGACATGTCCGCCACCAGGTATTACCAGGTGCTCAACGCGCTGGTGGACCGGCCGGAGGCGCTGGCCGCCGACCCGATGCTCGTGAAGCGGCTGCGACGGCTGCGTGCGAGCAGGCAGAAGGCCCGCGCCGCCCGTCGCCTCGGGTTCGACGTCACGTAGCACCCGGTGGCTAAGGTCGACACCGTGAGTACTCCGAAACCCGAATCGTCCGGCCCGCCGTTACGTGCCCTCGCGATGGTGCTGATCGCCCTCGCGATTCTCTTCGCGGGTCTCGGGTTCGCCTCCCTGGGGGGCTCGGACTCGGAGGAGACCGCAGCCACCGTCACCACCTCGGCGGCGGCCACGACCACCGCCGCTGCGCGCTCGACGACGGCGGCCGGGGCGGCGGGAGCGACGTCGGCGTCCGCGACGAGCACACCGTCCGGTGCATCGAGCACCACGAAGTCCGCCGATGCGGCGTCGGTCCGGGTGCGCGTGCTGAACAACAGCAACGTCACCGGTCTCGCGAGTCAGACGGCCACCGAGCTGATGTCCTCGGGGTGGACGGTGTCGGAAACCGGCAACTACAGCGACGGCACCATCTCCGAAACTACCGTGTACTACGGGACTTCCGCCGCCGAGAAGGAGGCGGCCACGGAGATCGCCGCCCAGCTCGGGGTGTCCGCGCAGCCGAAGTTCCCGGGTATCGCGAATTCGTCCGCCGGTGTGATCGTCATCGTCACGTCCCCGCAGTAGACCGGACGGTCGGTGCACCCGTCGCCGCAGTTATGATCAGGTGCACTTCTTCGCCACCTCAAAGGAGCGGTTTGATGGCCTCGAGTTCTACCCGTCGGATGTCCTGGCGCATTGTCACCCCGGTGGTGGCCATTGCAGCACTCGGACTGACCGCCTGCAGCAACAACGAGGCGCCGACCGACGTTCCCGGCACCACCCCTCCGGTCTGGACCGGTGCCGCCGATCCCAGTGCCGCAGGTGTTCCCGGCGACGCCGAGAGCGGTTCGGGCGAGTCCGCCGAGAGCGGCGCGGTCAGCGCGACGCTGAAGAACGCCGAGGGCGAAGACGTGGGCACCGCCACGTTCAAGCAGTCCGGCAGCCACGTCGAGGTCACCGTCTCCGTCAAGGATCAGACGCCCGGATTCCACGGCTTCCACGTGCATTCCGTCGGCAAGTGCGAGACGAACTCCGTTGCGCCGACCGGGGGTGCGCCCGGAAACTTCCTGTCCGCGGGCGGGCACTTCCAGGCCGAGGGCCACTCGGGGCACCCCGCGAGCGGCGACCTCACCTCGCTGCAGGTGCTGGAAGACGGCACCGCCGAGTTGGTCACCACCACCGACGCCTTCACGGTCGAGGACCTGAAGAACGGCGACACCGGTACGGCGGTCATGATCCACTCGGGCGCCGACAACTTCGCCAACATCCCCACCCGATACGCACCCGCTCCCGATCAGGAAACCCTGAACACCGGGGACGCAGGCTCCCGCGTGGCCTGTGGTGTCATCGGCGCCAGCTGAGCCGCGTGACATCCCGGCTACGGCCGGGATGTCGGCGCGCTGCCGCACACCGTGGCCTGTGGTTGGATCGAAACCGTGGTAGTTCCCTTTCCCGGTTCGCCGCGGCCGACGCTGGGTGTCGAGTGGGAGATCGCGCTGGTCGACAGGGTCACGCGGGATCTCTCCAACACGGCCGCGGAGGTGTTCGACGCGGTCGCGAATCTTGCGGGGCCCGAGGATCCGCGCATCACCAAGGAGTTGCTGCGCAACACCGTCGAACTCGTCACCGGTATCCACTCCACCGTCGGTGAGGCGATGGACGACCTGGACGAGTCACTCGACCTGTTGCGTCGTGCGGCGAATCCGCTCGGGGTCGACCTCATCTGTGCCGGAACGCACCCGTTTGCCCAGTGGTCCACCCAATTGGTCACGCGCACACCGGATTACGACGAGTTGATCGAGCGCACGCAGTGGTGGGGCCGGCAGATGCTGATCTGGGGTGTGCACGTCCACGTCGGGGTGTCCTCGCCGCAGAAGGTGTTCCCGATCCTCAACGCGCTGCTGCAGCGGTACCCGCACCTGCTCGCCCTGTCTGCGTCGTCACCGATGTGGGCGGGCGTCAACACCGGGTACGCGAGTAACCGCGCACTGATGTTCCAGCAGCTTCCCACCGCGGGGCTGCCGTACCAGTTCGCGAACTGGGCACAGTACGAGGATTTCATCAGCGACCAGATGAAGACCGGCGTCATCACCAAGATCGGCGGGATGCACTGGGACATCCGGCCTGCGCCGCGCTGGGGCACCATCGAGGTCCGCGTCTTCGACGGCATCTCCACCCGAGCCGAGCTCAGTTCCCTCGTCGCGCTCGTGCACTGCCTGATCGTCGACCTGGACCGTCGTTTCGAGGCGGGCGAGAACCTGCCGAACCTGCAGCCGTGGCACGTGAAGGAGAACAAGTGGCGGGCCGCGCGGTACGGGCTCGACGCCGAGATCATCCTCGACGAGGACAGTAACGAACGTCTCGTCACCGACGACCTGAACGACCTGCTCGAGAAGCTGGCGCCGACCGCCGCGCGTCTCGGGTGTGCGGACGAGTTGGCGGCGGTCGCCGAGATTCCCCGCCGCGGTGCTTCCTACCAGCGGCAACGTCAGGTCGCCGAAGCGACCGGGGGTGATCTGGTGGCCGTGGTCGATGCGCTGGTGAAGGAACTCGGGACCTGAATCACGGTCTCGGACAGGACACTCGTCCACTTCCCGTTCACGTGTTGTTTACACTTGGCGGGTGTCGATCGACGATGTTGCCGTTGCACGGCCGGGTGGGTCCGTCGATCGTTCTCGCACGTTCGTCGCGGGCGGGGCGGTCGGTGTGGCGATCCTGCTGCTGGTGGTCCAGTGCGTCGCGTACGCGCAGGGATTCCAGGGCCCCCTCGAAAGCCTGTCCCGCGACTACGTCCTGACCCCCAAGTCGGCCTCCGTTCCGTGGGCCGGCCTCGCGCTCGCGATGGTCGGGCTCACCAACCGGCAACGCGTCGTCGCACTGTCCGCTGCGGCAGGAATCGACGTGGCGGTCGCCGCTGTCCGCTACTTGTCGGGTGGCCCGCTGACCGTCGGAAACGGCGCCACGTGGGTACTCACGGCGGTGGGTGTCTACGCGGCGGTCCGCTGGACCGGTGACCAGCGGCGCAGCGCCCTCAAGGGCGTCGGTCTCGGTGCGCTGCTGATCCTGGCCACGAAGTTCGGCGACGCCTGGCTGCAGGTCACCATCATGGCCGGGCCGATGGTTCTCGACGAGTTCGCCCAGCTGGCCGATCACGCGCTGGGAAGCCCGTCGTGGCACATGGGCCAGGTCGTCGACGCGCTCGGACCGGTCGGCTACGGCATCCTCCACTGGGTCTACATCGAACTGCCGGTCGCGGCTATCGCGGTGGCCGTGTACCAACTGCGGAACGGCTGGCCGTCGCACTATCTGGTGCGCACCTTCCTGCTGATCGGGCTCATCGGTCCGGTGTTCTACGTACTCTTCCCGGTAGTCGGTCCGATCTTCGCGTTCGGCACCGAGGGGCAGGGGTTCCAGGTCAGCGACTACTGGCCCAATTTCGTCCCGACACCCGACTTCGCGCCCGAACCGATGGCGTTCGATTCGACGACGCCGCGCAACTGCATGCCGAGCCTGCACACGGCATGGGCCCTGGCACTGTTCATCCACTCCCGGCAGGGCGCCTGGTGGCTGCGTCTCGGCGGCACCTTCTGGCTGGTGTGCACGCTGACGGCAACGCTCGGATTCGGCTATCACTACGGCGTCGACCTGGTCGCCGGCGCCGTCCTGTGCCTGACCATCGAATCGGCACTGCGCGATCCCGAGCGGGGGTGGGGCTGGTTCCGCGTCCGGCTGGTCGGCGGCGGCGCCCTCATTCTCGCCGGCCTGCTGCTCAGCTACCGCTATCTCGCCGTTCCCATGGGCCGATTCCCCGAACTGTCCGGACCGCTCGTGCTCGGGGCGCTCGCCGCAATGATCCTCGGGTTCTACGCGACGTTCTTCGCCCGGCCCGACAGCGCACTCGCCCGCTGGGGCACCGGCAAGGCCGTCGTCACGGACGCTCTGGCGGCTCCAACTCGTTGATCATCAGCAGCCCGTCCTGATCCCGCTGCTCGCGGTAGGCCACCCGGCCGACGCTGTGCGCGATGACCGGCGCGGTGAACAGCGTGAAGATGCCGACGAGGATCAGCATCCAGATGTCGACGTTGCCGCGCAGTTCGAGGACGGCGCCCGCGAGCACCATGATCAGCCCGACCACCTGCGGTTTGGTGGCCGCGTGCATGCGGCGCAGAGTGTCCGGGAAACGGACGATGGCGATGGCGGCCGTCAGTGCCAGCAGCGAACCGCAGAGCATGAGGGTGGCCCCGATGACGTTCAATACGGTGCTCACGACTTGTCACTCACCCGGAATCGGGCCACCGACACCGAACCGATGAAACCCACCAACGACAACGCGACGATGGCAGGCACGATCGTCGTGTCGCCGGTGTAGGCGGCCCACACGGCGAGTCCGCACATCGCGAGCGCGATGAGGGTGTCGAGGGCGACGAGACGGTCCAGCGAGTTGGGGCCGTCGAGCAGCCGGAACGTCGTCAGGACTCCGGCGACGACGAGGATGATCCCGGATATGACCGATACGACTGTCATGAGCTGCCCTCCTGAGCGGGGTCGTCGTACTGCTGGTCGCGGTTGTGCCAGGGGCTCGGCTTCCAGTCGGAGTCGCGCTCGAACGCCGCGATGAACAACTGCTCCAACTGCGCGACCGTGCGGTAGAACTGGCTGACCGCCTTCTGCGAGCCCATGTCCAGCACGTGGACGTAGACGATCCGCCGCACCTGGTCGATCTCGAGGACCATGGTGCCCGGAATGAGGTTCAGGACGTCGATGCACAGGGTCAGCACCAGGTCCGACTTGATGCCCAGCTGATAGCGCAGGACACCGGTGACGGGCGGCGGTCCGGGCCGGAGCGCGAGCCACGCGATCTGCAGGCTCGACTGGAGCGAGTAGTACACGAACATCACGGCCAGCCGGAGCAGCGGAAGTACGTGCACCCGGCCTTCGACGGGCACCCGCGGTAGCGGCATGAGGACCATGATGACGGCGCCGACGGCGAGACCGCCGACGATGTTGCCCCAGCTGACGTTGCCCCACAACAGGATCCACACGGCCATCAGCCACAGCAACGCGCCGAACTGGAGAAGTCTCTCGCGCTTCATCGCGGCGCCTCCTGTGCTTCGCCGCCGGGATTACCGCCGAGGACGGCGTCGATGTAGATCGACCGGTTCTGCAGATCACTCGCCGCGCGATCACTGATCTGGATGATCTGGCCGGCGAACACCGTCATCGCCAGCCCCACCGCGACGAGCGCGACGGTCGGAATCAGCATCATCGCGGGGATGCGGCCCACGTCGGCGCGTTCGTCGAATGCGATGTCGGCCTCGGACTCGTCGAGCAGCGCCGACGGGCTGACGTCCGCGAGGTCGCCCTCGGGGGCGTCGGCGCGGGCCCGCCAGAACGCCTTGGTCCACACACGTGCCACCACGTACAGCGTGAGGAGGCTGGTGAGGGTTCCACCGGCGACGAGGATCCACGCCAGCACGCTCGCATCGGCCGAACCGGCCTGCAACAGCGCGACCTTGCCGATGAACCCGGAGAACGGGGGAATGCCGCCGAGATTGAGGGCCGGGACGAGGAACACGATGGCGAGGACGGGGCTCGCGGCGGCGAGCCCGCCGAGGCGACGCAGCGACGACGACCCGGCCTGGCGTTCGATCAGACCGACCACCAGGAACAGTGTGGTCTGCACCAGAATGTGGTGGGCCACGTAGTAGATGGCACCCGACAGTCCCGACTGCGTCGACAGCGCGACCCCGAACACCATGTACCCGATGTGGCTGACCAGGGTGAAGGACAGCAGACGTTTGATGTCGCTCTGCGCGATCGCACCGAGGATGCCGACGAGCATCGTCAGGAGGCCGCACACCATCAGCACGTTGTCGAGTTCGCCCTCCGGGAAGAGCAGCGTGTGCGCCCGGATGATCGCGTACACACCGACCTTGGTGAGCAGCCCGGCGAACACGGCGGTGACCGGTGCCGGCGCGGTGGGGTAGGAGTCGGGCAGCCACGTCGACAGCGGGAACACCGCGGCCTTGATGCCGAACGCCACGAGCAGCACCCCGAAGATGGCGGTGCGGGTGCCGGACGGGATGCCGTCGAGGCGGGTGGCCATGTCGGCGAGGTTGAGGGTTCCGGTGGCCGCGTAGGCGAACGCAATACCCGCCAGGAAGATCAGCGAGGACACCATCGACACCATCACGTACGACACGCCCGCACGGACACGGTCGGCGCTCGCACCGAGCGTCAGCAGCACGAAGCTGGCGGCGAGGAGCACCTCGAAGCCGACGTACAGATTGAACAGGTCGCCCGCCAGGAACGCGTTGGAGATGCCCGCCGTCAGTGCCAGATACGTCGGCAGGAAGATCGAGACGGGCTGGTCCTCACTGCCGTCGCGGATACCCTGACCCACGGCGTACGCCATGACGGCGAGCAGCACGATCGACGAGACCACCAACATCATCGCGGACAGCCGGTCGACCACCAGCGTGATGCCGATCGGGGAATCCCAGCCACCCACCTGAATGGCCGTCGTCCCGTCACGGTCGGCCAGGAACAGCAGCAGTCCCGACACGACGAGGACGGCGATTAGCGCGAGGAGCGTGATGATCCGCTGGGCGCGCGGGCGCCGGCCCAGCACCAGTGTGGCGGCGGCGGCGAGCATCGGGACGAGGACGGGCAGCGGCGCGAGCGCCGTGATGATGTGCGGGGAGATGGTCACGACTTCTCCCCGATGCTCGCCTTGTCCGAGTCCTCGTCGTCGTCGAAGTCACCCACGTCGTCGAAGTCACCCTCGTGCAGGTCTTCGTAGCACTCGAGGTCCTCGAGGTTCTTCAGCTCTTCCAGAGGAATTGGGTTTCCGTCCTTGTCGAATGCGTCGCCGCTGAAGCTCGGCTCGCCGGTAACCGGGTCGTCGGAGCGGTCGCGGTCGGGGGCCTCGGCGGGAGAGCGGCGCCGCAGGACCTTGGTGTCCTCGGGGTCGTTCTCGACGGCGTCCTGGGTGGTGATCTTGAACGACCGGTACGCGAGGGCGAGCACGAAGCCGGCGATGCCCATCGTGATGACGATCGCCGTCAGGATCATCGCCTGCGCGAGCGGGTCCGCCATCGACTCGTGAATGGACTCGCGGCCGACGATGGGCGGATTGCCGTCCGTACCGCCGGACGTGAGGATGAGCAAGTTGATGCCATTGCCGAACAGCAGCAACCCGAGCAGCATGCGGGTGATGCTGCGCTCGATGAGCAGGTAGACGCCGGCCGACACCAGGACACCGATGATGACGAGAAATCCGATGTTCGCGCTCATCGCTGGTTCACCTCGATCTGTGCGTCGAGACGCGCCCCGAGACTGCGGAGAACGTCGAGTACGAGACCGACCACGATGAGATACACACCCAGGTCGAAGAAGAGGGCGGTGACCATCTTGACGTGGCCGAACACCGGCAGCGTCACCTCGAAGACCGCGGAGGACAGGGCGGGGGCGCCGAGGAACAGCGACGCCAGCGCGGTGCCCGCGGCGAGCGTGAGACCGAGCCCGAGGATCTTGCCCGCGTCGATCGGGACGGTCTCGCCGAGCTCGTAGCGTCCTCCCGCGAGGTACCGCAGGACGAGTGCGAGTCCGGCGGTGAGGCCGCCGGCGAATCCGCCGCCGGGTGCGTTGTGTCCGGCGAAGAAGAAGTACACCGACAACACCATGATGGTCGGGAAGATCAGGCGGGTCGTCACCTCGAGCACCAGCGAGCGGTGTTTCGGATCGATGAGGTCGCCGCCGAGCAGCCACGTGGTCTTCGAATGCGAGGCCGCAGAGTCGGCGGAGACCGCCGGTGCGTCGGACACCCGGGGGGCGCTGCCGAAGCGACGGTTCCGGAACACCAGGCTCGCGACACCCGTCGCGGCCACGAGCAGCACCGAGATCTCGCCGAGGGTGTCCCAGGCGCGGATGTCGACGAGCAGCACGTTGACGACGTTCTTGCCGTTGCCGAGGTAGTACGCGGCGTCGGGTAGCCGTTCGTGGATCGGCACCGAGTTACGGGCGTTGATGGCGTACGCGCCGATCGTGGTGATGGTGGCACCGACCGCGACGGCCAGAATGGCCCGCGGAATCTTGAACCCGATCGCCCGGCGCTCGTCCACCTCGGCGGGCAGCTTGCGGAACACGAGGACGAAGATGACGAGGGTCAGCGTCTCCACCAGGAACTGGGTCAGCGCCAGATCGGGGGCGCCGTGCAGGGCGAACAGCACACCGCAGCCGTAACCGCTGAGACCGACGAGGATCACGCTGGCCAGGCGGTTCCGCATGATGGTCGCGGCGAGCGCGGCCGCGACCATCATCAACCCGATCACGAACTGCACCGGCGAATCCCACAGCCGGACGTCGGCGCGGGTGTTGGTGCCGACGACGAGCAGCACCAGCGGCACCACCACCAGGGTGCCGAGGATGGTGGCCTGCGTCAGCGGGAGCGAACCGCGCTGGGTCGCGCCCGTCAGCCGCATCGACAGGGCGTCCATGCCGCGCAGTGTCGCGTCGTAGATCCGGTCGGCGTTGCCGAGCGGCGGATGCTCGAACCGCAGCCGGTTGACCCAGCGCTGGGCCACGAAGAGCGCGGTACCGACCGCGAACACCAGCAGGGTGAGCAGCAGCGCGGTATTGACGCCGTGCCACAGCGCGAGGTGGTAGTCGGAGGCGGCCGTGGCGGGCAGCGTGCGCGAGTACGGCGTCAGCAGCTTCTCCAGCTGCGGCGACACGAGTCCCGCGGCCAGGCTCAGAACCGAGAGGACGGCGGGCGCGGCGAGGAACAGCGGTCCGGGTGCGTGCATGTTCTGCACGGCCGGGCTCGGCCGCGCGAGACGCTTGCGGCCGAACGCACCCCACATGAAGCGCACGCTGTATGCGAGCGTCAGGATCGACCCGAACACCACCACGCCGACGGTGACGATCCGCGCCGGGTCGGCGAGGACGGACGTGCTGAGCAGGGAGTCGAATGCGGCTTCCTTGCCGACGAATCCGATGAACGGAGGAATTCCGGCCATGCTCGCTGCGGCCATCGCGGCAAAGATAGTGAGTGCCGGCGCACGGTCGCCGAGATGTGCGAGTTTGCGGATGTCCCGGGTGCCCGTCGAGTGGTCGATGATGCCGACCACCATGAACAGGGCGGCCTTGAACATCGCGTGGGCGACGACCATGGTCATCCCGGCGAGCGCGGCGTCCCGGGTGCCGAGGCCGACGAGCACCATCATGAAACCGAGCTGACTGACGGTGCCGAACGCCAGCACCAGTTTGAGGTCGAAGGCGCGCATCGCCCGCCATCCCGCGAGGACCATCGTCAGCAGGCCGAGCGTGATGATCGTGAACCGCCAGGGCGCCGAGTCCGCGAAGCCGGGCGACAGCCGGGCCACCAGATAGATGCCGGCCTTCACCATGGCCGCGGCGTGCAGATAGCCGCTGACCGGGGTCGGGGCGGCCATCGCGCCGGGCAGCCAGAAGTGCAGCGGCACGATCGCGGATTTCGACAGTGCGCCGATGAGGATCAACACGACGGCGACGCCGGCCAGCCAGCCTCGCGGTGCGATCTCGATCAGTTCGGACAGGTTGTAGGTGCCACCGACCTGGCCGAGGATGATGATGCCGACCAGCATCGCCAGACCACCCGCGGTGGTGACCAGCAGCGCCTGCGTCGCGGCCCGGCGGCTCGACGCGCGTTCGGCGTAGTGACCGACCAGCAGGAACGACAGAACGGTCGTCAGTTCCCAGAAGATGTACAGCAGCAACATGTTGTCGCTGGCGACGAGGCCGAACATGGCGCCGGCGAACGCCACCATCTCGGCGGCGAAGATGCCGAGGCGCGGTTCGTCGTCGGTGAAGTAGCGCGCGCAGTAGATCAGGATCAGCGTGCCGATGCCCAGCACCAGCACCGACATGATCGCGGCGAGCGGATCGAACCAGAAGTCGAGGTCCATCGACAGACCCGGAACCCACTCGATGGAGACCGTCTGGACTGTGCCCCAGTTCGCGATCACCCATCCGAGCGACGCCAGCGGGACGAGAGAGAGGGGGTAGAAACCGTTGCGGCCGAACTTGCGCACCACTAGCGGAGCCAGAACGGCGGCAACGGCATGGGCGAGCAGAACAGCAAGCAAAAGGCACTCCGTCGGGGGTCAGCGGGCGGCGGGGTGTCGGAACGAAACGAACCGAGTCGTGTAGACCGTTCGCTTAGCTAGCGAGTTGGACTACACGTACATCCTACTGGGTCGGTTATTCGGACTCACAATCGCGGCAAATCGGACTAAAGGGGCGGAATGTGTTATGAGCGACTTCCCGGACTGATCTATCTTGTGAGTGTGCCTGCCGAGATCCGAACCGCCGCGCTCGCCCACATTCGCAACCGGAAACTCCTCCAGACCCGATCGGTGGGGAAGACCGCGTTCTACATGGCCGGCGGCAAGATCGATCCGGGTGAGAACGCCGAACAGGCTCTGCACCGCGAGATCCGGGAAGAACTCGACGCCGGGATCGTCGACGGGACACTCGAACACCTGGGGGTGTTCGAGGCACCCGCGTACGGACATCCCGAGGGTACGGACCTGCACATGACCTGCTTCCTCGCCGAACTCGGCGCCGAGCCCCGGCCGACGAGCGAGATCGCCGAACTGCGATATTTCACCGTCGACGAGTACGCGGCGATGCCGGAGGTCGCGCCCGGCTCGATGCTCGTGTTCCGCCGACTGCAGTCGCTCGGCCTCCTCGACTAGCCGACGACTAGCCGCCTTCCGGGGTATTGCGCCGCTCGTGTACCGCGTAGACACAGAACGCGACGACGAGCAGCATCGCGACACCGGCGAGGTGGTCGGACGCGGCCGTCGAGGCCGGTGACGACGGCAGGCGGTTGCTGGTGGTCGCATCGGAGTAGACGACCCGGCTGCGCGGGACGGTGGTCGCCGCCACGAACACCAGCGACGCGAACGGCAGCGCCAGACCGAGCACCGCGACGGGCGCCGAACCCGGCAGCGCGGAGGCGAGCGCGAAACCCGTCCCGCCACCGAGGACGGCCAGCCGGATCAGGAGTGCGACGCCGTCGTTGCCGAAGTCGGGCCAGACGGTCGCGACCAGTGGGACGAGGGCGGCGAGACACAGGCCCCACCCGGGCCGGCGCCACTTCGGCGGAACCCTGACCGACACCGCGATTCCCGCGGCCAGTGTGAACACCCCGACAGCGAGCAGGGCCGCCGCCGGAATCGTCACCCGCGGGGTCCGGAGGTCGTCGAGGACGAGCACTGCCGCCGCAGTGACACCGGTCGCGGCGAGGAGAAAGCGTCCGTCGATCCCGGGGACTCGGCGTGCTATCAGGGCCGTGCTCGTCACGATCACGGCGAGGGAGAACGCGACGATCAGCCACACCGTCATCGGCTCACCGAATTCCTGGTCGTCGATCCACGCCCCGAGCAACCGGTTGAGCAGGGCGAGGGCCAGGGCGCCGACCAGCGCCGTCAGCAGCGTCTTCCGGTCGGGTCGTTGTACCCGGAACTGCGACCGAGCCACGACCGCCGACGCGACGGCGAGCACGAGAACCCCGACCAGCAGCCACCGCGGAGGTTCACCGATCGCGGAGGTGCTCATGCTCGCGGGTTCCACATAGGCGGCGTCGCCGCGCGGCAGTCGCTGCACACTCGCGAGGAGGAATGCGCCCGCGACACCGAGTGTCAGAGCCAGTTGCGGAGCCCAGCGACCCCACACCGCCGCGACCGCCGCGCCCAGCAGGAACCCGGCAGTCGCGGTCTTGGCGAAGTGCAGGGCGATCAGCGTGTCGACACCGCTCGCGTGGGGCACCACCCACCGCGCACCGATCAGGACCAGTGCGCACACTGCCGCCAGAAGCCACGACAGCCGCCGGGACCCGGAACGTTGCAGACCGGCCACGGCGACGACCGCGAGGACGAGGGCCACCACCACACCCGTCGGCTGGCTGCTGAGCCAGCGGTCGATCTCGCGATCGGAGGCGTTGATCGTCCAGGCCCGGTTGCGGGGATTGGTGAGGACGAAACCGGCCAGTGCGCCGGACGCGAGAGCAGCCGCGGCCGACAGAGGTTCGCGGAAGTCCATTCGCTCACGGTACTCGAGCGGGTAGGAATGGAACCGGCGAACCCGGCGTTGGCACCGAAGGCGTGCCCGAGAACCACTCCGATCGAATACACCCGAGGCGAGGAGCCCAACCATGACGTCGATCAACGAGAAGGCCACCACCCTGCTGGCGCTGCACCAGCCCGGCAACCCCGTCATCCTGCCCACGGTGTGGGATGCCTGGTCTGCGAATCTGGCTGTGTCCGCCGGGTTTCAGGCACTGACGGTCGGAAGCCACCCGGTGTCCGACTCGATCGGCAAACCCGACAACGAGGGGATCACGTTCGACGAGCTGCTGCACCGCATCTCGCAGATCACCGCGGCCGTGGATCTGCCGCTCTCCGTCGACATCGAGTCGGGATACGGGCTCGAACCCGCGCGACTGATCGAGGGGCTGATCGGCGCGGGAGCGGTGGGCCTGAACATCGAGGACACGGTCCATAGCGAGGGCGGGCGTCTCCGCGAGCCGCAGGAGCACGCCGACTTCGTCGGCGGATTGCGGCAGGCCGCCGACGCCGCCGGGGTCCACGTGGTCGTGAACGCGCGTACCGACCTGTTCGTGAAGCAGGTGGGCGACGAGACCGACCGGGTCGACCGTGCGATCGCGCGGCTGAAGCTCGCCGCCGAGGCCGGAGCGGACGTCCTGTACCCGGTGGGCCGCCACGACGACGCCACCCAGAAGAGGCTCACGTCGGAGCTGCCGCTGCCCGTCAACGCCATCGGGCTGCCCGATCAGGACGACCCGGCCAGCTTCGGCCCGCTCGGGGTCGCGCGCGTGAGCTTCGGGCCGTTCTTCCAGGCCGCCCTCGCAGCGCACGCGGCCACGCTGCTCGGCCGCTGGTCCTGACCCGTGAGTACTTGTTAACCGCCCGCGGTTGACAAGTACTCACGGGCGCGTCAGCGCATAGGCCTTCAGGTGCGCCACTTGCTCGGGATCGAGTGAGGGGCGCACCTTTTCGCGTGCCTCGGCCACGTCGGCCGCCGTCACGTCGGCGGCGTCGATGTTCCGGCGCATGGCGGCCAGCGCGGCCTCCCGCAGCAGTGCCGAGCAGTCGGCGGCCGAGTAGCCGTCGAGGTCGTGGGCCAAGGCGTCGAGGTCGACGTCGTCGGCGAGGGGGACCGCCTTGCCGGACGTCCGGAGGATCGCGCGGCGGGCGTCGCCGTCCGGTGGCGGCACGAACACCAGCCGCTCCAGGCGGCCGGGTCGCAGCAACGCCGGGTCGATGAGGTCGGGCCGGTTGGTGGCGGCGACGACCACGACGTCGCGGAGCGGTTCGACGCCGTCGAGTTCGGTGAGCAGCGATGCCACCACCCGATCGGACACCCCGGAATCGGAACTCTGACCGCGTCGCGGGGCCAGCGCGTCCACCTCGTCGAGGAAGATCAGCGACGGCGCCGAATCCCGCGCCCGCTGGAACAACTCGCGGACGGCCTTCTCGGACGCGCCCACCCACTTGTCCATCAGCTCGGCGCCCTTGACGGCGTGCACGCTCAGATGTCCCGAACTGGCCAGCGCCCGAACGAGATAGGTCTTGCCGCAGCCGGGCGGGCCGTAGAGCAGCACGCCGCGTGGTGGGTCGACACCCAGACGGGCGAACGAATCCGGATGCTGCAGCGGCCACAGGACCGCCTCCGTCAGCGCCTGCTTGGTCTCCACCATGTCGCCGACGTCGTCGAGGGTGAGGCTGCCGATCGCGAGTTCCTCGCTGCCCGACCTCGACAGCGGACGGATGACGTCGAGGGCGCCGAGCAGATCGTCCTGGGTGAGCGCCGGGTCGACCGGCTTCCGGGTGGCGCGCGACGCGGCACGGAGGGCGGCTTCCCGGCACAGTGCGGCGAGGTCGGCGACGACGAACCCTGGAGTGCGCGCCGCGATCGCGTCGAGGGTGACGCCGTCGGTGGGGACCTTCCGCAGGAGCAATTCCAAGAGCGCTCTGCGGGTGGAGCCGTCGGGCAGTGTCAGCGCGAGTTCACGGTCGCAGAGGTCCTGCCCGCGGAGCCGGCTGTCGATCGATTCCGGGTGCGCCGACGTCGCGACGAACGCGACCCCGACGGTCTCCACCGCGCGGCGGAGTTGTTCGACGATCAGCGCCGACACCGGTTCGGGGGTGGCCGGCAGCAGGGCGTCGATGTCGGTGATCAGCAGGACGCCACCGCCGCGGATCTCCTCGACCGCGGCCGTGACCCGCTTCAACCGCGAATCGGCTTCCAGCGCTCCGGCACTCGGACCGTCGAGTTCGACGACCCGCCGGGACGCGAGGACCGAACGGGCGAGCGTCGCCTTCCCTACGCCGGCCGGCCCGGTCACCAGGACCCCCAGATGGGGTGAGGCGCCGAGTTTCCGGAGCAGTTCGGGTTCGTCGAGTGCCAGCCCCAGCCATTCGGTCAGCTTGGCGGCCTGGGTCTGCGCGCCGACGAGGTCCTCGACCGGCACCGGGGGAACGTCCGCGGCGGCCGGGACGGTCGGGGCGGACAGCCGGGACGGCGCCACGGACACCGACGGGCGCACACCCTCGCCCCACCCGACCGCGGTGTTGGGCTGCACGCTCACCGGACCACCCGCGGGGTCGACCCCGGTCACGGTGAGCAACTCGGACGTCCAGGCGACACCGAACGTCCGGGACAGCGCCTGCGTCGCCGGTGCGGTGCTGGTGCCGGGGCCCAGGTCGCGGGGGAGGAGCGACACGGTGTCGCCGACGGTGAGGACCTTGCCGAGCAGGGCGTGGCGGAGGGTGACGTCGGAGATGGAGGTGACGGCCAGAGCGGATCCGCTGACCGTCACCGTCTTCCCGCCGTACACCGTCACGGGTGTCACGACGACGGTGCTGTTCTCGGACAGCCCGGCGTTGGACAGTGTCACGTCGTCGAGGAGTGCAGTCCCGGTGGGGGTTCCGGCCGGCGCACGGCCGGCCACCGCGGCGGTACGGCGGGCGCCGACCAGGGCGATCGCGTCCCACTCACGGAGGCCGAGTGCGGCGAGGGCTTCCGGATGCAGCCGCACCACGCCGCGCCGGGTGTCGGCGGCCGAGGTGTTCAGTCGGACTGTGAGCGCGAGTTCCGGTGAGGTCACGCCGTCGAGCCTACGTGCGAGAGCGTCCTACCGGGCCCGGGGACGGCGCAGTCCGAGCCGTGCCGCCGATCGCCTGCCGCGGGCGTCGGGCTGACGCCGGATGGCACGCCGCTCGGCGGGCTTGATGTCCCACGTCTCGGGCCGCGCCGCCACCCACCGCTTCGAGTGGACCGCGAACGGAATGTGCGCGAGGTACACCGCCACGAGGACGAGCAGCAGGATGTACGGGTAGGTGACCAGGGCCGCCGCAGCGAGCGCCACCAGGACGAGGAGACCGGCCGCCATGTGCGGGGGCACGGACACCGTCTTCAGCGCGAGCGTGGGGATGCGGCTGACGATCAGCGCGGCGGAGATCACGGTCCACGCCACCACGACGGGATACGACGACCACCAGCCGTCGCCCCACTGCGCCGCGGCCGCCAGCGGGGCCAGCGCGACCAGCGCGCCGGCCGGCGCAGGCACCCCGGTGAAGTACTCGTTGGTGTAGCCCGGCGCGTCGTCCTCGTCGAGGAGCGTGTTGAACCGCGCCAGCCGCAGCACGATGCTCACCGCGTAGATCAGCGCGATGATCCAGCCGAAGCTCTGCCCGTCCAGCAGGGTCACGTAGAGGACGAGGGCCGGGGCGACGCCGAACGAGATGGAATCGGCCAGCGAATCGAGTTCGGCGCCCATCTTGCTGGTGGCGTCGAGGAGGCGCGCGATGCGCCCGTCGAGCGAATCGAGCACCGCGGCGGCGCCGATCATGGCCAGCGACGTTCCCAGGTCGCCGTCGAGCGCGAACTTGACGGCGGACAGTCCCGCGCACAGGGCGAGGATCGTGACCACACTCGGCAGCAGCCGAACCGCCTGCTGTGGTCGTCCCCGCCGCTGTTGCTTCGCGTTGGCGATCACGGCAGTTGAGCGATGACGGTCTCGGCGCCGATCGTCCGCTGGCCTCGCTCGGCGAGCAAGGTGGTGCCCGCCGGGAAGTAGGTGTCGACGCGGGAGCCGAACCGGATAAGGCCGTACGTGTCGCCGATCGGGAGCGTGTCGCCGACCTTGGCGTCGCAGACGATCCTGCGGGCGAGCAGACCGGCGATCTGCACGACGGCGACGTCGTGACCCTCGGCGGTGTGCAGCAGCATGCTGTTGCGTTCGTTGACCTCGCTGGCATCGGCGAGATCGGCGGAGAGGAACCTGCCGGCACGGTGGACGACCTTCTTCACCTCACCGCCGACGGGGCTGCGCTGGACGTGCACGTCCAGCACGGACAGGAAGATGCTGACCCGGGGAAGCGGCTCGCTGCCCATGTCCAGTTCGGACGGCGGGACCGCGGAGTCGACGAGCGCGACCTCACCGTCGGCGGGTGCGACGGCGACGCCGACACGGTTCGGCGGAACGCGGTGCGGGTGCCGGAAGAACGCGGCGCAAGCGGCGGCCGAGGTCAGCGCCCCACGCCGGACCCACTTGCGCTTGCGCCCGACGAGCGCCACGCCGAGGGGTGCGAGGACGAAGGGCAGCCCGGCCGGATGGAGGGGCGGAACTGCTCCGCGGACGAGGTCGACGATGTGCCCGACGCTCGTGGATTGCGGGGTTCCGGGGGGTGTGGGCTTGCGTGCCACGGGCTCCTCTAACTGTGTCGGACGGACGTGCTGCGCGCGTCATCGCGGCGCACTCACAGATTACGTGAGCGCTACCGGCTGCAACGGCATCAGGAGAGAGTACGCACTCACGGGGTCCGATGTGTGAACGGATCGTGGCCGGATGGCGAGGGGAGTGATGGGACCGGCCACGTCGAACGTCAGCTGCTCGCCCGGCAGTGAGTCGACGGCCTCGAGGAGAAAACCCGCGTTCACCTGCACGTGGAAGCGCACGCCCTGCCCCGTGCCGAGGCTGCCGACGACGATCTCGCCGGACTCCAGGACGCCGAGATCCACCCGGTCGCCGGCTTCGGCCAGGAGCGCCCGCACCTCCGCCGAGGAGAAGGTGTGCTCGATCCCGGGGTGTGTGGGTGACAGGCTGCGATGGTCGGGGAACGCACCGTCGACGAGGCGGGTGGTGAGCTCTTCGGTGCCACAGCGGAGGGTGATGGAATCAGAGTCGACGAGTACGGACACTTCCTCGTGACGGCGCAGGAGCCCGGCGGCGTCGTCGAGGAAGGTGCATGGGACGACGGCGGAGACCGGCGCGTTCGGGGGCACGAGTACGGCCGCGGTGCCGACCGCCAGCCGGTACCGGTCGGTGGTGACGAGTCGCAGCACGTCGTGCTCGGTCTCCAGCAGGCACCCGCGCAGCACCGGGTACTCCGACTCGGGGTCGGCGGCGAACCGCACCGAACCGAACGCGGCGAGCAGGTCGGTGGTGCCGAGGACGAACGCGCTCTCCGTCTTCGACCGAGCGTCGAGCAGATGGTGAATTCTCGTGAGTTCGCGTCGGGCGTCGTCGAGCCCTTTCTCGAGCCGGCCGAGATGCCGGTCGAGCAGTCCGTGGGCGTCCGCGCCGTTCAGCACGGCCGACATCTCCTTGACGGGCATTCCCACCCGGCGCATCGCGGCGACGAGGACGGCCGCGTCCACGTGCCGGTCGGTGTACCAGCGGTAGCCCGTGCGCGGGTCCACCACGTGCGGGGTGAGGACGCCCGCCTTGTCGTAGAACCGCAGAGCGCTGACCGACAGACCGGACGCCTGCGCGAGTTCGCCGATGCTGAGCACGCCGCTCACTCTGCCCGGGTCGACCGACACTCGCACGCGTCGAGGTCTGCGCGGAGTCGCGAGATGGCCCCGCGGATCATCCGTCCATATCCGTCCTCGGCGAGGGACCCGCAGTTCTCCGCCGCCCGGTCGACATGGTGCCGTGCCTCCGCCGAATGGCCGAGCGCGTGATGAGCCGCCGCCACGTTGAGGTGCAGCGACGGGTAGAAGCCTGCCACCCGCAGCGAGGAATGGTGCTCCCGGACGCGATCGTCGGTCAGCGAGTCGGCGGCGTCGAGGGCGAGCAGATCCCAGCGCAGTTCCTCCGCGGGGTCCGTCTGCACGTCCGCGAGGTAGTGGGCGAGCGTGACGACGTGCAAGGGGTCACGGTCGCCGCCGGACGGGAGGGCGTCCCACACCTCCTCGAAGATGCGCCGGGCGCCCTCCCGGTCACCTGCCACTGCCAGTTCCTGCCCCTGCGCGATCCTCGCCATGACGGCGTCCGGTGTGTCCATACCGGCAACGCTGAGGCCTCGACCAGGTCGAGGGTCAAGCCTTGCGTTCGGCCTCCGACTTGATGCGGGCGAGGGTGGTGTTCATCCCGTTCACGAGGTCGACCTCGAAGTCGTCGTTGCCGCCGAGGACGGTCTTGACCAGGAACTGCGACACCTTCGACGTTCCGGTCGGTGCCTCGCGGCGTTCGGTGACCTTGGTTCCGCCGGCCGTGGGCTCGAGTTCGTACGACCAGATGGTGCGGTTCTCCAGGATGCGGAACGCGAGGGCCTTGTTGGGCTGGAACTTCACGACCTTCGACGTGGTCGGCCACACGAGGAAGCCCTTGCGATTGATGTTGACGGTCTTGGCGCCCTCTTCGACGACGCCACCGAGGATGCGCATCGTGCGGCACTGGGGGCTCCATTCGCCCATCCGCTTCAGATCCGACACGACGGCCCATACGTCTTGCGGGGTCGCGGCGATGTCGATGCTTGCTTCGAGGGTGTTTGCCATCGGCTGTCTCCAGTCAGGGAAGGTGGTACGAACGGTAACAATTACTTTTGCGCCCATCGTAGGCGTTCAGGGCAGGAGGGTGTGCGGTAGGTCACCTGAATCCTCGTCCGACCGCGGTTTTCCAGCGCTTCCGCGCGCCTCATCGAAACCCTGTAACCAAAGGGGCACGATGGGCGATGAGTCAATAGCGCGACGAAAAGTCGCGGGTGCAATGGCGCAATGGAAAGTTGTCGAGTCGGTGTTCGGAAGTGATCGGTCGTGAATGTTCATTCGATCCTGCGGTGGGACCGCAGCCCTCTCCCTCTACTCGAATCAGCCCGATTGCAAGGACGTCCGTCCTCGTGGCCGAGTGAAAAACTCGAACGTCTCATGACGCCACGCGAAATCGAGGAAGCCCTTCGCGGCCGTCGGTAGACGCCGTTGTCGCTCCCGCAATCTCGTCACCCTCCCTCGGGCCTCGGGGGACACTGGGTGATGTGGGAACCGAAGAATGTGTCGTCGTCGGAACCGGAGCGGTCTCCGCCGAAGAAGTGATCCGGGTGGCGCGTCTCGGTGCCCCGGTGCGGATTGCGGGGGACGCGATCTCGGCCATGGCGGAGTCCCGCAAGCGCATCGAAGCGCTGGCCGAGGACCCGAAGCCCGTGTACGGGATCTCGACGGGATTCGGAGCACTCGCCACCCGGCACATCCCCTTCGCGCGGCGGACACAGCTGCAGCGCAGTCTGGTCCGCTCGCACGCGGCCGGCAACGGTCCCGAGGTCGAACGCGAGGTGGTGCGCGCCCTGATGCTGCTGCGGTTGTCGACCCTGGCCACCGGGCGCACCGGCGCGCGCCCGGAGGTGGCGCAGGTCTATGCCTCGTTGCTGTCGTCCGGGATCACGCCGGTGGTGCACGAATACGGCAGCCTCGGGTGTTCCGGTGATCTCGCGCCGCTGGCGCACGTCGCGCTCGCCGTCATCGGCGAGGGCACGGTCCGCGACGCCGAGGGCGCACTGATGCCGGCCGGGACGGCGCTGTCCGCCGCCGGCATCGAACCCGTCGTGCTCGAGGAGAAGGAGGGACTCGCCCTCATCAACGGCACCGACGGCATGCTCGGCATGCTGCTGCTGGCCTGCGAGGACCTGCGCGGGCTCCTGCGGTTGGCCGACGTCACCGCGGCGATGAGCGTCGAGGGGCTGCTCGGCACCGACAAGGTGTTCGCCCCCGACCTGCAGGCGCTGCGCCCGCACCCCGGCCAGGCACGCGCCGCCGCGAACATGGTCCTGTTGCTCGCCGACTCCGAGATCGTGAAAAGTCACGCCGATCCGAGTTGCACCGTCGTGCAGGATGCCTACTCGTTGCGGTGCGCCCCGCAGGTCGCCGGGGCCGCGCGCGACACTCTCGCGCACGCCGAGCAGGTGGCGTCGTGGGAGCTGGCGAGCGCGATCGACAACCCGGTGGTCACCCTGGACGGGCGGGTGGAGTCGAACGGCAATTTCCACGGGGCGCCGGTCGCCTACGTGCTGGACTTCCTCGCGATCGTGGTCGCGGACGTCGCGAGCATGAGCGAACGCCGCACCGACCGTTTCCTCGACGTCGCCCGCAATCACGGGTTGCCCCCGTTCCTGGCGGACGATCCCGGGGTCGACAGCGGTCACATGATCGCCCAGTACACCCAGGCCGCGATCGTCTCCGAACTCAAACGGCTCGCGGCGCCCGCGAGCGTCGACTCGATTCCGTCGTCGGCGATGCAGGAGGACCACGTGTCGATGGGGTGGTCCGCCGCCCGGAAGCTGCGCCGGGCGATCGACGGACTCACCCGGGTCCTGGCGATCGAGGCGTTGACGGCCGCCCGGGCAATCGACCTGCGGGCCCCGCTGCCACCGTCGCCGGCGACGGGTGCGGTGCGGGACGCGATCCGCGAGCACGTCGCCGGGCCGGGAACCGACCGTCACCTCGCGCCGGAGATCGAGGCCGCGGTCGCCCTCGCCTCCTCCGGCGCTCTGGTCACGGCCGCCGAGGCGGTGGTGGGAAGGCTGGGCTGACCGGGCGCTCGGCGGCCTCGTTGATCCGTGAGTCTTTCGGCGCTAACCCGGTCCTTCGGGTCGGGGATAGCCGATCTGGTTTTGTCGGAGTGTGTGGCTAGTGTCTGGGTTATGGCGGGGAGGGTGGTGAAGCGGGCGTTCAAGTACCGTTTCTATCCGACTGCGGTGCAGGCGGAGCAGCTTGCTCGGACGTTCGGGTGCACCCGGTATGTCTATAACCGGGCGTTGGCGGAGCGCTCGCGTGCCTGGTCGCAGGAGCGGCGGCGGGTCACCTACAGCGACACCTCGAAGATGCTCACCGGATGGAAACGGGACCCCGAGACCGAGTGGTTGTCGGAGCCGTCGAAGGGGCCGTTGCAGGAGTCGCTGCGGCAGTTGCAGGGCGCGTTCGACAGGTTCTGGCGCACGCAGTCCCGCTACCCGCAGTTCAAGAGGAAGGGCCGGTCGAAGGATTCGGCGACCTACTATTCGAACTGTTTCACCTACCGCGGCGGGCAGGTCCGGTTGGCCAAGCAGTCCGACCCCCTGGACATTCGGTGGTCGAGGCCGCTGCCGGAGGGGCGGTGCCGTCGCAGGTGACGGTGTCGCGTAATGCTCGTGGTCGGTACCACATTTCGATTCTCGTCGAGGACACGATCGCCGAGCACCCGTCGACCGATGGGGTGGTCGGGCTCGATGCCGGGATCACGAGCCTCTACACGCTCTCGACGGGGGAGAAGGTCACCAACCCGCGCCACGAGGGCAGGGACCGTGAGCGGTTGGCGAGGGCGCAGCGGGTGCTGGCCAGGAAGGCGAAGGGATCCCGTAACCGGGCCAAGGCCCGACTGAAGGTCGCGAAGATTCATGGCCGGATCGCCGATCGGCGGCGCGATTATCTGCACACACTCTCCACTCGGCTGGTGCGCGAAA
>RRBB01000640.1:0-1286 GCA_006543605.1 Rhodococcus sp. WS4
TCTTATGTGGACCACACCGTTATGCCGACCGCTGCGGTGGGCTCGTGGTGGCGAGCGTTCTCGGCTTCGGATGTTCGGCATAATCAGAGTCCGTCGAGGAAGGCCAGCACGGCGTCTGGCGGCCGGTAGCGGCCGGGTGGGGCGTCTTGCGGTGCGGTTCGAGCCAACGCTCGTTCCTTGAGCGCCAGGTCGGCGTGGATGTAGACCTGAACGCTTGCCACCTTCTCGTGGCCCAACCACAACGCGATCACCGAGGTATCGACGCCGGCGTTGAGCAACCTCATCGCGGCCGAGTGACGCAGGACGTGGGGCGAAACCTTCTTCTCCCGCAGCGTTGGGCACGACGATGCGGCGGTGGCCGTGTACTTGGCGAGTCGCCGTTCCAGGGCGTCGCGGCTCAGCGGGCCGCCGCGACGGGTGACGAATAGCGGATCGGTGGGCAGGCCACCGCGTTCGGCGAGCCAGGCGTCCAAGACCGTGACGGTGGCTGCGGTGAGCGGGGTGATCCGCTGCTTGCGGCCCTTCCCGAGACAGCCGACGTGCGCCCCGGTGCCCAGGTGCACATCGCCGACGGTCAGGCCCGTGAGCTCGGTGGCGCGCAGCCCGGTCTGGCAGGCCAGCATCAGCAGGGCGTGGTCGCGTCGCCCGGTCCAGGTGCTGCGGTCGGGGGCGGCGAGCAGCGCGGCGATCTCCTCCTCGGTGAGGTAGGTGATCAACGCTCGGTCGAAGCGCTTGGGTGGGATGGCCAGCACCCGCTGGATGACCGCGGCGTCGTCGGGGTGGCGCAGCGCGGCGTAGCGGAACAGCGAATGAATGGCCGCCAGCCGGGCGTTACGGGTCCGAGCGCTGTTGCCGCGATCGGTTTCGAGGTGGCCCAGGAACGCCCCGATCAGCGGCGCGTCCAGATCGGCAATGTCCACATCGGACGGTGATTTACCGGTCCGCTGCTCGACGAAGGTGAGCAGCAGCTTGAACGCGTCCCGGTAGGAGGCGATGGTGTGGCCGCTGGCCTGACGCTGCCGGACCAGCCGGTCGGTGAAAAACGCCTGCAGGGTGGGGGCGAGCGTGCTCACGAGTCACCTCCCAGGTGGGTCTGAAGCCGCTGACCGGCCAACGCCATCAACTCCGGCGCGGCCGACAGGTACCAGAATGTGTGTTGCGGATCGGTGTGGCCCAGATATGTGGACAGGCGCGGCATCAGGGCCGGGATGTCGGCGCCGTCGCGGTACCAGCCCAGCACGGTCGCCACCGCAAACGAGTGCCTCAGGTCGTGGATTCTCGGCCTG
>RRBB01000641.1:0-1282 GCA_006543605.1 Rhodococcus sp. WS4
GTTGTACCCCTCGGTCCGCGCATTGGTGATCCCGGTGCTGACGAACGCGTTGATCTCCGGCCACCACGTGTCGATCGTCTTCGCCAGGGTGAGGAGCTCGGGGATGTTCGAGTCGATGCACCAGGCGAGGAACCGGTGCAGCCGATGCCGGGTCAGGTGCGGGTCGCCACCGGACTTCACGGTGGATAACAGCGTGCGGAGTTCCTCCTTCGCGATGTACGCGGACAGGATTTGTGCGGTGGGGTCTTCGTCCACGATCGCGTTCCACATCTTCGCGAAGTTCTTGTCCGAGAGTCGTTCCCGTGCGGTGAGCAACCGACGTCGGTTGGCCCACTCCGGGTCGATCTTGCCGCCGCGGCGGTCCTTGAGTTCCCAGGTGACCCGGCGCCGGACCTTGGTGACCGTGTCGTTGGCGAGTTTGACCAGGTGGAAGTGATCGACCACGAGCGTGGCGTTCGGCAGCAATCCTTCGGTGCGGGTCGCCGCCGCATACACGGCGGCCGGATCGATCGCGACGTACTCGATCGCCTCCCGGAACTCCGGGGTGCGCTCGCGCAGCCATTCGACGACCGCCGCGGTGGTGCGCCCCTCCTTCTGGCCGAGCAGACCTTGATCGCCGTCGAGGTCGACGAAGCCGGTGTCCCACGGATCGACCCGCACCCACCTGCCGGTGTCCTGGCACCGCTCCCACCTGGGCTTTCCGCGGCGGGTCTCGTCGATACCGAGGACTCGCACCGGAGCCGGCTCGGTCAGCAGCGCCTCGGCGTGCGCGACGAACGCCCGGTGCGCCGTCGGCCACGACACACTGTGGGCGGCGGCGACCTCGGCGACGGAGCGGGCCGCGTCGCCGACCGCCGTCCCGATCTGGGTGCGCAGCCGGCCGGTGGTGCGGGCCCGGGCCGGGATCTGCTCGATCGTCTCGGTGAACGATCCACGAGTGCAGTAGTCCTCCGTGCATCTCCACCGTGTTTTATTCCATCGCAGCAGTATTCGGTCTTGTCCGTAGGGGATGTCCTTCGGTCTGGTGGACACGCGTTCCTTGACGGAGGTCGAGAACACCCCGCAGGAGGGGCATGCCGCGGCGGTGTCCTCGTCGGTGGCCAGCTCCACCAGCCGGGTGCCGTCCGATTCCCGGGACACGTTGATCACCCGTACTCCTGGCAGCCCAAACAACACTGTCGTACTCTCGACCACGCCCTTGGTCCTTCCGTTGTCTGATGCTTCGCAACATCCAGACTTCAGGAGACCAAGGGCCCTCAGCAGATCGACGCGCCGAACACCC
>RRBB01000642.1:0-1281 GCA_006543605.1 Rhodococcus sp. WS4
TTCCCTGGAGGACTTTTGGGTCCCCCGTCCTCGTCCCTGGAATGCTTCGTCGGGACTCCGGTACCCGCGGGACGAGGCTTGGCGCGGCGGGCCGGATGTGGCCGATGTTTCCTCGGCCGGTGACGACGGTAACGGGCGGAGGCCGCAGTGTCACCATTTGATAACGCGGTGTGTCTTCGCCTGTTGCGGGGCCTCATTGGACGTGCAGGGACTCTTCCCAGCTAGTGGGGACAAGACGTGCGTATCGCCGAGCCGTTGCCCTTCCGTTACCCGGTCGTTATGTGAGGAAGCTCACATCACTGGGGAGCGTCGACGATGTCCTTGCCGAGGGGCATGAGCGAGATGGGAATCATCTTGAGATTCGCGACCGCGAGCGGGATCCCGATGATCGTGATCGCCATGGCGATCGCGGTGACGACGTGGCCGATTGCGAGCCACAGGCCTGCGATGATGAACCAGATCACGTTGCCGATCAGCGAGGCGACACCGGCGGTCGGCTTGTCGACCACCGTCTTGCCGAACGGCCACAGCGCGTAAACGCCCACCCGGAACGACGCGATGCCGAACGGGATCGTGATGATCAGGATGCAGCAGAGAATTCCGGCGACGAAGTACCCCAGCGCCAGCCACAGACCGCCGAAGATCAGCCAGATGATGTTGAGCAAAAGTCTCATGATCGTCCCATCGGTCGGTGGTCGGGAGTATCAGCGTGCGCGTCTGCCCTGTCTCAGTGCCGCCACGATTCCCAGCAGGAATCCGATCGGGCACGCCAGGGCGATGAGATAGAGAACGAGGCCCGGCTCACTGTCGGAGACGACCGGGGTCAGGAAGATCGCCACGATCGCGACGAAGCCGATCGCGAACAGGGCGAGCGCGACGCGCAGGAGGCCGTCGCTCTTCCGGGGTGCGTGAGGAGTGCTCGAAGGAGTCGGTTCGTGGGCCACACCAGCAACGATAGTGCCTGGATTCGCGGAATCTGTAAGGGGTTGGACGCAGTGCACGCGTATCGGCAGAAATCTGTTGTTCTGTGCGGGGGTATCCCGGTGAGTTGATGGAGGTTGCGGACACTCCCGTTTGATTCGAAGGCGGAGGGCCATTGTGGCTGGGATTCGGCCGGTTGGTTCAGTGTCGGTGTAGGCCACCTGGGCTAGTCCCAAAGCCGTGTAGTTAAGTCGTGGGTTGTGTTGTCAAGGGTCGATGTCGGTGAGGATGTTGATGGCGATGGTGGCCTTGAGACTTGGCCCTCGGGTGCGGCCGCGGGCAGTGCTGGCGACGAACTTG
>RRBB01000643.1:0-1281 GCA_006543605.1 Rhodococcus sp. WS4
CGATGACGGACGGGGAAGGGAGATAGTAAATGCTGCTGCTGGTGGGTGACGATTGGGCCGAGGATCATCACGATGTGGAATTGATGGATTCGTCGGGGCGCACACTGGCGAAATCCAGACTACCGGAAGGGAGTTCCGGAATCGCACGGCTGCACGCGCTGATCGCCGCACAGCTCGGCGACGACGCCGGCGACGACGCCGAGGTGCGGGTCGGGATCGAGACCGACCGTGGTCCGTGGGTGGCGGCGCTGAATGCAGCCGCCTACGTCGTGTATCCGGTCAACCCGTTGCAGGCGGCCCGGTACCGGCAACGCCATGCGGTGTCCGGTGCCAAGAGCGACGCCGCCGACGCACACTCGCTGGCCGACATGGTCCGCACCGACGCCCACCAGCTCCGCGCGATGGCCGGCGACAGCCCCGACGCCGAGGCGGTGAAAGTCGTTGCCCGCGCGCACAAGACGCTGATCTGGGAACGCACCCGTCAGACGCAGCGGCTGCGACACGCGTTGCGTGAGTACTTCCCGGCCGCGCTGGAGGCATTCGACGACCTCGATGCCGCCGATACCCTCGAACTGCTCGGCAAGGCCCCCGGCCCGACCGCGGCGGCCCGGTTGAGCCGGGCCCAGATCTCGGCCGCCCTGCGCCGGGCCCGTCGCCGCGACATCGACACCAAGACCACCCGCATCCGGGCCGCGCTGCGCACCGAACAGCTCGGCCGGCCGGGGGTGGTCACCGCCGCGTATGCGGCCACCACCCGCGCCGCGGTGGCCGTGCTGGGCACCCTCAACGAGCAGATCGCCGCACTCGAAGCGCAGGTCGATGACCATTTTCGTCGTCACCCGGACGCTGAGATCGTGCTGTCCCAGCCCGGCCTGGCCACGGTCCTCGGTGCCCGGGTGCTCGCCGAGTTCGGTGACGACCCCACCCGCTACGCCACCGCAAAGAACCGCAAGAACTATGCCGGCACCAGCCCGATCACCCGCGCCTCGGGCAAACGGAAGCTCGTCGCCGCCAGATACGTGCACAACGACCGGCTCGTCGACGCCCTCATGCGGCAGGCACAATCGGCACTGCAGACCTCGCCCGGGGCGCGCGCCTACTACGACCGACAACGCGCCCGCGGCCTCGACCACAACCCCGCGCTGCGCCAGCTCGCCAACCGGCTCGTCGGCATCCTGCACGGGTGCCTCAAGACCCGCACCCACTACGACGAGACGACCGCATGGTCACATCACGTCGACAAGCCCGCTGCTTGACATCCGAGGCCCTGGGATGTCTGAA
>RRBB01000644.1:0-1280 GCA_006543605.1 Rhodococcus sp. WS4
CCCGAAGTTACGGAAAGCGCCGGGATAAACCGGCATGGAGGAGGGGATGAAAGTGCCCTACACCGAAGGAGTAGCGATCCACGGTGACCCCGAGTGATGCGTTGGCGACCCGTGAGGGCGCAGCGAAGCGTTCACAGGGGCACGTGCAGGCCAGCCATTGAGCCGCGAAATCAGGGAGTTCGGGGTGCCGACGCTGTCGTAACTGTGGAAGGCAACATCGCCGGCGGCGCTTTCGCGAGCCGTCTGCGGACCCCGCGCGGTCAGAGAACCTGTGCATGTACGGAACCTCCATGCGCGAGAACCGGGAGATCCCACGTCCGCCCTCTGGCTGATCACCAGTCGGGCCGCTCAGGGAAGGCTGAGGTCGTAATCCTGAGATGAACGAACGTGGGAAGTCAGACAGCCCCGTAGTACCTGCGAACCTGCCGAACAAGGCCATGCATGTGGCTGCGGAGGCGGGGGAGGAAAGGGGGCTGGCCAAGGGGAACACGACCGACCTAACACGCCCCGGACGCAGAGCCGGACAGAGTGTGTCACACGGGTTGGATCGTGTGCGTGAGGTAGCAAGAGGGGATAAGGAAGCGAAGTTCACGGCGCTGCTGCACCATGTCGACCTGGCTTGCCTGCGGGCGGCGTTCTGGGCGATCAGCCCGAAGGCCGCGCCCGGGGTGGACCGGGTGACGTGGGCGGATTTTCGGCAGGACCTGGATGCAAATCTGCGGGACCTGCACGATCGGCTGCACGCGGGGCGTTACCGGGCGAAGCCTTCACGGCGAGCGTATATCCCGAAGGCGGACGGGCGGCAGCGGCCGCTCGGCATTGCCGCGTTGGAAGACAAGATCGTCCAGCGGGCCGTCGTCGAGGTGCTTAACGCGATCTACGAGGTGGACTTCCGGGGCTTCTCCTACGGGTTCCGGCCAGGGCGCAGCCCGCATGATGCGCTGGATGCGTTGGCGACCGGTATCTCACGGAAGAAGGTGAACTGGGTGCTCGACGCGGACATCCGCGACTTTTTCACCAGCCTTGATCAGCGTTGGTTGGAAACGTTTCTCGGGCACCGGATCGCGGATAAGCGGGTCCTGCGACTGATCCGCAAGTGGTTGAGCGCAGGGGTCATCGAGGACGGGAACTGGTCGCAGACCACGGAGGGTGCGCCGCAGGGCGCTTCGGCGTCGCCGTTGCTGGCGAACGTCTACCTCCACTATGTCTTCGACCTGTGGGCCGACTGGTGGAGACGCCGGTACGCGCGCGGTGATGTGATCATCGTGCGTTTCGCCGAC
>RRBB01000645.1:0-1272 GCA_006543605.1 Rhodococcus sp. WS4
AACGTCACCGGACGCTTCTTCTGCGAAGGCATTGACAACAGTCCTGACCGGCAGAGGGGAAGGGGAAGTCTGCCGCCCCAACCTTGCAACGAAAACAGGCCAGAACTAAGCAGCGACACGCTACTAGTCGCGCGAACCCCGTTTCGATCCGGTCGTGTCCAGGTCAGCTATTTCTGGGACCGTTGCTGTGCGCCTCGGTGATAGGGGCGGATCACGCGCGCAAGGCGGCCCCGTGCTGCCCAAACCCCGGGGTGGTATCGCCGATGATACCATATCGGCGTGTCGAAGCAGGCGAAACTCCTCGCGAGGATGCGTGCCAGTCCGCGGAGTGTGACCTACAACGAGTTGTTCAACTTCTGCTGCGACGTCTTCGGGGATCCACGCCAGCAGGGCACCTCGCACGCGGTGCTCGAGACGCTTTGGCCCGGAGACCCCCGGGTGAACATCCAGAAAGCAAAGGCGGCAAGGCCAAGCGCACCAGGTCCTCGCCGCCTACGCCGAGCTCATGAAGGAGGCAGACAATGGCTGACGGATCGCACTACACCTACCGGGTGACCTGGTCGGAACTGGACAGTGAGTTCGTCGGCACCGTCGCCGAATTCCCCTCCCTGTCCTGGCTCGCCGAAACCCAGAACGAGGCACTCGACGGCATCGGCACCGTCGTCCGCGAGGTCCTCGGCGACATGGCGAGCACCGGGGAACGCCCGCCCGTGCCGATCGCGGACCGCTCCTACAGCGGCACCTTCACCGTGCGGACCTCGCCGTGGGTGCACCGCGCGCTGGCGGTCGAGGCTGAGGAGCAAGGTGTCTCACTGAATCTGCTGGTCAACCAGAAACTCTCCGCTCCCGCCGGAGGCCGCGCAGGAGCCGACACCACGGCAGGGTGAGGCCGGGAGGATATTGCTGCCGCCGTGAGGGGAGGACTACCGCATCATCGGCGGTCATATGGTGCGCATTCTCTGTTCTGTGTATCCCACCGAGGCAGCTGTGGTGCGTGTGACGGGAAGACCACGAACCGAGGATGCCCAGCCGACAGGATGTACGTGGAGTACGATTGTTTATACGTACTTGACGTATCGGAGGTGTGGGATGCCGGAGAATCGAACGCGGCGGAAGGTGATCAAGGTGCCGGCTGCGAACAGCGGGGGTGGGCCGCGGGTGGTTGCCGGGCGTGGTCACCGGCTGAGCGCCGCCCGCCCCGCTGGTGCGGGCCGTGGCGCGGAGGTGGCTGGCGAGTTCGTGGAGTACGTGACCCGGAATGCGCCGCGAGGC
>RRBB01000646.1:0-1267 GCA_006543605.1 Rhodococcus sp. WS4
CCAGGTCTCCACGCTCTCCGGCAGGCTATGCGGCGGATAGCCGAGCATCAGGTACCAGCCGGCGCTGCGGCTGACCTGGTTGGTCGCGATGTTCCAGTCCCAGATCCCGTCGCTGACGATCTCCAGGGCATATCGCAGGGTTTTCTCAAGGTCTTCGCGTGACAGCGGAAGAAGACCTGGCGGCTTCGACGCCCGTTCGTCCATTTTGCGGCAATCCCTCGCACGTTCGACTGGCCAGTGGCCTCTACCGAATGGCAGGCAGTCTATACGCTTGCGGGGAAAGCGTAAGCGCCGCACGACGAAGCGTCCGGCGCGCGGGAAATCAGGGCTGGACGGTAGCCGCCGGGTTGATCACGCGACCCAGGCCGAGGTTGCGCAACGCCAGGTGCAGCGAGCTGTGGATGACCTGCGGGTTGTCGAAGGTGAGCAACTGGCCGAGCAGGTCCCGGGCCTTGTCCAGGGTGATCTGGCGCAGCAGCCACTTCACCTTGGGCAGGTTGGTGGCGTTCATCGACAGGCTGTCGAAGCCCATCGCCATCAGCAGCACGGCAGCCGCGGGATCGCCGGCCATCTCGCCGCAGATGCTCACCGGCTTGCCTTCCAGGTGGGCATCGTCGACCACCTTCTTCAACGCATGCAGCACGGCCGGATGCAGGTAGTCGTAGAGGTCGGCGACCCGCGGATTGTTGCGGTCGACCGCCAGCAGGTACTGGGTCAGGTCGTTCGAACCGACCGAAAGGAAGTCGACCTGGCGGGCCAGCTCGCGGGTCTGGTACACGGCGGCGGGAATCTCGACCATCATGCCGATGGGCGGCATGGCGATGTCCACGCCCTCGTCGCGCACCTCGCCCCAGGCGCGGTGGATCAGGTCCAGGGCCTCTTCCAGCTCGTGGGTGCCGGAGATCATCGGCAGCAGGATGCGCAGGAAGATGGTGAAGAAACCGGCGCCGTCCAGGCGCGCGGCCTTGACCAGGGCATCCGGGATCGCCACGAAATAGTTGCGGAAGAACAGCGTGGTGAAGGCCAGGCCGTAGATCACGTGGACCAGCACCAGGCCACTGGTGGTATTGGCCAGGCCGAGCTTGCCGAGGGTGAAGGACATCGGCAGGAGGATCACCTGGAACGGTAGAAAGCAGCCGAACAACAGCGCGCCGAAGAACAGCTGGGAACCGCGGAAGCGCCACATCGACAGCACGTAGCCGTTCAACGCGCCGATGAAGGTGGAGATCAGCACGCCGGGCACGGTGATCAGCACCGAGTTCCAGAA
>RRBB01000647.1:0-1254 GCA_006543605.1 Rhodococcus sp. WS4
GTCCGATCATGTTTTCGATGTCGGGGATGTGGGGTGGGCGTCCGGAGACGGTGGTGCCGAAGGTGATGTCGGTGGTGCCGGTGTGGGTGGCGAGGACGAGGGCCCAGGCGGTGTTGATGATGGTGTGGAGGGTGAGGTTGTGGGTGCGGGTCAGCGTCCGCAACGCCTCTGTCTGCTCGGCCGTCAACGACGCCACGCGCTCCGAGCACGGTCCGGGTTCCCGGTGCGGATCCAGGGCGGGGACGAGTCGCGTCGGTTCCTCGACGCCGTCGAGCACCTGGCTCCACGCGGCGACGGATGCCGAGATGTCGCGCGTGCCCAGCCATTCGAGGAAATCGCGGAAAGGCCGCACCGGCGGAAGTGCGCCGGGGTCGGCGTGGTGCTCGTAGAGCTGGAGGAGTTCGTGCAGGAGTAGCGGGGTGGACCAGCCATCGAGTATCAGGTGATGGTTGGTCAGCACGAGGTGGTGGTCATCGGGTCCGGTCGTGACGAGGGTGAATCGCAGGAGAGGCGGCTCGGCCGGGTCGAACGGTGCGGCGCGGTCCGCGGCCAGGACGTTGTCGAGGACCGCGGCGGGATGGTGTGCGGTGGTGACGTCGTGGTGGGCCCACGCGAGGGCAGTGGCCATGACGACCTGTACCGGTGTGCCGTCGGCCGTGTGGGTGAAGGCGGCACCCAGGTTCGGGTGACGGTCGAGCAGGGTGTGTGCGGCGTCGCGGAGGCGGTCGGCGTCGAGGGGGCCGCTGATGTCGAGCACGAGTTGGACCAGGTAGGCGTCTGCGGCGGGGTCACCCAGTTCGGCGTGGAACAGCAGCCCGGCCTGCAGAGGGGTGAGGGGCCAGACGTCGGTGAGGGTGGGGTAGTCGTGGTGGAGTGTGTCGAGGGTGGGTTGGTCGAGGTGGACGAGGTCGAGGTCGCTGGGGGTGAGGTGGCCGGCGCCGGGTCGGGTGGAGTGGTCGGCGATGGCGGTGAGCGCGTTGGTCCAGAGGTCGGTGAGCTCGGTGGCGTCGGCCGCCGACAGCACACCGGTGACGTAGGACCACGTCGCGGTGAGGTGTTCCGTGCCCCCGGCGATGACTGTGGCCGCATCGATTCCCAGAAGCGCCGGCGCGGCCAGGTTCGACGGCGGACGGCCGAGGTCGACACCCTCCACCGGGATCCAGCCCGTGTCCGGTGTCGCCGCCGGATAGTCGAACCGGCCGAGGTAGTTGAGTGTGATTTGGGGTTGGGGGAGGTTGCGGAGTTGTGTTGCGG
>RRBB01000648.1:0-1252 GCA_006543605.1 Rhodococcus sp. WS4
CACCCCCGCCGGACCACGCCACCCCATCGGACATCGGCGGGTCGCCTACCCCTGTCCTCACCCGCGGTGGTCACCTAATTTTCGTGTCAGATCGAAACGGGAAAGCGGAACCACCGAACGCTGCCGACCCGTTCAATCCGTACGACGCGATCGCCTCGGAAGGGCGCTATCTCTGCCACATCGCCGACTACCTTCGACCGCATCACGACAGTGGAGCCGTCAAAGGCGACTTCACCGACCTGATCATCGCCGCCTACAACGGCGGGGAGGGTGCCGTCATCGCATACGGCGGGATTCCGCCATTCGGCCAGACCCAGGCATACGTGCCGGCCGTGCGCCAGCACATGAAGGAGTTGGCAGCCTGACACTCGACCTACCCAGGACCTTATTGCCACACGAAGAATCGGTGCCGTTCACCCGATTCACTCACCGGCGCGATCGGCGGTACACCAAACGCGCTTGTGGATTGGTATCTCCGCTCACCTTCGGCATCTACTAGAGGCAATACGACGGTGCACAGCGAGTCATGCACTCGCAAATCAGATACCGGCGAAAATAGTGGTTCGCGCACACAGAAATCTCATTATCACACTAGGGGTCGGTGTTACAGGCAACCGGCTACGAGGGGACGGTCCTGGCTAGTGTGTGACCTGTGAGATCAGCAGTTCACTGGGCTCAACGCGTTGCGGAGTCCACCGTTGAAGAATGCCGCGGGGACGCAAAAGGGGTTGTTGCCTGAGCGCGAGAACATCCTTGCGGGGCGGCTTCGCTCCATCCATGCTCTCTTCGTTGCGCTGTCTGGAGCGTAACGCACGTGTCAAGAGCTGGATGGAACAATGCCGTTTGTCCTGACTCGGTGAAGGTGGCGACGACTCAGTGAATCTGGCGAGTGTGGCGGTCTATCCGGCGGACGGCTCAGCGAACCCGGCGAATCCGAGGTGGTCACCCGCGATCGGGAATGAATCGGGGCACCGAGTTCCCTGCTCGCCAGACTCTTTGAGTCCGAAGTCGCCGCGGCGACTCAAAAGACCTGACGAACAGCAGGTGCGGCCTCCGCGATCTCGCCAGAACCACTGAGCCAGGACACTGTCTGTCCCGACACGGTGCATCTGATGTCGACTCAGCTGTCCTGTGACAGAAGATCTTCCTTTTTGCCAATGAATCTTGCTTATCCCGGCTGTCTCGCCACTGTAGTTTGCTCGGTTCGAGTTCACCCACCCTGGCCGGCAGGCCAGTTCGCAGGGCCGATGCG
>RRBB01000649.1:0-1248 GCA_006543605.1 Rhodococcus sp. WS4
CCGAGCAGTGGGACGCCAATGGTCTGCCAGGCCTGGTCCGATGCGCCGAGGAGCACGGCGGCCCGCTCGGAATCGCCGCTCGCCGCGGCGGTCCAGGCGAGAGCGTCCAGGATGAACGCCAAGCCCAGGTTGTCCTGGGTGAACCGCTTGAGCCGGAGCGCCTCGCACAGATCGGCTTCGGCCTGCTCGAGGTCGCCCTGGAGAAGCTTCAGGAAGCCCCTGGCCCACATGGCGTAGGACAACAGCCAACGCTCGCCGACCTGCTCACATTGCGCGCAAACCTCCTCGGCCACGTCGGTGGCTCTGTCCAGCTCGCCGGAGAGCACGTAGGCAATGGTCAGTGCAGGGCGCACACTGTTGGGGTAGTCGGCGGGTACGTCGGCGCACCCATATCGCTCGAGCGCTTCAACCAACAGTGGAATCGCAGCGCTCGGGTCGGTGCCCAGTACGCGTAGGCCGAGCATATGGGTTGCGTAAGCCAGGCCCCGTGGGTCGCCCAGTCGGCCCGCCAGATCGTGGACGGCGTCGATCAGTGCAGTAGCAGCAGCCTCATCGCCCTGGAAGACAGCGATGTCAGCGGCGGTGCCCAGCGCCCACACTCGCTCGAGACTCGGTTCTTGATCCAGTGCCAACGCCCGGTCCAGCCACAGGCGGCCTTCGGTCATGAAGCCGAGCGCAGTCCAGAGGAACCAGGGCAGGCCCGCCATCCGCAGTCCGACGCGCACCTCGTCTGGCCGCGCGAGGCAGAATTCGAGCGCCGAGCGCACGTTCGGATGCTCCACACGGAGCAGGGCCGCCCAGGCCTCCTGACCCGGGCCGAACCACTCCGCGGCAGCCTTCTCGATCAGCCGCCAGTACCAATCTCTGTGCCTGCGCTGCACCTTCGCTTCGGAGCCGGACTCTCGTAGTCGGTCCTGGCCGTACTCCCGGATGGTCTCCAACATGCGGAACCTGACACGCCCGCCGTGCTCGCCTCGGATCAAGATCGATTTGTCGGTCAGCCCGGCCACCGTGTCGAGAAGGGCCTCCTCGGCAAGCAACTCGTCCGCGCAGACAGCCTCGAGCGCGTCCAGACCGAACCCACCAGCGAACACTGATGCACGCGCCCACAGCGTCTGCTCCGCCGGAGTACACAGCTCGTAGCTCCAGTCGATGAGGGCCTGAAGGGTCTGATGCCGCTCCGGCAAGTTACGACTGCCCTCGCGAAGCAGCTCGAACCGACTATCCAGCCGATGCGCGAGGTCCTCC
>RRBB01000064.1:0-51632 GCA_006543605.1 Rhodococcus sp. WS4
CAGGACCGCCAGGACCGCCAGGACCGCCAGGACCGCCAGGACCGCCAGGACCGCCAGGACCGCCAGGACCGCCAGGACCGCCAGGACCGCCAGGACCGCAGGCTGCCCGCACAGGGTCACGTCGCCGCGGCCCGCCTCGGCTGGAACCCGATCTATCCGGGCGGGGTCTATGCGCCGTCGCGGGTGACCCGGGTGGTGACCGCGCAGGTGATGGCCACCCTGCGGACCCTGGCCTACCGGGACACCGCGATCGCGGCGCTGTCGGCCCGATTCGATGCCGCCACCGGCCGTGTGGCCCCACCCACCGAACCGGGCGACTACGTGCCGTCGGGCTTCGCCCGAGGAGTCCGGCGCCAGCTCGCCGCCCGCTCTCGCCGCGGCGGCGGGGCACCGGCCGGCCGATTGCGGATCACCGACGTACAGGGTCCGCCGCAGACGAGCGCGATGGCCCGGCTGTCTGCAGCCGATCGGCAGCTCGCGCAGATCACCTCGACGGAGCGTGAGCTGGTGTTGACGGTGAAGCTGCCGACCTGCCCGACCCCGGCGGGGCGGGCGCAGTGGCGGCGGGTGCGGCTGACCGCCGCCATCCCCGAGCACCTGCACGGCCGGACGATCACCGACTGGCACCTACCGACCCTGGTCCTCGACCACCGGGGCCTGCTGTGGCGGTGCGCCGCGACCGAACTCGTCCCCGCACACGACCTGGACTCGGCCTCCGTCGCGGTCGGGGTGGATTGGTCACCGACCGCTCTCGGTGCCGCCGCCATCACCGCCGAGGGTCCCGGCGGGTTGTCCTCGGATTACCGGGGCTGGACCTACGACGACCGCGGCCTCGGAATCAAACTGGCCCGCCTCCAGGCGGAGGGGCAGCTGTTGCACGCCAAGGCGGCCCGGTTGACACAGCTGGCCGCCACCGCCGAACCCGAGGTCCGCGCCGAGCTGGAGGCGAAGATCGCCGTCCTCGACGAGCATCGCGAGGCGGTGGGCGTCAAGAGAGGCAAGATCAACCGGGAACTGGCGTTCCACTTCGGTCGCCAGGTCACCGACTACGCCGCCGCCGCGGGCGCGCAGGTGATCGCGGTGGAGGATCTCACCACCCTCGAGACCCGCGGACACGGACGGGTCAACAACAACCGGGCCCGCAGTCCGCCCGCCGCCAGGCCGTCGCTGCGCTCGCGCACACCGCCGCCGCTGTCGGCATCACGGTGGTCTCGGTGCCCGCCCGGGGATCGTCCGCACTGTGTCCGGGCTGCGACGAACCGCTCTCCCGCCCCGGGGGCTACCACACCGCGTGGTGCCCGGCCTGCCGGGTCGGCGGCAACCGCGACCACGTCGCCGGGGTGAACCTGGCCAAACGCGCACTGCTCGGCAGAAGCACAGCCACCAGGCGGCGTGGGCGGTTGCCCACGATCCGGTTCGCCGAGCACGCGCCGGTGCGCCGGTGCCGGGACAAGAACGGTCCGACACCGCGTAGGCCGCGGCATCGCCGGGTCCGCCGCAGCCTGCCCACCAGAACACCGCGGGTGGGGGTGAATCCGAACAGGCATGTTCCTGCATCACAAGCGTCGGTGTGGGACACGGTCCAACCCACACCACCGCACGGTGATGCGGGTAGCCGTGCCACACGTACATCTCCCACGTCCGCCACACCAGTGGCAGATAGTATGAGATCTACGTAGACGCTCCGAAACGTCGCGTCCCTCGCCGGACGACGCTCCACTTCGTCGGATGTGGCGTGCGTCTCTCCTCGACACACTGGTCTCCAGTCACAGTTCGTCAGATCAGGGGTCAGGAGCCACACGATGAGCTTTACCGGTGTCATTCCGAGCACGACCGACACACCCCGTCCACGCCGGGACGAGGACGCCGTGTCGAGCGCGGTCCTGGCGTCCGGAGGTACCACCCCGCGGTTGCGTTTCGTCGACTCCGCGGATGCACTACCCGAGCCGGCCGCCGTCATGGTGTGGCCGCAGGGCACCCCGTTGCTCGCCGAGTTGGTCGCGCTGTTCGCCGACCTGGGGTTGCGGGTGGCGTCCCACGAGCAGCTGCCCGCCGGTGAGCCCGGCACCCCGATGGTCCACCGGTTCGACTTCAGCACCGGCGACTTCGCCTGGGACGCCCAGACTCCGGGCCTGCTGTCCGACACCTTCGAGGCCGCTGCCGCCGGACACCTGGAGGTCGACGGATTCACCCGCCTCGTCGCCGCGGCGAACATGACGTGGACGGACGCCGTCCTGGTCCGGGCAGCGTGCCGCTACCTCCGCCAGGTGGGGCTGGGACTGTCGGAACCCAACATCGTGGCGATCCTGCTGCGGCACAGCGACTTCGTGCGCGGGTTCCGCGACCTGTTCACCGCCCGCTTCGATCCCGCCGTGGCCGGAGCCGACCGCGACGTCGCCGATGCCGAGCGTGTGCTGCTCGCGGCGATCGACCGCACCGCCACCATGGACGAGGACCGACTGCTGCGCGGACTGCTATCGTTCACGTCGGCCGTGCTGCGCACCAACTGGTTTCGACACGACCGCACGATCAGCGCCGCCCCGGCGGCGTTCAAGATCGACCCGTCGCTGTTGTCGCTGTCCGCGGCCGTGACTCCCTACCGGGAGATCTTCGTGCATTCGCCGATCGTCGAGGGCAGCCACGTCCGCAGCGGTCCGGTGTCGCGCGGCGGCCTGCGCTGGTCGGACCGCAAGGACGATTTCCGGACCGAGGTTCTGGGTCTGATGAAGACGCAGCACGTGAAGAACTCGCTGATCGTCCCGATGGGCGCGAAGGGCGCGTTCGTGGTGCGCAACGAGACGACCCCCGACGCGGTCCGGGCCGCGTACACGAGTTTCATCGACGGACTGCTCGACGTCACCGACGACATCGTCGACGGCGAGGTGGTGCACCCCAGCGACACCGTGATCTACGACGACGCGGACCCGTATCTGGTGGTGGCGGCCGACAAGGGCACCGCCCGATTCTCCGATCTTGCCAACAGCATTGCGACGCGGCGCGGGTTCTGGCTCGGTGACGCGTTCGCGTCCGGCGGTTCCGCCGGCTACGACCACAAGGCGATGGGCATCACGGCGCGCGGCGGATGGGTGTCCGTCCGCAGGCATTTCGCCGAGATGGGCAAGAACGTCGATACGGACGCGTTCACCGTGGTCGGCATCGGCGACATGTCCGGGGACGTGTTCGGCAACGGCATGCTGCTGAGCCGCGCGATCCGACTGGTCGGCGCGTTCGACCACCGGCACATCTTCCTCGATCCCGAACCGGATTCCGAGGCCTCGTACCGGGAGCGCGAGCGCCTCGCGGCCGTCCCGGGCAGCAGCTGGGACGATTACGACCGCGGCCTCGTCTCGGCGGGTGGCGGTGTGTGGCCGCGGACGGCGAAGAAGATCCCGCTGTCTCCGCAGGTGCGTGAACGCCTCGGCGTCACCGCCACCGAACTGCCTCCGCACGAGGTGGTGAAGGCACTGCTGACCGCGGACGTGGACCTGCTGTGGAACGGTGGAATCGGCACGTACGTCAAGGCGTCGACGGAGGTCCACGCCGACGCCGCCGACCCCGCCAACGACGCCGTCCGGGTGGAGGCGGCCGACGTGCGCGCCGCCGTGATCGGCGAGGGTGGCAACCTCGGTCTGACCCAACGCGCCCGCATCGAGTACGCGCTGCACGGCGGCCGGATCAACGCCGACTTCATCGACAACGCCACCGGCGTCGCCACCTCGGACCGCGAGGTGAATCTGAAGGTCGCGCTGGACGCGGCCGTGGCGACGGGCGAACTCCCCGCCGCGGAACGGAACACGCTGCTCGCCCGCGTCCAGGACGAGATCGGCGAATCGGTCCTCGCCGACGCCGCCTCCCAGACGCTCGCCATCAGCCTCGCCGAGGTGCATGCACCGTTCCTGCTCGGGCGGCACGAGCGACTCATCGAGAATCTCGAGCGGGACGCCGGCATCAGCCGGGCCGCGGAGGTCCTGCCCTCGGCTGTGGAACTGTCGGCGCGGCATCGCGCCGGCCAGGGTCTGGTCCGGCCCGAGATCGCGGTTCTGCTCGCGCAGTCGAAGAACCTCGTCGTCACCGAACTGCTCGCCTCCCCTGTGCTGGGCGACGCCGTGTTCGACGGTGTGCTCGCCGATTACTTCCCGGCGTCCATCCGCGAGCGCGTTCCCCAGCAGATCAGTGGTCACCGGCTCGCCCGGGAGATCGTGGCCGTGCTCGTGGCGGGCGACATGATCGACCGGGTCGGTCCGGGCCTGATCCACCGGCTCGAGGAGCGTCTCGGCGTCGGCACCCCCGAGATCACCGTCGCGTACGCGGTGGTGCGTCAGGTGTTCGACATCGACCGCCTGTGGAACGAGGTCCTCACCCTGCTCGGCGCGTCCCACCGGACCCGGCTGAACCTGCATTTCGGCATCCAGGACCTGATCGAGCGCACCACGTCGTGGCTGCTGCGGCACCGCACCGCGGGCACGGATGCGCAGGCGCTCATCGAGCGTTTCGCGAAGCCGGTCCAGGAGCTCGCCGCCGCGCTGCCCCGCCTCACCGGGGCGCCGGCCCAGGACCTCGGGACGCTGCGGATCCTGGCGCAGGCCTTCGCGCTTGAGACCACCGCGCAGTCGCTCGGCCTGCCGATCACGCAGGTCGCCGAGACGTACCGCGAGTTCGGCCGCGTCGTCGGACTCGACTGGCTGTCGGAACGGTTCTCCGTCGGCGAGACCGGGTCCGCGTACTGGGAGGCGATGGCAGGCGCCGTCCTCGTCGACAACCTGCAGGAGCACTGGCACGGTCTGATCGGACTCGTGCTGCGCGACGCCTCCCCCGCGACGTCCGCCGCCGACGCCGTCGCCGGCTGGCTGACCGACCACGGCACCGCCGCCCACCGTCTGGCCCAGATGCTCGGCGAACTGCGGAGCCACGACCGCGTGGACAATTCGAGTATCTGCGTGATCGACGCCGAACTGTCGCTCGCACTCACCCGCCACTGACCAGATCCACCATTCATCCACCTCAAGCACTTCAACCAAAGGAGCTCGAAAGTGCCTACTCACCAACGTGATGTCGCCATCGTCGGTGCCGGACCGTCCGGTCTGGCCGCAGCCACCGCGCTGCGCAAGGCGGGGCTGTCCGTCGCGGTCCTGGAGGCGCGCGACCGCGTCGGAGGGCGCACCTGGACCGACACCATCGACGGCGCGATGCTGGAGATCGGCGGCCAGTGGGTCTCCCCCGACCAGACGACGCTGATCGCGCTGCTCGACGAACTCGGCCTCGAGACGTTCGACCGTTACCGCGAGGGCGAGTCCGTCTACATCTCCGCCGCCGGTGAGCGCACCCGCTACACGGGCGAGTCCTTCCCCGTCGACGAGACCACCCGCAAGGAGATGGACCGGCTGATCCAGATCCTCGACGACCTGGCCGCGCAGGTCGGGGCGGAGGAGCCGTGGGCGCACCCGCTGGCCCGCGAACTGGACACGATCTCGTTCAAGCACTGGCTGATCGAGCAGTCCGACGACGCCGAGGCCCGCGACAACATCGGCCTGTTCATCGCCGGCGGCATGCTGACCAAGCCGGCGCACTCGTTCTCGGCACTGCAGGCCGTCCTCATGGCCGCGTCCGCCGGATCGTTCTCGCACCTGGTGGACGAGGACTTCATCCTCGACAAGCGCGTCATCGGCGGCATGCAGCAGGTGTCGATCCGGATGGCGGCGGCCCTCGGTGACGACGTCTTCCTGAACGCCCCCGTCCGCACCGTCCAGTGGAGCGAGCAGGGCGCAGTCGTGCTGGCCGACGGCGACATTCGCGTGGAAGCGTCCCGCGTCGTGCTCGCCGTCCCGCCGAACCTGTACTCCCGCATCTCCTACGACCCGCCGCTGCCGCGCCGCCAGCACCAGATGCACCAGCACCAGTCGCTGGGACTCGTCATCAAGGTGCACGCCGTGTACGAGACCCCGTTCTGGCGTGAAGACGGCCTCGCCGGTACCGGATTCGGCGCCTCCGAGGTCGTCCAGGAGGTGTACGACAACACGAACCACGAGGACACCCGGGGCACCCTCGTCGCCTTCGTCTCGGACGAGAAGGCCGACGCGATGTTCGCGCTGAGCGAGGAGGAGCGTCGCGCAACGATTCTCGGCTCGCTCGCCCGATACCTCGGACCGAAGGCCGCCGAGCCGGTGGTGTACTACGAGTCCGACTGGGGCTCCGAGGAATGGACCCGGGGCGCGTACGCCGCGAGCTTCGACCTCGGTGGTCTGCACCGCTACGGGGCGGACACCCGCACGCCGGTCGGACCGATCCACTTCTCCTGCTCGGACATCGCCGCCGAGGGCTACCAGCACGTGGACGGCGCCGTGCGGATGGGTCAGCGCACCGCCGCCGACATCGCCGCCCGCCTCGGTAAGTAATTCCGTCCGGTCATCGCCCGGCAGTCACGACTGCCGGGCGATGATCGCGAGCAGCAGTTCCGCGCGCACCCGCGCCACGTCCAGCCTGCAGTCGATCAACGATTCGATGCGCGCCATGCGGCTGCGCAGGGTGTGCCGGTGCACGCCCATCGCCGCCGCCGCCGACTCCCAGTGCCCGTTCGCCTCCAGGAACGCCCGCAACGACCCCAGCAGCTCCGTGCCATTGTTCCGGTCGTAGTCGTCGATCGGTGCGATCATCGTGTCCGCCAACGAGTTCAGCACCTCCCGCGTCGCACTGAACGCGAGCAGCGCGCTGCCGGTGAGCGCCGCGAACTCCAGCGGCTCGGCCCCCGATTCGGCAGCCGACGCCGCGAGCTGGGACTGTTCGATGGCCGCCACGAGTCCGGCAACCTCCCGCCTCCCGCTCAACCCGGCACGAATCCCCTTCCGCTCCGGCGCGGACAGTCCGCGCAGCACCGCCCGCGCGAAGTCGACGTCGTCGGTTCCCCTCAGCAGTACGGTGACGCGCAAATCCTGACGGCGGGAGAAGAGTTGCCGCCCGGCCTTGTTCATGGCCACCGCGACCGCGACCTCCACCCGGTCCGCGAGCGCAGGCGTCTCGGCGACCACCGTGAGTCCGCGCACCATCCCGTCGGTGTCCGCGGCGTGCCGGATCTGCGACCAGGCGGGCGCGAGATCGCGATCCTCCGTGAGCAGTAGACCGAGGGCGTGGGAATTGAGCCGGTTCTGCGCGGTCCTGAGCCGGACCGGCTTCTCGAAGTCCAACGCGAGCAACGAGTTCGCGTGGCCGAGCAGGATCTGGTCGACGTGACTGAGCGCGGTGGGACTGATCACGGCGAGATGGCCGTGCGGCGTGCTGCCGACGCTGATCTGCTGCACCGTGATCGACGCCCCCGACCGCGCCAGCGACACACTGCTCGACGCCCCGCCGGTGCCGGCATCGAGCACCTCCCGCAGTTCCCCCAGCACGTCCTCGGCGGGCTGCGCCGGATGCGACTCCAGCACCCGCCCGGAGAGGTCGAGGAGCAGGACGGTGGCCGCTGTGGCGACGGCCAGTTCGCGCACGGTGGCGCCGGTGCCGCCCTGGATGACGGCGCGCGTCATCCGCGGTTGCGCCCGGGATGCCCGCAGCACCGCCTCGTACTCCTGCTCCGCGAGACGGTTCATGACCCTCTTGACCACGGCCGCGAACGGAGTCGGCAACGGCACCTCAAGGAGCGGCAGTCCGATCTCGTCAGCGACGGCCACCAGGTCCGCGGGCACCTCGGGATGGGAGAGTCCGGTGCCGAACCCGACCGCCGCTACCCCGGCTTCACCGAGGCCGCGCAGGTATCGGGCCCGGTCGGCGGCGGTCAGCGGAAGCCGGATGCCGGTGGTGAGGAGAAGTTCTCCGCCGGAGAGCCATCGGAAGGGGTCTTGCAGTTCGGTGGTGTGGGCGAACGTGATCTCGTTGCCGAGACCGGCGGCGCCGCCCTTCAGGTCGAGAGCCAGGTCCGGCTGGGACAACATCCAGCGAACGGGGACGGTCATGTCGGCTCCTGCGCGGTTGCGGTCTGGTCCGTGTCACCCTGACCGGTCGGAATCGGGTTGGCGCTGGACAAGTTGGCCAGCTGGACACGAACGACTACTCCATTGTGTCAGACGCCGACCTCGAACAACGCCGAAACAGAACATTAACGAATTGAGTTCGTTTGCCCCCTTGCGTACAGGGCGAGCTCTCCGCATACTTAACGAATCCCATTCGCTAAGTGACCCACGTCTCACGCGGGCCGCCACCCGAGACACGGAGTTGTCCTTGTGCCACCGCAGGAACCCCACGTGACCGGCGCCACCCGCGTCCCCCTGACACTCGGCCGCGGAATCGCCACGTTCAGCATCTTCGTCGTCGGCTACATCACGGCCAACCTCATCCCGCTCATGATCATCGCGATGGTCGACGATCTCGGCGTCACCCAGACCGTCGCCGGCGCCGTCCTCACCGGCTCCCTGCTGGCCACCGCCCTCGTCTGCCTCGCGACCACCCGGTGGGCGTCCGGACGCTCCCGCCACCTGCTCGGCCGCGTCAGCCTGGTCGTCATGGCCACCGGGTTCGCCGTCGCCGCCACTATCCACTCGGCCCCGGTCGCGTGCGTCGCCATCATCGTCGGCGGAATCGGCGCCGGCGGCGCGGTGGCGGTCGGCGGCGCGGCACTCGCCGCGCTGAAGAACCCGAACCGGGTGTCCGGGATCAACGGGCTCGTCAACCGCACCGCCGTCACCGGCGTCCTGGCACTGATCCCGATCCTCGGCCTGCACATGACCAATGCTTTCGGGATCGTCGCGGTGCTGGCGCTGGCCACGGCGTTCACGATTCCCTGGTTGCCGTCCGCCCCCGCCGTCGACGACGACCAGGCGAGCACAGCGCACACCCGAACCCCGTTGCCCGAGGGCGTCACCGAGAAGAAACTGGCCGTCGCCGGGTTCTCCCTCCTCGTGCTCTTCGCGATCTGGGCGATCGGCGAGGACTCGCTGTGGGCGGTGTCGGGCATCATGGGCGCCGAGCACGCCTCCCTGACGGAGCAGCAGATGGGGCTCGCCCTCAGCCTCTCGACTGCAGGCGGCATCGGCGCCGCCCTCGTCCTCACCGCGCTCGGTTCGCGACTCGGACGCACCGCACCCACCGCCGTCCTCCTCGTACTCGGCGCCGCCCTGAAACTGGGCTCGTGCCTGGCCACCGACTCGACCGCGTATCTGGTGCTCATCATCGCCTGGAACACCGTGTACGCCGCGGCCTTCATCTACGTGGTGGCCATCGCGGCCGCACTGGATTCATCCGGCCGCTGGTCGGCCCCGTTGCTCGGCACTTATCTGGTGGGTTCGGCGTTCGCCCCGCTCTTCGGGACCCTCGTGACCGGCGCGGTCGGCTACGTCCCGTTCGGCTTCGTCCTCGCCGGCATCAGCCTCGTCCTGCTCGTGCCGATCGTCGCGATCGCCCGATTGTCGACCCGCACCGAGCAGGCCTCCGCATTACCCGGACAGGATCCCACTGCCCGATACACCACCTCGACCGTCGTCTGAGGGAAAGAGAGAACAGCATGAACACGGAGACGACCCACTACCGGGGCGGCCGGATCTTCACCGCAGCCGAACCCGCCTGGGCCGAGTCGATGATCGTCCGGGACGAGCGCCTGACCTTCGTCGGCGACACCGCGACGGCCGACACGCTCGCCGGCGACGCCCGCGTCGTCGACCTTGGCGGGGCCTTCGTCCTGCCCGGTTTCATCGACGCGCACACGCACCTGCTGATGATGGGGCAGGCCCTCCAGAAGCTGGACCTGCAGAGCGCCGCCGACCTCGGCGACATCCAGGACCGCATCCGGCGGTTCGCGGCCGACGATCCGGACGCACCGCGAATCCTGGGACGCAGCTGGCTGTTTCCCGCACTGGGCGGTCACCCGCCGACACGGCAGATGATCGACGCGGCGGAAGCCGATCGTCCCGTGTACCTCGATTCCAACGACGTGCACTCGGCGTGGGTGAACACCGCCGCGCTGCGCGAACTCGGCATCGACGCGAACACCCCCGACCCGATCGGCGGCCGGATCGAACGCGACCCGGTGACCGGGGAGGCCACCGGAATGCTGTTCGAGACGGCGGTGACCCAGATCGTGTGGCCCGCGCTCGCGAAGTTGGTCAGCGACTCCGAGCGGGACGTTGCCCTCGCGGCCGCGTTCGAGCAGTATCTCGCGGACGGCGTCACCGGGGCGGTCGACATGGCGCTCGGCGCGGACGAGCTCGAGGCGCTCGAACGCGCACTGGCCGCCGGCGGGGGCACGCTGCCGCTGCGGGTGGCCGGGCACTGGCTTATCGAACGAACCGACTCCGAAGAGGAGAACGTCCGCCAGGTCCACGAGGCGGTGGAGCACCAGAAGCGACTGCAGGGTCCGTGGCTGCGGGTGGCCGGGATCAAGATCATCATCGACGGCGTCATCGACAGCTGCACCGCGGCGATGAAGGAGCCGTACTCGGACGGCACCAACGCCGAGCCGATCTGGGACCTCGCCTCGCTGGCACCGGTGGTCGCCGCGGCGGATGTCGCCGGTCTGCAGGTGGCCATGCACGCCATCGGTGACGAGGCGTCGGAGATCGCGCTCGCCGCACTCGAACAGGCGATCGCCGCCAACGGGATCCGCCCGCGGCGGCACCGGATGGAGCACCTCGAGACGATCACGAAGGACAACGTGCAGCGGCTTGCGCGCCTCGGCGTCGTCGCGTCGATGCAGCCGGTCCACGCGGACCCCGCGATCCAGGACAACTGGCGTGCCATGCTGGGCGACCACCGGGTCGAGCGGGCGTTCCCGTGGCCCGAGATGACGGCGGCCGGCGCCGTCCTGGCATTGGGCTCGGACGCACCGACGGCACCGCATCCACCGCTGCCCAACATGTACATCGCGACGACGCGCAAGTCCGCGATCGATCCGACGCTGGCACCCAACCTGCCCGAGTACGCGCTGCCGATGGCCGACGCGCTCGCGCACGCCACCCGCGACGCCGCCTACTCCTGCCGGTGGGACGACCTCACCGGACAACTCGTCGCGGACAAGGCCGCCGATTTCGTCGTCCTCGACGGTGATCCGTTCACGGCGGGCACCGATTCCCTGCTCACTGCGCGGGTGCAACTCACCGTGGTGGCCGGCTCGGTGCGGCACGAGGCGGAGGTGGTCGGCAGCCACCCCGTGTAGCCGCCTCGGTCAGTCCTGTTCCGCTCCGGCTGCTTCCGTGACGTTGCAGCCGATCTGTTCACAGAACGCCAGCATGGCCGTGCGCGCGGCATCGACCGTGATGAGACTGTTGCCCCCGACGATGTGCAGACCGTACGCGTCCTCGAGGGCCACCAGATTCATTGCCGCCTGGTCGATGTCGCCGCGCACGGCGAACTCCCCCGCCGCGTGACCGTCGCCGAGGACGGCGCGGTACGTCGCGAGTTGCCGCAGATACATTTTCTGCACCAGTTCGTCGTGTAGCGCCGAAGTGCCTGTCATGAAATCGAATTCGTACAGTAACCGCATCAGCGTGTCGTCGGGTCCGCTCGGCAGCCCGGCGTCGATCGCCGTGCGCAGCTTGGCGGCGTACGACGACTGCGCGGCCACCGCCTCGTCCCGCAGATCGCAGTAGCGCTCGGTGCCGGCCCGGTGCGCCTCGACGAGGAGCGAATCCAGATCGTCGAAATAGTAGAGCAGTGCGCCCCGCGTCAGACCCGCCCGTTTCGCGACGTCGGTCAGCGACAGCGACCTGAGCCCGTGCGCGGATCCCGCCTGCAGCGTCGCCTCGATGAGTTCGGAACGCCGCTGTTTCTGAGTGTTCGGTCGCGCCATGCCGTTGACACTAGCCGACGTGATCTGTGACACTCGGCCCAGTTGTTTGACGGACCTGTCAAAAAACTATTTCGGCCCTCCCCTCGCCCGAACGGACACCCATGGACCAGACAGCCCGGCCTCCGACCGTCACTCCCCCCACCGCACCCGGCACCTACGAGGCCTCGCTCTCCCGCAGCATCGGCGTCGGCGGCAACATCCTCATCACCCTGTCGTCGATCTCGCCGGCGTCGAGCGTCTTCATCCTCGGCGGCGCGGCACTCGCCATGTTCGGGACCGGAGTGTTCTGGGCGTTCCTCGTCGCCGGGATCGTGAGCATCCTCATCGCCTTCTGCTACGCCGAGCTCGCCTCCGCGTATCCCGTTGCCGGCGGCGACTACTCGCTCGTGTCGCGCGCACTCGGACCGGCGTTCGGCGTCGCGACGTTCTTCATCAGCCTCATCTCGCTGCCGCTGATCATCGCGGTCTTCGCCCTCGGGGTCGCCGACTACCTCGGCGTCGCGATCCACGGCCTGTCGCCGCAACAGACCGCGCTCGTCGTCGTCGTGATCACCACCGTGACCGCGTGTTTCGACATCCGGACGAACGCCTGGCTCACCGGGGTCTTCCTCGGCGTCGAAATGGCGGCCCTGGCCCTGCTCACCGTCCTCGGATTCGTCCACATGGAGCGTCCGCTGACGAGTCTCCTCAGCCCGGAGGTGCTCGATCCGAGCACCGGACAACTCGCGCCCCTCGCGATCTCCGGGCTGATGCTGGCCGTCACCCAGGGCATCTTCGCGTACAACGGGTACGGCGGCGCCGTCTATTTCGCCGAGGAGACCAAGAACGCGGCCCGCTCGATCGCGAAGGCGGTCATCTGGAGCGCCGTCATCACCGTCGCCACCGAACTCGTCCCGCTGATCGCGATCATGGTGGGTGCCCGCTCCCAGACCGAGCTGCTCGGTTCCAGCCTTCCCGTCGAGGCGTTTCTCACCGAACGCGCCGGTCACGCCGTCGCGATGGTGGTTCTGCTCTCGATTGCCCTCGCCGTGATCAACGCGATCATCGCGATCACGCTGCAGGCGGGCCGGCTTCTCTACGCCGCCGCTCGCGATCGCGCCCTGCCCCAGACGGTCGCGGTGCCGCTGCAGGCCGTCAGCGCCAAGGGCCGCGTCCCCGTCCTCGCCACCGTCGTGATGGGCGCCATCGCGTTCGCCGCGTGCTTCGTCCCCCTCGACGTGCTGCTCACCGCCACCGGGTCGACGCTCACCTTCACGTACCTGTTCATCGCGCTGGCCGCGATCAACCACCGCCGCGGCGACACCGACCGCCCCGGCTACCGCATGCCGCTCTGGCCACTCGCGCCGGGAATCTGCATCGCCGCACTCGGCCTCGTCTTCGTCGTCACGCTGCTCGACCCGGAACAGTGGCTCAGCCTGGGCATCTCCCTCGGCCTCGTCGCCGCCGGCTTCGTCTACTACGCCCTGTACCTACGCCCGCGCAAGAACACCCACCTGCTGCTGCTGAACGCCGCCCCCGAGGAGACCCACTGATGCTCGACCTGCTGCTGACCAACGGCGTCGTGCGCACCTTCGACACCCCCGGCTGGGCCGAGGCCGTGGGCGTCGCGGACGGCCGGATCCGGTACGTCGGAACCACCGAGGACGCCCCCTCCGCCCGGCGAACCATCGATCTGCGGGGACGGCTGCTCACCCCCGGCATCATCGACAGCCACAACCATCTGCTTCTCGGCTTCGACCCCGACGCAGTGAGTCTCGAAGGCGCACACGACCTCCCCGAAGTCCGGCGACGGATCGCCGCGCACGCGGCCGCCCGCCCCGACCTCGACTGGATCTGCGCCGAGAACGCCGTCTACTCCGTGGTGAGCGGGCGCCGCCCGAACGCCGCCGACCTCCGCGGCCTCACGGACCGTCCGGTGTTCATCACCACCTACGACCAGCACTCGGTGTGGCTGAACGACGCCGCCCTGCGGGTGCTCGGCATCGACCGGGGCACCCAGATCCCCTGGGGACGGCCGGAATTCGACGCCGACGGCGCACCCACCGGCTGGGTCACGGACTTCTACACCAGCGCGATGACCCGCGCCGGCCTGGCCGGGCTGCAACGCGACATCCCGATGTACTCCCCCGACCGCCGCTACCGTCGCATCACGTCCAGTCTCGAGATGGCGACCGCGAGCGGCATCACCACGGTCGTCGAACCCCAGGTCCCGCTGGCCGAACTCGATCTCATGTACCGGGCGCACGGCGAGGGGCGGATGCATTCGCGGGTGATCACCGCCCTGTTCCATCCCGTCGGCGCCGACGCCGCGTTCCGCCGGGACCTGAGGGAGGCCGTCGACGGCGCACCCGCCGACGACATGCTGCGGCTCGGGCCGGTGAAGCTGTACGCCGACGACGTCATCGAACCGCACACCGCGGCCATGCTGTCCGAGTACGCGAACCGGCCGGGCCACCGCGGCACCCCGAGCCTGCCCCCGCAGGAGTTCACCGCGATGCTCACCGAACTCGACCGTCTCGGCTTCCAGACGCACACGCACGCGACCGGCGACTGGGGTATCCGCCTCGCCCTCGACTCGATCGAGCACGCCGGCCGGGTGAACGGGACGGTCGATCGCCGGCACGGCATCGTCCACGTCGAATGCCTCCACACGGACGACCTTCCCCGGTTCCGGGACCTCGGCGTCGTCGCGGCGATGCAGCCGCGGCACTGCTCCCCCGACCTCGTCGCGGGAACGTGGATGGAGAACGTCGGCGAGGATCGGTGGGACCGGGCGTGGCGTTTCCGTTCGCTCGCCGAGTCGGGTGCCGCGCTGGCGTTCTCGAGCGACTGGCAGGTCGGGGAGATGGACCCGCTCGTCGGTCTGTACTCGGCACTCACCCGCTCCGGTCTGGACGGCGGGACCGACTGGACCCCGAACGAGCGGATGGACCTGGATTCGGCGCTGCGCGCGTACACCCGCGGCGGCGCGTGGGCCTGGCACGCCGAGGACGAGCTGGGCGTGATCCGGCCGGGCGCCCGCGCCGATCTGGTCGTCTGGTCGGCGAACCTCTACACACTCGATCCCGGACAACTCCTCGGCGAACGGGCCGACCTGACACTCGTCGGCGGCGCGGTCGTGCACGACGCCGAAACCGGGGACGGGAGCATCGGTGCGGACGTGCCGTTCGCCGGCTCCGGCGCGGCCGGCCACACCTGCTCCCACGGGTGACGCCGGAGTGGACAACTCGGCGCGGCGGGGGGCGCGTCTTTCACCATTTTGTCAGCTGCCTTCGGCTTGTGAGGCAGCGCACACTTGTTCTCAGATGTTCTGCAACTGCGGACCCAGGTCGGAACGTTCGACCGACGGCCCGCTCCGAACCACGAGTTTCGACCCCACGAGAGGAACCGGTACAGATGTCGATCGACGTACTCGAGAACTACATCAACGGTGAGTTCGTCACCTCATCCGCGACGGAGACGCTGGACTTGATCAACCCCGTGGACGAGAGCGTCGTCGGGCGTGCACCCGTCTCCACCAAGGCCGACGTGGACGCCGCCGTCGAAGCCGCCGAGCGGGCCTTCGTCTCGTGGGGCAAGACCACTCCGAGCGTGCGTCAGACCGCGTTGCTGAAGCTCGCCGACGCCATCGAGGCGCACAGCGACGAACTGGTCGAGGCCGAGTGCCGCAACACCGGGCAGCCCAAGCAGGTCATCGCCGACGAAGAGATCAAGGTCGGTGCCGACCAACTCCGGTTCTTCGCCGGCGCGGCCCGCATGCTCGAGGGCAAGGCCGCCGGTGAGTACATGGACGGCTTCACGTCCTACGTGCGCCGCGAGCCGATCGGCGTCGTCGGCCAGGTCACCCCGTGGAACTACCCGTTCATGATGGCCCTGTGGAAGATCGGCCCCGCGCTCGCGGCCGGCAACACGATCGTCCTCAAGCCCAGCGACACCACCCCGAACAGCACCCTCGTGCTGGCCCGGCTGACCAAGGGGATCCTGCCGGACGGCGTCTTCAACGTCGTCCTCGGCAACGGCGAGACCGGTGCCACGCTCGTGGAGAACCCGGCCCTCGGACTCGTGTCGATCACCGGCTCCGTGCGGGCCGGCATCGCCGTCGCCGTGTCCGCCGCCCGCCAGCTCAAGCGCGCCCACCTCGAACTGGGCGGCAAGGCGCCGGCGATCGTGTTCGACGACGTCGACATCGAGAAGACCGCGAGCGGCATCGCCGAGGCCGCGTTCTTCAACGGCGGCCAGGACTGCACCGCCGCCACCCGCGTCCTCGTCCACGAGTCCATCCACGACCAGCTCGTCGACGCCCTCGTCCGCAAGGCCGAGACCCTCAAGCCCGGCCTGCCCGACGACCCGGACACGTTCTACGGACCGCTCAACAACGTCAACCACTTCAACGCGGTCAGCTCCAAGATCGCCGCGCTCCCCGCGTCGGCGAAGATCGTCACCGGCGGAAAGCGTTCCGGCGAGCAGGGATTCTTCTTCGAACCCACCGTGATCACCGGTGTCGACCAGCGCGACGACATCGTGCAGGAGGAGACGTTCGGTCCCATCCTCACCGTGCAGAGCTTCTCCGACGAGAAGGAAGCCGTGACCCTAGCCAACGACGTCCGGTACGGTCTCGCGTCGAGCGTGTGGACCAACGATCACGGCGTCACGCAACGACTGTCGGCCGCACTCGATTTCGGTGCCGTCTGGATCAACTGCCACATCCCGCTCGTCGCCGAGATGCCCCACGGCGGATTCAAGTACTCCGGCTACGGCAAGGACCTCTCCGGATACGGCGTCGAGGACTACACCCGCATCAAGCACGTCATGAGCTCCAACGACTGACGTCGCCCCACCCCATACCCATCCACGTCACGACCCTGAGGACTGCACCAACATGAACGACATCCAGTACCGGCTGCCGCAGAAGCGCGCCCTGGTCACCGAGCTCCCCGGCCCGAAGTCGGCGGCCCTCACCGCTCGCCGCCGCGCCACCGTGGCCGCGGGCGTCGGCTCCAGCGTCCCCGTGTACGCGGCGGATGCCGACGGTGGTGTGGTCGTCGACGTCGACGGCAACTCCCTGATCGACCTCGGCTCGGGCATCGCCGTCACCAGCGTCGGCGCATCCGATCCGGCTGTCGCCGAGGCGGTCCGGGAGCAGGTCGGGCACTTCACCCACACCTGTTTCATGGTCACCCCCTACGAGGGCTACGTCCGCGTCGCCGAAGAGCTCGCCGCCCTCACCCCCGGCGATCACGAGAAGCGCACCGTGCTGTTCAACTCGGGCGCCGAGGCCGTGGAGAACGCGATCAAGGTGGCCCGCCTCGCCACCGGCCGCGACGCCGTCGTCGCGTTCGACCACGCCTACCACGGTCGCACCAACCTGACGATGGCCCTGACGGCCAAGTCGATGCCCTACAAGGCCCACTTCGGTCCGTTCGCGCCCGAGGTGTACCGGCTCCCGATGTCCTACCCGTACCGGGACCAGGACGGACTGACCGGTGAGCAGGCCGCGCAGCGCGCCATCAGCCAGATGGAGAAGCAGATCGGCGCCGACTCACTCGCGGCGATCATCATCGAACCGATCCAGGGCGAGGGCGGATTCATCGTTCCCGCCGAGGGATTCCTCCCCACCCTGGTGAACTGGGCCCGCGCCAACGGTGTCGTCTTCATCGCCGACGAGGTGCAGACCGGCTTCTCCCGCACCGGCGCCTGGTTCGCGTGCGAGCACGAGGAGATCGTCCCGGACATCATCACGATGGCCAAGGGCATGGCGGGCGGCATGCCGCTGTCCGCGATCACGGGCCGCGCCGAACTGCTCGACAAGGTGCACCCCGGCGGACTGGGCGGCACGTACGGCGGCAACCCTGTCGCGTGCGCCGCTGCGCTCGCCGCGATCGACAGCATGCGGAAGTTCGACCTGCCCGCTCGCGCCCAGCACATCGGCGACCTCGCCCTGCCGCGGCTGAACGCACTGGCCGCCGAGGTCGGCGTCATCGGCGACGTCCGCGGACGCGGCGCGATGCTCGCGATGGAGTTCGTCAAGCCCGGCACGAACGAGCCGGACGCCGAACTGACGAAGGCCATTGCCGCCCACGCACTCGCACAAGGTGTCATTCTGCTGACGTGCGGTACGTACGGAAACGTCATTCGACTGCTTCCGCCGCTGGTGATCGGCGACGACCTGCTCGACGACGCGCTCACCGTCATCGAGCAGATCGTTCGCTCGCTCGTCTGACCCGTGCGCCTTTCCGGTGGCCCCCGCTACCGGAAAGGCGCACGAGCACGAAGTGCCCACCCATCGACCAGAGGAGACACCATGACCCGGACCACCGGCACGTTCCATCCTCTGGACCCGTTGGGAGCGGACGAATTCGCGCAGGCCGCAGCCGTCCTCGCCCGTGAACACGGCGTCGGGGACGGCTGGCGGTTCGCGTCGATCGAACTCGCCGAGCCGGCCAAGGCGGAGGTGGCGGCGTTCGACGCGTCGGGCACCGTCCCGGACCGCCGGGCGATTCTTGTGTGTTTCGACCGCCGCAAGAACGAAACCTACAAGGCGCTCGTCTCGCTCACCGGAGACAACGTCGTCTCCTGGCAGCACATCCCGGACGTCCAGGCCAACTTCACGGTGGACGAATGGGAAGAGGCGGACGCCTTCCTGCGCGGGCATCCGGACGTGATCGCGGCGCTGGCGAAGCGCGGTGTCACGGACATGAGCCGGGTGTTCATGGATGTGTGGACATACGGCGACGCGGTGACCCCGGAGAAGTACAAGGGCCGCCGGCTCGGCTGGTCGGACACCTGGGTCCGGGCGGCCGAGGGCGCGAACCCGTACGCGGGCCCGGTCAACGGATTCCACTGCGTCATCGACGTGAACAGCATGGAACTGCTCGAGATCGAGGACACGTTCAGCGTCGAACGTCCCGAGGTCATGGGCGAGTACGTGCCCCGGCACATCCCCGAGCGGATCCGGAACTCCAGCACCCGGACCCCGTTGAAGCCTCTGGACATCGTCCAGTCGGAGGGGCCGTCGTTCACCCTCGACGGCAACAAACTCGAATGGCAGAACTGGTCGCTGCGGGTGGGGTTCAACTACCGCGAGGGCATGACCCTGCACGCGGTGACCTACAACGACCACGGCCGGGTGCGGTCGATCGCGAACCGGATGTCGTTCGCGGAGATGGCCGTGCCGTACCGCGACATCAGCACCGACCACTACCGGCGCACCGCCTTCGACATCGGCGAGTGGGGCATCGGTTTCATGACCACCTCGCTCACCCTGGGGTGCGATTGCCTCGGCGAGATCCGGTACCTCGACGCCGTCCTCCACGACAGCAAGGGCGCGCCGTACACGATCGAGAACGCGATCTGCATCCACGAGGAGGACAACGCCGTCCTCTGGAAGCACGTCGACCACGATGCGGGCACCGAGGTGCGTCGCATGCGGCGGCTGACGGTGTCGACGCACGTGACGGTCGCCAACTACGAGTATCTCGTCTACTGGCGGTTCTACCAGGACGGCAACATCGAGTGCGAGGTCCGCGCCACCGGCATCATGGTGGTCAGCCACTTCCCGGAAGGTGGGGAGCACCCGAGTGGGACGCTGGTCGACAACCGCACGTACGCGCCGTTCCACCAGCACTTCCTGATCGCCCGCCTCGATCTCGACGTCGACGGCACCGAGAACACGGTGTACGCGACCGAGACCGAGATCGTGCCGATGGGCCCGGACAATCCCCTGGGTCTGGCGTTGCGCCAGAAGAACACTCCGCTTCGCACCGAGCTCGAAGGCAGGCAGGACTTCGACTGGCAGAGCCAGCGCGCCTGGAAGGTCGTCAACGACAACACGACCACCGGACTCGGCACCGCCCCCGCCTACAAGCTCGTTCCCGGCGGCGCGATCCCGTCGATGTTCGACCCGGCGTCGCCGATCTTCCAGCGCACCGGCGCGATCGGACACACCGTCTGGGTGACACCCAACTCACCCGACGAGCGCTGGCCTGCCGGGGAATTCGTGAACCAGAGCAAGGACGATCACGGACTTCCCGAGTGGACCGCGGCCGACCGCCCGATCGAGAACACCGACGTGGTGCTCTGGTACACATTCGGGATCCACCACATTCCCCGGCCGGAGGACTGGCCGATCATGCCTGCCGACACCGTGTCGTTCTGGCTGAAACCGGTCGGATTCTTCGACCGCAACCCCGCCCTCGACGTCGCCCCCACCCCGGAGGCGTGCGATCACCACCATTCCCACCACGAGGACTCCGATGACTGACTTCGAACGGCTCCGCGCCACCCTGCCCACCGGTCTGTGGATCGACGGCGCCCAGACCGACCCGATCGACGGCGGCACCTTCCCGGTCTACGACCCCGCCACGGGCACCCTCATCGCCGACGTCGCCGACGCCGGCGGCAAGGACGCGATGCGCGCACTCGACTCCGCTGCGGCGGTCCAGGAGGAATGGGCGGCGACCGCGCCCCGGCAGCGGTCGATCATCCTGCGGTCCGCGTGGGAGAAGGTCATCGAGCGCACCGACGACCTCGCGCTGCTGATGACGATGGAGATGGGCAAGGCGCTGCCGGAGAGCCGCGGCGAGGTGAACTACGGCGCCGAGTTCCTGCGCTGGTTCAGCGAGGAAGCCGTCCGCATCCAGGGCCGCTACACCACGTCGCCGTCGGGCAGCGGCCGGATCATGGTCACCAAGGTCCCCGTCGGACCCACCCTGGCCGTCACGCCGTGGAACTTCCCGCTCGCGATGGGCACCCGCAAGATCGGTCCCGCGCTCGCCGCCGGCTGCACGATCATCGTCAAGCCCGCCGAGGACTCCCCGCTCACCATGCTGCTGCTCGCCGAGATCTTCGCCGAGGCAGGTCTGCCCGCCGGTGTGCTGTCGGTGCTGCCCGCGTCGAACGCCGCCGCCGTCACCGAACCGCTGCTCGCGGACCCGCGCCTGCGGAAGGTGACGTTCACCGGATCCACCCGGGTCGGCAAGATCCTCATCGAGCAGTCCGCCCAGCAGGTTCTGCGCACATCGATGGAACTCGGTGGCAACGCACCGTTCGTCGTCTTCGACGACGCCGACATCGACGCCGCGGTCGAGGGCGCGATGGCCGCGAAGATGCGCAACGGTGGTGAGGCCTGCACCGCGGCCAACCGCCTGATCGTCGCGAACTCGGTGCGCGAGGAATTCACCACCAAACTCACCGAGCGGATCGCCGCACTGCGGGTCGGACCGGGCAGCGAGGACGGCACCAACGTCGGTCCCCTCGTCAACGAGAAGCAGCGCCGCAACGTGGCGTCCCTCGTCGACGACGCCGTCGCCGCGGGCGCACGGGTCCGCACCGGCGGCAAGTCCGTCGACGGTCCCGGCTACTTCTTCCAGCCCACCGTCCTCGACGAGGTCCCGGCGAACGCGCGCATCGTGCGCGAGGAGATCTTCGGACCCGTCGCCGCGATCACCGGATTCGACACCGAGGCCGAGGGTGTCGCCGCCGCCAACGACACCGAATACGGTCTCGCCGCATACATCTACACGCAGAACGTCGACCGCGCGTTCCGCGTCGCCGACAAGCTCGAGAGCGGCATGGTCGGAGTCAACCGCGGCGTGATCTCCGATGTCGCCGCACCGTTCGGCGGAGTCAAGCAGTCCGGCCTCGGCAGCGAGGGTGGCACCGAAGGCATCGAGGAGTACCTCGAGACCAAGTACGTCGGCTTCGCGTAAACCGCTCGCCCCGAGACAGATCGGAACCGTCACCATGCGTTTGGTCGTTGGATATCTCGCCACCCCCAGTGGGGAGGACGGTCTGGCCCTCGGGGCGCAGCTCGCCCGCAGTCTCGGTGCACAGCTCGACATCTGCATGGTTCTCCCGCCTGACCGGACGGTCCCGGCGAGAGTTCCGGCGGAGACCGGCTACGACGACGTCCTCGCCGCCCGCGCCCAGCGCTGGCTGGACGACGCGAAATCGTCGGTGCCGAGTGACATCGAGGTGGACGTGCACCTCAGCTTCCACGAATCGTTCGCACAGGGCCTCATCGACGAGGTGTCCCGGCTGGGCGCGCAGGCGATCGTCGTCGGCGCCGCCGGGGACGGCCTGCTGGGGCGGCACTCCGTCGGATCGGTGTCGACGGAACTGCTGCACTCCGCGCACGTCCCGCTGGCCCTCGCACCGCGCGGGTCGCGGCACTCCACCGCGAAGAAGATCCGCGAAGTGACCTGCGCGCTCGGGACCCGGACGGGAGCGGACGTGCTGCTACGGACCGCCGTGCGGACGTGCGAGCGCATGCAGACCCCACTGCGCCTCGTGTCCCTCGTCGCTCTCGATCCGCAGAACGACCTCCGCGATCACCGCGACACCCCCGACGATGTGCGCGACCGCGCCGTCGCCCACGCCCAGAGCACCCTCGAAGTGGCGAAATCCGCTCTTCCCGAAGACTTTCCCGTGTCCGTCACGATCGCCGACGGATCCTCCGTGGAATCGGCGGTCCGCACACTCGACTGGCAGGACGGCGACCTCGTGATGGTCGGCTCCAGCCGGCTCGCCCAACCACATCGACTGTTCCTGGGATCCACCGCGGCCAAGATGCTCCGCGTCCTGCCGGTGCCCATGGTGGTCGTCCCCAAGCAGGAGTTCGAAAATAGTGAGTAAACCGTCCGCGACACCCGCCCCGGATCCACGCTCGTTCCCGACCGGAGGTTCAGACATGACGAACAGCGAAGGCGCGCCGGCGTCGGCCGACGGCGCCGTGAGCGCCAAGGGGCTGGCCACCGGCGCGGTCGGGACCTTCTCCGGAGCGATCCTCGGAATCTCCTCCGTGGCACCGGGTTACACGCTGACGGCCAGCATCGGGCTGATCGTCGCGGCGGTCGGTTTGAAGATGCCCGCCATCTTCATCGCCGGCTTCATTCCCATGTTCCTCACTGCCTACGCCTACCGTGAGCTCAACTCCGAATCGCCCGACTGCGGTGCGTCGTTCACGTGGTCGACCAAGGCGTTCGGTCCGTACGTCGGCTGGATGTGCGGCTGGGGCATGGTGATCGCCACCATCATCGTGCTCTCGAACCTCGCGGCGATCGCCGTCCAGTTCTTCTATCTGTTCATCGCGAAACTCTTCGACGCCCCGAGCATCGCGGATCTGCCGGGCAACAAATTCGTGAACGTCGGCACGACGCTCGTGTTCATCGCCTTGGCCACCTGGATCGCCAGTCGCGGCATCACCACCAGCGAGCGCCTGCAGGTCGCACTGGTCGGCTTCCAGATGGTGCTGCTCATCGCGTTCGCGGTGGTGGCACTGGTTCACGTCGGCAACGGGTCCGCCCCCGCCGGGCTCTCGTTCGACCTGAGCTGGTTCAACCCGTTCACGGGACTGGCCCTCGGCGCGTTCGTGATCGGCCTGACCGGCTCGATCTTCGCGTTCTGGGGCTGGGACACCTGCCTGACGCTGGGCGAGGAGTCGAAGAACCCGAAGAAGACCCCCGGTCGCGCCGGACTGCTGTGCGTCGCGACGATTCTGCTGACCTACCTACTCGTGTCGGTCGCGGCGATGATGTACGCGGGCGTCGGCGAAGACGGTCTCGGCCTCGGCAACCCGGACAACTCCGAGAACGTCTTCGGCGCCCTCGCGGATCCGGTTCTCGGCAACTGGGGCGGCATGCTGCTGTTTCTCGCGGTGTTCGTCTCCTCGGTCGCGAGCCTGCAGACCACGTTCCTGCCCGCGGCGCGCACCATGCTCGCGATGGGCGCGTACGGCGCGTTCCCGAAGAAACTCGCCGAGGTGTCTCCGCGATTCCTGGTGCCGTCCTACGCCACCGTCGTCGCCGGCGTCGTCACCGCGGTGTTCTACACCGTCGTCACGTTCCTGTCCGAGCGCACGCTGCTCGACACGATCGCCGCGCTGGGCATCATGATCTGCTGGTACTACGGCATCACCGCATTCGCCTGCGTGTGGTATTTCCGCGGCCGGCTGTTCACGAGCGTCCGCAACGCCGTCTTCCGGTTCGTGTTCCCGCTGCTCGGCGGACTCATGCTGCTCGCCGTGTTCGTCATCTCGATCGACGAGAGCATGGACCCGGAGAACGCGAGCGGCGCGTCCATCGGCGGCATCGGCCTCGTCTTCTTCCTCGGCTTCGGCATCCTCCTGCTCGGCGCCGTGCTGATGATGGTCATGCGCGTCCGCAATCCCGCCTTCTTCCGCGGCGAGACTCTCAATCGCGAGACGTCCGCGTTGCGGGACGAATCTCACGGCTCGATCGGAGCGTCTACGTAGATCTCATACTGTCTGTCACTGGTGTGGCGGGCGCCTGAGATGGACGTGTGTCACGGCTACCCGCATCACCGTGCGGTGGTGTGGGTTGGACCGTGTCCCACACCGACGCTTGTGGTGCAGGAACATGCTGTTTCGGAGTCACCCCCACCCGCAGTGTTGCGGTGGGCAGGCTGCGGCGGACCCGGCGGTGCCGTGGCCGGCTCCGGGTGGGAGCGTGTTTGTCGCGGCACTTGCGCACCGGTGCATGTTCGGCGACCCGGATCGCGGGCATCTGCCCACGCCGACTGGTGGCCTTGCCTTTACCGAGCAGTGCGCGTTTGGCCAGGTTCACCCCGGCGACGTGGTCGCGGTTGCCGCCGACCCGGCAGCGGGCACACCACGCGTCGTGGTAGCCGCCGGGGCGTGCAAGCGGTTCGTCGCAGCCCGGACACAGCGCGGACGATCCCCGGGCCGGTACCGAAACCACCGTGATCCCGGCACCCGCGGCGGTGTGCGCGAGCGCGGCTACGGCTTGGCGGCGGGCGGACTGCGCGGCCCGATTGTTGTTGACCCGCCCATGCCCGCGGGTCTCGAGGGTGGTGAGATCCTCCACCGCGATCACCTGCGCCTGGGTGTCGGTGGCGTAGTCGGTGACCTGCCGGGCGAAGTGGAAGGCCAGTTCCCGGTTGATCTTTCCCCGCTTGACACCCACCGCGGTGCGATGCGCATCGAGGACAGCGATCTTCTCCTCCAGCTGGGCGCGAACCTCGGGTTCGGCGGTGGCGGCCAGTTGGGTCAGCCGGGCCGCCTTGCGGTGCAGCAGCTGCCCCTCGGTCTGCAGGCGGGCCAGTTTGATTCCGAGGCCGCGGTCGTCGTAGGTCCAGCCCCGGTAGTCCGACAACAGTCCTTCAGGGTTTTCGGTGGCGGTGGCGGCGGCACCGAGCGTGGACGGGGACCAGTCGACCCCCACCGCCATGGTGGCCGAGTCCAGGTCGAGTGCCGGGACGAGTTCGGTCGCCGCGCACCGCCACAGCAGACCTCGGCGGTCGAGGCCCAGGGTCGGTAGATGCCAGTCGGTGATCGCCCTGCCGTGCAGGTGTTCGGGGATGGCCGCGGTCAGCCGGATACTGCGCCACTGCGCCCGTCCCGCCGGGGCGGGGCTGGTGGGCAGCTTCACCGTCAACACCAGCTCCCGGCCTGTCACGGCGATCTGCGCGAGCTGCCGATCGGCGGCGGAGAGTCGGGCCATTGCCGCGATCTGGGGTGGTCCCTGGACGTCGGTGATCCGCAACCGGCCGGCCCGGGACCCCTCGACACGGGCGCAGGCGACGAGCTGGCGCAGTACGCCCCGAGCGAAACCCGCAGACACGTGGTCCGCCGACCCGGTCGGCGGCGCCACAACCCCGGTGGCCGGATCGAACCGCGCCGACAGCGCCGCAATCGCGTTGTCCCGGTATGCCAAAGTCCGCAGGGTGGCCATCACCTGCGCCGTCACCACCCGCGTGACCCGTGAGGGTACGTAGATTCCCTCCGGGTAGTGCGGAGTCCAGCCGAGACGCGTCGCAGCGACGTGCCCCTGCGCGGGCAGCCTGCGATCCTGGCGGTCACAACCGGCAGCAAGTACGTCGAACGTAGCCGGCTGCCACAGCCGCGACACCAACTCGCCGCCCGCCGCGGTGATCAGGTCGAGCAGCCACCCCACCCGGGTATCGACGTCGTCGAGCCCGATCCGCTCACCGGTCGCATCGTCGACCGCCACATGGGCGCGGGTGGTGAACGCGAACCGCCGCGGCACAGTCGATCCCGGCCCGGTCATGCCGGCCGACCACGAACCAGGTACAGCCGAACTGACCGGGTCTCATCCGTTCCCCGAGAAAACCCGCGATCGCCCCAGCAGCTCACCGGTTACCCCGTTCCCAACCGTGCCGCGCCGTCGTGGAGACCCCGTCGATGATTCTGTTTCGACCACAACCGATACAACCGGCCGGACAACGATGCCAGCCGTGCCATGACGTCATCCATCAACTCCTCCACCAGCGATGTGCCGCCCCTTGTCTCGCAGAACTTCGACTGTAACGCCGACCTCCGACAAGAACCGCTCGATCCGCACCACCGTACGACCTGGCCAATCGATCTCGCCACACCACCCGCACCACCGTGAACCGACCCACGACCACGGGTCGCGGCGTCGAGCATCCGGCCACGCCCCGCCCGATGCTCCCTCGAGACCCGAAACCGCGATCCTTGCAGACGCGATACACCTCACCAGAAGCGCTCTCCCGCAACATTTTTTTCCTGATTGGCCAGCGACGCCTCTTGCCCGGTCGGGCCCGACACTCAGCAATACAATGCCTCCCCCTCTCCCGCGTCGCCCCCGTACTCTCCGATGCGGGCCTGCCCAGATAATCGTCGAGGTCCGCGAGGTCAAAGAGTTGGTGACCCGAACCGGTGCGCCCGAGAAGGCAACCGGGCCCTCCGTTGCCGCCTTGCTTATCCCAACCACCGACCGGCCCAATTCTTCCGCAGCCCTCACCAATTCGCGATGACAGGCAGTGTCAGAAAATGCTAGAACGCATTAGATATTGCGGCGACAGTTGGGAGCCTGCGCCACCAAGCCCGCGATAAGCGTCCGCAGCCCGAACTCGAATGCTGCATCCGCCCGTCCGGAGTTCGGCCCGGACGTGGCCAGGGCGGCCCGCATGGACTCGTTCGCCTCCGGGGCGGTCGCCCAGACCACCTCGGGTGCAGCGAGGTCCAGCGCCGACCCCAGCACGAAGCTGTCGACCGTCGTGATCGCGTGGAGAATCTCCTCGGGCGTGAAGCCGCCGTCCGAGAAAGCCTGCGCCAGGGCGTTGTACAGCGCGAATGCCACCCCGGATTGCACTGTATGCGCGGTGAACAGAGGAATCAGCCGAGGATGCTCGGCGTAGTTGCGCCGATACTCGCGCGCCAGGCCGGCCACCGTCTCGCTCCACTTGCCGTCGGGGTCCGCCACCACGATGCCCGCCATCACGCGGGCACGCATCAGTTCGATGATCTCCGCCCTCCCGGACACATGGTTGTACAGCGAGGAGGGCCGAACCTTCAGCCGTTCGGCGAGACCCGGCATCGTGAAGTCACCGGTGAGGTCCACCATGCGAATGGCAGCTTCGGTGATGATCTCCGGCGACAGCAGTCGCTGTGATGGCCGTGGCATGGGTGCCCTCCTGGTCGGTGTGCGTCACCGGCGACCGGGGTCGATACCGAAGGAATCGAAATCGTCACGCCCCACCCCTTGATCGCCGGGCATTCACCCACCATACTTAACGAATCCAATTCGTTTTAGGCGCTCGCCGAACCGAACATCCGAGGAACCACAATGTTGACGATTACCGCACTCACCCCTCCCGAGTCCCTGTCGCGGACCCGAGAGACGGGACGCACCCCGCTCCGCGTCGGACTCGTCCAGCACTGCTGGCACGAGAACGAGCAGGATCTGCGGGCCGAACTCGACGAGGGCATCGCCGAAGCCGCTCACCTCGGGGCGCGCGTGGTGTTCCTTCCCGAGCTCACCCTGAGCCGCTACCCCGCCTCGACCCCCGGCGGCGACAACCCCGGACGGACCGCCGAGGACCTCCTCACCGGCCCCACGTTCACGTTCGCCGCCAAGGCGGCCGCGGAAGACGGCGTCCTCGTCCACGCCTCGCTGTACGAGCGGAACGACTCCGAGAACGGCGAACAGTACGAGGACGGACTCGGCTTCAACACCGCCATCCTCGTCGCGCCGTCCGGCGAACTGCTCGCGCGCACCCGCAAGCTGCACATCCCCGTCACCGCCGGCTACTACGAGGACACCTACTTCCGGGGCGGTCCGGCCGAGAACCCGTATCCAGTGCACGAGGCACTGGACGGTGTGAAGCTCGGACTGCCGACGTGCTGGGACGAATGGTTCCCCGAGGTCGCCCGCGCCTACTCGCTCGGCGGCGCCGAAATCCTGGTGTACCCCACCGCGATCGGCTCGGAGCCCGACCACCCGCAGTTCGACACCCAGCCGCTGTGGCAGCAGGTGATCGTCGGCAACGGCATCGCGAACGGCACGTTCATGGTGGTGCCCAACCGTCACGGCAGCGAAGGCCTCATCACCTTCTACGGCTCGTCGTTCATCTCCGACCCCTACGGCCGCATCCTCGCACAGGCTCCGCGCGACGAGTCCGCCGTGCTCGTCGCGGATCTCGACCTCCAGCAGCGCGAGGACTGGCTGGCCCTGTTCCCGTTCCTGGCCACCCGCCGCCCCGACACCTACGGCGTCCTCACCGAGCCCGTCGATCACGCCTCCCCGTTCGGGAGGGCCTGATGACCTGGCGCATGCCCGCGGAAGGCGAACCGCACGAACGCACCTGGATGGCGTACCCCAGTGAGGGCTACTCCCTGGGCGACAGCCCCGAGGAGCACCACGAGGCCCGCACCACGTGGGCCGAGGTGGCGCACGCGGTGGCCCGGTTCGAACCCGTCACCGTCGTCGTCGATCCCGGTCAGGTGCCGGCGGCCAGGGAGTACCTCTCCGCCGACATCGACATCCTCGAGGCGCCGCTGAACGACGCCTGGATGCGCGACATCGGACCCACGTTCGTGCTGTCCGAGGACGGACGGCTCGGCGGCGTCGACTGGATCTTCAACGGCTGGGGCGGCCAGGACTGGGCGCAGTGGGACAAGGACTCGAAGATCGGCGCGCTCGTCGTCGAACGGTCGGGGGCCGAACTCGTCGACTCGCCGCTCGTCAACGAGGGCGGCGGCATCCAGGTCGACGGCCTCGGCACCGTGCTGGTGACCGAGACCGTGCAACTCGACGCGGGACGCAACCCGGGACTGTCGAAAGCCGACGTCGAGGCCGAACTCGCCCGGACGATCGGTGCCACCAAGGTCATCTGGCTGCCGCGCGGACTGACCCGGGACCAGGACACGTACGGCACGCGCGGGCACGTCGACATCGTGGCCGCCATCCCGTCGCCGAGTGTCGTCCTGGTGCACGATCAGCGCAACCCCGAACACCCCGACTTCGAGGTCAGCAAGGCCGTCATCGACGTGCTGAAGCAGACCACGGACGCCCGCGGAGAGTCGTGGGAGATCATCACCGTCCCCGCGCCGCAGGTTCTGCGCGACGGGGAGGGCTTCGTCGACTACAGCTACATCAACCATTTCGTCGTCAACGGCGGCGTCATCGCGTGCAGCTTCGACGATCCCGCGGACGAGGAGGCGGTCGCGATCCTGTCGGCGGCCTACCCCGGACGCACGGTCGTGTCGGTCGACGCCCGCCCGCTCTTCGCGCGCGGCGGCGGAATTCACTGCATCACCCAGCACCAGCCCGCCGTGCGCTGACGCGCCCGTGAGTACTTGTTAACCGCCCGCGGTTAACAAGTACTCACAGGCGGCGGAGCCGCACCTAGCGGCGGCGACGCATGTAGTCGCTCACGACCGCGGCACCGAGACCGTCCAGACCGGGCGCGACGACGCGTCCGCCGACGCGCTCGGCCATCCGGTCCACCACCCGCGCGAGACCGGGATCCTCGCCGAGCCGGAAGAACGTGACGTGGGCGCCGAGCCGGGCGAGGGTGTCGAGTTCCCGGACCGTCAGACCGAGGGTCCGGGCGCTCGGCGGGTAGTCGAAATACGCGAAACCGTCCGGCTCGAGGTGAGCGGTCGGCTCGCCGTCGGTCACGATCAGGACCACCGGCTGGGCGTTGGGGTGCCGGCGCAGATGCCGGGCCGCCAGCAACAGCGCGTGGTGCAGGTTGGTGCCCTGGTCCCAGGCGCCGTCCAATCCGGCCAGCTCCGACGGCGTCAGCACCTGCGCGTGCCGCCCGAACGAGATGAGCTGCAGTTCGTCACTGCGGAACCGGGTGCTCACCAAGTGGTTCAGGGCGAGGGCGGTGCGCTTCATCGGCACCCACCGGCCCTCCATCACCATCGAGAACGACGTGTCGACCAGCAACGCGACCGCCGCCTGCGACCGCTGCTCGGTCTCCATCACCTCCACGTCCGAAACAGACAACCGGACCGGGACGCGACCGCGCTCACCGGGGTCGGACGCCGCCCGCAGCACGGCGTTGGTGATGGTGCGCGTGACGTCCCAGGGTTCGGTGTCGCCGAACGCCCACTCTCGGGACGCCCCGGTCGGCTCCCCCATCGACCCGGCGCGGCGCGTCTCCCGTTGCCCGCCACGCGAAGACAATTGCTGCGCCACGTCCCGAAGAGCCGTCTGCCCGAGTTGGCGCATCGCCTTGGGCGACAGGCGCCACTGGCCGTCCGCCCCGCGGTCGAAGAAGCCCTGGTCGCGCAGGGCCTTCTCGAGCTCGGCCAGCGTCTTCGCGTCCGCGGCGGCCTCGTTGCCCAGCTGACGGGCCAGCGCCTCGGCGTCGATGTCGTCGAGTTGCGCACCCGCGTACTGCTGCGACAGCTGCTCCGCGAGCGACTCGAGTTCCGCGATGTCCTGCAACGCCCCGGTGCCCTCGCCCAGGCCCATGCCGTCGTCGCCGCGGAACCGCTGCGCGCCCTGCCAGTCCTCGCCCGGCCGCGCCGCCTGCAGGTGCTGGTCGAGCCGGTCCAGCTGTCCGATCAGCGACGGGTCGCCGAACGCCTGCTGTGCCAGCGCGTCCAGTTCGTCGCGCTGCTCCTGCGACAGCGAGTTCCGCAGACGCTGGGCCGCCGCCGCCCGCTGCGCCAGCGAATCGAGGAGTTCCTCGACGTTGCGCGGGTTCTCGGGGAAGTACTCCCCGTGCTTGTCCATGAATTCGTCGAACTGCTCCTGCGTGTCCTCACCGCGGGAGTGCTTGTCCAGCAGGTCGTTGAGGTCCTCGAGCATCTCGCGGATCGCCTGCCGGTCCGCCTCGGTCGCACCCTCGAGGGCCTGCTTCATGCCGGCGAACCGCTGGTCCAGCATTTCGCGGCCCAGCAGGTCCCGGATCTTATCGTAGTCCTCGCGCGCCTGCGAACTGCGCCAGTCGTAGTCGGCGAGTTCCTGGACGGCCTGCGCTGTGGACGGGGACAGCTCCTCGAGGCGCATCTCCGAGAAGCGGGCGTCGTCGTCGAGCGCGCGGGCCAGCGTCTTCCGTTCCTCGAGCACCGCGCGGTCGAGGAGTTCCCGGACCTCTTCGAGGGTGCCGTTCAGGTTGTTCCGCTTCAGCAGTTCACGACGACGCCGATTGGCTTCGGCCGCAAGCTCGTCCAGGCCGCGCATGTCCCGGTTGCCCCGCCGGAGCATCTCGCGCAGCGCCTGTCGCGGCGAGCTGCCCGCGAACACGTCGTCGCCGATCGCGGCCAGGGCTTCGCGCAGGTCCACCGGCGGTGCCAGCGGATCACCGCCCTCGTACGGCCCGTACCGCGCGTTGTGCGATCCGCGCTCCGCCTTGCGGGACATTACGAATACACCGTCTGCCCGTTGATGTCCGGGTTCTTCGAGATCCGCCGCGCCAGGTACAGCCCTTCGAGGGCGAACTCGGCGGCAGCGGCGCGCTCGCCGTCGGATTCGGCGCCGAGCCGCTCGGCCAGCGCGTCGAGGACCTCGAGTTCGGGCAGCTCGTTCAGCAGCGCCTTCGCCGTAATCCGCTCACCGGTCACCACCGGGTCGCCCTGTTCCACGGCCTCCACGAGCTCCGCCAGGTCGATGCCGCCGAGCCGGGTGCGGACCGTGTCGGCCGTGGCCCGACGCAGCAGGTGCTCGAGGACCTCGATCTCACGTCCCTCCTCACCGGATTCGAACTCCACCTTGCCGCGCAGGACGTCGACGACGGTCTCGAGGTCCACCGGTCGCGCGACCGGGTCGGCCTCACCGAGCACCGCGCCGCGATGCACCGCCGCGGCGCTCACGGTTTCGGCGCCGGCCACCGCGAAACGGGCGGACACACCCGACCGCTGATCGACCGACGTCGATTCGCGGAGCAGGCGGGTGAACCGGGCCAGGATCTCGAGGAGGTAATCCGGGACCTCGGCGGTGAGGTGCGCTTCCTGGAGGATGACGGCGACCTCGTCGTCGAGCCGGGTCGGGTAGTGCGTCCGGATCTCGGCACCGAACCGGTCCTTGAGTGGCGTGATGATGCGACCGCGGTTCGTGTAGTCCTCCGGGTTCGCGCTGGCCACCATCAGTACGTCCAGGGGAAGTCGGAGGGTGTATCCGCGGACCTGGATGTCGCGCTCCTCCATCACGTTGAGCAGCGACACCTGGATACGTTCGGCGAGGTCGGGCAGCTCGTTGATGGCGACGATGCCCCGGTGCGCGCGGGGAACGAGGCCGAAGTGGATGGTTTCCGGGTCGCCGAGACTGCGGCCCTCCGCGACCTTGACGGGGTCCACGTCGCCGACGAGGTCCGCCACCGACGTGTCGGGCGTCGCGAGCTTCTCCGAGTACCGCTCGCTGCGGTGCCGCCAGGCGACGGGCAGGCTGTCGCCCAGTTCCTGCGCCCGGCGGATCGACGCCGGGGTGATGGGCTCATAGGGATGCTCCCCGAGTTCGGAACCGGCGATCACCGGGGTCCATTCGTCGAGGAGCAGATTGAGGGTGCGGAGGAGGCGCGTTTTACCCTGACCACGTTCGCCGAGCAACACCACGTCGTGTCCCGCGATGAGTGCCCGTTCGAGCTGTGGTGACACCGTCTCCTCGAAACCGACGATGCCGGGCCACGGATCACGACCGTCGCGTAGGGCCGCGAGCAGGTTCTCGCGGATCTCTTCCTTGACGGTGCGTTGAACGTGGCCCGACTCGCGGAGCTCGCCGACGGTGGAAGGTCTGTGTTCCGATGACGTCACCACTCCAAGCTACGAGGGTTCGAGCGAATCGGCACGCGGTTAATACGCGCCGACCCGCCCGGGTCAGCCCTCGCGGCGCAGCGGGAGCAGTTCGCGGACCTTCCGGTCGCGCAGGTACAGACCCGCCCAGACCACGATGCCGACGTACACCGCGAACAGAACGGTGCTGAACAACGGCTTCTCGACGCGCCAGTTGGTGAGCACCGCTCCACCGAGGTATCCGGTGAGCAGCACCGCACCCAGCGGGGCCGTTCGGGGCACCAGATAGAGCGCGGTGCAGATCAGCAGCACGATTCCGATCGGGACGATGATGTGCGCGGGAAGCCCCAGTTCGACGGCCGAATCCTCGACCGGTCCGAGCTTCAGGATCTTGCCGACGGCGTCGAAGAGGAGGAAGGCGCCGACGAGGCCGCTGAGGACCCAGCCCACCTTGCGCGCGGTTCCCGATTCCGCCGTGACGGGAGTGACCGTGGCGCTCACGACTCGTGTCCCTGTGCCGCTGCGGGATCCATCCACATGACTTCCCAGAGGTGACCGTCCGGGTCCTGGAAGCTGCGGCCGTACATGAATCCCTCGTCCATCGGTTCGTTGGAGAACGATCCGCCCGCCGCGAGCGCCTTGTCGGCCAGGGCGTCGACGGCCTCGCGGTTCTCCGCGGAGATGCAGAGGATGGATTCGGTGGTCGTGCCGGCGTCCGCGATGGCCTTCTTGGTGAAGGTGGAGAAGAACTTCTCCGTCAGCAGCATGACGTGAATGTGCTCGCTGATCACGATCGACGACGCATTCTCGTCCGAGAATTGCGGGTTCCGCTGGTAACCGAGCGCCTCGTAGAAGGCCGTCGACGTGCCGAGGTCCTTCACGGGGAGGTTCACGAAGATCATGGTGGGCATCGAATTCTCTTTCCGTCGGTGAAGTGGAGCCGATTCGGGTGAGGAGCCGTGCGACCTCGAGGATCAGATCACGTACCAATGTTGCAAAAAGAAACCTATTGGTGTTAATAGGCAACTTCGGTCTATAGTTGAAACCATGGCACGGCACGCTTACGGGCAGTACTGCGGACTCGCGCACGCCCTGGACATCGTGGGACAACGCTGGGCAATGCTCATCGTCCGGGATCTGCTGGTCGGACCGCGGCGATATACGGATCTCAAGCAGGGATTGCCCGGCATCCCGTCCAACATCCTCTCGGCCCGCCTGAAGGAACTCGAGGAAGCCGACGTGATCGCGCGGCGCGCCCTGCCCCGGCCGTCGAACGCCGTCGTCTACGAACTCACCGACTACGGCAACGCCCTGGAGGACGCCGTGAAGTCGCTGGGACGGTGGGGTGCGCGCACTCTCGGCGAACCCGACCCGGACGACGTCGTGACCGTCGACTCGATGGTGATGGCCCTGCGCTCGACGTTCCACCCCGACGCCGCGCGGGATCTCACCCTCGCCTACGAATTGCGCCTCGGGCCGATCGTGCTGTCGGCCCACATCGAGCGTGGCGAACTCGAAGTCGTCGAGGGCGCGGCCGAGCGGCCCGATCTCGTGATCGAGACCGGGCCGGCAGTGAAGGCACTGATGGCGCGCGAGATCACGCCGGAAGACGCCATCGCCCTCGGCAGCGTGACCGTCACCGGCGATCCGGCACTACTCGCCACGTTCGCCGACATCTTCAGCATCCCCTGACGTTCCGCCTACGCGGCGACACCGCACGAAAGCTGTGCGTCCAACTCGCGCCAGACGGCGTGGTAACGCTCGAGAGTCGCCCGATCAGCCTCCACCAGAAGGGAATCGAGCAGCAGTCGCGAATCGGCGCGCCACGACCGGACCACGCCCGCGACCGCCCGGTTGGAGAACAGGCCCGAACCGGTGAGCGCAGACACCTACTCGTCGATCGCTCCCCGATGAATCCGCTCGACGGCCTCCCGGCGGAATCCGCCATCGACGAAGTCGAGGGAGAACATGGCGGCGACGACATCACCGGTGGTCAACTGTACGACGTTCATGGTGCGGCCCTTCCTGGAGTCGGAGCGTCTTCTCGGACGTAATCCGTTGGGACAACTACTGATCCTGACGGTAATCCGCGATTGCGGCCGCGATGCCCGTCACCCCCGACCGCCGAGCCCCTACACTCCGTGCATGGAGACCTGGGTTCTGCCCGGCCTGCTCGGCCTCGGCCTCGCCGCCGCTTCGGGACTGCGCACGTTCCTGCCGCTGCTCATGCTCAGTCCCCCGTGCACATCGAACTGCTCGGCGTGACCCTGAACGAGTCGATGCGGTGGCTCGGTTCGACCGGAGCGCTCGTGGCGCTGTCGATCGCGACGGTCGTGGAACTCACCGCCGATCTCATTCCGTTCGTCGACAACGCGCTGTCCCTGATCGGCAACGTCACCGGTCCCGTCGCGGGCGTCATCGCGACCTGGGCGGCGTTCGCGGACGTGGATCCGTCGACCGCCGCGATCGCCGGAATCGTGATCGGCGCACCCACCGCTCTCGCATTCAGCACCGCGCAGACCGGAACCCGCGCGGTCAGTACAGCCTCCACCGGCGGACTGACCAATCCCGTGGTGTCGGTGGTCGAGGGCGTCGTCTCGTTCGTCACGTCACTGATCGCCCTGCTGCTTCCGCTGCTCGTCCTCCCCCTGCTCGCGTTCCTGCTGTGGTTCGCGTGGCGAGGCGTGCAGCGGGTGCGGCGACCGCGCGCATCGTGAACTGGTAGACAGTCCCCATGCCTGACACCGAGATCACGTTCGACAGCGGTGCCGTCACCTACCACGGCAGCCTGCGCACTCCCGACTACGCGAACAGTTCGGCCCCCGCCGCGCTGCTGCTCGCCGGCAGCGGTCCCACCGATCGCAACGGCGACAGCGCGCTGCTCCCCGGTGACATCGGCACGCTCCGGTTCCTCGCGGACGTGCTCGAGCAGCACGGCATGGCGAGTCTGCGCTACGACAAGATCGGCAGCGGCGAAACCGCCCTCGGCCCGTACGAGGTCGAAGAGGTCGGCGGCCTCGGCTTCACCACCTTCGTCGACGCCGCCTCCGCCGGCCTGGACTTCCTGGCCGCGCAACCCGGGGTCGACCCGTCGAAGCTGCTCGTGATCGGCCACAGCGACGGCGGACTCGTCGCGCTCGCCCTCGCGACTGCGGAGGACGAGTCCCGCGTGCATGCGGTGGGACTGCTCGAACCGCTGAGTGTCCGGCTCCTCGATCTGCTCACCACGCAGATCCACGGCCAACTCGACGCCGTCGTCGGCGCCGGGCAGCTGCCGGTGGAACTGGCCGACGAACTCCGGCTCGCACTCGCCGACACCGTCGAATCGCTCCGCACGTCGGGCACGATCCCCGACGACCTCCCCGAGCCCCTGCAGAACGCCGGGCTCGTCCACGCCAACGCCAAGGCCCTCGCCGAGGAGGACGCTCTCGACCCCCGCTCGCTCGCCGGCCGGCTGCCCGCTGGCTTCCCGGTCCTCACCAGCTGCTCCGCCAAGGACATTCAGGTGCAGCTCACGGACGTCGACGGCCTGAACGACGCCCTCGCGCACACCGCGTTGACCCCCGTACGGATGACGAACGCCAATCACGTCCTCAAGGACGTCGGCGACCGCCCCTCCACGGGTCCGGATTACGTGGAACCGCTGCCCTTTTCGGCAGAGTTCACCGAACCGTTCAACCGGTGGGTCGCCTCGCTGTGATCAGTTGCCACCGGTCCCGGTGAGCATGGCCAGCAGCGTGCTCGCCAGCTCGGACACCAGCCCGAGGTTCTTGTCGTTGACGAGGTCCTGCAATCCGTCGAGTCCCTCGACCTCGAGCAGCGGCGCGAGCATCTTCATCAGCTCCGAGTACTGAGCCGAGTCCGGTGCCGTCGACTTCGGGGTCGCCTTCGGGGTGGTCGCCTTCGGAGTCGTGGTGGTGGTCGACGACGCGCTGTCCTCGCTCACCTCGGGGGTCGCGGTGTCGGCGGGAGCCGCGGCCAACTCCTCCGACGGCGTCGACCCCGAGCCGGTCAGCAGGTAGGTGACGATGCCCGTCGTGATGGTGATCGCGTGCTTCAACTGGCCGTCCTGGCTTTCCAGCTGGGCGGAGTCTTCCTTGTTGGAACCGTTCCCCATCTCGACGAACACCAGCGGAACCTGCGTCAGCGCCGGTCCGGCGACGTCGGCGCGGGTCTGCAGGCCGTCGTTCACCCCGGCATAGTTGGCGGGAACGAAGCCGTCGGACTTGTAGGCGTCGCGCATCATCTTCGACGCCTCGAGCCCGCCGCCCGACTGCGCCGCGTCCGCCTTCTCGTCCGGGATCGGCAGCGACGGGATGATCATGTGGAATCCGTGCTTGCTCGCGTCCTCACCCTGCGCCGTCGAGTCCGCGTGGATGCTCACCGCCAGGTCTGCGTTCGATTGACTTGCCGCACGGGCTCTCTCGTCGACGCACCCGCCCCAGCCGGTGTCGTCCTGACGGCTCTGGACGACCTTCGCGCCCAGACTCTCGAGGCTGCTCTTCACCAACTGGGAGACGTTCCAGTTGATGGTGTGCTCGGGCACCCCGCCCAGCGACGTCATGCCGCTCGTCTGGCAGTCCTTGGTGTTGCCCCGGCCGTCGTTCACCTGCTGCGCGAGGTCGTGGCCCTCGCTGGAACCCTGATGGCCGGGGTCGAGGAACACCGTCATCCCGGACAGCTCGGTCCCGGTCGCCGTCGCCGCGGGCTCCGCCGAGACCTGGGCGGGGATGAGCACGGACGCACCGAGAACGCAGGCGCCGAGGCCGGATTTGATCGCAAATCGGTTCATAACGGGGATGGGCGCACCGTCGCAGTCCGGGCGCCACTCTCCTTCCACAGGTGCCACTCGAATCACATCAGCCCCGAGTGAATCAGCTGCACCGCGGGTGCGTGCTGCTCGAGGCCGGATCGAAAGCAACCTGTGACCAAAGTGGTGGGATCGAGTGCGCAGTTCTGCAGGCAAAGGTCGAGTGGACGCCTGCATTTCTGCGCACTCAGGCCGGAGCGCCCGCCTTCCGTAGACGGTCCCGCACCCGCGTCACGATGACCTGCAGCCGCCGACGCAACTATTCCGCGTTCACCCGCACCACCACCCACCCGAGTTCGGCGAGCCGTTCCATCCGCTCGATGTCCCAGGTGCGCTGACGCTCGTCCGACCAATGGTGTTCCCCGTCGCACTCGACGAGCACCTTCCACCGCTCCCAACCCAGATACACGCGGGCAAAGATCCGACCGGACCGGTCCGCGATCGGTATCTGTGTGGTCGGTGCGGGTAACCCTCCGCGGACCACTACGAGCCGAGTGCGCGTCTCCGGAGGAGACTCGGCGCCGGGATCCACGAGCGACACGACGTCGCGGAGACGCGGAGACGTTCACCCCGATGCCGGCCAGCGACCGCAGAAATCTCCGCCGGGCGCAGTCCGGTGGCGTGACAGAGGGCGTCGAGCACCTCGACGGCGCGATCGACGGGCAGCCATCTGCCCAGGTCGAAGGCGGTCCGCGCCGGAGTGGTGACACGCATCCCGTCCACGCTGCACACCTCGTCCGGCAGGAGCGCATCGGCGCGCACCTCGATGCCGTCGAGGGAGCGTCTGCTGCCTCGCCTGATGAGCGTCGCCGACTCGTTCCCATCGATCCACCGGGTGCCGTGCACGGCGGCCGCCGAGAAGCCGGCGAGCACCGCCTCCCCGTTCGCCCAGAGCCAGGCCGCGCGGGCGCGTAAGACCGCGGTCACCTCGACGCACCCGAGGACGTACACATCTCGATGCAGACGTCGGAAGGTGCGCAACCCGTGGCGGGTGAGCCGCCCATCTCGCAAGCGCTTCCGACCCCCGGAACGGCTGCCCGAATTCCCCCATCCTCGAACCCTGGCAGTCCGGCACCCGACCGCGACAACGAATCCCGCGTCTGTGGACAACGCACGCTTCTGTCCACAGAAGCGTCAACGCGCAGAACTGCAGATCAACTACCCGGTCCTGAAGGATGCGGGTTTGCTGCTCACGTTCTAACTGGCTGTTAGAGGGGTGGCTGCTATAGGCACGGTTGATTGGGCGGCCCGATAGTTGTTGTGTCCGAGTGCGGCAATGTTGGCGGCGGCGTTATGGTCGGCGTGGCCGGTCCATCCGCAGTCGCGGCACCGGAAGAGTGCTTGACTGTGCCTGTTCGCGGTGTCGCAGTGCCCGCAGTGGTGGCACGTTTTACTGGTGTTGCGCGGGTTGATCACCTGCACCGGCAGTCCTGCGGCTTGCGCCTTGTAGGTGATCTGGTCGCGCAATTGCGCGTATGCCCAGGAGTGCAGTTGTTGCCGTTGTTTGCGTGCGAGCCGTACCCGGTCCCGGATACCCGACAGGTCTTCTACCGCGATTCCTTGACCGGTGCGTTGTGCCTGGGCAACAATCGTTTTCGAGAGTTGGTGATTGATGTCGGTGGCGTACCGAGTCTCCTTCCTACGCCGCTTCTTCAGCTTCCGTTTCGCGGACTTGGTCCCCACCTTCTGCAGCGCAGACCGCATGGATTCGTTCTTTCTCCGGCGGGCGGTGACCGCACCACCGGACCACCGGACGTCGAGTTCGGCCGGGTCATCGGCGGTGGTCACCGCCAGATTCACGATCCCCAAGTCCACGCCCAGCCACCCGGTGGGGTCGTCGGCGGGGACCAGCTGATCCGGTGCGTCGGTGTCGACGGTGGCGTGCAGGTAGAAAGATCCGTCGCGGAAAATCAGATCCGACTCGCCTTTGCGGTCGGCGAGCATTTTCAGCTGCCACGGCGCGCACACGAATCCGACGTTGCGCATCCGGCCCTCGGTCGTCCAGATCGACACCGTCGATCGATCGATCTGCCACGATAAGCACCGATCGTCGAACGGTTGGCCCGCGTCCTCACGGAACACAATCGCCTTACCTGCAACCTTCGCATACCGTTTCGATTCCGGGGTGCCGTAATTCCCGTTAAGCAGGTTCGCTTTCCGGGTCGCGTACGCATCCGCGACCTTCTTGATGACCCGGATCGCCGGTTGCGCCGACAACCCGCGCGCTTTGAGCGGGGCATAGACCTGTTTCTGCAGCGCGAACGGGCGTCGATCAGTAGCGGTGTGCGCGAACTGCGAAACCATGTTCGCCCCCGCATTGCACAACTCCAGTGTCGATTTCAGCGCCACATACTGCCTCGGGGTGGGAGCCAACTTCACGACGACGATCCGCTTCACACCCCGCGCCTTTCCCCGCTGATACCCATTGGTCTATGTCACCGGCAGATCATGGCAGAGGTGTGTGACAAGTTCGGCGCAACGTTGACCGAGTTCAACGGAGAAACCGACCACGTCCACCTATTGATCCACTACCCACCTACCGTGCAACTCTCCACCCTGGTCACTAGCCTCAAGGGCGTCTCCGCTCGATACCTGCGCCAAGAGTTCCCCGACCACATCCGGAAATACCTGGGCGGCAATCACTTCTGGTCACCGTCCTACTTCGCCGCCTCCGCAGGTGGAGCCCCACTCGCCATCATCGCCGAGCACATCACCAACCAAAAACAACCAGAACCCACGGAAGAAAGCGACCCCGCTACGCGCGCTCGCGCAGTACAGAATCAGCTTCCTCCCGGCCCTGAAGGGCCAGGCTTCCTCTGATTAATCCGGTGAATATCGAGTACACACGCTGCATTTCTGCACAGTCACCGGATAATGGAAGTGCAAACCCTCAACCGGTGCTGTACGGTCATCTACCAACCAGCAACGACACGCAGAAGGGTACGGCCATGATGCAGCTTCACGCGCTCTTCGCGTCCGTACCCGCATGGCGTCGCTGCTCCGCCGACAAGCACATCACCAAGTTCGGCGCCCCCCGAGAATGTTGAGACTCAACCAAGTCGTTCTCGGGCACCCAGGGCAAACCCCTCGGGTGCCTTTTCTTTTACCTTTCACTCTCAGGAGCACCCCATGAAACTTCGCATCAACCAACTGTCCACCTCTCCCCCGTATCTCGATCTGCCGGACGACCTCACCGGTTACGCCGTCACCCTCGACCTCTCGCACTGCGATGCCGCCCACGAGGCCGGCCTGGGTGAACTGATCAGCGAGGTCCGCAGCCGCGGTGCCGCCCGCGTGGTCATCACCGGTTCGCCGCGCGAACTCGAGGGCACCGGCCGCGCGCACGGGGCCGCAGCCGCCTGACGACGCAGAACGGGCCCCGGCATGATGCCAAGGCCCGTTCAGAGTTGCCGAACGCTAGTGCGCGAAGTGCCGCGCGCCCGTCAGGTACATGGTGATGCCGGCTTCCTTGGCCGCATCGATCACCTCGTTGTCGCGGACGGAACCACCCGGCTGCACGACTGCCTTGACGCCGGCGTTCGCGAGAACCTGCAGTCCGTCGGGGAACGGGAAGAACGCGTCCGACGCGCCCACCGACCCGACCACCCGGTCGCCGGCCCGCTGCACCGCGAGGTGCGCGGAGTCGACGCGGTTGACCTGACCCATGCCGACGCCGACCGACGCACCGTCGGAGGCGAGCAGGATCGCGTTGGATTTCACCGATCGGCACGCACGCCACGCGAACTCGAGATCCTTCAGGGTCTGTTCGTCGGCGGCGTCGCCGACGGCCAGCGTCCAGTTGGCCGGGTCGTCGCCCTCGGCGTCGAGCACGTCGCGCTCCTGCAGGAGCGCCCCACCGGACACGGGACGCAATTCGATTCCCGTCGCGGTGGGTGCCTCGGCGAGGAGGACGCGGATGTTCTTCTTGCGCTGCAGCACTCCGAGCGCACCGTCCGCGTAGGACGGGGCGATGATCACCTCGGTGAAGATCTCGGCGACCTGCTCGGCCATCTCCACGGTGATCTCACGGTTCGCGGCGATGACTCCGCCGTACGCGCTGACCGGGTCGCAGGCGTGCGCCTTGCGGTGTGCCTCGGCGATGTCGGCTCCGACCGCGATGCCACACGGGTTCGCGTGCTTGATGATCGCGACAGCCGGCTCGCTGAAGTCGAACGCCGCACGCCAGGCCGCGTCACCGTCGGTGTAGTTGTTGTACGACATTTCCTTGCCGTGCAACTGCTCCGCCTGGGCCAGACCGGCCGGGGCGGCGGGGTTCACGTAGAGGGCTGCGGCCTGGTGCGGGTTCTCGCCGTACCGCAGGACAGCCGAGCGGTCCCACGTGGCACCGGCCCACTCGGGGAACTGCGAGTCACCCGGTTCAACCAGCGCGGACGTCATCCAGCTGGCGACCGCGACGTCGTACGACGCGGTGTGCTGGAACGCCTGCGCGGCGAGGGCGGTGCGCTCGGGCAGCGTGAAACCGCCGCCGGCGACCGCGGTGAGCACGTCGTCGTAGCGAGCGGGATCCACCACGACGGCCACCGACGGGTGGTTCTTCGCGGCCGCGCGCACCATGGACGGCCCGCCGATGTCGATCTGCTCGACGCACTCGTCGGGGGTGGCACCCGATGCGACCGTCTGCGTGAACGGGTACAGGTTCACGACCACCAGCTGGAACGCCTCGATGCCGAGGTCCTCGAGCTGCGCGAGGTGCTCCGGCTTCCGGGTGTCCGCGAGGACCCCCGCGTGCACCCGCGGATGCAGCGTCTTGACGCGGCCCTCCAGGCATTCGGGGAAGCCGGTCAGCGCCTCGACGGGGGTGACCGGGATGCCGGCGTCGGCGATCTTCGCTGCGGTCGACCCCGTCGACACGAGCTCGACGCCTGCCTTGTGCAGGCCCGTAGCCAGTTCGACCAGACCGGTCTTGTCGTAGACGCTGACGAGCGCTCGGCGTACTGCCTTGCGTTCACTCACTGGGGATCACGGCCTTTCGTCCATCGGAAACAACTCCACGGGTGGCGACAGCGGCGATGACGTCCGCCAACAACCGTCGCTCCACAGTCTTGATGCGCTCGTGCAGGGTCGACTCGTCGTCGCCGTCGAGCACCGGTACGGGTTCCTGCGCCAGGATCGGGCCGGTGTCCACACCCGCGTCCACCAGGTGGACGGTCGATCCCGACACCTTCACGCCGTACGCCAGCGCATCCGGGACCGCGTGCGCGCCGGGAAATGCGGGCAGCAACGCGGGATGCGTGTTGATGATGCGACCGCCGAAGCGGTCCAGGAAGGCGGGACCGAGGATCTTCATGAACCCTGCAGACACGACGAGTGACGGCTGGTGCGACGCGACGGCCTCGGTCAGGGCGACATCCCAGGCGGAGCGGTCGGCGTAGTCGCGGAGCCCGATCCGGAAGTGGGTGATGCCGGCGGATTCGGCGTGCCGGATGGCGTCGCAGTCGCGGTCGACGCCGACGGCGACGATCTCGGCGGGATACCCGTCCGTGTGGGTTGCTTCGATCAGCGACCTCAGGAGAGTTCCCGCACCGGACGCGAGTACGACGATCCGCGCGGGCTCGGACGTCACCGGCGAACCGGTCGTGGGCCTCAGGTGGTCACGCGAGGAAGTCAGCGCTCTACTCCTGAACAATCGAAAGGCCGGGTTGAATCGAAAGACGGGCGAAAATGGGGGCGGTCGCATCGTCGACCGACCAAGAGCCTAGTCGCTGGGGGTTGCGGGCCTTCGGGGCAGGTCGGCTTCGGGCGCCTCGTCGACGTCCGCGGGGCCCTCGGGTTCCTCCGTCGGCGCGTCTTCCTCGACCTCCGCGTCCACCACCTCGGCCTCGACGCCGGTGTCCTGCGGTGCGACGGGCGCTGCCGGCGCCTCGGTGCCGTCGACGAGTTCGGCTTCGATCACCCGACTCGGCGCGGCACCGGCCGGAACCTCAGGCTCGTCGGCGATGGGGGCGGCGATCGCCGGAACCTCCTCCGCGCCGGGCAGATGCGGTTCCTCGTCTTCCGCCTCGTCCTCGTCCTCGGCGCCCCGACTCCGGTGCCAGGCCACGATGACGGCCGTCACAGCGCCTGCGAGTCCGAGCCACGCGAACGTGAGCAGACCGAACGCCCACCAGGTCAGCTCGACCGTTCCGAAGGCGCCGAGTCGGCCGCCGGACACGAGGCCGAGCACCGCCATCACGACGCCCACACCCGCAGCGGCGGTCAGCACGGTGAACAGGGCTTCCTGCCCGGCGACCCGGCGTCCGCAGTCGCGCCCGAGCATCACGCCGATCAGCAGCGGAATCACCAGCAGTGCAGGCCACGCGCCGCCCGACACGCCGTCGGGGACGGCGCCGAGCAGCGGCAACGGCGGCAGTGAACCACCGACATTCCCGAAGACGCTGACCGCGACGTCCCCGATCTGCGCGGTCCCGCCCGTGACGGCGGCCGCCGCGCCCACCACGACGTTCGGCAGGTACAGCACCGACAGGATCGTCAGCCCCAGCGTTCCGACGACGCCGTCGCCGCGTTCGAGCAGCGAACCGACCGTCGACCACTCCATCAGCAGCGAGAGGGTGACCATCAGCGCACCGGCCCCGAGAATCGCCATCATCGCGCGCAGACCCGGCCGCACGGCACCCCGGACCCACGACGGGACCACCGCACCGAGCGTCGGCCACATCGACACCGCCACGCCGATCGACGCCGCGAGCAGATGCACGAACAGCACCCACCCGAATGCGACGAGCGTGTTCGGCGACGACAACGGGATCACCGCCGACGCATCCGCGATGACCGCGAGGCCGATGGCCGTCATGACCAGCGGTCCCGCGACCGCGGCGCCGATCACCCGCAAGGCGTGCCGACGCGGCGACGCCGGATCCACCACCGCAGCGCACCCGCGGGCCACCGCCCACACCATGCCCGCGGTCGGGATCAGCGGAAGGACGCCGAGGGTTGTGCCGTCGATCGTCAACGGCACCTGGTGAATCGCCAGCCACGACGCGGCGATGGCGCCGAACGTTCCTGTGAGGTCGCTGTTCGCCACCACCAGCGTGACCACGATCAGAGCGGACAGCAGGACGACGGTGACCCCCGCCGGCCGGAACGCGGCCGCGAGCAGAGCACGCACCTCGTCGGCGTCGGGCACGGGTCGCGGGGCCTGCCGCTGCCGTGCGTCACCCCTGACGGCCCGCCGCTCGTCACTATGGACGGCACGCCGTCGTGCACCCTGTGCGACGCGCTGCGCACGATCAACCAAAGAACTCATCCCCTCGAGAGTGGCACTCCGACGCCGCGGCAGCGGTCAGGCGCGCCGCACAGAAGTGGCCTCCGACCACGCTCGGTCAGAGGCCACCTGCTGGACATGCCGCTACTTGTCGTCCTTGTCGGCACGCGTGTCGAAGGCCTGGGTCGGCGCGCTGTGCCCCTCCGGTTCGGGCTTCTCAGCCGATTCCGCTGGCTGCGCCTCGGTGGCCGGCTGCTCGCCGTACTCCAACGTGCGCTCGGCCGGGGAAGACTCGGACTGCGAGCCGTACGCCGGCGCCGCGTGCTGAGCGGAGCCGTAGCTGGTCCCGGCCGGTCCGGTCGGGTACTGCGAGCTGGGAGTTCCAGTGGACTGTGACGGGCTCGACGGCTGCGAGTACCCCTGGTACTGGGGCTGCTGGTAGGCGGTGGTCGGGGCGTCGTACGAGGTGGACCCGGCACCGCCGCCGGCTCCGTAGCCCTGCTGGGGCTGCGCCGGTTGACCGTAGCCCTGCCCGTATCCCGACTGGCTCTGCGACGGCTGGCCCTGCTGTCCGTAACCCTGCTGTCCGTAACCCTGCTGTCCGTAGCCGGGCGGATTCTGCTGACCGTAGCCGGGCTGCGCCTGGCCCTGCTGCTGTCCGTAGCCCTGCGGGGCGCTCTGGCCGTAGCCGCCCTGCGGCTGCTGCCCGTACGACTGCTGTGGAGCCTGCCCGTAGCCCTGCGGGCCCTGCCCGTAACCCTGCGGAGTCTGTCCCGGCTGACCGTAGCCCGCGGCCGCGGCGGGCCGGGGTGCCGGCTGCTTGAGGAGACCGAGGTCGAACAGCACGGCGGCGATGGCCACCGCCGACTGGATGAAACCGAGTACGAGGATCGAGATTGCGCCCCAACCGGAATCCGCGTCGACGTTGAGATAGACGAACGACGCGAGCACCCAGCCCGCGACGGACGCCGCGGCTGCCGCGCCCGCATAGGACTGCTTCGGGAGGAGGGACGCCGCGGCGAGCAGACCGCCGAGGAACAGGAGTCCGAGCCCGTCCGTGTTGGCTTCGAACGAGTTCACGGACTCGCTCGCCAAGGTGGCGTACGGCGCGAACCCGAGCAGCAGGTTGAGGACACCGAGAACTGCGACACCGATCAGTAGGAAGAAGCCCAGGCCTTTCGAATCTCCCCCTGCAGTCGGTTGCGCGGGCGGACCGTAATTCGGCCCTCCGGGCGTGAACGTCATGACTTCTCCTAGTCGACAAGTGGTCGTCTGCGTGCGCTCTTCCGACGCTAGCCTACGTATGACCGTCGGTCACTGCCCTCAGTCGCGGCCCGCGGCGCCCCGAACAGCGCAGGAGACAATGGTCCGGTGCCGTACACCCTCGCTCCCCGCACCGCCGATCTCACCGCCCTGACGGAGGTGAAGCACTCACGGTTCATCGCCGCCCTGCGGCGCGTCGAGGACGCGGAGGCGGCGCAGGCGTTCGTCGAGGATCAGCGGCGCGCGTATCCCGATGCGCGACATCACTGTTCGGCGTATATCACGGGCAACGGGCCCAGCGACCGGGTCGAGCGCGCGAGCGACGACGGCGAACCCGGTGGCACCGCGGGCATTCCGATGCTGCAGGTACTCAAGGCCCGCGACCTCGTCGACGTCGCGGTTGTGGTGACGCGGTACTTCGGCGGAATCAAGCTGGGGGCCGGCGGGCTGGTGCGCGCCTACTCGGGCGCGGTGGCCACCGCCGTGGATGCGGCTCCGCTCGTACGCAGGGAACGTCGCCACCTGCACACTCTCGCGGTCGGTCATGCCGACGCGGGACGTGTCGAGGCGGAACTGCGTGGGCGGGGCGTCGTCGTGGTGGACACGGCGTACGCCGAATCCGCGGTCCTCACCCTCGCGGCGCGGGACTCGGCGGAGCTGGCCGATCTGGTCGCTGCCGTCACGTCGGGGACGGGGACACTCGATCCGGCCGGGGAGATGTGGATCGATGCCTGAACGGCTCGTGCGTGGTCGACGAGTCCAGAGACTCGTCAACCACGCACGGGCGCGGAGCACTTACGCCTGGACGGACAGGCTCTGCAGGATCTCGCGAGCGAGCGCAGCGGTCTCGGACGGCGTCTTGCCGACCTTCACGCCGGCAGCCTCGAGGGCGTCCTTCTTGGCCTGCGCGGTGCCCGAGGAGCCGGAGACGATGGCGCCTGCGTGGCCCATGGTCTTGCCCTCGGGGGCGGTGAAGCCCGCGACGTAGCCGACGACCGGCTTCGTGACGTTGGCCTTGATGTAGTCGGCGGCACGTTCCTCGGCGTCGCCACCGATCTCGCCGATCATCACGATGACCTTGGTCTCGGGATCCTTCTCGAACGCCTCGATGGCGTCGATGTGGGTGGTGCCGATGACCGGGTCGCCGCCGATGCCGATGGCGGTGGAGAAGCCGAAGTCACGCAGCTCGAACATCATCTGGTAGGTCAGCGTGCCCGACTTGGAGACGAGGCCGATCGGGCCGGAGCCGGCGATGTTGGCCGGGGTGATGCCGACGAGCGACTCGCCCGGGGTGATGATGCCGGGGCAGTTGGGTCCGATGATGCGGGTCTTGTTGCCCTTGGAGACGTTGTACGCCCAAGCGTACGCCGAATCCTGCACGGGGATGCCCTCGGTGATGACCACGAGCAGCGGGATCTCCGCGTCGATGGCCTCGACGATGGCGTCCTTGGCGAAGGCCGGGGGAACGAACGCGATGGAGACGTCCGCACCGGTCTTCTCGATGGCCTCGGCGACGGTGCCGAAGACGGGAAGCTCGACGCCGCCGTCGTGGGTCACGGTGGTGCCGGCCTTGCGGGCGTTGACACCGCCGACGACCTGGGTGCCGGCCTTGAGCATCAGCGCGGTGTGCTTCGTGCCCTCGCCACCAGTGATGCCCTGGACGATGACCTTGGAGTCCTTGGTCAGGAAGATAGCCATGTGATTTAAGTCCCTTTACTTTGCGGCGAAGGCCAGCTCGGCAGCCTTGTCGGCAGCCTCGTCCATGGTTCCGACGACCGTGACCAGCGGGTGGGCGGCCTCGGCGAGGATACGACGACCCTCTTCGACGTTGTTGCCGTCCAGACGGACGACCAGCGGCTTGTTGGCCTCGTCACCCAGCGTCTTCAGGGCGCCGACGATGCCGTTGGCGACCGCGTCACACGCGGTGATGCCACCGAAAACGTTCACGAACACGCTCTTGACCTGCGCGTCGTTCAGGATGACGTCGAGTCCGTTCGCCATGACCTCTGCGGAGGCGCCGCCACCGATGTCGAGGAAGTTGGCGGGCTTCACGCCACCGTGCTTCTCACCTGCGTAGGCGACGACGTCCAGGGTCGACATGACCAGGCCGGCGCCGTTACCGATGATGCCGACCTCACCGTCGAGCTTGACGTAGTTGAGGTCGTTTTCCTTGGCCTTGAGCTCGAGCGGGTCGGTGGCGTCCTTGTCCTCGAACGCCTCGTGGCCGGGCTGACGGAACGCAGCGTTCTCGTCCAGCGTGACCTTGCCGTCGAGGGCGAGGATCTGGTCGTCCGGCGTGCGGACGAGCGGGTTGACCTCGACGAGGAGAGCGTCTTCGTTGATGAAGACCTCCCACAGCTTCTGGATCGTCACGGCCGCTGCGTCGAGCACCTCGGCGGGCAGCTTTCCTGCCTCGGCGATGCTGCGCGCGAACGCGAGGTCGACGCCCTTGACGGCGTCCACGGGGATCTTCGCGAGTGCGTCGGGGTTCTCCTCGGCGGTGACCTCGATCTCGACGCCACCCTCGACCGAGCACATGGCCAGGTAGGTGCGGTTGGTGCGGTCGAGCAGGAAGGAGATGTAGTACTCCTCGGCGATGTCACTCGCCTCTGCGACCAGCAGCTTCTTGACGATATGACCCTTGATATCGAGGCCCAGGATCGCCTCTGCGTTGGCCTGCGCTGCATCGACGTCGGCGGAGTACTTGACGCCGCCCGCCTTGCCGCGGCCGCCGACCTTGACCTGCGCCTTGACCATCACGGGCTTGCCGATTTCTTCGGCAATCTCGCGTGCGCCGGCGACCGTGTCGGTAACACGTCCAGCCGAAGTCGGCACCTCGTGCTTGGCGAAGAGTTCCTTCGCCTGGTATTCGAAGAGATCCATCTGCTCACCGTCTCGTCTGCGTTGACACCCGCTCGAGGGGTAGGAGCGGGTCTGTTTTGGACTTTAACCAGTTGCCGGGCCCGGTCTGCGCCCGCGTGTCTGCTATGTGGTCCACATCACGCGATCTGGCGCATTGAGGCGAGCCTCACGAGAAAACTCGAGGCTGGCCTCACCGATTTCTGGAGCGTGCTGTGAGGGCCGCGGCAGCCGCAATCAACACTATGCCCACCGTTGCGGGGACGACACCGGCCCCCATTTCGGGGTCGGTGACCCGGGCGTCGGTGAGCGGCCACGACAGGAGATGTACCCCCACGGCAACGGCCGAACCGAGCAGCAGAGCGACCGCTCTGGCGGGCCGTGCACGTGAGGCGACGATCACTGCGAGAACGACGGCGACGCCGAGGAGCACGCGACCCCACACGTCGAGGTTCCACGGGAATTCGGCGAACGATGCGGGGGCGTAGTCGTCGCCGCGTGCGTCGGTCCCGTGATAGAGCGGCAGTCCCAGTCCGACGACTGCGGCGACTGCGCCGAGGCCGCCGACTGCGAGGACCGCGATCGACGTGGACGGTTCCTCGGATGTGTCGATTTCCTCGCGTTCCGCCGAACCGGCGAACCACGTCAGCACGCCGGTGATCCCGGCGGTGACGGCGGCGCACCACAGCAGGACGGCTCCGGCTCCGGCGCCGATCCCCGGCACGTCGGTGGCGAGCACCACGGACTGCGACACCGAGGCGACGGAGAACGGGATCGTCACCCACAGCACCCCGACCGCGGGTCGGACGGCGGAGGCGAATTCCGACAGCAGCAGCCAGACGCATCCGACGACGAGGACGAGCGCGGCGACGAGCACGATTCGGGTCGCGTAGATGTCCGGGCGGGTGATGCCTGCCGGGGTGTCGAGGACGGGAAGCAGCGCGCCGGCGACGGCGAGCGCGGCGGTGACGATTCCGGCGATCCCGGCGGCGACGTGCCAGCGCGCGATGCGGGCGCGTGCCGCGGCGGCTTCGGCCCGCAGAGCCGCCTTGGCGACGCCTTTCGCGGACGGGGTGACGGCACCCATTTTCCCCGGCGCGCCCTGCGTCGGGGCGGACGGCGACGCGGCGGCGAGTGACTTCAGGATTCTGCCGTCGCGCGTCCGGTCGATCATCGGGATGCAGGCTCCGACGAGCACGAGGACGCCGGCACCGACGGTCCCCCACACTGTGCCGGGTCCGGGTTGGATCCGCTCACCGGCGGCGAGCCCGGCGATCAGGCGTGTGCCGACCACGCCGAGCGCGGACAGTCCTGCCCCGACGAGTGCGCCGGAGGCGACGGGCGGCGAGATGGACGCCAGCGCGGAGGCGACGACAATCAGAATTGCCGCCGCGATCAGGCCGGCACCGGCCGATGCGGCGAGGTCCGACTCGACCACCGTCTGGACGAGGATGACCGGATCCTCGGACACGAATGCGGGAGCGAACAGGGCGCCGACGAGCACGACGGCGGCGATCACCGCGACGGCGGACGGCAGGAAACCGACGCGGGCGCCGGTTGCCCGCCCCACCTGTTCGGAGCTGCGTGCGTCGCCGTAACCGTCCATCAGGGACATGCGGTGGACGGTGACCATGCCGAGCAGGCCGGCGAAGGCGATCAGGGCGTGCCCGGCGAGGGCCGCGTACGCGCCGGACCCGGCGGCGAGTTCGGCTGCAGTCGTCGGCCGGAACAGCTCGAGCCGGTTGGCGTCGATGGCATCGGTCCACAGCTGGGTGTCGAGGACGGCGGCGCCGACGGACACCGCGCCGGCACCGGCCAGCAGCGCTCCCGCCACCGCGGTGCGCCGGGCGAGAACCGCGAGGACGGCGACGATGGGCGCGGCGACGGCGAACACGGCCGCCCACAGCGCGGACGCGCCGATCCCGGACGGCGCGGCCGTTCCGTCCACCGACCGGACGGCCTGCAGGACGGGTGCCGACGCCACTGCCAGACCCCCGACGAGACCCAGGACGACCGCAAGTACGCCGCCCCGGCGTGCCCGGGCGGGATCGGGCTCGTCGACGACCGTCGGACCGGTGCCACCGGACGAGGGAATGCGTTCAGGCTCGGCCCTACGCCCGTCCGGGGATCGAGTAGATGACGCCACAGCCCGACGCTAGCGCTTACCCACCATCTCCCCCGGGTTGTGACACGCGTACGCAGGGGCGAGATTGAACCGAGACGAAAAGTCGTTCGACGTTTCCCCAGCTCAGGTTGTGATGCGCATCACATGTAGCCGTTCCTCTGCGTTACAGGTTGCGCGCATCGCAACCGTTTCGTTACCGTCGCCAAGGTCTAAGTCACAGGCAGGTCACGAGCAGGAGGACGGACGGGCGTATGCACCATCGCAGCCAGTTCACGGCCAGCCGTTTTGTGAGTCACCACGGTGACGAATTGCGGGGTCACAAGGACGAAGTCACGCCCACGTACCCCTCGAGGTCGGTCGAGCGTCACTCCGAGACCGATAGTTCTGAGATTTCCAGCATGCTCTTCCGCAATTCGCAGGCCCCCCACGACAGCGTCGACGCCGGCCAGGCCGCAGTCACCAATGGGTCCTCCGGCTCGTCCGACCACTCCGAGGTCGCCCTCGCCAGCGACGAGTCGAGCGCCATCGGAACCACCGCCGAGCCGCAGGCCGCGCAGTTCTCCACGGTCGCCGACACCGCAGCGTCCGACTCGAACGCAC
>RRBB01000650.1:0-1245 GCA_006543605.1 Rhodococcus sp. WS4
CCGCACCCTCGAGCGCGGCCAGGACGACGATGGCGGTGCCGTGCTGGTCGTCGTGCATGACCGGGCAGTCCAGGGCCTCGATGACCCGCTTCTCGATCTCGAAGCAGCGCGGCGCGGAGATGTCCTCCAAATTGACCGCCCCGAAGCTCGGGCGTAGCCGGATCAGGGTTTCGACGATCTCGTCGGGGTCCTTGGTGCCCAGGACCAGCGGGATCGAGTTCAGGCCCGCGAAGTTCTTGAACAGGGCGGACTTGCCCTCCATCACGGGAAGTGATGCGCGGGGGCCGATGTCGCCGAGGCCGAGCACCGCGGAGCCGTCGGAGACGACGACCACGAGGCGGCTGGTCCAGGTGTATCGGTCGGCGAGGGTCTCGTCGGCGTGGATGGCGCGGGAGACCTGCGCGACACCGGGCGTGTAGGCGATGGACAGGGCGCGCTGCGTATCGAGGGCGGTCGTGGTCTCAACCGAGAGCTTCCCCCCGATGTGGCCGGCGAAGATCTCTTCGTCGGTCAGCTCGACCTTCTGCGGTGTAGTGGGTTCGGACACGATGGACACGGGTGACACTCCTGCTTCGGAAAACGGGGCGATTCGGAACTCGTTGTGGGTCAGCGGTGAGGGTGCAGCCCTCACCGACCATGCTGTTCATGCACGCGGCATTCGCTGGACTCTGTCGAGCTGGCGGGCGGCGCCTATGAATGGGAAAGGCGGCGTCGATCTATATCCGATGTGCCTCCCCAGACGCCGTGCTCGCCGACCGCGAGTGCGTGACTGCGGCATTCGCGCTGAACGGGGCATTGAGCGCATACGTGTTTCGCGGCGCGTTCCCGGCGAAGGCGGGCGCCGCGGGGTTCACCGTCATATGTGAAGAAGAACTTGGTGTCCATCGAGCGGCATTGGGCCTGCCATCGCCACGACCATTCGTCGCTGTTCACAGGATCGTCTTGGTCCTGCGCCACAGAGTGCATTGGCAGATCTCCAGTACTTGTGATGTTCGGCGGTGGATTCGGGCTCAAGGGACGGCGGCGGTGCACCTTCCCGCCTGGTGGTCGTCACGCGAGAAGCCTGTTCAGCTGTGGGTGAAACGGTGTGTCGTCATCCACCGGGAGGGGGTTAGCGTCAATGCCGCGCAGTTAGGGCGGCGGGTCTGTTGTCAAGTGTGCTGGTATGAGGATGCTGATGCTGATCTCGGCGTGGTAGTTGGTGCGGTCGATGTCGCCCTTGGCTCGGTGTTTGGAGATTGCGCG
>RRBB01000651.1:0-1239 GCA_006543605.1 Rhodococcus sp. WS4
CAGGCCCCGGTCCTGGGCGTCGTGCAGGGTCGGGCTGTGGGTGAGGATCACCCGCTGGTCGAGGCCGTAGACCTGTTTGCGGGTGTGTAGTGCGGTGAGCCCGGCGAAGCGGTCGCCGGGCACCGGGTGTAGAGCGTCACTGAATCTGCAGATGACGGCGTCACTGTCGATGCAGACCTCGATTCGCCTGGTTGTCGGCACGGTGACGGCGTTGTCGGCACATTGACGGCACGCGTGGGGCAGATGGGGCCGATGGTCGGTGGTCGGCACAGTGACGGCTGGTTGCGCGCACGACAAAGCCCCCGGGGAGCCGCCGATCCCCGGGTGTGCGGTGGTCAGCCGCCGCCGGGCGGCGGCGAGAGCAGCCGGCCCTGGGTGTAGATGCCGATCAAGGTCCACGGCGGGTCGGTGAACCCGCAGCGGCGTCGGTCCCAGTAGGCGGTGGCGGCCAGGACGGTCAGGGTGTGTTTCAGTGGGTTCCCGGCGTATCGGATCTCACCGATCACCTCGGGGGCCAGCTGGAACAGCCGCTGGTTGGCCTGCCAGCGCATCCAGTCGAGGTGCGCATCGGAGGTGCGGCGCAGCCAGCGCCGCACCGTAGATTCGGCCCGGCCCATCTGCTCGGCGATGCGCCGGAATCCCAGCCCATTGGCCTTGTGCACCAACGCGGTCCCGATCACCTCGGTGGTGTCGGCGCGGCGCGGCTGCAGCGCGGTGGGCAGCAGGATGTGGGTGGCGGCGCAGTCACGGCAGCGGACCCGCTGCGGGCGCACGGTCACCGTCGCGGTCCCCACCGACCGGACGGTGCGTTCGCGGCCGTACCCCCATTTGGCCACCGTGCCCCGGCAGCGTGGGCAGGCCATGGCGCCCTCGGTGAGGTAGGCCTCGGCCTCCTCGGGCCGGCGAATGACGATCACAGCCGCGCACCGCGTTCATGGCTCATCAGCCTTGCCTACCACAGCAAACCGCTCAAGGGGTCAGTTCGTGTTGGGCGCAAGGCACTTCACGATTACGCCGTCACACCGGATGCAGACGAGGCTGGCACCGTCAGCGTGCGCACGCGGCCACCGCTCGCCGGGCTTCCTCACCTGCGGGGGCACCGATCATCTGCACATTGACGGTGCAGACGACGACCATCCAGGCCCGACCCAGTCTGCATCGGGAGTGATGTTTGAGGGCTCCGTGGTCGGCATACCCAGAGACGGTCAACAACCGGGCGGCGGCGGGAGGCAGGGAGAT
>RRBB01000652.1:0-1239 GCA_006543605.1 Rhodococcus sp. WS4
TGCGCGCCCACGGCGGGGTCTGGGCCGGGCAGCTGCGCTGGGGCACGCTCACCTACGCCCGCGTCCTGAAAGTGCTCAAGAACCCCTGTTACGCAGGAGCATACGTGCACGGCCGCTACACCTCCCGACGCACCGTCGAGCCGGACGGCACCGTCCACACCGGGCAGATCGAGCGGCCCCGCAGCGAATGGCCAGTGCTGATCCACGATCATCACGAGGGATACCTCACCTGGCCCGACTACCTGGCCAACGAGACCAAGCTGGCCGCCAACCGCACCAATGCGGGGGCCCGGCCACCACGGGAGGGATCGGCGCTGTGTCAGGGCATCCTCGTCTGCGGGTCCTGCGGCAAGCCGATGTGCACCAACTACCGCACCGACCAGAGACCGTCCTACGAGTGCAGCTCCCGTGCCGATCGGCTCACCACGCCGAACTGCCGCTCGGTCGTGGCGTTCACCGTCGACGATGTGGTGGCCGAAAGATTCGTGGCGGCAGTCGATCCCACCGAGATCGCGCTCGCCCTGGCCGCCGCGGACGAGGTCGCCGACCGGCATCGGCGGGTGAGTCGGGCGCACGAGCTCGCCGTCGAACGCGCCCGCTACGAGGCGGACCGGGCCGAACGCGCCTTCGGTGCGGTGGAGCCGGAGAATCGGCTCGTCGCCCGCAGCCTCGAGGCCCGCTGGGAGGCCAAACTCGCCGCCCTCGTCGAGGCCGAGCAAGTGGAGTGTTCCCGATTTTGTGGACACCGTTTAGGCGGCTAATTCGGTAATGTCTCTATATCCTAGTTCGTATTCTCCTGGTGTCAAATATCCGAGTGTGGAGTGCCTTCTTCTGCGATTGTAGTAGGATTCAATCCAGTCGAATGTTCTTGATATCAGATCCTTGATCGTCGGCCAGGGGCGGGTGTGGATGAGTTCTTTCTTATAGGTAGCGAAGAACGATTCCGAGACCGCATTATCGTAGCAAATTCCAGTTCGCCCCAGCGACCGTCGAATGTTGTTATTCCGGCAGAATTGGTCGAACTCTGTCGACGTATATTGGCATCCGCGGTCGGAATGGAAGATCACCCCGGCCGACGGATTTCGGTGGGTGATCGCCATCTCGAGTGCGTCGGTGACCAGGCTCGTGCGCATGTGATCGGCGAGCGACCAGCCGACCACCTTGCGTGAGTGCAGGTCGATGACGGTGGCCAGGTAGGCCCAGCCGTCCCAGGTCTTGATGTAGGTGATGTCGCCGCAC
>RRBB01000653.1:0-1237 GCA_006543605.1 Rhodococcus sp. WS4
CTGATGCGCTACAGCGACCCACGCGGATACCGCCCACTGCGCGAGGCCATCGCCTCCTACATCGGCCCGGCACGCGGAATCCGCTGCACCGCAGACCAAGTGGTCATCGTCTCCGGATCGCAACAAGCTCTGGAATTCTCCGGCAGGATCCTCCTCGATCCCGGCGACCCCGCCTGGATCGAGGACCCCTGCTACCTCGGCGCGAAGGCGGCCCTGATCTCCGCCGGAGCGCGACTGGTGCCCGTGCCCGTCGACCGCAAAGGCATCGACGTGGCCGCCGGCATCGAACGCGAACCGAGCGCGAAGCTCGCCGTCCTGACCCCCTCCTACCAATTCCCCCTCGGGGTCACCCTCTCCCTCGAGCGCCGACTCGCACTGCTGGACTGGGCCGCCCAAGCCGGCGCCTGGATCGTCGAAGACGACTACGACAGCGAATTCCGCTACCGCGGCCGACCACTCGTCGCCCTGCAGGCCATCGACAAACACCGCCGGGTGATCTACGTCGGCACCTTCAGCAAGATCATGTTCCCCGGACTCCGGCTGGGCTACCTGATCGCCCCGACCGAACTCGTCGACGGCTTCGCCGCAGCCCATCTGAGCACCGACATGCACGCCCACCTGCTCGACCAGGCGGTGCTGGCCGACTTCATGAATGCAGGCCACTTCACCCGGCACCTACGCAGAATGCGCGTCCTCTGCGGCAAACGGCAGCAACTGCTGGTGGCCGAGGCCAAGAGCCGGCTGGGGAGTCGCCTGCGGATCGAGAACCCGGACGGCGGACTGCACCTGGTCGGCTGGCTCCCGGAAGGTCACGACGATCAGGCCGTCGCCGACCTCGCCTCCCGCCGACGCCTCCACCTCTGGCCCCTCTCGACGCACTGCGTCGAAGCCGACCTGCCACCAGCACTTTTGCTCGGCTACGCCGGAATCAAGGAACGCGACATCGGCGACGGCGTGGCCACTTTGGACCGAATCCTCCGTGGCTACAGACCAAATGCCCGGTTGAGCTGACCGTCGTGGTGGCTTCGTTCCGTCACAAATTGCGGCCGCTCCGGCCGCGTCATCCGGTCAGCAGTAACACACCCGTCACCACAAGCGCGCCGACCTTTGCGACCTCGAGCGCGATGTAGGCGTAGTGCGCGTGCGACCGTGGCGTTTCCTCGCCGGAAAGGACGCGGTCGGAGCGCCGCGTAAGCCTAGGCCGTACCGCCGCGAGTTGTACGCTCAGGATTGCGAC
>RRBB01000654.1:0-1232 GCA_006543605.1 Rhodococcus sp. WS4
CTCGTTCCCGAACTTCCGCGGTTGCTCTCGACGAGCCCTTCCAATGCGTCGTGGATCGTTACCGCCACGCTCCTGGCGGGCGCCGTCTTCACCCCGATCTCGGGACGCCTCGGCGACATCTTCGGTAAGAAGAGGGTGGCGCTCGTCCTGCTCGGCGCGATCCTGGTCGGCTCGCTCCTGGCGGCAGTGACTACCACCCTTATCCCGATGATCGTGGGTCGAGCCTTCCAGGGTGCCGGCCTGGGCATGATCTCGCTGGGAATCGGCATGCTGCGCGATACCATCCCGCCCGAGCGACTGGGCCGGTCCGTTGCGTTGATGAGCTCCACACTGGGAGTGGGTGCGGCCGTGGGAATGCCGCTGTCGGCGTTCGCTACACAGCATTACAACTGGCACATGTTGTTCTGGATGTCGGGAGCGCTCAGCGTCCTCGGTGCGGGTGCGCTGTGGGTGATCGTGCCGGCGGGTCCACGGCATCGGGACATGCGCTTCGACGTTGCGGGGGCACTCGGGTTGGCCGTCGGGCTCACGGGACTGCTGCTGGCGGTCTCCAAGGGCAGTGATTGGGGCTGGGCCGCCGCGCCGACCCTCGTCTGTGCCCTGGGAGGACTACTCGTGCTGGTGGTCTGGGGGCGATACCAATGGCGCTCACGTAGTCCGCTCGTCGATCTACGCGTCAGCATCCGTCGTCCGGTGCTGCTGACGAACCTCGCGTCGATCGCTGTCGGTTTCGGCCTGTTCGCGTCGTCGGTGGTGCTGCCGCAACTGCTCGAGATGCCCGCCGTCACCGGGGTCGGGCTGGGGCAGTCGATGGTGGTGGCGAGCTTGTGCATGGTCCCGACCGGTCTGATCATGATGGCCGTCTCGCCGCTCGCCGCACGGGTCTCCGAGGCCCGCGGGCCCCGCACCAGTCTGATCATCGGCGCTGCGACGATCGCGGCCGGATATGGTGTGGCACTGGTGTTGATGACGCAGGTGTGGCACATCGTGCTCGTCGGCTGCTTCATCGGTGTCGGGATCGGTTTCGCGTATGCGGCGCTGCCGACACTGATCATCCACTCGGTTCCAGAGCATGAGACTGGTGCCGCCAACGGCTTGAACACCTTGATGCGGTCGATCGGTACCTCCACCGCCAGTGCTGTCGCCGCCGTGCTCCTCGCGCAGAATGTGGTGGCGGTGGGCGGCCACGAGTACACCACCGCAACTGGTTTGCGGCTTGCTTTCGCGGCGGC
>RRBB01000655.1:0-1231 GCA_006543605.1 Rhodococcus sp. WS4
CTCGGGCATCTCACCGCATTTCCGGCCCAACCGGCACAGACTCTCGGCGCCCGAATGGCGTACCGAGATGGCCGACCGTTTCGCGGTCTGGCAGGACGTCACAGCGACCGACGCCGCCGCCTGAAAGGCGACGTCCCGGCGGCGTACCGTAGCGTCATTCTCCAAATAGTCTGCGCCGCTGTATTGTTCAACTAACGTGACAGTGCCCTCCGGACTCCGCGGGGTCGGCAAGACCACCCTGCTCAACAACCTCGCCGAGCACGCCGAGCGGCAGGGATGGTTGGCGATCAGCATCGAGGCCCGGCCGAACGAGGCCGGGATAGCCGCGGTCCGCGCCCGCCTCGGCTACGAACTCGCCGTCGGTCTGCGCCGCTTCAGCCGCAAACATCAACTCCACAAGGTCATCGACGATCTCGTCTCCCTCGCGAGGGGTTTCACCCTCGGTGTCGGCCTGGGCCCGGCCAAGATCGAAATCGCCCTCGGTGGGCGTGCCGCCAGCGGAGACATCGACCTCGACCTCGAGGAGTTGGTCGAAGCGATCGGCGACGTCATGGGCAAGAAGGGCGCCGCGTTCGGACTGTTCATCGACGAAATGCAGGACCTCGACCCTGATTTGCTCGGCGCCCTGCTCGCGGTGCAGCACCGCGCCAGCCAACGTGAATGGCCGTTCTTCGTCATCGGTGCCGGTCTGCCCAGCCTGCCGGCGGTGCTCGCCGACAGTCGCTCCTACGCCGAACGGCAATTCTCCTACCGGACCATCGGACCGCTCTCCCCGGCCGATGCCGCCGATGCGCTTCGGGTCCCGGTCGAGGCGCACGGGGGTGCGTTCACCCCGGACGCGCTCGAGATCGTCGTCGAAGCCAGCGGCGGTTACCCGTACTTTCTGCAAGAGTTCGGCAAGGCGATCTGGCACACTGCCCCCGCCTCCCCCTTTGATTCTGAGGACGCCCACCTCGCGGTGGAGGAAGGGCGTCGAGCACTCGATGACGGGTTCTTTCCGTCCCGGTGGATCCGGGCCACGGACCGGGAGCGCCGGTACCTGCGCGCCATCGCGGAAACCGGGGAACCCACTCCCCGGTCCGGGAAGGTCGCCGCGGCCATGGGGTGGGGTTCCCCCCGAATAGTGGACACCGAGATAGCGGGACCAGAGGTCTCGCTGGAAGGATGTTCACCATGTCCCGTTCCCGCCGGTCGTATACGACCGAGTACAAGGTCGAGGCGGCCCATCGAG
>RRBB01000656.1:0-1231 GCA_006543605.1 Rhodococcus sp. WS4
TCTGCCCCTTCAGCCCGGCCTCGACCCAGTCGATCACGTGCGCGGGCAGCGTGGACAGGTTTGCCACGGTCTCGTTGCGCACCCGGGTGCCCTCGCGGAACGTCCGCCGCAGATAGGCGGACTCGTAGTCGCGGTGTTGCCCCTGTTTGTCCACATGCGACTTCCGCACTCTGACCACATGGACCGCGTCACCACGCTTTGCCATACCCATCACGGTACTGCAATTCACGACGAACAGTCGCCGCGACACGCCAACTATTCTGACTACATTCGCAGAGCTCCGAACCTGAGAACGGGCAGATCAGAGGCGAACCCGGCACTCAGACTCGCCGTAACTTCGGTCTAGTCGACCTGGCGCTGGACTCCGCTCCGGGACTACCGGCGACCGCGAGCGTGGCAGGACCGACCTACGCACCCGAAGAACTCGCCGGCCGCAAACTCATCGCCCTGTTCGACCGCGCCGAAGCCCGCGACTTCGTCGACGTCTACGCATTATCGGCCATCTACGACAAAGAAACACTCCTCACGCGGGCGGCCGAGATCGATGCCGGGTTCGACCCACAGATACTCGCCACCATGCTCGACAGCCTCCAACGATTCCCCGACCACGCAATCCCGACCGACGCCGCCGAGGTACCCCAACTCCGTGCCTTCTTCGCCGACTGGGCACACCAACTCCGACCCTGACTACGACACCCCACGATTCGCCGGAAGGATCTGATCCCCTCGACACCCCGACCCTCGAGAGGGCACAGCTCCGCCCGAGGGGACGGAAAACCGATATCGGGCATACCCTGCGTCGAACTCCTCCTCCGCCGCCCCGGTATCGAATGTTGTTACGGAACAATGAATCAACTCGCTATCGCACCCTTGTCTTGGCTCACCGGGTACCGCCGGCTGACCATCCGCTATGAACGCCATGCCGAACACTTCGCCGGCTTCCTCCACCTCGCCGCCGCCGCCACCTGCTTCAAGAAACTCCACATCAGACATGCTCTCAGCCTGAATCCGTGGAGTCGTCGTGGGAGCGGCGGCGTGCGACCAGCCCGAAAGCGCCTACCGTCCTAGGTGGCTGGTGTTTTTCGCGGCGTGGCGGTCCCAGGTGATGTTGATCTTTCCGGGAGAATGTCCTTATGGCGCAAGGGCATCGATCTTGGGGTGAGTCGTGACGTTGGGGCTGACGCCGACGCAGGCGGATCTGTTCCGGTCCACGATCGGGTTCTGTGAGGCG
>RRBB01000657.1:0-1231 GCA_006543605.1 Rhodococcus sp. WS4
CCGACCGCCTCGACGCACTGATCAGCGCCGGGATACGCGAGGACCGCATCGTGCTCGACCCCGGACTCGGATTCGCCAAGACCGGCGCCCACAACTGGGCGCTGCTCGCCCACCTCGACCGGATCCTCGAACTCGGCCGCCCCGTACTGGTCGGCGCCTCCCGCAAATCCTTCCTCGGGGCACTGATGACCGACGTCGAAGACACCATCCCCCCGCCCGCCGACCGCGACGACCTCACCTGCGCGGCCTCCACGCTCGCCGCAGCGGCCGGCGCCTACTGCGTGCGGGTCCACGACGTGAAATCCACCCGTCGGGGTGTGGCTGTCGCCGCCGCATGGGAGGGTGCGCGTTTTGATGATCGCCCCGCCCCATCCCGCCGGTGATGGAACCGGAGTGGTTGCGTCGATGAGGAATACGAGCGTCCGCCCGTGCGCCTGCAACGTCTAGGGCCCGGCGGCCGGCCCGCCGAGGTGCTCCGGGCGCTGCACACCCGGGCCCGGGAGATGATGCTGCCCGCCCCGGCGGCGCTGGTCGGCCAGTGGTTCGGCGCGGCCGCGGTGATCGCCCCGCACCTGCAGGCGCAACCGGTGACTCCCCGTGCCGCATTCGGATCCGCGTGCCCGGACCGCCCCACCACCACCACCGGTGGCGAACCGGTGATCGGCGGCGGATGGATCGGGTACCTGGCGTACCCGGACGGTGTGGGCCGGCTCCCCGCCGCTGCCGGCGGCTGGACCGACTCGGTGCTGCGCCTCGACACCCAGGGGTGCTGGTGGTACGAAAGCCTCACCGACGCCTCCTGCCCACCGGACCTGGCCGCCGCAACCCTCGATCCGCACACCGAACCCCGGGCCTGGTCGATGCGGTGGACACCGCCGGATCGCGCATCCCACCACCGCAACGTCGACGCCTGCAAGGACGCGATCCGTGCCGGCGAGGTGTATCAGAGCTGTATCTGCACCCAGTTCACCGGCCAGATCACCGGACGGCCCGCGGACTTCTTCGCCGACGGCATCGAACAGACCCAGCCCACCCGGGCCGCCTACCTGCAGGGCAACTGGGGTGCCGTCGCCTCCCTGTCCCCCGAGCTCTATTTGGCCCGCAACGGCACCACCGTCACCTCCAGCCCCATCAAGGGGACCCTGCCGATCAGCGCCGACCCGGCAGCCCTGCGGGTCTCGGTCAAGGACGTCGCCGAGAACGTGATGATCGTCGACCTGGTCCGCAACGA
>RRBB01000658.1:0-1229 GCA_006543605.1 Rhodococcus sp. WS4
GCCGAGACTCCGTTCCTGAGGTGTAGATGATGGCGTGGGCCGCATCGGCAGACGGCGGTGGCCCGAGTTCTTCGTCACCGGGGACGTCGTCGCCGGCGATCAGTGAATCGAACGCGATCTCGTCGACCCCCGCTTTCCCGCGCACGACGACGACGTGCGCGAGCCCGGGAACCTCCGCGCGGACCTCGGTCAGCATGTCGGCGTACCGGAACTTCCGGAATTCCTCTGTCAAGAACGAGATCTTGGCGCCGGAGTGCTCCAGAACGTACCGCACCTCGTCGTGTCGATACACCGGCATCGTCGGCACGAGTACGGCGCCGATCCTGGCGAGCGCCACATAGATGACGACGAATTCGTTCCAGTTCGGCAACTGCACCTGGACGCGGTCACCCTGCTCGATTCCCAGCTTTTTCAATGAGTCCGCGAGACGGTATGCCTGCGCCCGAAGCTCACGGCGGGTGAGCGCTCCGTAGCCGTCGGTGACAGCGACGAAGTCCGGGTCGATCGTCGCCCAGCGATCCACATGTTCGGCCAGGCTCTCGTCGCGCCAGTACCCGTTCGATCGGAACGTCTCGAGGGTGCTCGCACTGTAGCGGTCCTCGGGGAGAATGGCTCCCGCGTGTTCCATGACATCCATGTGCGGATCCTTGCTTTCAGGTGCCTCTCCTCGACAGGAGAAGGCCAAAGTGTTTGGTCGAACCATAATACCGACCGGGAGGGGAGGAAGGGTATGAGTCGGACGCGTTGTCATCCTTCGGGCTGTGGAAGATACCCCGTTGGGATGACTGGTGCGTGGAGGGATGCGGGTGCGCCCCGAGCGCCGCACCCGCATCACGGCACTGTCACGTTGTTGAACGCGGCAAACTGGGAGAATGTGGCGTGACCACCCCAATGTCATCGTACAAAGGCCACCGTTACCCGGTCGAGATCATCAACCACTGCGTGTGGTTGTACTTCCGGTTCCCGCTCAGCTTCCGTGAGGTCGAGGAGATGATGCTCGAACGCGGTGTCGCGGTCAGCTATACCTTGATGGCTCACGGTCTTGATCTGGCGAGTGCCGAGTGGTTTCGATCTTGTTTCATCATGACCCGTCGGGGTGTGGGCATGGCCGATGCCCGGCTGTCGCGTCAGGTGAGCGCCGGATTCCACGGTCCGGGAAGGCGTTTCGATTCGGTGGAGCAGGTCCTGGGCGGATCGTTAGCCGGGTCGGGGCAGCGCCTGGATGCAGG
>RRBB01000659.1:0-1222 GCA_006543605.1 Rhodococcus sp. WS4
CTGATCGACAGGGCCGGGCTGACCGGGCGCGGGCAACGACCCCGGCCCCGGATTCACGACCTCCGTCATACCTTCGCGGTTCGCCAACTGGTCGACTGGCACCAACAGCACGCCGACGTCGATGCCCGAATACCACTGCTGTCGGCTGTTCTCGGGCACAGTGATCCCGCATCCACGTACTGGTATCTCGAAGCCGCACCCGAACTCTTCGCCATCGTCGGAAGGCGCCTCGAAGACTTCCTCGGAGAACTGCCATGAGCCCCCTCGCACCCACCCTGCAGAAGTTCTTCACTGACCGCCTTCTCACCCAACGGCAGGTCAGCCCGGCCACCGTCGCCGCCTACCGTGACACGTTCCGGCTGCTCCTCGGATTCATCGCCGACAGAAAGAAGCTCGCTCCGGCGAGCTTCGACTTCACCGACCTCGACGCCCCGACGATCGGCGCGTTCCTCACCCATCTGGAAAACGAGCGGGGCAACAGCATACGGACCCGCAACGCCCGCCTCGCCGCGATCCATTCGCTGTTCAGGTTCGCCGCGCTCGAGCACCCCGAACATGCCGATCTGATCTCGCGTGTCCTATCGATCCCACAAAAACGGTTTGATCGAGCAATCGTTGCGTTCCTCACCAAAGAAGAGGCCGAGGCGATCCTCGCCGTTCCCGACCGAGACACCTGGATCGGTCGCCGCGACCACGCGCTCCTCACCGTCGCAGTCCAAACCGGTTTACGTGTCGCCGAACTCACCGGTCTACGCCGCGAGGACGTGGTGCTGACAACCGGGCCTCACGTTCGATGTCGCGGCAAGGGCCGAAAACAGCGATCCACGCCTTTGACCGCCGGCGCCGTCACCACGCTGCGAGAGTGGTTGAAAGCACATGACGCCCAACCCGACTCCCCACTGTTCCCGAGCCGACATGGCACACCGCTGAGCACCGATGCCGTTGAATGGCTGGTGAACAAACACGCCACCGCCGCGGCATCTCACTGCCAATCGTTGGCGACCAGACGAATCACCCCTCACGTCCTTCGCCACAGCGCCGCGATGTTCTTACGCGAAGCAGGCGTCGACATCTCGGTGATCGCGCTGTGGCTCGGGCACGAAAGCATCGCCTCCACACAGATCTATATGCACGCCGACCTCGCGGTCAAGCAACGCGCCCTGGACAGGTCCACACCTCCAGAAGTGACTCCGAACCGCTACAGACCTTCCGACTCACTGCT
>RRBB01000065.1:0-50808 GCA_006543605.1 Rhodococcus sp. WS4
CCGGACATCGAAATCCCTCCGGCCAACGCAAATCCGCTAGATATTCCGCGCACGACGCGTCGTCGGGAAACCATTCCCGAAACTCCTGATACGTACGCGGGTAGTCCACGCCACCCACCGGGCCCTCAGCTGCGAAATCCACTTGACCAGCATAGGTCCACTTAAGCAGATAAGCAGTACAAAGTTTCGAATGACCTTGGGGGAGGTTGGTTGTGGGGGAATTGGTGGCACCGGATCTGGACGAGTTGCTTGTGTTCACCGCGCGGCTGCGGTGTGTCGAGGTCGGCGGTGACGCGGGCCCGGGGATCGAGTGGCTCGATGCGATCGAAACGTTGAAGTCGGTGGGGTGTGCGGCGCAGGCGGTGATCACCGACGATGTCGCCACCTGCATTCGGGCCGATCGGAAGGCTGACGGTGTCCGCGTGCCGAGTGGGACCGAGGGATCGCGTCGCAGATTGCGTTGGCACGCAGGGAATCCCCGAACCGCGGCGGTCGGCATCTGGGGTTCGCGCGGGCGGTGGTGCACGAGATGCCCCATACCCTGGACCTGTTGCGGTCGGGCCGGTTGAACGAATGGCGGGCCACGTTGCTCGTGCGGGAAACGGCCTGTTTGTCGGCTGAGGATCGGGGGATCGTGGATCGCCGGTTGTGCTCGGCCCCGGGCATTCTCGATGGGGTTGGTGATCAGGGTTTGGTCGCGCGGGCGAAGGCTCTTGCTGCGGAACTCGATGCAGCGTCGGTGGTCCGCAGGCACCGCAAGGCCGTCTCCGAGCGGCGGGTGACGACGCGGCCGGCCCCGGATTCGATGGCGTACCTGAGTGTGTTGATGCCGGTGGAGCAGGCGGTGTGCTTGCAGGCGACGCTGGGCCGTGATGCGGACAGCCTGATCGCCACCGGGAACAGTGGTGGCCGTACCCGGAATCAGGTGATGGTGGATTTGCTGTTCTTGCGCGGAACCGGAGCCGAAGTGGCCTCCAGTGTGCCGGTGGCGGTGAAACTGGTGCTGTCGGACGAGACGCTGCTGGCTGGTGGGAACGAGCCGGCGCAGGTGCAGGGGTACGGTCCGGTGCCGGCGGGGATCGCCCGGCAGTTGGTGGCCGACGCGGTGAGTGCGGATACCGAGGTGTCGTTGCAGCGGGTCTATTCCTGCCCGCAGTCGGGGGCGTTGACCGCGAGGGAATCGCAGTCCCGGACGTTCCCGAAGGGTCTGGCGAAGTTGATCGACCTCCGCGATCGCACGTGCCGGACGCCGTGGTGCGATGCGCCGATTCGCCATCACGACCACATCCGCTCACACGGCAAGTCGGGTCCGACGTCGGTGCGCAACGGGTCCGGGCTGTGCGCGGCGTGCAACTATGCGAAGGAGGCTCCGGGGTGGACGGCTCGCCCGATACAGAGACCGGGCCGCCGGCATCTCATCGATCTCGGCACCCCGACCGGGCATCACTACCGGACCACCGCGCCGCCGCTACCGACCCCGGCACGCCATTCGGCGGTCGAGGCGGTCCTGATCGCACACCTCCGCGCGTCGTGAGGGGTCAGCAGTCGATGACGAGCCAGCCGCCGTGGTGCTCGAACACCTCGAACGGGTGCCCCGTCGATTCGCCGAGTTTCCGCAACGTCGGGGTGTCGAAGGTTCGGACGTGCCCGTGGCACGCGGTGGCCTCGTCCTCGTACGGGACGGCGACGACGACCCGGTCGCGGGCGACTCGGAGGGCCTCGGATATCACTGCGGCCCCGATGTTCTCGTCGACGTGTTCGAGGAGGTGGATGGCGGTGACGGTGTCTGCGCTGTCGTCGGGGACGGGCACGTGCGCGGCGTCGCACACGAGGGTGCGCAGGTCGAGTCCAAGTTCCGGCGCCACGGCGTCGAGGAGGGTCATGGTGCCGGGAAGGATGTCGGTTGCGGTAACCGACCGGCCCGCGCGCGCGAGTCGAAGCGGCAGGAAGCCGAAGCACGATCCGAGGTCGAGAACGGAACCGCGGACCAGTTGTTCCGCCTTCTCGTGGATCGGCGCGAAGTCGGCGGTGCCGTCGAGGAGTTCGTTCAGGGAGTTGCGGTAGTAGACGGTCCACGCGTCGAGTGCACCGTCGACGGTGGAGCGGACGAGTCCGACCATGGTCGACTCGAATTCGTCCTGACCGAATGCGGCATCCTCGATGGACGCGGTGACGGAGGCGACGAGTCGTTCACTGAGATCACCGGGTGTGAGTGCGTGCGCGACCCGCAGTTGATCGCCGTCGCGGGTGAGTGTGAGCGGCCCGGCTTCGACCCGTTGCACCGTGACGTGACCATGTGACCACAGCCCGGGTTCGCAGGGGGCGAGTGAGTCGAAAGGGGGCGTGTCGAGAGTGGAAGTCATTCGAGGCAACCTTGCCGAGAGGTGATGGCGGGAGGGATCAGGACTGGGTGTCGGGCTCGCCGAGAGAACTCAGACCATCGTAGAGCGATTGCATTCCGCTGGCGAGTAGTTCGTTCAGTTCGAGGGAATCGTCGTCGAGCCACTGTTCGTACGCTGACATGGCAACGCCGAGTAGAAGATAGCCGACGGTCCGCGGAACGTGGTCGGTCGGTGAGACTCCGAGCCGGCTCGCGACGTACTCGGCGATGACGTTGCGCCACCCTTCGTACATCACCACCGAATACGCCTGCAGGGCGGGCACTCGCAGGATCAGGCCCATGCGTTTGCGGTGGTTGATCGCCTCGCTTGCGGGAAATGCGTTGAACTGCAGCAGTGCGGCGGTGAGCCCGTCGACGATCGGGATGTCGTCGGGTTGCGCCTCGAGTTGGGCGCGCATCTCGTCGAGGTGAGCGTCGAAGTCTCCCCACGGGATCGCGTTCTTGGACGGGAAGTAGCGGAACAGTGTGCGCCGGGCGATGCCGGACGCTTCCGCGACTTCGTCGACGCTGGTGGCGTCGAATCCCTGTTCCGTGAACAACTCGATCCCGACGGTGCTGATCCGATCCTGCGTAGTGGACGGGCGTCGCCCTATCCGACTGGATGGTTTTCGACGACTTCTCAACTTTCGTACCCTCCCGGTCTGTCATTCTGCACTCGATGCCATTACAGTGGTGAGGCGAGTCACAGAGATGGTCCCCTATGACGGGGGACATCCCTCCGGCTCGCGCCGTATCACCGAACAGTAGGAGGAAATCATGTCGGATCGCGACAACAACGTGCTGGAAAACGACTTGGTCGAGGAATCCCTGGTGGAAGAGGTCTCGATCGACGGCATGTGCGGCGTGTACTGATCATGTCCGCTCCAGCTTCTGCTTCAGTGACCGGCAGCGCCGGTATCGATCTCGATGTGGGCTGGAAGCTTCATCCGCAGGTGGCGCTGCGTCCCGAACCTTTCGGGGCGCTGCTCTACCACTTCGGGACGCGCAAGCTGTCGTTCCTGAAGAACCGCACGATCGTCGCGGTGGTCGAAGCCCTCCCCTCACATGCCGACGCCCGGTCCGCACTGCGGGCGCAGGGCATCGGGGACGACACTGCCGCGCAGTACGCGCGAGCGCTCGGCACCTTGGCCGAGTCGCACATGATCGTTCCCGCCTGACCAGCTCTCACCACCCCGTACCAGAGGACACAGCCCATGACCTCCATGCTCGAAAGGCCTTCCGCCCCGGTCGGCCGTCTCGTCGACCAGTTCGAACTCGGTCTCGACGCCCCGATCTGCCTGACCTGGGAGTTGACCTACGCGTGCAACCTGTCGTGTGTGCACTGTCTGTCCTCCTCGGGCCGGCGTGACCCGCGGGAGTTGAGCACCGAACAGTGCAAGTCGATCATCGACGAACTGCAGCGCATGCAGGTCTTCTACGTGAACATCGGCGGCGGTGAGCCGACCGTTCGCTCCGACTTCTGGGAACTGGTCGATTACGCGACCGCCCACCAGGTGGGGGTGAAGTTCTCCACCAACGGCGTGAAGATCGACAAGAAGGTCGCGGCCCGGCTCGCGGCCAGCGACTACGTCGACGTGCAGATCTCCCTCGACGGTGCGACGGCCGAGGTCAACGACGCCGTCCGCGGTCCGGGGTCGTTCGCGATGGCCGTGCGGGCCCTCGAGAATCTGTCCGAGGCCGGTTTCAAGGACGCGAAGATCTCCGTCGTCGTGACCCGACACAACGTGTCCCAGCTCGACGACTTCAAGGCCCTCGCCGACAAGTACGGCGCCACCCTCCGCATCACCCGGCTGCGCCCGTCGGGCCGCGGCGCGGACGTGTGGGACGAACTGCACCCCACCCAGGCGCAGCAGCGCGAGTTGTACAACTGGCTGGTCGCCAACGGTGAGGGCGTGCTCACCGGCGACTCCTTCTTCCACCTGTCCGCCTACGGTGACGCGTTGCCCGGTCTCAACCTGTGCGGCGCCGGTCGCGTGGTGTGCCTGATCGACCCGATCGGCGACGTCTACGCCTGCCCGTTCGCGATCCACGACCAGTTCCTCGCCGGAAACATCGTCGCAGACGGCGGTTTCCAGCAGGTGTGGCAGACGTCGGAGCTGTTCCAGGAGCTGCGGTCCCCACAGACCGGCGGCGCGTGCAGCAAGTGCAACCATTACGACTCCTGCCGCGGCGGATGCATGGCCGCGAAGTTCTTCACCGGGCTGCCGATGGACGGCCCGGACCCCGAATGCGTGATCGGCAACGGCGAACTGGCGTTGGCTGCGGCCGGCGAGATCCCGAAATCGAGTGTCGACCATTCCCGCACCGGCCAGCGCCGGACCCCGCGGGCGCCGGTTCCGCTGACGCTGATGGTGCGTCCCCCGGCAAAGATTTGTGACGAGAACCCGCTTGCGGGCATGGACCAGACGTAACGCCGTCTGCCAGGTACGAGAGGTATTCCCATGGGTAAGAATCCGTTTTTCGAGACCGTGGCCGAGGCTCAGCGCCGCGCGAAGAAGCGCCTGCCGAAGTCGGTGTACGCGGCGCTGATCGCCGGGTCCGAGCGCGGCGTGACGGTCGACGACAACATCGCGGCGTTCGGTGAGCTGGGGTTCGCCCCGCACGTCGTCGGGCTGTCCGACAAGCGTGAGCTGTCCACGACCGTGATGGGGCAGCAGATTTCGCTGCCCGTCGTGATCTCCCCGACCGGTGTGCAGGCTGTGCACCCCGACGGCGAGGTTGCCGTGGCACGCGCCGCGGCGGCGCGGGGAACGGCGATCGGTCTGAGCTCGTTCGCCAGCAAGCCGATCGAGGAGGTCACGGCCGCCAATCCTCAGACGTTCTTCCAGATGTACTGGGTCGGCAGCCGCGACGTTCTGGTCCAGCGGATGGAACGGGCCCGCGCCGCGGGTGCGACCGGGCTGATCATCACCACCGACTGGTCGTTCTCGTACGGACGCGACTGGGGTAGCCCGGCGATCCCGGAGAAGATGGACCTCAAGGCGATGCTCCAGTTCGCGCCGGAGGGCATCACCCGTCCGAAGTGGTTGTACGAGTTCGCGAAGACCCGCAAGATCCCGGATCTGACCACCCCGAACCTGGCGCAGCCCGGTCAGGAACCGCCCACCTTCTTCGGTGCGTACGGCGAGTGGATGCAGACGCCGCTGCCGACGTGGGACGACATCGCGTGGCTACGTGAGCAGTGGGGCGGGCCGTTCATGCTCAAGGGTGTCATGCGGGTCGACGACGCCAAGCGCGCCGTCGACGCCGGTGTCACCGCGATCTCCGTGTCGAATCACGGCGGCAACAATCTCGACGGCACCCCGGCGCCGATCCGTGCGCTGCCCGCCATCGCGGAGGCCGTCGGCGACCAGGTCGAGGTGCTGCTCGACGGCGGGATCCGCCGCGGCAGCGACGTCGTCAAGGCCGTCGCGCTCGGGGCGCGGGCCGTGATGATCGGCCGCGCGTACCTGTGGGGTCTCTCGGCGAACGGTCAGGCCGGCGTCGAGAACGTCCTCGACGTCCTCCGTGGCGGCATCGACTCGGCGCTGCTCGGGTTGGGCCACTCGAACATCCACGACCTCACGCCGTCCGACGTCGTGATCCCGCCCGGATTCGCACGTGTACTCGGCGCCGAATCCTGACCGACGAACGGCGTAGATGTCTGCGCAGTTGACAGACCCGATCACCCTGGCCGGACGCCATGCCCGGTCCAGGGTGCTTCTGGGTCCGCACCCCACCAATCTGGGTGTGCGAAGGGCATTGTCACCGCGCCATGTCGCGTATTACGAGCGGCGGGCGCGCGGCGGGGCCGGGATCGTCGTCACCGAGGTGGCGTCGGTCCACGACTCCGACTGGCCCTACGAACGGGCACCGCTGGCATCCGACTGCGTCGACGGCTGGCGGGACGTGGTCGCGGCGTGCCGGCCGCACGGCACCCTGGTGCTGGCGGGCCTGGGACACACCGGGTTGCAGGGGTCGAGCGCGTACTCGCAGGCGGTGCTGTGGGGACCGTCGGGAGTTGCCGACGTGATCTCCCGCGAGACGCCGATGGCCATGGGGCGGCCGGAGATCGACAGCATCGTCGCGGGATTCCGTGCGGCCGCGGCCGCGGCCGTGTCCGCGGACGCCGACGGCGTCGAACTCGATGCCGGTCCGAGAAGTCTGGTGCGGCAGTTCCATTCGGATCTCACGAACCTGCGTGGGGACGGGTACGGGGCCGATCCGCTGCGACTCACCCGTGAGGTGCTTGCCGCCGTCCGCGCCGAGTTGGGGCCCGGCCGGGTCCTGTCCCTGCGCCTGAGCTGCGACGAGGAGACATCGTGGGCGGGCATCACCCCCGAGGTGGCCGCCGAGCATGCACGGCAACTGGCCGACGCCCTCGACCTGCTCGTGGTGGTGCGCGGCGGACCGATGTCGGCGAACGCGTACCGACCCGACTTCCACCGGTCGCCGTCGTTCAACACCGAACTCTGCCGGGACGTCCGCAGCGCGGTCGCAGGCGCGGTCCCCGTCGTGCTGCAGGGCAGCGTGATCGATCCGTCCGACGCCCGGCGCGCGCTCGACGAGGGGGTCGCCGACGTCGTCGAGATGACGCGCGCCCAGATCGCCGATCCCGACCTCGTCGTCAAGATCCGGCGGGGTGTGGCGCCGCGGCCGTGCGTCCTGTGCAACCAGACGTGCCAGGTCCTCGACCCCCGCAATCCCGTCGTCACGTGCGTCGGCAATCCCACTGCCGGACACGAGAGCATCGATCCTCCCGAGGAGTCCGCGGACGGTGCCGCCGGCGCGGTGCTGGTGATCGGCGGCGGTCCGGCGGGTCTCGAGGCCGCCCGGGTGCTCGCGGTGCGTGGTTTCCGCGTCACCGTGGCGGACGCGTCGGTCCGGCCCGGCGGGATGGTCCGGGTCGCGGCCACCGCTGCGCCGCACCTGACGGCGCTGACCGACTGGCTCGAGAACGAATGCCACAGGCTCGGAGTCGAATTCCGGCTGGGTTCCACCGTCACCGCCGCCGAACTGGACGCCGCGGAACGCGAGGGCGCGACGGTGATCCTCGCGACCGGCAGCAGGCCGAGGCCGCTACCGTTTCCCGTCGAGGGGGGTGTCCGGTGCCTCAGTGCCGCGGAACTGCTGGGCGGCGGCACACCGGGGCAGGGACCCCACGTCGTGTTCGACCCGGTGGGCGGACCCGTCGGTGTGGCGGTCGCGGAGTGGCTGGCGGCGCGGGGGAGGGACGTGCGCATCGTGACCCAGGACTCGGTGGCCGGCTCGCGGCTCGGAATGACCGGGGATCTCGCCGACGCCAACACCCGCCTGCAACGGGCCGGGGTGACGCGCCACCTCGACAGCCGCATCGCGTCGGTCGGTGAGGCAGGCATGCGGATCGTCGACCGCTACACCGGGGACGAGTCGGTGGCGCCGTGCGCCGTGCTGATCGACTGCTCCCACCGACTCCCCGAGGACGCGTTCCGCTCGTCGCGCCCGGACACGGTGCGGGCCGGTGACTGCGTGGCTCCCCGAACCCTTCTCGAGGCGGTCCGCGAGGGCCGCGCCGAGGCGCAGAACGTCACCGCACGCAGACGGTCCGAGTTCGACCACCATCCGTTCACCCTCGTCAACGAGAGATAGGACATTTCCATGGGACAGTTCGACGGCAAGGTCGCGTTCATCACCGGGGCTGCCCGCGGGCAGGGGCGAACGCACGCCGTGCGATTGGCGCGGGAAGGCGCGGCGATCATCGCCGTCGACATCTGCGGACCGGTGTCGGAGTACAACAGCTACGAGCCGGCGACGGCGGACGACCTGGCCGAGACGGTGCGGCTGGTGGAATCCGAGGGCGGCAAGATTCTCGCCGAGCGGGCGGACGTGCGCGACAGCGCGGGACTGAAGGCGGTCGTGGACCGGGGTGTCGAACAGTTCGGCCGGCTCGACATCGTGATCGCGAACGCCGGGATCTGCAATTGGAATCGCTTCTGGGAGATGCCCGACGAGCAGTGGGAGACGCTGATCGACGTGAACCTCACCGGCGCGTGGAAGACGTTGAAGGCGGCGGTCCCGGCGCTGATCGAGGGTGGCCGCGGCGGCTCGATCATCGTGATCAGCTCCGTCGCGGGCATCAAGCCCCTTCCGGGACAGGCTAATTACGCCGCCTCCAAGTTCGGGCTCGTGGGACTGACCCAGACCGCGGCGAAGGAGCTCGGCGAATACGGCATCCGGGTCAACTCCGTTCACCCGTACGGCGTGAAGACCCCGATGGGCACCGACCCCGGCAGTCTCGTGCTACTCGAGAAGCACCCGCACTACATGTCGAGCTTCGGCACCATCCTCACCGAGCACCCGCTGGCCGACACGGACGACATCACCGATGCCGTGCTGTGGCTGGCCGGTGACGGTTCGCGGAGGGTGACGGGCAGCCAGGTCGCCGTCGACATGGGCAACACCAAGGTGTGAACACGCCCGGGTACCGCCACCTGTTCACCCGATTGCGTCTGGGACCGCTGATCCTGCGCAATCGGGTGGTGTTCTCCGCGCACCTGACGGGGTACGCCGTGGACGGGCTGCCCACCGCGCAGCACGCCGCCTACTACGCGGCGCGGGCGAAGGGTGGTGCGGGCCTGATCATCTCCGAGGAACACGCCACCCATCCCGGTGACTGGCCGTACGAGAAGGTGATCGCCGGCTACCGGCCGGAGGTCGTCCCGGGGTATCGGCGGATCACCGACGCGGTCCACGAGCACGGCGTCCCGATCCTGGCTCAGATCAACCACAACGGCGGTCAGGGGTCGAGCATGTACTCGCGGCGTCCGCTGTGGGCGCCGAGCGCCGTCCCCGACCCGCTGTTCCGGGAAGTGCCCAAGGCGGTCGATCAGCGGGAGATCCGGACACTCGTCGACGGGTACGCGCGCGTCGCCGAGCACTGTGTCCGGGGTGGATTCGACGGGATCGAACTGCAGTGTTCCCATTCGTCGCTCGTGCGAAGTTTCCTCGCGCCTGCCACGAATCAGCGCATGGACCGATACGGCGGGTCGCTCGGCAACCGTGCCCGGTTCCTCCTCGAGGTGGTCGCGGCGGTGCGCGCGGCGATCGGCCCGGACCGCGCGCTCGGGGTCCGGCTCGCGGGCGAGGATCTGTTCGACGGCGGTGTGCATCTCGACGAGGCGGTGGAGGTGGCCGCTCTCGTCGAGGCGGACGGCCGGGTCGATTACCTCAACACGTCGATCGGAATGGCGACCGAGACGCTCCACATGATCGAGGCGTCGATGGCCGTTCCCCGCGGGTATGCATTGTTCGTCCCGAACGCGATCCGGCAGCGGGTCGGCCTCCCGGTGGTGGGTGTCGGCCGGTTCACGGATCCGCACCAGGCCGACCAGGCTCTGGACGAGGGGCACTGCGACCTGATCGGGGTGGTGCGCGGCCAGATCGCCGACCCCGACTTCGCGGCAAAGGCACTCGCCGGCGAGGAGGACGAGATCCGCACGTGCCTGGCGTGCAATCAGGAATGTGTCGGACGCATGGGCCTGGGCCGGTGGCTCGGGTGTGTCGTGAACCCCCGCGCGGGCCGGGAATCGATCCTGTTGCCCGACCCCGTCGTTCGCGGCAAGCGAGTGGTCGTGGTCGGCGGCGGACCGGCCGGGCTGAAGGCTGCCGCGACCGCGGCGCAGCGAGGACACGACGTGACGCTGTTCGAACGCACGACTGCACTCGGTGGGCAGGTCCGGACAGCTGCGGTCGTGCCGGGACGCCGCGAGTTCCTCGAACTCGTCGTCGATCTGGAATCGGAATGCGCTCGGCGCGGGGTGGACGTGCGGATCGGCGCGGAGGCGACCGCGGAGACCGTCGTCGGGGAGGCACCCGACGTCGTGGTGCTCGCGACCGGGGCGCGTCCGCGACGTCCGCGCTGGGCGGGCACGCGGCAACGGGTCGTCGATGTCCGCGACGTGCTGGAGGGTCGCGCGGATCCGTCCGGGACCGTGCTGGTGGTCGACGAGCTCGGGTTTCATCAGGGCACGTCCGTCGCGGAGTTCCTCGCCGACGCCGGCTGTGCCGTCACGATCTGCACACCGGCGATGATCGTCGGCCAGGATCTCGGGATCACACTCGACCTGGAGGGCTGGAAACGGCGGGCGCACCGCAAGGGCATCACCCAGGTGACGGACGTCGTGCCGACCGGGTGCGACGACGCCGGGGGGAGGCTCGCGGTGACGTTGCTGCACCACCCGACCGGTCGGTCCCGGCAGCTCACCGTCGACTGGGTCGTGTCCTCGGCGCACCAGCAGCCGGAGGACGACCTCTGGAAGGATTTGGCCGACAGCGGAATCGACGTCCACCGGATCGGCGACGTGCTGGCGCCCCGCCGTGCACACTCCGCCGTCATCGAGGGGGAGCGGGTCGCCCTGTCCCTCTAGTGCAGGTCGACTCGCCACCGTCGCCTAGCATCGGGGGATGCCCCATTCCGGACACCTCGACGACGCGGTGTGGCCCGACCTCGAGTCCCGCGTGTCGACGGTGGTGGTCCCGGTCGGCTCCCTCGAGCAGCACGGCCCGCACCTGCCGCTCGACACGGACACCGCCATCGCCGACGCCGTGTCGCGCGCGCTGCCCCACGTGCTGGTGGCACCCCCGATCGCCTACGGCGCGAGCGGCGAGCACGAGGGATTTCCCGGGACCGTCTCGCTCGGCGCGGAGGCGCTCGAGACCGTTCTGGTCGAGTACGGGAGGTCCGCGTGCCGGTGGGCCGACCGGGTGCTCTTCGTCAACGGGCACGGAGGAAACGGGCCCGCACTGGTCAAGGCTGTCGCCTTGCTTCGTTACGAGGCCCGTGATGTGGCCTGGGTGCCCTGCGCGGTCCCCGGCGCCGACGCCCATGCCGGACGTACGGAAACGTCCTTGTTGCTACACCTTTCGCCCGGTCGGGTGAGGTTGTCCAGGGCCGAAGCCGGTAATACGGAACCTATCGCGAGGTTGATGCCAAGACTGCGCGAAGGCGGTATGGTCGCCGTGTCGGCCAACGGCGTGCTCGGTGACCCGACGGGCGCTACGGCCGCGGAGGGGGCGCAGCTCTTCGGCGTACTCGTCCACACAGTCACCAAGGCACTGGCCCGGTGGGAACCGGGCCCCGATGGAAGGCTCCGGTGGGAACCGGGCGCCGATGGGAGGCTCCAATGACCCGCATGGGCGTCCTCGGGCTGCCGAGGGCGAATTTCCGGCATGCGTACGCGACTAATTTCCGGCATGCCCTGTCAGCGGTCTCCGATCCGCATACGATCGACTGATGCGCCAAGCTCGACTTCCCGATGGATTCGGGATCCGAATCGACCCCAAGGTACGCGCATACTCCGGAGGTCGAGTGCTCATCGGCGGATCGCCGACTCGGATGTTGAAGCTGGCACCCACCGCCGCGGCCATGATCGGTGACGGCTACCTCGAGGTCGTCGATCCGCAGTCCGCGGTGGTCGCACGCCGCCTCCTCGACTCGGGTGTCGCGAACCCGCGACCCATGAGTACTCCGTCGCCGCGGGATGTCACCGTCGTCATTCCGGTGAAGAACAACGCGTCCGGACTGCACCGGGTGCTGGCGTCGCTCCGCGGACTCGAAGTGGTCGTCGTCGACGACGGCTCCGACGTCCCGATCGTCGCCCCCGCCCTGCAGAACGGGTGTGGTGGCCGCGTCACCGTCCTGCGCCACGAGACGGCCAAGGGGCCGGCGGCGGCGCGGAACACCGGTCTGCGTTACGCCGCAACTCCGTTCGTGGCGTTCCTCGACTCCGACGTCCTGCCCCGCACGGGCTGGATCGAGGTCATGCTCGGTCACTTCAGCGATCCCGCGGTCGCGCTCGTCGCGCCGAGGATCGTGGCGCTCGAACCGGAGGCCAGCACTCTCGCGCGGTACGAGCACGCCCGATCGTCCCTCGACCTGGGGCGTAAGGAGTCCGCGGTCGAGTCCGGCGGCCCGGTGTCGTACGTCCCGAGCGCCGCGATGATCGCCCGGCGCGAGGTTCTCGACGAGTTCGGCGGCTTCGACGAGTCCATGCACGTGGCAGAGGATGTCGACCTGTGCTGGCGACTCCAGGAGTCCGGGTGGCGACTGCGCTACGAGCCTGTGGCCCACGTTGCGCATGATCACCGGGTGACGTTCGGAAAGTGGTTCGACCGCAAGCTGTTCTACGGCACCGGTGCGGCGCCGCTCGCGGCGAGGCATTCGGGCATGGTCCCGCCGCTGTCGATGTCGCCGTGGACGTTCTTCGCCTGCATCGCCGCCGCCACCTGCACCCGGCTGGGTCTCCTCGGTGCCGTCGCCACCCTCGCGATGATGTTGCTGCGCCTGCGCCGCATGTTCACCGGTCTCGACCAGCCGACCCGCATCGCGGCCATCCTCGCAGCCCAGGGTTTCGCCGGTGGAGCGTGGCAACTGGCCTCCGCGATGTGTCGCCACTACTGGCCCATCACGCTGCTGGCGGTGCTGCTCTCGAAGCGGATCCGCCGCATCGCTCTCGCCATCGCCGTCGCCGAGGGCGTCGCCGACTGGGCGACGCACCGGGAGCCGGGCGGCCTGGGGCCGGTGCGGCACACGGTGTTCAAGCGGTTGGACGACGTCGCCTACGGCGCCGGACTCTGGAAAGGCGCCATCGTCGCTCGTGACCTCGACGCATTGAAGCCGCGGTTGAAGTCGTAGTGGCCGATCCGATTCGCGCCGCCGACGTCGTGGTCGTCGGCGGCGGTTCGAGTGGATGCGTGGTGGCCGCTCGGCTCAGTGAGGATCCCGGACGATCGGTTCTCCTCCTCGAGTCCGGACCCGGTTACCGGTCGGCCCTCGACTGTCCCGTGCACGACTACCGGACGCTGCCGGTCGGTCCGGGCAGTGCGTTCACGGAGACGTACGGTGTGGAGTTGGCGCCGAGTGTGCCCTCGACCATGGTGCGCGGTCGCGTCCTCGGCGGTTCGGGCGCCGTCAACGGTGCCTACTTCATCCGCGGGACTGAAGCGGACTTTCGGCACTGGCCCGCGTCGTGGTCGTACGACAACGTACTGCCCGCCTTCCGGGCACTCGAGCGTGACGCCGACTTCGACGATGACCGGCACGGCACCACCGGACCGATGCCCGTTCGCAGGCAGCCCGTGGAGCAGTTGAGTGAGATCAGTGCGGCGTTCCGCGCCGCGGCGCTCGGGGCGGGACATCCGGAGGAACCCGACAAGAACGGTACCGGAGTCGGCGGCATCGGACCCGTCCCGCTCAATGTCGACGGCGGCCGCCGTGTCAGCACGGCCGCCGCGTATCTGCTGCCCGCGTCGGGGCGTCCCAATCTGACGGTCGAAACGAACTCGGACGTCGTCCGAATTCTGTTCTCCGGTAACGAGACCGTCGGAGTGGAGGTCGAGTCCGGCGGCGTGCGGCGCACGGTTCGCGCAGGCCGGGTCGTGCTGGCCGCCGGTCCCGTCGAAACTCCGGTGCTGCTGATGCTTTCGGGAATCGGACCGGCAGAACACCTGAGGAGCAACAATATTCCGGTGGTTCTCGACCTGCCGGGTGTCGGTACCGAATTCAGCGATCATCCGGAAGTAGCTCTACCGTATCGTATCCGGGACTCCCTCCGTCGCAGCGACACGAGTCCGGTCGTCGAGACGGTGCTGAATGTCGGCGATCTCGAGATCCGGCCGTACACGGCACCGTTCGACGTGCTCGTCCCCGGGTCCGGGCAACCGGACCCGATCCTCGGGATCGGGCTCATGGTGGCGGACAGCCGGGGCGACATCCGGCTGACGTCGAGCCGCCGGCAGGACCGGCCCCGGATCGAATACCGCTACGCGCAATCCGCCTCCGACCGCCGGGCGCTGCGCGAGGGCCAGGCCATCGGACTGGAACTGCTCCACTCGCCCGAACTGGGCCCGCTGCTCGTGCCGCTGTCCGAGGACGTATCCGACCGCTCGGTGCTCGCCCACCTGGGAACGTCGCTACACCTGTGCGGCAGTTGCAGGATGGGCGAGAGCGGAGACGCGGCTGCGGTGGTGGACGCGCGGTGCAACGTCCGGGGAGTGGAGGGGCTGACGATCGCCGACACCTCCGTGTTCCCGGTGGTTCCGAGCCGTGGGCCGCATGCCACGGCGGTCATGGTCGCGGAGCGGGTCAGTACCTTCCTGAGGGAGTGACGGAGGGGACCACACAGCCCCGTGTGACCCGGGTTACAGTAGGCAGAGACGCCGTGGAGGAGTTCGATGCAAAGTCAACCGCCCACAGGGGGCAATCCGTGGGTCGCCGTGCGCCCGGGAGACGACGTCGCGATGCTGGCACGCAGGGTGTCTTCGGCGCATCAGTTGTTCGTCGAGCGTCACGCACCCGCAGGTCCTGCCACGGAGGGCGAGGGAAATTCCGTCCGTTCCGTCATCCTCGACTCGTGGATGCGCAGCACCAGCAAGGGAGTCAATCCGGACGGGTCGGCCCGGGCGGTCGATCTGGCGGCCGCGGATCTCGCCACGTACCGGGCGTCGCATCCGATGTCGATCATCCGGCCGGTGGTGCGCAAACTTCTCGTCGAGGACGCCGCCGACACGGGACTGCTCGTCGCCATCACCGACGAGAAGGGTCAGTTGCTGTGGGTCGAGGGCGATTCGTCCGCCAAGGACCGGGCACTGGAGATGAACTTCGTCGAGGGCGCCGACTGGAGTGAGGACACCGTGGGCACCAACGCCCCGGGCACCGCGCTGGCGCTCGATCACTGCGTGCAGATCTTCGGGGCGGAGCACTTCAGCCGGTCGGTGCACGACTGGAGCTGTTCGGCGGCGCCCGTTCACGACCCGGCGACGGGACTGATCGTCGGCGCCATCGACATCACCGGTGGTCCCCGGGTCGCGGTGCCCGAGGTGCTGTCGCTGATCAGAGCCACCGTCGCGGCCGCCGAGGCGGAGTTGCGCCTCCATCTGCTGCGGTCACCGCAACCTCTCGTCGAGACGGTGCTGCGGTTGGAGGTGCTGGGCTCGGGACGCCCGACTCTGGTGCGTGGGGCCGGGCGCGTCCCGCTGTCGCAGCGGCACGCGGAGATCCTCCTGCTCCTCGCGGAGCATCCCGAGGGGTTGAGCTCCGACCGTCTCGCGGTCCTGCTCGACGAGAACGAACTCGACGCCGTCACGATTCGTGCCGAGATGTCGCGCCTGCGTAAGGTTTTCGGTCCCGCAAACCTCGGATCGCGGCCCTATCGACTGCTCGCCGAACTGACGTCGGACGTCCGGCAGGTGCGCAGCGCCCTGGATCGCGGTGAGCTCGCCGCCGCCCTCGATGTGTACTCGGGTCCGGTGCTCCCCGGATCGGAGGCGCCCGGGGTGGAGGACCTGCGCGACGAACTGCGGGCACGCGTTCAGGCGGCGCTGCTGCGGGAGGGCGATCAACGGTTGCTCGCCAAGTGGACCACGTCCGTGCACGGCCGCGAGGACGTCGCCGCATGGGAGGCGTATCTCGCCGGACTCGACCCGCGTTCACCCCTGTACTCGCAGGTCAAGTCCAGGATCGATCTATTCGATCAGCAGTACGCAACGTAGTTGCAACGGTACGGTCCCTAGTGTTGTGAGTCACACCCAGAAAGTTCACCCGAGTTTCACGACACCAGGGAGTTATCGATGACCGTGTATGCCCGCCCGGGTTCGCCGGACGCCGTCATGTCCTTCCAATCGCGTTACGACAACTGGATCGGCGGCCAGTGGGTTGCGCCCGTCAAGGGCCAGTACTTCGAGAATCCGACACCGGTCACCGGGCAGCCGTTCTGCGAGGTCGCGCGTTCGACGTCGGAGGACATCGAACTCGCACTCGACGCCGCCCACGCCGCGGCTCCCGCCTGGGGCAAGACGTCGGTCGCCGAGCGCGCCATCATCCTGAACAAGATCGCGGACCGCATCGAGGAAAACCTCGAATCCATCGCGCTCGCCGAATCCTGGGACAACGGCAAGCCGATCCGCGAGACCCTGAACGCCGACATTCCGTTGGCGATCGATCACTTCCGGTACTTCGCCGGCGCGATCCGCGCCCAGGAAGGCGCCCTGTCGGAGATCGACTCCGACACCGTCGCCTACCACTTCCACGAGCCGCTCGGCGTCGTCGGGCAGATCATCCCGTGGAACTTCCCGATCCTGATGGCCGTGTGGAAGCTCGCTCCGGCACTGGCCGCGGGTAACGCGGTCGTCCTCAAGCCGGCCGAGCAGACCCCGGCGTCGATCCTGCACCTGATCTCCGTCATCGGCGACCTGCTGCCGGCCGGTGTGCTGAACATCGTCAACGGTTTCGGTGTCGAGGCGGGCAAGCCGCTCGCGTCGAGCCCGCGGATCCGGAAGATCGCGTTCACCGGTGAGACCACCACGGGTCGGCTCATCATGCAGTACGCGTCGCAGAACCTGATTCCGGTCACCCTCGAGCTCGGTGGCAAGAGCCCCAACATCTTCTTCTCCGACGTCCTGTCCTCCAACGACGACTACCAGGACAAGGCGCTCGAGGGATTCACGATGTTCGCCCTCAACCAGGGTGAGGTGTGCACCTGCCCGTCGCGGTCGCTGATCCAGGAAGACATCTTCGACGAGTTCCTGGCGATGGCCGCGATCCGCACCAAGGCCGTCCGCCAGGGTGATCCGCTCGACACCGACACGATGATCGGCGCGCAGGCGTCCAACGACCAGCTCGAGAAGATTCTGTCGTACATCGAGATCGGCAAGGGTGAGGGCGCCAAGGTGATCACCGGTGGTGAGCGTGCCGAACTGGGCGGCGACCTGTCCGGCGGCTACTACGTGCAGCCGACCATCTTCACCGGTCAGAACAAGATGCGGATCTTCCAGGAGGAGATCTTCGGGCCCGTCGTCTCGGTGACGTCGTTCAAGGACTACGACCAGGCCATCGAGATCGCCAACGACACGCTGTACGGCCTCGGTGCCGGTGTGTGGTCGCGGGACGGTGGCGTCGCCTACCGGGCCGGTCGCGACATCCAGGCCGGGCGCGTGTGGACCAACACGTACCACCAGTACCCGGCGCACGCCGCGTTCGGTGGGTACAAGCAGTCCGGCATCGGCCGCGAGAACCACCTGATGATGCTCGAGCACTACCAGCAGACGAAGAACCTGCTGGTCAGCTACGCCCAGAAGGCTCAGGGCTTCTTCTGATGGACACAGCCCGGGCGCCTCAGCGCCTGAAGGCAACCGCCGGGGCGGTGGAGCTTCTCCGCCGCCTCGGCGGTACCCACGGGGCGCTGATGATGCACCAGTCCGGCGGGTGCTGCGACGGTTCGGCGCCGATGTGCTACCCCGACGGCGAGTTCATCGTCGGCGACCGTGACGTACTGCTCGGTGTCCTCGACCTGCGGCTCGGTGTCGGGGAAATCCCGTCCACCCGGCCCGAGGGCGCCGACGCGGTACCCGTGTGGATCTCCGGTTCCCAGTTCGAGGCGTGGAAGCACACCCAGCTGGTGCTCGACGTGGTGCCGGGCCGCGGATCCGGATTCAGCCTCGAAACCCCGGAAGGCTTGCGGTTTCTCAGCCGCGCGCGTGCCTTCACCCCGGAGGAGAACAGCAGCCTCGCCGCAGAGGAGGTCATCGTGGGTCAACGGTGGGAGCAGGGCTGGAGGCCCGCACCGTCACCCGAACCGCAGGTGGTCGCCGAAGCCGTGGAGGCGTGCCCCGTGCCCGCCCGCCGCGAGGGTCCTTAGCACCGCAGGTGCCGCTCGACCTCCATTTTTACGTCACGGTCACGTTTTGCTGACCCGACGTGTACACAGCTCGTCTAACGTTCGCCTCGGCGCCCTGAAGCCCGCTCCTCGAGCGGTCGGCGAGGCAACATTCGGATCGATGTAGGGGACGGAATGTCACTCGTAGAACCATCCAAGAATTCCGGAACCGGGCAACATCACGATGCTGCCGACTTCCACTCGGAAGACAGTAGTTACCTGGAAAAACGCACGCTCCGAAAGGGTTCGGCGGGCTGGGTGCTGCTCGCCGGCCTCGGCGTCAGCTACGTGATCTCCGGCGATTACGCCGGATGGAACAACGGCCTGGCCGAAGGCGGATTCGGTGGCCTGCTGATCGCCGGTGTCGTCATCGCCGGCATGTACCTGGCGATGGTCCTGGGCATGGCCGAGATGTCGTCGGCGCTGCCCGCCGCGGGCGGTGGTTACACGTTCGCCCGCCGCGCGCTCGGCCCGTGGGGCGGATTCGCTACCGGCACCGCGATTCTCATCGAATACGCGATCGCTCCGGCGGCCATCGCGACATTCATCGGCAGCTACGTCGAATCGCTGAACCTCTTCGGGATCACCGACGGGTGGTGGGTGTACCTGGCGGTCTACGCCATCTTCATCGGAATCCATCTCACCGGTGCCGGCGAGGCCCTCAAGGCCATGTTCGTGATCACCGCGATCGCACTCGTGGGCCTCGTGATCTTCGCGGTCTCCGCGATCGGCCTGTTCGACGCGACCAACCTCACCGACATCGCCGCGACCGACGCGGCGGGGGCCTCGAGCTTCCTGCCGTTCGGCGCATTCGGCATCTGGGCGGCCGTCCCGTTCGCCATCTGGTTCTTCCTCGCCGTCGAAGGCGTGCCGCTGGCCGCGGAGGAGGCCCGCGAACCGGAGAAGAACGTTCCGCGCGGAATCATCATCAGCATGCTCCTCCTCATCGTCACGGGGGCCACCGTCCTGTTCCTCGCGACCGGTGCACTCGGTGCGGAGAGCCTGTCCACGTCGGGCAACCCGCTGGTCGAGGCGCTCGGTGACGGAACAGCGGCGAAGGTGGTCAACTACATCGGCCTGGCCGGCCTCGTCGCCAGCTTCTTCTCGATCATGTACGCCTACTCGCGGCAGACGTTCGCGCTGTCCCGGGCCGGCTACCTGCCGAAGAACCTGTCGGTCACCAATTCGCGGAAGGCACCCACGCTCGCGCTCATCGTGCCGGGTGTCATCGGCTTCGTGCTCTCGCTCACCGGTGAAGGCGCGATGCTGCTCAACATGGCCGTGTTCGGTGCGGCCGTCAGTTACGTGCTGATGATGGTCAGCCACATCGTCCTCCGCAGGCGCGAGCCGGAGATGAAGCGGCCCTATCGCACTCCCGGCGGCATCGTCACCACGTCGTTCGCGCTCGTCATCGCGGCCGCCGCCGTGATCGCCACCTTCCTCGTCGATCCGGTCGCCGCGCTGTGGACCCTCATCGCGTTCGCCGCCTTCATGGCCTACTTCGGCCTGTACAGCCGGCATCACCTCGTTGCCAATTCCCCCGACGAGGAGTTTGCTGTTCTTGCGAAGGCAGAGGAAGAACTCGATTAACGGCTCCCCGCGAGAGGCGGAGGATTTCACGCTCAGACCGCATGCACATCCGACCCGAAAGGGGAAGACGCATGGCTGACGTCGTCAACACGAGTGTGGCCCCGTTCTGCCACAGCCAAGATCACCCTGGCAGCGTTCCTGTCTCGGCAGTCGATGAATCCGCACTCCCGACACTGGAAGGTTCGTTCCGCGAGCCCGAGTCGCTGCTTGGCTCTCGCAAAACAACTCGAACACGTCATCGTCGTGTACGCGGGCGCGACCAAAACCACCTTCCGGCCGGCCCGCGCGGCACACTCGATCAGTTCCTGCTTCGATACGCCGATCGCTGCATCGGTGGCCTTTCGGGCCATCGTGGATTTGGCGAGGAACTTAGGCGTGAAGTCCTCGACCGCGATCAGATGGTGATTGTCGACAACACTTTTCGCCCAGGCCCTCGCATCATGCCGGGCCTGCCGAGCAGCCTTCTTCTGCAAGGTCGCTGCGGCCTTGCGGGCCCGCTGGTATCCCTTCGACTGCGGCCCACGCTTGCCGCTGTGTCGTCGGGCCATCTTCCGCTGCGCCTTGCCCAGCTCGGCGGCGCAGCGCTTACGATGTCCCAGATACGGCAGGTCGAACTCCGGACTCGTGGTCGTGGCCGTGACGGATACGCCCCAGTCGATGCCGATCCCACTGCCCTCATCGGCAGCGGGGGTAGCGACGACTTCGCGTCGCACCACGAACGACGCGTACCAGTGCCCGAGCGAATCTCGATGCACTCGCACACTGGTCGGCTCGGCTGGGAGCTCCCGCGACCACACCACTGGAATCACGATGCCCTTCGCCAGACACAGTCGACCGCCGCGGCAGGAAAATCCTCTGGAGCTGTATTCGAGCGACGGAAGCGTTTCCCGGCGCGTCTTGAACCTCGGGCGCCCGCGGCCCTTCACTGCAAACGAGTGCTCCAGAGATTGCGCATACGTGCGCAAGATCTGCTGCTGAGGAACCTGCGCACCCTCCCGCAGCCATGCATTATGGCTGCGGGCATCGGTCAGAAGTTTTCCGAGCTTGGCGAACGTCGGCTTGCGACCGGTCTTCTGCTGGCGCACAGCCTCGTTCCACAGATACCGGCAGCGATGCCACTCCGACTCGAGCGCGCGCACGGCCAACGCGCCTGGCCGAAGCCGAAAGCTGTACCGCACGATTTCCTCCACAGCATTACCGTAGTCAGGAGCACCGACATGAACAGACGTCACACTCGCCGCATCTGCCTGAGGAGCTGCATCCAGATTCGAAAAGGTGGGGCACACACCCGTGAGTCCCAATGACCACCTACAGTCACGGCGTCGCAGGCACCGGGTACACGTTCGACGGTCTGGTCGACCTCATGGCCAAGGCGACACCGCTCCGCAGCGGCGACGAACTGGCCGGGTGCGCGGCGTCCTCCGACGCCGAGCGCGCCGCCGCGCAGTGGGCGCTGGCCGACGTCCCGCTCGGCACGTTTCTGAACGAACTCGTCGTTCCCTACGAGGATGACGAGGTCACGAGACTCATCATCGACTCGCACGACCGGGTCGCGTTCGGCGAGATCTCCCATCTCACCGTCGGCGGCCTGCGCGACTGGCTGCTGGACGTCGCGGCGCGGGACGGTGCGGCCGAGACGTTCCGCCGCGTCGCCCCGGGGCTCACTCCGGAGATGGTCGCGGCCGTCAGCAAGATCATGCGCAACCAGGACCTCATCGCGGTCGCGCGGGCCGTCACCGTCACCGCGGGGTTCCGGACGACGCTCGGCGTACCGGGGCACCTGGGAACCCGGCTGCAGCCCAACCATCCCACCGACGACCCGCGCGGAATCGCGGCCGCCACGCTCGACGGCCTGCTGCTCGGCTGCGGTGACGCCGTCATCGGAATCAACCCGGCCACCGATTCGCCGCACGCCACCGCGGAACTGCTCCACCTGCTCGACGACATCCGTCAGCGCTTCGACATTCCGGCGCAGTCGTGCGTGCTGTCGCACGTGACCACCACGATGGGACTGATCGAGGAAGGCGTCCCCGTCGACCTCGTGTTCCAGTCCATCGCCGGAACTCAGGGGGCCAATTCCAGTTTCGGCGTGAACATCTCGCTGCTGCGTGAGGCCAACGCGGCCGGCCGGTCCCTGAAACGCGGCACCGTCGGCGACAACGTCATGTATCTCGAAACCGGTCAGGGCTCGGCGCTCAGTGCGGGCGCCCACCTCGGCACGGGCGGCAGGCCCGTCGACCAGCAGACCCTCGAGACCAGGGCGTACGCGGTGGCCCGTGATCTGGAACCGCTACTGATCAACACGGTGGTCGGGTTCATCGGTCCGGAGTACCTGTACGACGGCAAGCAGATCATCAGGGCCGGGCTCGAGGATCACTTCTGCGGAAAGCTCCTGGGCCTGCCGATGGGTGTCGACGTCTGCTACACCAATCACGCCGAGGCCGACCAGGACGACATGGACACGCTGCTCACCCTGCTCGGTGTGGCAGGCGCGGCCTTCGTCATCGCGGTACCCGGCGCCGACGACGTCATGCTCGGGTACCAGAGTCTGTCGTTCCACGACGCGTTGTACGTCCGTCAGGTGCTCGGACTCAGACCGGCACCGGAATTCGAGGACTGGATGCGCCGTCTCGGCATGGTCGACGACGCGGGACGGGTCCTGCCGGTCGACGCCGCGGCGTCGCCGCTGCGGGCGCTGACGGTGGCACGATGAGCGATCCTGTGGCGCACGACTTCTGGGCGGAACTTCGGGTCACGACGCAGGCGCGTATCGGACTCGGCCGCACCGGTGACGCCCTGCCCACGCAGCGCGTCCTCGAGTTCCGGTCGGCGCACGCGGCCGCACGGGACGCCGTCCACCAGCCGCTCGACGCGGAGGCGCTGGCCGAGCAGGTCGAGGCCGCGGGCCTGGGCAGGCCCGTGGTCGTCACGAGTCAGGCGTCGGACCGCAGCGAGTACCTGCGTCGGCCCGACCTGGGCCGCACACCGGCCGACCTGTCCGCGGTACCTGCCGGAACGGCCGAGGTGGGATTCGTCCTCGCCGACGGGTTGTCGCCCCGGGCGCTCACCGATCACGGCGTCTCCCTCCTGTCCGCACTGGTCGACGAGTTCGGCGGAACGTACACGCTGGCACCACCGGTGATCGCGACCCAGGCCCGGGTGGCGCTCGGCGACCACATCGCGCAGGCCATGGGCGTCCAGACGCTCGTCGTGCTGATCGGAGAACGGCCGGGACTGTCGGTCGCCGACAGCGTGGGCGTCTATCTCACCCATCTGCCGCGGCCGGGACGCACCGACGCGGACCGTAACTGTGTGTCCAACATCCACCCACCCGAGGGGCTCGGGTACGAACTCGCCGCTCGCGTCGTCGCGGGCCTCGTGTCCGGCGCCCGGAAACTGGGCCGGTCCGGAGTGGACCTCAAGGACACTTCGCGCGCGGATGCGCTGGCAGCCCCCTCGGAGATCCTCGAACTGTAGTCGTGTTATCTAAAGGGCGGCAGGTCCGACCGGGCCTGCGGAGAACCGCCCTGGACGGGGTGTGACGAGGAGAGATCTATGGCCTTCGCTGGCAATGTGGACGAGTTGGCCCTGCTGCAGGCAGTCCGGTTGAAAGAGCAGGTCAGCGCCGCTGTTCTGGCCGAGCATCTCGGCGTGAGCGCCGCGTCCGCGCAGGCCGCGTACGACGCGCTGCTCACCCAGGGCAAGGCGCAGGAAGTCTCGGAGGGCAGTATCGGTCTGACCGACGCCGGACTGTCGGAGCTCGAAGACCAGCTCGACGCCGAGCGGGTGTCCATCGACGAGGACTCCATCGCGGAGGTGTACGAGAGCTTCGTGCCGTTCCACGAAGAGTTCGTCGGACTGATCGAATCGGCCGACGCCGAGCAGCTGGCCGACCTGGACCGCCGTGCGTCCGTGGTGTTCGACGACCTGTCGGCGTTCGTACCCCGGCTGTCGCGTTACCAGGACCTGTTCGCCGACGCTCTGGCGAAAGCGGGTGCGGGGGAGTCGAAGTGGATCTCCGAGCCCGTGATCGACTCGTACGCCACCGTGTGGACCGAGCTGCGCAGGGAGCTGCTGGGGGCGTCCGGCACCGCCGAATGACGTGACACGCATTGCGCCATTGCTACAAAGTCCTTGGAGCTGCGTGTCAGCACTCCCACTCGAAGGACATCTCGCCCGTCACTCCGAGGTGTTTGCACAGCTTGTGGATGCCGCCGAAGTCCTGGATCAGCGCGGAGCGGCGGGTGTCGTGTTCGGCGTCGTCGATCATCGCCCGGCCGCCGTCGAGATCCAGGATGTCGACGATGGTGTGCCAGGTGGAGTAGTCGTTGCTGCTGAACGCGGTCATCGCGTCGACGAGCGCGTCCAGGAAGTGGCGGCGGTCGGCGGGTCCCAGAGTGTCGTAGACGACGGCGGCGATGTCGTCGGCGATCGAGGCGTGGCAGTACTCGTCTCGATTGTGCAGCCTGACCGTCGCCCGGTTGACCGGCTGGACGACGTCGTTCTCGGTGATCAGGTCGAGGTAGGAGCTGATCGAGATCTCCGCCACCGTCATGAAGGCGAACGTCGTGATCGCCCGCTTTCTCGGGTCGGCGGCATCGGCCGTCGCCGCGCGTTGGCGGCGCAACGTCAGGACGTCGGGAAGGGCGTTGTTCGGCATGGCCCAACCACGTTGTCGGCGCGTGACGGCGCTCGCGTTCAAGTGCATGAGGGTGTGGTACTGCTCGTCCACCATCGCCTGGTGGACGGCCACGGCGAACGTGTCTCCGAGCCCGGTGTCCAGGGCGTCGTGCGCGACGAGGTCGAACCCGGGGTTGACCACGTACTGCTCGATGTCCATGACGTTCTTGTTGAACGCGATCCACGCCCATGCGCGGAGCTGGTTCCGGTGCTCGTCGCTCATGGCGAGGAACCGATCGTGATCGGCGAAGGGCAGCAACTCGTTCGGGTAGTCCTGCTTGTCGACGTCGAACAGAGCGTCGAGATCGGGTTCCGGCTTCTTGACGGTGGCCCGTTGCCCCCAGTTCCGGGAGAGCCGGGACACGACGGCGCTCTCGACCGGATCCGCCGGGTCGTACTCCGGGAGCGAGGGAGTCTTCTGGGGAGTCATGACCAATCTCCGTTCCTGTCCCACGACCGCGGCTGTCTGTGAACGAGATCGGTGAAGAGGTCGGCGCACAGCCGGGCGAGGGGTTCGCTCCGGTCGCCGAGGGCGGATGTCGACCGGGACATGAGCGAGGCGAAGTCGTCCTCCGAGCCCTGCTCGACTGTCTCGGTCAGGGTGGCCAGCGCCGTGGCGAGCGCGCGTCGTGCCTCGCCGGCGAACGGATTGCCGGCCTGGATGTCCCGGTACACCTCGGGGACGCCTCCGCCGACACGGGCGAGGAGGGTGAGCGACATGAGATGGGGTGGTGTTCCCGCCGCGGTGAGCTCGGCGCCGTCGACGCCGAGCTCCGCGAGGGCGAGACCGAAGGCGAGAATTCCCGCGTGGGTCAGCGCCTGGGTGGCCGCGGTGAGCCGGTCGTGGTGCTCGGCGTCCATACGGACCACCGACGATCCCCAGCCGGACAGCGACGACAGGAACCAGTCGACTTCGCCGCCGTCCCGGTAGGTCACCGCCGCGATCGGGCGGCTCTCCGGCCCGAGGGACGGTGCGAACATCGGGTTGATGCCTACCGCGCTGTTGCGTAGAGCGCTACGACCGAGCGCCGCACCGAACCGGGATTTCACGGACAGTGTGTCGACCAGAAGCGCGTGTGCGGACAATTCCGCGACGACGAACGGAATCGACTCCAGCGCGGCACCTTCGGGGATCGCCAGGATCACCGCATCCGAAGAATTCACCACCGCCCGAACCTCGGGCGACGGGTCGGTGACGTCGCCCTTCACCTGATCCGGATCGGACCGGTCGGTGAACCGGATGTCGATGGCGCGGACCGTGTGTCCGTCGCGGCGCAGCCGATCCGCCAGCATCCGGCCGACATCGCCGGAGCCGCCGATCAGGGCGACGGTCCGGGTGGATGCGGCCGCGGCGTTCACTGGCCTATCTCGTTCGGCCTGTCCGCTGTCACGGACAGTGCGCGCAACATGGTGGCCGCCTTCACCATCGCCTCGTCGAACTCTTCCTCCGGGTCGGAGAGCGCCGTGATCGCACCGCCGATGCCGAACGTCACCTCGTTGTCGGTGGCGACGATCGTGCGGATGACGATCGACAGGTCGGCCGTTCCCGTCAAGGAGAAGTAGCCGATGGACCCCGAATACACACCCCGTGGCCCGGACTCGAGCCGGTCGATGATCTCCATCGTCCGGATCTTCGGGGCGCCCGTCATCGATCCACCCGGGAAGGCGGCACGGACGCACTCGACGACGGACGCGTCGGCGCTGAGGGTTCCGCGCACGGTCGACACGAGCTGGTGGACGGCGGCATACGTCTCGATGTCGAAGAGCTTGGGAACGTGCACTGAACCGGGGACGCACACCCGCGCCAGATCGTTGCGCGTCAGGTCGACGATCATCAGGTTCTCGGCCCGATCCTTCTCGCTGTCGAGCAGATCCTGCCGCAGCGCCGCGTCCTTGGCGGGGGTGGCGCCGCGCGGCCGCGTCCCCTTGATGGGTTTGGACTCGACCACCCGGTCGGCGCCGATCCTGAGGAATCGTTCGGGCGACGCGCTGAGTACGGACAACCCGGCGAACTGGAGGTACGCGCTGTACGGCGTGGGGCTGATGGAGCGGAGCAGTTCGAACGTGTGCAGCGGGTCGATCGACTGGTCCACCGTCGCCATGTTGGTCAGGCACACCTCGTAGGACTCACCGGTCCGGATCTCGCCGAGCGAGGTCGCGATGTGGTCGAGGTACTTGTCGTGCTCGTGGCGCAGGGCGAGTTCGGCCGACTCCGGCTTCCGGATCGGCGACACTGCGGTCGGCGGGTGATCCGGCTCGGCCAGCCGGTGCAGCGCAGCCTCCATCTCGTCGAGCCAGCGGCGCAACTCCGGATCGTCCTGGTGATCGCTCAGGCACAGGGCGTAGGTGCGTTCACCCGAATGATCGATGACGACGGCGCGGTCGGCGAACACGAGAGCGGCATCGGGGGTGGGCGATTTGTGGGCCGCCGCGCCGCCCGTCTCGGCCTTCAACTCGTAGCCGAGGTACCCCACGTAGCCGAGGCCGAATGGCACACCCGGAAGACCGGGCACCGACCGGGCCTGCAGTTGCCGCTCCAGGTAGTCGAAGAACGGCGCGTGCACCTGCTCGACCGGCAACCCCTCGCGGGTGATACGGACGATCGATTCGCTGACGTCGTAGGTGATGTACTCGGCGCGAGGGCCAGAACAGTTACCCATGATGGTGAAACGCGAATCCGGCTCCGATGCCGAGGTCCCGTCGAGCCAGAACGCGTTGGGCCCGGACGCGAAGAGATCCTCGAACGTGGTGCGGGGGTCGACCTCGTGGTCGACGCGAACCTGCTGGACCACATACGGCGCGTGGGGAATCGGGATTCTGAGCATCGAGCCGTGGGTGGGTGACCCCGAATGTGTCTGCGTGAGGTCGCGGAAGTTCGCGAGCAGTTCGTGCCCGAAGGCGGTGCTGATGGATTCGGGGTGGAACTGGACACCCCAGAAGGGGCGGCTGCGGTGGCGGACACCCATCAGCAGACCGTCGGCCGTCCAGGCGGTGGCCTCGAGGGCGTCGGGGAGATCTTCGACGATCAGCGAGTGGTAGCGGACCGTCGGGAACGGTGAGGGAATGCCGGCGAACAGTTCCGAACCGTTGTGCTCGACGAGCGACACGCGACCGTGCATCGGTTCGGGTGCGAGAACGACACTGCCACCGAACAGCTGGCACAGCCCCTGATGGCCGAGGCACACACCGAGCACCGGGAGTTCGGTCTCCGCGATGATGCGCGCACTGATACCGAAGTCGCGTGGCCGCTCCGGACGTCCGGGGCCGGGGGAGATGACGATGTTGTCGAAGTCGGACCAGGGGATCGAATCCCACTCCACGTCGTTGTGCACGACCGTGGGCGGTTCACCGTTCACCTCGGCGAGCAACGTGAACAGGTTGTAGGTAAAGGAGTCGTAATTGTCGACCAGCAGCGTCCGGGTACTCATCACGACTCGACATTCGCAGATGGCACGGAACTGTGGCGAACGTGGTGGTTGCCGTTGTGGTGGTGGTTGCCGTTGTGCCGGGTGCCCTCGTCGGTGGGCTCGGCGTTGATCACCAGATCCTCGAGCCGGCACGTCTCGGCGATGAGGAGGTCGTAGAGCGAATCGAAGAACTCCGGGGACAGTGAATGGCTGTCGGCATACTGCCGTGCCCGCTCGTGGACGATGTGGATGCGGCCGGGCTGCATCATGGCGATGTGCTCGCGCCGTTTCAGTTCGCCGATTTGCAGGCATACCTCCAGGCGCTGCCGCACCGCTTCGAGCAGGGTCGCGTCGACGGCGTCGAGTTCCGCGCGCAGACCCTCGAGTGCCTGCTGCGCCGAGGCGTCAGAATGCTCTCCGGAATTGTCGCTGTTCCGCTGTTCTACGGAGAAATACATAGTCGCCCCACTCACTCGATCGGTAGTAGCTTTCTCATCCCGACTATCGTGTGTCGTTGGTGGTTCGTTTCCATCAGTCTTCCGGATGGCTGAGAGGGCTGTCGCGGATCAGCAGAATACGAACCAAGTGGGTTATCACCCCCAGAGTCTCGACCTCGACTTGAGGCTTGCATTGGCTCTTGGCCAGTGTAAAGAGCAGTCTATTTAGGTCTATCCAGAATACGAGGATTATGCGCATGCCGTGGGGCGGTAAGGCCCGCTTAGTTGTCTTCGCGGCGCTCATGGCGTTCGTCGGCGGAGCGCAGGTGCCGACGGATCCATCCGAGTCTTGACTGGACTCGACACTGCTCGTCGGGCTAACGACTGGAATTGCAAGCCATCGGCCGCACACCCCCGTCCCGTTGTGTTGGTACATGGAACCGGCGCCGACATGGCATTGACGTGGCACGAACTATCTCCGAGTCTGTCAGCCGAGGGTTCCTGCGTGTTCGGATTGGACTACGGTCGCGAAAGCGGTGTAGCCGAAGGAAACCTGATGGAGCGCCCGCGGGGCGCGGGTATCGGCGAGTCCGCGCAGCGGCTCAGTGCGTTCGTCGACCGCGTGCGTACCGCAACCGGCACTTCTCAAGTCGACGTGGTGGGCCGCTCCCAGGGCGCGTAGTAACGCGCCAGTATCTTCGATTTCTCGGGGGTGCCGACCACTCGGATTCGTCACTCAACAAGGTCCACACTGTAGTCACGCTCGGGGCGACGAACCACGGTACGACCTATGGGACAACGCAGTCGCTCGGCGGAATTGCGGAGTCGTTCGGTGCTCCGGTCAGGACGCTGGCGAACGTGACCCTCGGCAAGTCGTATGTCCAACAAATGGCAGGATCTTTCTGCAGCTGTTGAATGCCGTTGGTGACACCGATCCTGGAATCAGCTATACCGTAGTCGCGAGCCGCTGCGATACCGTGTCGACCCCGCCCGAGAACACCTTCCTGACGGCCGGTTCGGGGGCAGTCGTGCACAACGTCTGGCTGCAGGACGGCTGCGATGCGAACGCCGCAGACCACAACGCGCTGACCACCGACCCGCGGGCCGTCTACATCATCCTTCGGGCGCTGGACCCCACCTACGGAGACCGCAACCCCGCACCGTGCTGACCCGGGACCGGTGGTGCCGGTCAGTCCCAGATGCCGACCTCGTCGAGATGCGCGACCAGCCGCTGGGCGCCGTCGATGAAGTGGGCCTTGTTCTCCGTGCCCACGACGTCCGCCTTCCCTTCGGCGAGGGCCGCGATGAGACGGCGATGGCTCTCGACTGCCGACTCGCCCCAGACGGGATCGGACGAATAGAACTGCACTGGGGTGTACCGGGTGGCGCTGAGTAGGAACCACGACAGCTTGCTCGCGTCGGCCAGACGGTTGATGATCCGGTGGAACGTGAACTCGAGATCCTCGATGCGGTCGGCGTCGCCGTCCTCGACGGCGCGCCGCAGTTTCTCGTTGATCGCGGTCAGCTCCTCGACGGCCTCCGGGGTGGCGGACCGCGTAGCGCGGACCGCGAGTTCCTCGGCGATCTGGCCCTGGAGCCAGAAGAGGTCGTGGATGTCCTCGCGGGTCAGCGGGGCGACCACGTACCCACGGTGGGGAACCAGTTCGACGAGTCCCTCGCCGCGCAGAGTCAGGAGTGCCTCACGTACGGGTGTGACGCTGACCCCCAAGTCGGCCGCGGTCTCGTCGAGGCGGATGAAGTCACCCGGGCGTACGCCCCCCGACATGATCAGGTTCCGGACGTGCACGGCGACGTCGTCCGACAACTGGGGTCGGCGGCGCAGGGTGCGGCCCGCTGAGGATCGTGACACGGAGGGCGATGCCATGGAGAACTCCTTCGATGCGGCAAACAGCATAAACCGCCGTGGCTGCTTACAAGCCGTAGGTCTTGCCGATGATGTCGCGCTGAATCTCGTTGGTGCCGCCGTAGATGCTGGACACGATGGTGGAGCGGACGTGCTTCTCCATGTCGAACTCGGTGGCGTAGCCGTACCCGCCCATCATCTGCATCCCCTCGAGCGCGACCTTCTTCGCCGTCTCCGTCACCTTCAGTTTGGCCATCGATGCCTCGCGGGCCAGCATTTTGTCCGGGTTCGCGTCGACGTCCTTGGCGACGCTGTAGACGAGGAGCTTGCAGCACTCGATTTCCGTCGCGAGATCGGCGATCCGGTGGCGCAGCGCCTGGAACGATCCGACGGGCCGCCCGAACTGCTTGCGCTGGGTGACGAAGTCGAGGGTGTCGGCGAACGCGCGCTGTGCGGTGCCGAGCATCATGGCCGCGAGGATGAGGCGTTCGAAGTTCAGGCCCGTCATCAGCTGTCGCCAGCCGTTGCCGACCTCGCCCACCACGGCGTCCTCGGGCAGGACGCAATCGGTGAAGTAGAGGTCGTTGACCTCCTTGCCGCCCATCGTGGCGATGCCACTGATCTTCAGCCCGGCAGTGTCGGCGGGGACGTGAAACATCGTGAGGCCTTCGTGCTTGCCGTCGCCGCGCCCCGTGCGGGCAACGAGCAGGATGTTGTCGGCGAAGTGTGCGTTGGAGCACCACGTCTTCTGGCCGTTGATCACCCAGCCGTCGGCGGTCTTCTCCGCGCGGGTGCTGAGATTGCCGACGTCGGAACCGGCCTCCGGCTCGGACATCGAGATGGACTGTGATCGGCCTGCGACGATGCCCCGCAGCACGACGTCCTTCTGCGCGTCGGTCCCGAACTTCGCGTACGCGCCGCCCGTGATCAGCGTCGGGCCGATTCCGCCGATGGGGGCCATGCCCTTGGCGGCCTCCTCGAGCAGGATGCACATGTCGACATGGCTTGCGGCCGAGCCGTCGTACTCCTCCGGAATGGTGATACCCAGCCACCCGAGCTTGGCCATCTTCTCGTAGAGGTCCTGGTTGTGGTTGTGCTCGCCGTGATTCGTCAGCCTGTCGCGCTGCTCGCGGGTACCACTCTCACGCTTGCAGAAGTCGGCGATCGCTGCCGCGAAGTCCTTCTGTTCACTGGTGAATTCGACGCTCATGTCCGGGGAACTCCTCAGGGGTGATTCGGCCGGCGAATCGGTCGGCCGTGGTGTGTGGACGGGGCTTGCCGCGATGGGGTCTGCCGCATACTGTGATGTCGACTACATTACATCACATCACATATATTTGATGTGATCGCGAGGGAGGACATCGACCATGCCACAGCAGGCGGAGACGACCGACACGACGCCCGACGAGCGGCCCGCGGCCCGGACGGAGTCGGCGCCGTCGACGTTCTCGTCCCTGGACCCGCGCACCGGCGACGTTCTGGCCGAATACCCGATCCAGGGGGAGCGGGAGGTGCGCGCGGCGGTCGACGCAGCGCGAGCAGCCGCGAAATGGTGGAACGCGCTCGGGTTCGACGGCCGCAAGCAATGGCTCCTCGACTGGAAGAAGTCGATGGCGCGCGACGGCGAGCAGCTTGCCGCGCTCGTCGCCGCCGAAACCGCCAAGCCGTACGACGACGCGCTCCTCGAGGTCATGCTCGCCATCGAACATCTCGACTGGGCCGCGAAGAACGCGGGCAAGGTCCTGAAGCGCCGGAAGGTGCCGTCCGGCCTGGTCAGCGCGAACCAGGCCAGTAGTGTCGGGTACGAGCCGATGGGTGTCGTCGGTGTCATCGGGCCGTGGAACTATCCCGTCTACACGCCGATGGGCTCCATCTCCTACGCGCTGGCAGCAGGCAACACCGTCGTCTTCAAGCCCAGCGAACTCACCCCCGGCGTCGCGGTGTGGCTGGCCGACAAGTGGAAGGCCCTCATCCCCAATCAACCCGTCCTGCAGGTGGTCACCGGAGACGGGTCGACCGGGTCTGCCCTCGTCGCGGCCGGCGTCGACAAGATCGCCTTCACCGGGTCCGCCGCGACGGGCAAGCGGGTCATGGCGGCGTGCGCCGAGACGCTGACACCCCTCGTCGTGGAGGCTGGCGGCAAGGACGCCATGCTCGTCGCCGCCGACGCGAACTTGGACGAGGCGGCCGGATTCGCGGTGTTCGGGGCGATGGGCAACGCGGGGCAGACGTGCGCGGGAGTCGAACGCATCTACGTCGTCGACTCGGTGTACGACGAGTTCGTCCGGCTGGTCGCCGAGAAGTCGAAGGTCCTGCGCCCCGGTCCCCGGGACGCCGCCTACGGTCCGATGACGATGACCAGCCAGTCGGACGTCGTCCGCGGCCACGTCCAGGACGCGCTCGACAAGGGCGGATCCGCGGTGGTGGGTGGACTCGACTCCATCAAGGACGGATATGTGGGGCCGATAGTGCTGACCGGCGTTCCGGAGGACAGCGCGGCGATCCGCGAGGAGACGTTCGGCCCGACGGTCGTCGTCAACAAGGTCGCGAACCTCGACGAAGCGGTCGCGAAGGCCAACGGCACCACGTTCGGGCTCGGCGCGTCCATCTTCACCAAGGACGCGAACAAGGCGATGCAGGTGGCCGAGAAGCTCCGGGTCGGGGTCGTGACGATCGGTTCGGTGCTCGGATTCGCCGGCGTGGCGGCGTTGCCGTTCGGTGGTGTCGGTGACTCGGGCTTCGGGCGCATCCACGGCGCGGATGGCCTGCGTGAATTCAGCCGGGTCAAGTCCATCGCCCGTCAGAAGTTCGCGGCACCACTGAATCTGCTGACCATGCAGCGCAAATCGCGGGACATGAAGATCTCGGCCTGGATGTTGAAGAACCGGCACGGACGCTGATCACACGGGAGGAAGGCACTACATGCCGATGAAGACCACGCGCGCCGACCCCGGCACGCCGGGCGGGGTTCCGCGGGGCAGGCACGGCTGGCAGCGGAGGATCGAGGAACTCGACCCGGTCCGGGATCACCAGGAGATTCACCGCATCACGGCCGGCTACGAGTTTCCCTGGGACTACCAACGATCGCTCGAGTTCGCGCACTTCCGAACGTACTGCGTCCCCACCATTTCGGAACTGCTGCAACGCACCGGCGAGTTCGAGAAGCGCCCGCAGAAGCGCTACGACGACACCGCACTGCTGATGGCCGAACTCGTCGAACACGGCTACGACTCTGAACGCGGCATCGAGTCATTGCGCGTCGTGAACCGCATGCACGGCAAGTGCGACATCGACAACGAGACATGCTGTACGTGCTGACCACCTTCATCTACGAGCCGATCGACTGGATCGACCGGTTCGGATGGCGGCGACTGACGCCGAACGAGCGTCTCGCGAGCTTCCACTTCTACCGTCAGGTGGGAATTCGGATGGGAATCAAGAACATTCCCGAGAGCTACGCGGACTTCTACCGGTTCAAGGCAGACTACGAGCAGAAACACTTCCGGTTCACCAACGACACTTATCGTGTCGGTACGTACACGTTGAAAGTGTTCTGTTCCTGGTTTCCGGCGCCGCTCCGGCCGCTCGTCGCGCAGGGGGTCTTTGCCCTACTCGACCCGATGATGCTGGCAGCGTTCGGATTTCCTGCCGTCCCTGTCTGGCTGCAGAACGCGTCCCGCGGTGCATTGGGGATGCGGGCCCGGTTCGTGCGCTTCCTGCCGCCGCGCCGAGAGTCCAAGGCTGCGCGGGACCCGCACAACCGGACCTACCCCGGCTACCCCGCGGGCTACCGTCCCCGTGACCTGGGCGCGGACAAGAACAACGATCGGAGGGCGCGTATGCGGGCTGCGTGAGACCAGGCGTCGTGACTCTGCGTCCCTGAGGTATCCGCCCAGGGGTGCCGCCCGCAGTCATCGATCTCGGTCTGATCCCGCGATCGGGGTATACGGTATCGGGGTTTCCTTTGCGCAACCACAATTCAGAACGCTGTCGCCGCGACGGTGCAGGCATCTTCGACGCGGTGACCTGGTGATTCCTTCACGTGGCGGCCGACTCAGTCCGACCATACGGCCTACGGCCTGACGGGCTCATTCCCCCGGGCCACCCGACCTAAGACTAAGGCAAGTGTATGGTTACCGCGTGTCAGTCCAACTACCGCGACGTCGTTTTCTTGGAACTGCCGCCTTAGGCGCGGCTGCCGTGGCGATGTCTCGTGCGCCTTCCGCGCACGCAGAGGCTTTGCGGGAGCTACCCGCGGTGGGTGGCATCACCGAAACCGACCCCGCGTTACTCAGCGCAGTCGAGGCAGCGAGCCTACTCCAGGCGCGTGCCTTACATCCGCGTGAACTGCTCGACGCATGCCTGCGACGCAGTGCTGATACAGACGGCCATATCAACGCGTGGGTTCGCATATACCCGGAGATGGCGTTTGAAGCGGCCGAGCAGGCAGCGCAGCGTCTGTCCCGTTCGGGTGCCCTCAACAGCGGGGAAGCGGCGCCGCTGGTGTGCGGCCTGCCCATCGCTCTCAAAGATCTCTTTGCTGTGGGGGGCCTGCCACTGACTGCGTCGAGCAAGGTCCTCGAAGGCAACATCGCCGCGGATGATTCGGGCGTTTGGCGGCGCCTGCGCGATGCGGGAATGGTGCTTATGGGGCATGCCCACACACACGAATTCGCGATCGGGGTGGCCACTCCTCAAGTCGGAAACCCATGGAATACCGATTTCTCACCGGGAGGATCATCGGGTGGGAGCGCGGCGGCACTGGCGGCCAGGCAAGTTCCCCTGGCGACAGGCACGGATACCGGAGGGTCCCTGCGGTTTCCCTCGAGTGTCTGTGGGGTGTCGGCCATCAAGCCGACATTCGGGCGGTGCAGCGTCGCCGGCGTCATACCCCTGACATGGACCCGGGACCATGCCGGGCCAATGGGTCGTAGCGTTGCCGACGCCTCGCTGCTGCTGAACTACATGGCGGGCTTCGACATCGACGATCCTTCGACGGGGGTCGGCCCGGAGGTACCACCTGGTGGGTATCCGATGGTTGCGCAGGGCGGTGCTACTCCGTTCGGTGGCAAGAAATTTGGCATTCCGACTGAAGACGTCGCAAAGCTGCCTCCCGCGCTCGCGCGTCTGTTCGAAGACTGCATGAACGTGATCCGCAGCCTGGGTGGCGTCACCGTCGATTTGACCATGCCTCGCGGCCCCTTGGGTCAGCTGCTCGGGGACCTTGCCGAAGCAGGCGCCTACCATAAGCAGTTCTCCGATCGCCTCGGGCTGTACAACAAGGACAATGCGGCGATCATTTCCGCGGCTACGGTAGCGCTCGCCGGTCCTGTTGCGGATTACTTTGCGCTGGAACGTGACCGGGTACGTTACCAGCGTGACTACAATCGATTGTTCGAGGAGAAGGATCTGAGTGCCATTGTTGTGCCCGGGACCACTATCGACGGTGCCAGACGTTCACAGTTCGTGGACGTGAGCGTCTTCTCCTCGGTGATAGGAAACGTCGGCTGGGCAAACTATGTCGGCGCTCCCGTTGTGCAAACCCCTGTGGGTCGTTCGTCGGACACCGGGATTCCGTTCGGTGTCCAGCTGGGCGGGCGGCCTTGGGGCGAAGCAGACTTGATTTCACTCGGTCTCGAGTTGCAGAACGCTCTTCCTGCTTGGCGCGAGTCGCCTGACCTCCCGGTCCGTCGCCGGGACATACCGGAAGTGGCGATGGTGGCGCCGCCTCCCGGTCCCGGTGCTACCAATACCCTCGGGGCTGCAGCACCGTTCCATGCTCTGCCGACGAATTCCTTCAGGGGCGTCTAGGGCTGCGTCAGCAGCACCGCTGTCGTCAGGGTGTGGAGACGCGCACGCGACTCCTCGCGGATGTCGAAGTGGACCAGCCGGCCGATGTCGAGGACCAGCCCCAGCGCTGCATGTACCAGGAACCGCGCCTCCGGCGCCGAGAGTTCGGTCCGCACGGCGGTCACCAGATGGACCCATTCCTCGACGTGCAGGCGCTGCACGTTGCGGAGATTGGTTCGTTCGCTTTTCGGAAGGTTCCCGATCTCCGCGAAGTACACCGACAGCACTTCCGGATTCCGGAACGAGAGCTCCAGGTACGACTCGGCGAGTTTGCGGAGCGCATCCCCGGGGTCGGTGGCGGTGGACAGTGCCACCGACGTGGCCACGGCCAGTCGGTCGGACGCGCGATAGAACACTGCTGCGAGAAGGTCTGCCTTGCTGGGGAAGTGGCGGTACACGCTCGACGCGTTGATTCCGGCGGCGGCGCCGATCTCCTCGATGCTCGAGTCGTGGTAGCCGTGCCGGTCGAAGATCTTCACGGCCTCGTTGATCAGCAATTCGCGCTTGGACGTCATGGCCAGCCCCCGCACCGCCCCTGCGCCCGCATTCCGGTCCGCGGTCGGGACGGCGGGAGGCAGGGTCGCGGTCAGGATGGATTCGCACGCCGACTTCAGGAGCGCGTTGAGCCTACGGGTGGCGATGGTGGTCCGATGCGCGCTGATGCTCCCGATCACGCTCAGCGTCGACGCCCCCAGCGTCGTTGCGTCCCCGGCGCTGAGTTCGGGGCGAATCTCACGCAGCGGCGCCGCCACGCACTGGGTGACGTGGACGAAGACGGCACGGATCCGCTTACGGTCTTCGGCCTCGAGGTACCGGCCCTCCCAGCGGTAGAGCCCGGCGATCTTGCGGTTCTCGATGCTGTTGGCGACGAGCGCGGAGATCAGGTGGTCGAGTCGGTCACCGGGTTCGCGTTCGGCAACAGCGTCCAGTGCGCCGTCCGCCGTGGCCTGCAGGGCGTCGGCAGTCGTGGTGGCCGCGTGCAGGAGCATCGCGTACTTGTTCGGGTAGTGCCGGTAGAGGGCGGGGCCGGAAATGCCTATGGCGGCGGCGATCTCGTCGACGCCGACCGCATGGTAGCCGCGCTCGCTGAAGGCCTCGGCTGCGACGTTCGCGATCTGGGCCTTGCGATTCTTCGGGCGACGGCGGATCGGCCGCTCGGTGGCGGCATCGGCCGCCGTGCTGGTCCGGGCCACGGTCACCTCCAGTAGTAGGCAGTCGGCTGCCAGTTCTCTGCCGGTCATCTTAACCGAGACTCCTGCACCGCCGGATCCCGGATGGGGTGGACGGAGCGGAGAGTGCGCCACGTCCCCTCCTCGGAAAATGCCGGTGATCTGGGTGCAGAGTTGCGGAAAGGGTATTGACATGCGGGGATCGCGAAGAATAAGTTAAGCGAAATTCGCATGGGTCTCGGTCTCTGACGGCCGTGCGCTCCCGGATGCCACAGTTCGACCTATCGGAGGTAGCTGGATCATGAGTTGGCGGCACGTACGAAGTGGTGAACTGACGTGAGGACGAAATTCACCGAGGCGTTCGGTGTCGAGCACCCGATCGTCCAGGGTGGCATGATGTGGGTCGGCCGTGCAGAACTCGTCGCGGCCGTTGCTGATTCGGGGGCGCTCGGATTTCTCACCGCGCTCACTCAGCCGACTCCCGAAGATCTCGTCGCGGAGATCGCCCGCACACGGGAGCTCACCGACAAACCGTTCGGCGTGAATCTCACCATCCTCCCGTCGATCACGCCGCCGCCGTACGCCGAGTACCGGCAGGCGATCATCGATTCCGGAATCGGCATCGTCGAGACCCGCCGGCTCCAATCCGGTGGACCACCTACATCGAGTCCCGTGGGTGCGAGTTCGCCGACATTCAGCATCTCGTCGCCGGAGCCCGGGGCCGCACGGGGTTCGAGATGGGCGATCTCGACGCCGGAATCTGGACCGCGGGTCAGAGCCAGGGCCTGATCGACGACATCCCGACCGTGCGCGAACTCGTGCCCCGGATGGTCACGGAGACGGAATCGATCATCCGCGGACGGCTCGCGCGCACGGTCGACTCGCGCGTCGGGGCGGTGTCGTGACCGTCCCGGGAGTCGACGGGCTGGACGTCCTCAACGAGGCCGGCGTCCTTCGGATCACGATCGACCGGCCCGATCGGATGAATGCCCTGGCACACATGTCGGCGCTGGGTGACGTGCTCACCGCAGCCGCCACGGACTCCTCTGTTCGTGTCGTGCTCATCGCGGGGGCGGGCAGGGCGTTCAGCACGGGAGCGGATCTCGGGGTGGCCGCCACGGCCGGAGGGCGGGAAGCGCCCGCAGAGGTGGTGATGGACTCCGCCAGGTGATGGACTCCGCCAACAGGGTGATTCGTGCCGTCGTCGAGTTGCCGGTGCCGGTCATTGCGCAGGTGAACGGAGCCGCCGCGGGGGTCCGGTGCGTTCATCGCCCTGACGGCCGATCTGACGTATGCCTCCGAGAATGCGTATCTCCTCCTCGCGTTCGTCAACATCGGGCTGATGCCCGACGGCGGTTCGACTGCGCTGATCGCGGTGTCCATCGGCCGGGCACGGGCCAACCGGATGGCCCTTCTCGCAGAGCGCTTACCTGCCGCGGGCGGAGCGGGAGGGCCTGATAAGCCGGTGTCCTTCCTCCGGACGAACTCGCTGCGCACGTCGATGCTGTGGCAGCCCGGCTGGCTCGGGGACCGAGGCGGGCGATCGCACTCACCAAGCGGGCACTCACCGCGGCGACCCTGACAGCTCTGGACGCGTCGCTCAACCGCGAGAAGGCGGGCCAGGCCGAACTGCTGCAGGCACCCGACTTCGTCGAAGGTGTCACCGCGATGCTGGCGAAACCGGTCCCCGTCAACTTCCGTCTCACCCCGCCCGAGGTCGCGTTCATCGCCCATGACTCGGGGGCCCGGGCGGTGTTCACCGAGGCCGCGCTCGCACCACTGGTCGCCGCGGTGCGGGGGGACGTTCCCGAAATGGGCCTGGTGGTGAACATCGGCGCCGACACGGAAGGCGACGTGCTCGGTTACGAGGAACTCGTGTCGGAGGAGGGCCCGGCGCATGCGCCCGTCGATCTGCCGGAGGACACTCCGTCCCTGATCCTCTACACGTCCGGAACGACGGGTACGCCCAAGGGTGCGGTGCTCTCGCACTCGAACATGGTCGGACAGTCCATCACGTGCATCCGCGCGATGCGCTATGACGGCGGTGGCGACGTCGGGTTCTCGCGTCCCCCGTCTTTCACGTGGCCGCACTCGGTTCCGTCGCCCCGATGCTGATGCTCGGCAGTACCACGGTGATTCACCCGCTCGAGGCGTTCAACCCCACCGAGATGCTCGACGTGTGGGAGCAGGAGCGGATCACGACGGTCTTCCTCGTGCCGGTGCAGTGGCAGGCCGTGTGCGCCGACCCGACCGTGCTGACACGCGATCTCGCCCTTCGCGTCATCAGCTGGGGAGCGGCGCCCGCGTCGGATACGGTGCTGCGCGCGATGGCGGACACGTTCCCGCAGGCGCTCATCGTCGCAGTGTTCGGGCAGACCGAGATGTCGCCCATCGCGTGCGTCCTCGACGGGGACGACGCGATCCGCAAACTGGGCTCGGTGGGCAAGCCGATCCCGACGATCCAGACGCCGTCGTCGACGACGACATGAACGACGTCGCCCCCGGGACCGTCGGCGAAATCGTGTACCGCGGCCCAACGATGATGCAGGGCTACTGGCAGAACCCGGCCGGCACCGCGGACGCCTTCGCCGGTGGATGGTTCCACTCCGGCGATCTCGTGCGGCAGGACGAGGAAGGCTTCGTCTACGTCGTGGATCGCAAGAAGGACATGATCATCTCCGGCGGCGAGAACATCTACTGCGCCGAGGTGGAGAACGTCCTGTTCTCGCACCCGCGGATCCGGGAGGCCGCCGTCGTCGGCCGGCCGCACCCCAAGTGGACCGAGGTGCCCGTCGCGATCGTGGCACTCGACGACGACGGCGACGACCTCACGGTCGACGAACTCGCTGCGTGGCTCGAAGACAAGCTGGCACGGTACAAGCATCCGAAAGACGTCGTCGTCGTCGACGCCCTCCCGCGCAATGCCAGCGGCAAGGTCGTCAAGGGTGATCTTCGAAAAGTCCACGGCGCGAACGACGTCGCGGTCGTCTGACCCCGATTCCCACATTCTCGGACGCCGATCACCGATCGTGGTGACCCGGCACCGGGGGAGGACCGAGTGACATTCGAGTCGCCGCCCGCCAAAGGGCCTGTGAGTCACTTCGCCAACGAAGTCGGCGCACTCATCGGATTCTCGATCGCGACCACGGTCGCCGCGGTGCGAGTTCTGGTGCGGCGCAAGCTGGCCTGGCGGGAACTGCTGGACCAGTCCTGGCGGATCGCGTCGGTCACGTCGGCGCCCGCCCTGCTGCTGATGATCCCCATCGGAGTACTCATCGCCGTCACGATCGGCAGCCTCGCCGGGCAGCTCGGCGCCGAGGGGTACACCGGGGCGGTGGTCGGGTTCGTGATCGTCGGGCAGGCCTCCGCCCTGGTGTGCGCGCTGATGCTGGCCGGGGTCGGAGGGTCCGCGATCTGCGCTGACCTCGGCTCGCGGACGATCCGCGAAGAGGTCGAGGCCATGGAGGTCCTCGGGCTCAACGTGATCGAGCGGCTCGTGGTCCCGCGAGCGCTCGCGGCGGTGATCGTCGGCGTCGCACTGTGCGCGATGGTCACCGCCGTCGGAGTGTCGGCCTGCTTCCTCTTCCAGGTGGTCGTCCAGAACAGTTCGGCGGGAAGCTTTCTCACCGCGCTGTCCCAGTACACGCGGTTGTCGGATTTCGTGGTCGCCCTCGTCAAGTCGATGGCGTTCGCGGTGACGTCGGCGCTCGTCGCCAGTTTCAAGGGGCTGCACGCCAAGGGCGGGCCCAGCGGTGTCGCCGACGCCGTCAACGAGCCGTGGTCCTGGCGTTCATCCTGGTCTTCATCGTCAACACTGTGCTCAGTCAGCTCTATTCCGTTCTCGTCGTCCCGGTAGGTGGCTACTGATGGTCGTGAGTGCCAGATGGCCTGCCGCTCACTGGGTGCGGGCCCGGGTCCGTCAGCCCCTCGACCTGATGACGGGGCTGGGGCGTGAATTCACGTTCTACGGCAGTGTGATTGCCGGAGTCCCGCTCGCGGTCGTGAAGTACTGGCGGCACATCATGCGTCAGATCGGCGACATCAGTTTCGGCGGTGCCACGCTGCTCGCCGGCGGCGGCGCGATCGGTGTCGTCTTCGCGATGTCCGCCGTCGCCGCGACGCAGGTGGGCATCGAGGGGCTGCGCGGACTGGACCTGCTCGGCATGGGGTCCCTGTCCGGGCTGCTGTCGGCGATCCTCAACACCCGTGAACTCGCGCCCGTGATCGCCAGCATTACGCTGGCGGCGAAGGTCGGGACCGGGTTCACCGCCCAGCTCGGCGCCATGCGCATCTCGGAGGAGATCAGTGCGCTCGACGCCATGGCGATCCGGTCGCTGCCGTTCCTCGCGAGCACACGACTCGTCTCGTGCCTGATCTGTGTGGTCCCGCTGTACGTCGTCGGGCTGCTGTCGTCCTACCTGGCTTCACGGCTGGTGATCGTCACGTTCAGCGGGCAGTCGGCCGGCACCTACGACTACAACTTCCATCTCATGCTCACCCCCACCGACGTCGTGTACTCCTTCGTCAAGGCTGTCGTGTTCGCGACGATCATCGCGCTCGTCCACTGCTCGTACAGGTACCACGCGTACGGCGGCCCCGAGGGCGTCGGCCGTGCGGCCGGACGCGCCTTGCGTACCAGCATCCTCGCCATCGGCATCGTCGACCTGCTCCTGACGCTCTCGCTGTGGGGCCTCGTCCCGTCCGCCCCCGCACTGGGGTTGCCGTGATGCGCGGCCGCCCGGGGGGACCGGGCACCGGCGCTCTCGCCGTGCGGGGGGTGATCGGAGTGGCCGTCCTGATCCTGGGATCGGCATTGCTGGTCGGTTTCGGCACCGGTGCGATAGTCACCGATCCGGTGGTGACAGCGACGCTTCCGGCTGACGCCGGTGCCGTGAAGTCGCACACCACCGTGTCCTACAGGGGGGCGACCGTGGGGACCGTGTCGAGTGTCGACCCCGGAATGAACGAGACCGGCATGGACATCAGTCTCCGCCCGGAACAGATGCGTCACATCCCGGCGTCCGTGCAGGTGCGGGTCGTGCCCCGCACGCTGTTCGGCGACCAGACCGTAGAGCTGGTGTCGACCGCCGGAACCGGTGGCGCCCGACTCGAGGCAGGCGCGCGGCTGCAACCCGACACCTCGGCCGAGACCGTCCAGATGTACGACCTGTACTCGAAGGTCTACGACATGCTGTCGCGGGTGAAGCCGGAGCAGATGCAGGCCGCACTCAGCGCCGTCGCGGACGCGTTGCGTGGCCGCGGCGAGCAGCTGGGGCACACCATCGACAGCCTCCACACGGTGGCGACGTCGACCGCGCCTCTCGCCGATTCGGTCGCGGAGCGGGCGCCGCAGATCGCCCGGATCAGTGAGCAGCTGGCCGCGGCCGCACCGGACGTGCTCGCCACCATGGACGCCGCGGTGTCTCTGTCGAGCACTCTCGTCGAGAACACCGACAGCTTCACCGGTTTCCTCGCCGCCTCGCTCGTCGTGTCGAAGAACTCCGGCGACGTCCTGGAACAGAACGCGGACAATATGATCGCGGTGGCGCTCAACGTCTCGCCGACCCTGGGCACGATGGCCAGCAAGTCCGATCTGCTGCGGGCCACCCTCGACGAGGCAGGCCCGTTCGGCGAGGCCGGAGCCGCCGTCTTCTCCACCGGCAAGTTCGCTGTCCGCGTTGCCGCGGACCTGTCCAACCCGCGGCCCTACACGTCTGCCGACTGCCCGCGGTATCCCGGTGTGGACGGACCGAACTGCGGGGGAGGTGGCGGAGGATGAGCGTCCGGAACTCGGCAATCAGACTGGCGATCTTCGCCGTCCTCGGCATCCTCTCGGCAGTGCTCGTAGTGAACACTCTGCGGGTGCCGGTCGAGGGGCAGACCGTCACGTACAAGGCGTTGTTCACCGACGCTCAGGGTGTCACGCCCGGCAGCGACGTCACTATCGCCGGTGTACGGGTGGGACGTGTCGATTCGATCGACATCGTCGACGGAGACGCCGGAAGTGCCACTGCCTTGGTGAACTTCGAGGTGCAGCGCGATCAGGAACTACCCGCCGACACCACCGTCGCCATCCGATACGGCGACCTGCTCGGGGTCCGGTATCTCGATCTCGCGGCCGGGCCGTCGGACGAGGGCACGCTCGAGGAGGGCGACACGATCCCGCTCGATCGAACGTCGCCCGCACTCGATCTCACCAGTCTCTTCAACGGATTCAAGCCACTGTTCGACGCCATCGACCCGAAACAGGTCAACGCACTCGCCACCAAAGTCGTCGCCGTGTTCGACGGCAGGAAGACGAGCATGGAAACTCTGCTGCGCAGGGTGGCGGACGTCACCGGCAACCTGGCGAATCACGATCAGCTAATCGGTGATCTCATCCGAAACCTCGAGGTGGTGCTGGGAACGGCGGCGGCGCGGGGTCCCGAGCTGTCCCACCTCGTCGACAGCCTCACCCAGTTCACCGGAATGCTCGCCGAGAACAACGAGGTTCTCATGGACACCCTCGATCAGAGTGCGGCGGTGAGCCGCTCGGCGCTGCAGATCGTGGACGGCCGCGTCCCGGAGCTCAGCCGCACCGTGAAACAGCTCGATTCGCTGACGGGGGCGATGCTGGGTGCCAACCCGGAATTCGATCACCTGATGGTGGCCATGCCGGAATTCTTCTCGTCCGTCGACCGCTCGGGTTCGTACGGCTCGTGGCTCAACATCTACCTGTGCACCTTCATCGTCAACGTCGACGGTCGCGAAGGCGCCCTCGGTCCCGACCTGCATTCGAGGTACTGCCAATGAGTGTCACCGAGAAGCTGCGCGACGTCTGGGACTCGCTGGCCGGTAATCAGCGAGTGCGGCCCGTCAACCCGCTGATCGTCGGAATCGCAGGAATTCTCGCAGCAACGCTGGCGCTGGCGCTGGTTCTGGTGATCCCGCGGATGAGCTTCGCCGTGCGGACCGACGGCTACACGGCCGAACTCGCGAACGCTGCCGGACTGACCGATTCGGACTACGTGTACGTGGCGGGTGTCCCCGCCGGCCGGGTGACCGCAGTGGACCTGGCGGGCGATCACGTGGTCGTGCACTTCCGGCTCGACGGTGAGCGTCACCTCGGTTCGACGACGTCCGCAGGGGTGAAGCTGTCGACCATCCTCGGCAAGCGATATCTGGACGTGGCGCCGTCGGGGCCGGGAGACCTGGGGGACGACGGGGTGATTCCACTCCGCCGCACCAGCGTTCCGTACTCGCTCGACGACATCGGGTCGTCCGCGATCGAGACGGCGGACGAACTCGACCTCGGGGGACTGCAGAAGATGCTCGCTGTCGTGACGGAGACGTTGCCGCAGGACGCGAACCTGAACCGGGAGGCACTGGCGGGTGTGAGTGCGGCGTCCGCGATCCTGGCGAAGAACGCCGATCAGGTCACGCAACTGCTCGACAGCTCGCGGACCCTCACGGACGTGCTGGTCGGTCAGCAGGATCAGCTCACCACCCTGCTCGGTAACGCGGACGTCGTGATGAACACACTCGCCACCCGGCGTGCCGCCATCCGCCAGATGGTCGACGATCTCCAGGCGCTCGTCGCACAGGCATCCCAGTTCCTGGGCGAGAACACCGCCGAGCTGGATTCCCTGCTCGCGAACGCGAGACAGGTGACGGACCGGCTGCAGGCGAACCTCGCGAACCTCGACGCGCTACTGACCACGGGTGCACCGGCCGCGAGGGCACTCGTGAACGCGACCGGGACCGGCGACTGGGCCGACGTCTCGGCGCCGTCGGCCGTGATCGCCGACAACCTGCTCTGCGTCGTCGGGCTGATCACGGGGTGCTCGTGAACGCGGGCATCGCGCGCAGGGCCGCCGGGATCGGCGGCGTGCTCGCCCTCGTGGTGGCGATCGTCGTGGCCGGCTGGCTGCTGATCTTCCGCACGTCGTCCACCATCGTGCATTCCGAATTCGCCTACGTCAACGGCGTGTTCCCCGGCACCAAGATCTCGGTGCTCGGGGTTCCGGTGGGCACCGTCGAGGCGGTCGAGCCGAGAGGCGCGACCGTGATGGTCACGATGTCCGTCGCGTCAGACGTCGTGCTGCCCGCGGACGCGAACGCGTACGTGCTGGTGACGTCCGCGATCGGTGAACGCTTCGTCGAACTCGGACCCGCGTACACCGGCGGCCCGGTGTTCGAGAGTGGGCAGACCATTCCACCCGAACGCAGTCATTCGCCCATCACCTGGGACCAGCTGATGGACAGCGTCGACACCGTCGTCAAGGCGCTCGGCCCGGACGGAGGCGACGCCGGTGCCGCGATCTCCGCTGCCGCCGCGTCCACGGACGGCCTCGGTCCCGCGATGAACGACGCCATCCGCACACTGTCGCAGGCGAGTTCGGTGATCGCAGGCAACAGCGCGGACGTCGGCGCGCTCGTCGACAACCTCGAGGTACTCGTGAACACGATCTCGTCGCGCCAGGCGCAGGTCGATTCACTCGCCGGTTCGCTCACCGCGATCGGCGACGAGTTCGCCGGCCAGCAGTTCGCGATCGGCGACACGGTGAACCAGTTGTCCGCGCTCCTGAACCAGATCGACCAACTCGTGTCCGCCAGGGGCGGCGACGTCGCCGCCGGAATCGACAACCTTGCGGGAGTGAGCGAAGTGCTGCAGAGGCACGACACCGACCTCGCCGAGATCATGGACCTGGTGCCCTTGCTGATCGACAACATCGCGCGTGCGGTCACTCCGGACCAGCGTGCCCGCATCCGGCTGAACATCTCCACGAACCTGGCGCAGGCCGAGCCGACGTCCCCGCTCTGCGCGGTAGTCGATCCGATCCTCTGCCGTGGGGCGGGAATCACCAACCCGATTCAGTTTCCGCCCAGCATGTCCGACCCGTTCGGGCTGCGCGAACTCATGGTCGGAGGACGATGACGATCAGGACGAGAACGAAGTCACTGACGGCGGCGCTGATCGTCGGTGTGACGCTACCCGCCGCAGGGTGTTCGCTGAGCCTGCAGGATCTGTCGGTGGGCCGATCGCCGGACGGTCCGTCGTATCGGATCTCCGCGGAGTTCGACGGAGTAGATCGTGTCGTCCCCGGAGCCGAGGTCCGGGTGGGTCAGGAAGTGGTGGGCCGAGTCTCGGACGTGTCGACCCGGGACTTCACCGCGCAGATCGAGATGCGGATCCGCGACAACGTCCCGATACCGCGGGATGCGACGGCCCGGATCGAATTACCCACGGCCCTCGGCAATCCTTTCGTCCGACTCGACGTCGGTGACGCGGCGGGCGCGGCGATGAACGAGGGCGACACCATCCCACTGGACCGGACGTCGCGTGGTCCTGACATCGAGAGCGGCCTGGCCGCGCTGGCCACCGTGCTGAACGGCAGCGGCATCGACCAGATGCACGCCATCATGAACGAATTGACCGTCGCCTTCACGGGCCGCTCGGACAAGGTCCGGGAACTGGTGGACATGCTGAACGACACGCTGGGGGTAGTCGACGACCATCGGGACGAACTCGACCGGGCGATGGTGGCGTCCAACGCCTTCGCGGCGGAACTCGCTGCCGGGCAACCGACCCTCGACCGGGCGATGACCGGCCTGGCGCCGGCGGTGGATCTCCTGGTGTCGCAACGAGATCAGATCATCGCGCTGATGGGGGAGGCGTCCCGTCTCAGCCGCGAGGCGCAACACGTCCTCGGAAGCGCCGGATCCGCACTGTCGGCCGAGATCAGCGACGCGGGGGCCGTGCTCACGGCACTCGACGGGTTCGAGTCACAACTCGCGCCGACATTGAATTCGGTGACGAGGTTCCTCGGTGGATTCGCCGCGGCCACACCCGGCGATTACACGACGTTCGACGGAACGTTCGACGTCACCGCAGTCATCGCCAAGCTGCTCACCGGATCGGCTCCGCTCGAGGTGCCGGAAGCCCGCACGCTGCCCGAGGTACTCTGCGGAGGCGTCCGATGATGACACGTCACGTGGTGGCGCAGCTGGTCCTGCTCCTCGTGATCTCGATCGCCGCGATTCTGTTCGGGCTGCGGTACGTCACCGGCCCGGACACGTTCGGAAATCCCGTTCACCTGAGCGCCCGGCTCGACCACGCCGCCGGCCTCGCCCAGGGAGCGTCCGTCAATTATCGCGGCGTCGGAGTGGGCACGATCAGCTCCGTCGACGTGAACCCCGAAGGGACGGGCGTCGTCCTCGGCATCGAACTGCATCCCGGTACGCAGGTGCCGGCCGGTTCGACCGCGAAGATCACCACCGAGAACGCGATCGGCATCCAGGCGCTCGACATCATGCCCGACGGCGCGGAACCGCCGTACCTCGCGGACGGAGACGTCGTCGAGGTTCCGGAGGAGGGAATCCCGCGCTCGCTCGACGCGACCCTCGTCGAGACCACGGACCTCGTGAACTCGATGGACGTCACCGCTCTGTCCTCGCTGGCCGACACGTTCGGCACCGCCTTCGGGGGCACGGGACCCGACCTGCAGAACCTGCTCGACGGTTCCGCCGAGATCGCTCGGACACTCGAAACCCGCACCGACGCACTGTCGACCATCGTGAACAAGGGCATGCCGCTCCTGGACACGGCGGACGGCCTCACCGCCGCTCTGCCGGAATCGGCGAGCACCGCTCGGAACGTCCTCGAGCAATTGCGGGCCCACGACTCCGCCGTCGTCGACCTGCTCGGACGCTCGCCGCAGACGATGGCGAGCCTGGACGCGTTGCTGTCGGGAAATCGGGACTCACTGGGCGCGCTGATGGCGAATCTGGTTCTCCCCACCCAGATCGTCGGTGACCGCACACCCTCCCTCGACTACGGCCTGACGATCATGCCCGGCGCACTGCCGAAGATCGCATCGATCGAGAAGGGCGGACTCGCCGACCTACTCCTGGTCGGAACGCAGGGACCGATGTGCGTCTACGACGCCCCGCGCCGTCTTGTGACCGACGCGGAACCGAGCCAGCCCGCCCTCGACTGGACGTGCCAGTCGGAGCAGTACCTGGAGCAGCGGGGCGCCGTGAATGTTCCACGACCCGACGACCTGTGTCAGGAGAACGCGACGAGGAACGGCGGCGTCTACGGACCACCGGCTGCAGACGATCCGCTGGTGATCGAGCCTCCACTCACGGGGCACACCCCGCGCTGACTGCGGCAGTTCGTTCGACAAACTGCACGTCGGCGAACCGTCGAGACTGTCGACTCGCTGCTGACACTTCCCGTGCGGATGCGGTGGCAGCCCCCTCGGACGTCCTCGAACTGTAGTCGTGTTATCTAAAGGGCGGCAGGTCCGACCGGGCCTGCGGAGAACCGCCCTGGACGGGGTGTGACGAGGAGAGATCTATGGCCTTCGCTGGCAATGTGGACGAGTTGGCCCTGCTGCAGGCAGTCCGGTTGAAAGAGCAGGTCAGCGCCGCTGTTCTGGCCGAGCATCTCGGCGTGAGCGCCGCGTCCGCGCAGGCCGCGTACGACGCGCTGCTCACCCAGGGCAAGGCGCAGGAAGTCTCGGAGGGCAGTATCGGTCTGACCGACGCCGGACTGTCGGAGCTCGAAGACCAGCTCGACGCCGAGCGGGTGTCCATCGACGAGGACTCCATCGCGGAGGTGTACGAGAGCTTCGTGCCGTTCCACGAAGAGTTCGTCGGACTGATCGAATCGGCCGACGCCGAGCAGCTGGCCGATCTGGACCGCCGTGCGTCCGTGGTGTTCGACGACCTGTCGGCGTTCGTACCCCGGCTGTCGCGTTACCAGGACCTGTTCGCCGACGCGCTGGCGAAAGCGGGTGCGGGGGAGTCGAAGTGGATCTCCGAGCCCGTGATCGACTCGTACGCCACCGTGTGGACCGAGCTGCGCAAGGAGCTGCTGGGGGCGTCCGGCACCGCCGAGTGACGTGACACGGGTCACCACCCCCCATTCGGGGGTGGTGACACAGTGAGCCGGATCACTACCTTTCCTCCCATCCCGGATACGCCCACCAGGGTGTTCCCACGGACCACGGAGGAATCGAGTGACCACAGTCTCCACGTCGGGCGGGGGCGTACCCCACGCCCCCACACCGGTGCGCCAGGGCGGTACCAGCGTCCGCAAGGTGGCCATCGCGAGTGGCATCGGCACGACCATCGAGTTCTACGACTTCTTCATCTACGGCACCGCCGCTGCCCTCGTGTTTCCCACGGTGTTCTTTCCCGCCCTCGGCTCCACCGCCGGGACGGTCGCTTCCTTCGCGACATTCGCCGTGGCGTTCATCGCCAGGCCGGTGGGCGCCATGCTGTTCGGTCACTACGGTGACCGGATCGGCCGCAAGAAGACGCTGATCTCCACGCTCATCCTGATGGGCGTCTCGACCTTCATGATCGGATTGCTGCCCGGGGCGGCGACGATCGGGGTCGCGGCACCGATCCTGCTGGTGCTGCTGCGTTTCGGCCAGGGATTCGCCGTCGGCGGCGAGTGGGCCGGTGCCACCCTGCTCACCGCGGAGTACGCGCCGCCCGGCAAACGCGGCCTCTACGCGATGTTCCCGCAGCTCGGTCCCGCCGTGGCGTTCATCCTCTCCAGCGCCACGTTCCTCGTCACCGGCACCGTCCTCGGCGACACCAACGAGGTCTTCCTCGATTACGGGTGGCGTATTCCGTTCCTGTTCAGCGCCGTTCTGGTCGGTATCGGCCTCTACATGCGCCTGGCGATTGAAGAGACACCGGTATTCCGTGCGGCCCAGCAGGCCGACCGCGCCGACGCGGCACCGCAGACCCTCCCGCTCATGGACGCGTGGCGTTACCAGACCAAGGAGATCCTCCTCTCCGCCGGTGCGCTCGCCACACTGTTCGCTTTCTTCTACATGGGTACAGCATTTCTCACCAGCTACGGCACGAAGACACTCGGGTTCAGCCGCCCGTTCGTGCTGACGGTCGGCATTGCGTCGGCGGTCGTCTTCGGATTCACGATCGTCGTGTCCGCGCTGTACTCGGACCGGATCGGGCGCCGGCGCGTCATCATGATCTCCTGCGGACTGGCCGTCGTGTGGGCTCTCGCGCTGTTCCCGCTGCTCGACACCGGTTCGCCTGCCGCGTTCGTGATCGGTGTGATGGTCACGCTCGCGATCTTCGGAATCGCCTACGGCCCCTGTGGGGCTCTGCTGCCGGAGATGTTCCAGACGCGGTACCGCTACACCGGCGCCGGCCTCGGCTACAACCTCGCCGGCGTGCTCGGCGGCGCCGTGCCGCCGCTGATCGCCGCACCGCTGGCGTCGGCGTACGGCAGCGCCGCGATCGGGGTGCTGCTCGCGGTCCTCGGCGTGGTGAGCCTGCTGTGCACGAAAGCCCTGGTGGAAACCAAGGACGACGCACTCTGACAGGGCCGGTGAGGGGTGTCCGAACTTCGCACAGTTATCGGCGCCCCTCGCCGCGCACTATGCCCTGGATCACGTCAACCAAGAGTAAGTTCGACCGCGGAAGGGCCTTCGGGTCTGCCCGTCCCGTAGGCCGCCCGAAGGGGCGCCTGGAGAGGAAGAGCGATGACAACCCCGCTTCCCAGCTACACCCATGGCGTGTGGGACGCCCCGATGCTGGGTGACACCATCGGAGACAACTTCGATCGGACCGTGGCGGCCCACGCCGATCGTGACGCCCTCGTCGACCGGCCGTCGGGGCGGCGGTGGACGTACGCCGAACTGGCCCGCGACGTCGACGCCGTGGCGGTGGGGTTGCTGACGCGGGGCATCGGGCAGGGCGACCGGGTGGGGATCTGG
>RRBB01000660.1:0-1214 GCA_006543605.1 Rhodococcus sp. WS4
ACGGTGAGGTCCCACTTCTGCGCCAGGGTCAGCTCGGGCAGCAGCTCGGAGACGTCGGGTCCGATGAGGTGCCCGCCGAGCAGTTCGCCGTACTTCTTGTCGGCGATCAGCTTGACGAAACCGGTCGGGTCACCGAGGCCGTGTGCCTTGCCGTTGGCGGTGAACGGGAAAGTCGCGACCTTCACGTCGTAGCCCTCGTCCTTGGCCTGCTGCTCGGTGAGACCGAAGCTGGCGACCTGCGGCTGGCAGAACGTGGCCCGCGGCATCATCCGGTAGTCCTCGATCGGCAGCGTCTCGGCGCCGGCGATCGTCTCGGCGGCCACGACGCCCTGCGCCTCGGCCACGTGCGCCAGCTGCAGCTTCATCGTGACGTCACCGATGGCGTAGATGTGCGGCACCGACGTCTGCATCGTGTCGGTGATGCCGATCGCACCACGATCGAGCTGGACGCCGGTCTTCTCGAGGCCGTAGCCCTCGACGCGGGGCGCGAACCCGACCGACTGCATCACCTTGTCGACCACGACGGTCTCGATGTCGCCGGACTTGTTGTTCTTGATCGAGACGGTGACCTTGGAGCCGTCGTCGTCGATGCTCTGCACGGCGGCACCGGTCTTGATCGTGACGCCGAGCTTCTTGTACTGCTTCTCGATCTCCTTGGAGACGTCCGCGTCCTCGTTGGGCAGCGCACGGTCGAGGAACTCGACGATCGTGACGTCCACCCCGTAGTTCTTCAGGACGTACCCGAACTCCATGCCGATCGCGCCGGCACCGACGATGAGGATCGACTCCGGGAGATCGCGGGTGAGGATCTGCTCCTCGTAGGTGACCACGTTCTCGCTGAGCGAGGTGCCCGGCAGCAGCTTGGTGGTGGAACCGGTGGCGATGATGGCGTTGTCGAACGTCACCGTCTCCGTCCCACCCTTGGACAGCTCGACCGAGAGGGTGTTGGCGTCGGTGAACGACCCCTTGCCGTCGTACTCGGTGATCTTGTTCTTCTTCATCAAGAAGTGAACGCCCTTGACGCGCCCGTCCGCGACCTTGCGGCTGCGGTCGAAGGCTGCGCCGAAATCGAAGGACGCCTCTCCCGAGATGCCGAACGTCTTGGCCTCTTTCGTGAAGAGATGCGCAAGTTCGGCATTGCGGAGAAGTGCCTTGGAGGGGATGCAGCCGACGTTCAGGCACACACCGCCCCAGTACTTCTGCTCGATGATGGC
>RRBB01000661.1:0-1183 GCA_006543605.1 Rhodococcus sp. WS4
CTCACGGTCGATCCAGTTCCGGAGCGTATCGGGGTTGACGTCGATCAGCGCTCCGACGTGTCGGCGGGCTGCGACCTTCGTGTCGCCGTGCTCGTTGATCCGGTCCCGGTACATCCGCACCGCCCGCTCACGGGTCTCGGTGTCGTACTTCCTCGGTGCTGGCATGACTTCATTCTCCTGGTTCAATCAGGAGTCTCCACCCGACCCAGGACAGTTCACACCACGGCGCTCGGCGGCCCGGCCACACCACCGCCCCCACCCCGGTCGCCTCTACCGACGGCCCGCGGCGGCCGCGGGCCGGGAACGAAGACGGTGGCCGCCGTCGCGGCGGTCGCCGTCGCCGTGGCCGGCGGGGTGGCCATCAGTCAGCTGCGCAGCGGAGACAGTGAAACCGCGTCTACCGCGGCCACAACCAGCGCCACCGCAGCGGCGGTGGAGAACGGGCTGCCCATCCTGAACCTGCCCGACCCCGAACAGGCCGAACAGACATCCGCGTCGGACGGGGAGTGCCGGGCCGACCGCGGTGACCAGAAGAGCGGCGCGGGCGTGATCGCAGCGTTCAACCACGCGTACTACAGCCAGCGCAACGGCGAAGCCGCCCGCGGCCTCGCCACCCCCACTTCCTCGGTGCTGCCAGGTCCCGAGCTGCAGAAGGTCATCGACGCGGTCCCGATCGGCACCAACTATTGCTTCCGCACCGTCGCACTGTCCGACGGGGTTTACCTCGTCGATTTATCCGTGATGCAACCCGCCCAGCCGGTCAAACGCGGCACCCAGACCGTGACCACCCACAAGGTCGACGGGCGCTGGTACGTCGATGTCTTCACCTGAGTCCCCAGCCCCGAGGTGGAGTGAGAGCCAACGGACCCGACCGAATGGGGACGTAGTCCGAGCGGAGCGCTCGACCACCGGCCACGGTTCAGCCCTACCGCCAAGGTTGTCCGCCAGCCGATCTCACGAAAGGAACGCATGAACAGCCTTTCGATCCTGCCAGGTCACCCGTCATCGCCGGTGATCCTGCACGTACCGCACGCCTCCCGCACGATTCCCCCGCACGTCCGCGCACAGCTGCTGCTCGACGACGCGGCACTCGACGCCGAACTGGACGAGGCCACCGATACCGACACCGACCTGATCGCCACACTCGGCGCCGACCACGCCCGCACCCATCCGTGGATCGTGA
>RRBB01000662.1:0-1181 GCA_006543605.1 Rhodococcus sp. WS4
CCCGACGACCTGACTTCCGTCATACTCGTTCATAGGGGCCTCCTCCGTCGTGACGAAACCTTGACACCCCCAGCATTCGCCGGGAACCACGAGGAGCGGGAGGCCCCGCCCCTTTCATCGCATCAGGACTGAACTCCGTCCCCGATATCGCGGTGCACGAGTTCGAACCATGCACTGGTTTCGCCGCGAACGTGCGGATCCGGGTAGCAGAGGGCCAGGCGTTGCCCGTCGAATGCGGTGAACCATTCATGCCAGGAAATGCGCTCGAGTCCCGGGGTGCCGTGGCCGGGGACGTCGATGCGCGGGATACCGGCGCTATCAGCGGTCGCCGTGTTCGCCATTCGCGCCGGTGCGCCGTGGTGCGCCTGGACCCAACGGCGGATCTCGTCATGATCGGTGGTGATGTGCAGGTGTGAGGTCTGTATGGTCATCGGATCGGTTCCTGGGTCGATTTCACCCATTGGCAGGTGGTGTTGTCGGGAGCAGATTTACTCGCGGCTTACCCACAACAGCAACAAGTGAATCGAACGCCGGCTCACGGGAGATGACGGAGCCTCTGGCTGGCTGGATGTGTCACACCCATATCGGGTTCTCCGCGCGATCTCGGCGCCCTTAACGCCGATTTTCGCGGAGCGGTGATCGCTTGATCTGTGGGTTCGCGCGGACCGTGCTCATGGCGTCGCGAGGATTGGGTGGATTTGTGTCGTAGGCGATTCGGTGCGCGGCGATGTGATCACGGCCCGAGATGGGTGAAGGCATCTCGCTGACTGGTAGATGGATTCCCGGCTGGCATTGTCGCCGTCCGGCCGAAGGCCCTGAAGGACAACCGGCGGCAACTGGAACTACATTGGGGTTATTTCAAGGGTTCTGGTGTGATCAGCGGCCGAGTCAGGCGACACGCGACCGCAGGTCGTTGATCGCCGCGACCGAACACGATTTGAATATCAGTATCGACCAGTCAGCGAATGCCCCGCAAGCAGCCCGGAGGGGTGGCGAGTTCTTCGCCGTCCCCGCTGCGGGCCCGCAGACCCGCTACGAGGCATTGCGGGCCTACCTGCTCGACGGTGAACCCGCCGCGGCCGTAGCCGAGCGGTTCGGCTACACCACCGCCGGGCTGCACTCGGCCGTGGCCGACTTCCGCGCCGGGGCGAAGAACTTCTTCCTCGATGCCCGTCCCGGCC
>RRBB01000663.1:0-1163 GCA_006543605.1 Rhodococcus sp. WS4
GATATCGCAGATGCGGCTCTTTTCCTCACTTCGGACCAAGCTTCGATGATCACCGGGAGTGCCTTGACCGTCGACGGCGGTTTCACGAGCCAATTGTTCTGAAAAGTTCATAGGATGGGTTGTGTCAACGGGAGTCCAACGTGAGGTCACCATAATTCAATGCCCGGCGAAATACAGCGGACTGCCCGGGAAACCGTTCCCCGGGAACCGCGGCTCGACGGCAGTCCGCAGGCAGCGAGACCCTCGACCGCTGACCCCTTCGGCCGAGGGCCGTCACCCGTCGCGCGTGGACCGAGGACGAATGATCGAACCCACCTCCTCGGGCCCCGCGCGGCCCGGCGCGAGATCATCCTCACCCCCTTCGATGAACTCCTTGAACTTCGACATGTCGTGGCGTTGAATTCCCTGCTCTGCCCGGCAATGTTGGGTGGTGGTGGAATCGGTCTACCAGCCCCTGCGCACGGCGAACGGTGGTCGTGTCGCAGCATACGGATAGCCTGCCGCCGGGCCACTGATGGTGATCGCCGGGTTGCCGTGCCATCTGGAGGTTTCCGGTATGGCCTTGGCCAAAACGAACCCAGGTGACCGCAGAACGGCGCTCAGCCCCTTTCGCCTCCTGGACCGGCCTCGGTTACAGCTGACGAAGCGGATGTCCGCGACCGTCAGCTACTGCTCGTCCTAGAAATGGGTAGACGCAGGCATAGTCGACGAAACGTACGGACGTCGTCGTCGTCGTCGTCGTCGCAAGCATCTCGGCATTGGGCTGTCACCGTGGTGGACAGCCCAAGACGTATTCCGAATCAGCGTCGATCGGTGAGTGCCTGGATCAGTGTTCGCAATCCGTCGGCATCGAGGTAGTCGACGAGGGTGTCGGCGAGCGCGGCTGGGCCGGCTTCCACGCGACGGAAGGTGCGGGTGACCTTCGCCGCGGTGACGGGAGTTCTTGTTGGCATATGGTTTTCAGGATCAGGTGTGGGATCCGGCTCGGGCTTCTTGTGTTCTCGCTGTTGTTCGGCTGCCCAGGCTTGGACTTGGGCTCAGGTCGGTACACAAGCGGGTGGCTGATGGACGTAGTCGGAAACAAGGGCGCGCACAGCGAGGTTCAGGCGATCAAGATCGCAACACCGACAACGGTGCAGTGGATCCTCGACAAGGCGATTCAA
>RRBB01000664.1:0-1163 GCA_006543605.1 Rhodococcus sp. WS4
GCTCATTTCACCGGCCCGCTCGGCGAGGGTCCACCCGTTCTTGCGTTCCAGACCCGCAACCAAACCCGTCACATATTCACGGACCCGGGACCGCGGTTCCGACCGGGCGAACCGACCGGAGATCCGCTCATGCAACGCTTCCAACTCGGAAACAACCAAATCAAGGACCACACAACCAGTATCGTCTACCTGTCAAGCAAGTGCCGTTGCAGTACTAACAGGAGCAGCAGCAGAGGGCCACGGTTTCCTACGCCCCCACACGGACCGTTGGGACTGGCAACTGGAGGCCCGATGCCGGTCGCTGGGGAGTGAGACCTTTTTCGGAATCGAGAATGAATCGACCGGAGCTAGGATCCGCCGCGAACAGGACGCACGCACAATCTGCCAGGCGTGCCCGGTACGGATTGTATGTCGCGACCACGCACTTCGGTCCGGTGAGCCGCATGGGATCTGGGGTGGCACTTCCGCCGTCGAACGATCCCGCTTACGCCATGCACAACACAGGCAGAGTGAGCTGACATAGGGCGCGCGAAATATCGACGTCCCCGCGAATCCGCGGATTCAACCTGCTCGCAGCGGCTGGTACACGACACATCCTCACGCCGGTCAATGCGCGATACACGACGACAGAATTCGGCCCCTCCGCTAACGACTGCTGCCCTGCCATACGCGTCCCGATTTCCAGTCCGCCCGCCGATGCCAGCACTAAGCAACACACTGCATCTTCACCGAAGTGCCGCAACAACCACGAACAATGTGACCTCGACAGCGCAGGCGCCATTTCCATTGCACTCCGGGACCCCCGTTGGGCGGGCGGTGCCCATTCGCCCCCAGCCCGTCCCGCCGGAAACCTGCTCAGTCAGGGCCTCTCTACGGCGCGGCGCCCCAAGCCGAGCGCACCCTCTGCGCGGGGTCCCGCACTCGGAGTCGACGCCCAGATGGTCGCCTTCTACAGGCTTCCGTGGACCCTAAGAACGTGTTGGGAAAGTGACTGGGCGTGTCTGCGTGACTGATGCGGCTGAAGTAGTCATTGTGACCGTATGGGTAAGAAGGTCGACAGGAATGCGTACCCGTCGGATCTGACCGACGAGCAGTGGGCGGTGATCGAGCCGCTGATTCCGGCGCCGCGCTCCGGTGGTCGTCCGGCGGTGCATTCGCGGCGC
>RRBB01000665.1:0-1162 GCA_006543605.1 Rhodococcus sp. WS4
CGACCTCGAGCGCGATGTAGGCGTAGTGCGCGTGCGACCGTGGCGTTTCCTCGCCGGAAAGGACGCGGTCGGAGCGCCGCGTAAGCCTAGGCCGTACCGCCGCGAGTTGTACGCTCAGGATTGCGACAACAACGACCACCGCGACCACAACTCGGGTGGGCGGTTCACCGAGAACGACCGCGACGACCAACACCACCGCCAGCATCGACTCGACGATGTTCAGGGCCCGGAACACGAGGCGGACGATTCCCAGCCCAATCCGCAACGTGACGTCGGGGGCCCGGAACTTCAACGGCGCCTCGAGAAAAGAAATGGCCAGCACCATCCCCAGCCAGACGAACACGACCGCGGTAGCCACCGATATTGCGAAGGTCATCAGACCACTCCCATCAACCCACGTTCTTTGCGCAGGGAACTCGCTTCCATCTCAGATTCCCGAGGAGTGCTGATGCGGTCGCCACGGCAAGGCTCGTTCACGGCCTGAACCCTGACACCGACGGAAAGGCATCACTGCTACCACAGTGTCTGTCGGGCAGACGTGAATCGTCCCGGCGTATTGAACTGGGTCATGGCCTGGGCTTGGAGGTCGGCGATGGTAGCGGTATTGAGTAGATGCAGCCATTTCGGACGGGTGAGCAGATAACAGATTCGATGCCAGAATGGCATGGGTCCGAATCCGAATCGCGCCCGGATGGCTTCCTCGTTGGGTCCACCGCGGGGGATCCATTCGACGGCCAGAACGAGCATCGCCTGATCGTCGTCTGGAAGGTTCTGATCCGCCGGCAGTGTGGTGGCCTGGGACCGGTGTTCAGGGAGTGGCGGTCTGGCAATACCTGGCTCACTCTCAATCATGACTCTCCTTACATCGCGGTAGATGCTGCGAACGAGCCACGGCATCTACCCGTGTGACTTGCTGCCGCCCGAACAGGCAGCGACAACAGACCGGTGCGACCGAACTGCTGACCGGCATTCAGGCGGGCGCGGGGACCTTGTCGGCAGGTTCGCTTCCATTCTTCGCCTCGGCGGGCGCGGGGACGAGGTCCTTGAAGACGCCGAAGCTCGATTCCTGCTCGGTCATGTACGGGAAGTGGAATCCGCAGTTCGGGCACTGCTCACGCAGCACCGCCTGCTCCTGCCCGAGGTCGTACGCCTTGTCCTGAAG
>RRBB01000666.1:0-1157 GCA_006543605.1 Rhodococcus sp. WS4
CTGGATCGACGCATGGAACGACGACCCAAAACCCTTCGTGTGGACCAAAACCGCAGACGAAATCCTGGACAACCTCGCCAACTACTGCACGCGAATTAATCAACTGAACAACGACTCAGGACACTAGGGCCGCTTGCCGTACCCGAGCGCCTCGACGATCTTCCCGTCCCGGACGCGCATGAGATTGACGCCCCGATAGTTCTCGGTGCCGGTGATCCTCCAGCGGATGACGGCTCGGTCGCCGTCGATGTCGACGTGCTCGACCGTGAACCCGATGGCGGGGTCGCGGGCCAATCCCTGCCAGCCCGCAAGGCATTCGTCGTAGCCGGTCCATCGGTTGCCGTCGGGCTCCGGGCCGGTGCCCTCCATCACGCAGTCGGGGGCGATGAGGTCGACGAGCTTGTCGGGTGCCCGTTCGAGGAACGCGGCGTTGTATTGATCGATGACTGCTGCTGTGTCGGTCATGGCCGTATCGTCTGCCGCGGAGTCACTGCTGGCAACTCCCTGGAAGGAATGGCATCGACCCCCGGGGGTGAGCGAAGATTGATCGGTGATGACGCGGTTCCCGAGTGAGTTCCGGCGCTGGCGCACGGCCCGCCGGATGAGCCAGCTGGATCTCGCGCTTCGGGCGGGCACCACCCAGCGGCACGTGAGCTTCATCGAACAGGGCCGCTCCCGCCCGGGTCGGGGCATGGTGTTGCGGCTGGCGGAGTCGATGGAGCTCACGCTACGGGAGCGCAACGAGCTGCTCCTCGCTGCCGGCTTCGCCCCGGCGTTCCCGGAGTCACCGCTCGACGACGAGGCGCTCCGCCCGGTTCGTCAGGCGCTGGAGACGATTCTCGACGGTCATCTCCCGTACCCGGCGATGGTCGTGCGGCCGCACGGCATCCTCGTCACCGCCAACCGGGCGTTCGAGGTGTTCGAAGAAGGCGTCGACCCCGCGTTGCTCGCACCACCGGTCAACGTGTTCCGCCTGGCCCTGCACCCGATGGGAACGCGCCCCGGGTGCGTAACCTGCCGGAGTGGGGCAGGCACATCACACCCTCTGTGTCAACCTGGTGATGAAATCAGGCCGCTTCGGCGGTGTCGAGGTGTCGTTGCGCGCCGGCGTGTAGAGCCAGGTCGTAGGGCGTGCCGCTGTGCCAGCAGCGCCAGAT
>RRBB01000667.1:0-1157 GCA_006543605.1 Rhodococcus sp. WS4
CTAGTGTCCCGAGTTATTGATCCGTTGAATATATCTGGTAGCATCGGCTAATGACACGTGCTGGTCGCCCGAAGGCGGAATTGGTCCTGTCCGATGTCGAGCGTGACACGCTGCTGGGTTGGGCTCGACGCGCCAAGACGTCGCAGGCGTTGGCGCTGCGGGCGAAGATCGTGCTGGCGTGTGCGGAGGGCGTGACGAACAAGGATGTCGCTGCGAGACTGGGGATCTGGCCGCAGACGGTGTCCAAGTGGCGGGCCCGGTTCGTCAAGGATCGACTGGCGGGCCTGGCGGACGAGCCGCGACCGGGTGCGGCTCGCACGATCACCGACGAGCAGGTCGAGACGGTGATCGTCAAGACCCTGGAGGAGACGCCGGCGAACGGGGACACGCACTGGTCGACCCGGTCGATGGCCCGGACAACCGGCATGTCCCAGACCGCGATTTCCCGTATCTGGCGCGCGTTCGGCCTCAAACCGCATCTGGTGGACACCTGGAAGTTGTCCACCGATCCACAGTTCATCGAGAAGGTCCGCGACATCGTCGGCCTCTACCTCGCCCCGCCCGACAAGGCACTGGTGCTGTGCGTGGACGAGAAATCGCAGATGCAGGCGTTGGACCGCACCGCCCCGATGCTGCCGATGATGCCCGGCGTGCCCGGCCGCAAGACCCACGACTACATCCGCCACGGCACCACAAGCCTTTTCGCCGCCCTCGACATCGCCACCGGCAAGGTCATCGGCCAGCACCAGCGACGACACCGCCACCAGGAGTTCCTCCGGTTCCTCAAGACCATCGACAAGAACACCCCCGCCGAGCTGGACTTGCACCTGATCTGCGACAACTACGCCACCCACAAGACCCCGGCGATCAAGACCTGGCTGGCCGCCCACCCGCGGTTCCATCTGCATTTCACCCCGACCAGCGGTTCCTGGTTGAACCTCGTCGAACGCTGGTTCGGCGAGCTGACCAACCGCAAGCTCCGCCGATCCACCCACCGCAGCGTGAAAGAACTCGAGACCGACGTCGAAGCCTGGATCGACGCATGGAACGACGACCCAAAACCCTTCGTGTGGACCAAAACCGCAGACGAAATCCTGGACAACCTCGCCAACTACTGCACGCGAATTAATCAACTGAACAACGACTCAGGACACTAG
>RRBB01000668.1:0-1155 GCA_006543605.1 Rhodococcus sp. WS4
CGAGCACCAGTCGAGGGCGAGGGCGGCGTAAGTCTTGGCAGCGGTGTGCACTTCGTCGATCAGGCAATACTCGTCGTCGGCGTGCGAAACGCGCAGGTCACCGGGTCCGTAGCTGATTGCGGGGACTCCGGCGTTGGTGAGGAACGAGCAGTCCTCGACGGCGCAGAACCCGGCGACGGTTGCCGGGCCCGCATACGGGGTGTTGCCGGCGGCCGCGACGTGGGCTGCTGACACGGCGGCGGTGATGTCGGCGGCCGCCTCACCGGGGTTGTTGGCGGGCCAGTTGAGTTTCCATTCGACTGCGGGTGGATGCTCGCGGAGCCAGCCATCCGTCCGTGCTATCGCGTCGATCTGTGCTTCGATCTCACGTTTCACGTTCTCTGGGTCGTCCTGCGGCGGGTACCACACGCAGTACTCGATCGTCATGTACTCGGAAAGGAAGAACGGCACCAGAACCCCGTGTGGTCCGCCGGTAACCACGCCGGGGTGAATGGTGAAGTGTCCGGGCGCGAACAGCGGGTGGGTCTTGGTGAACGCCCACTCCTCTTCCAGTCGCTGCAGTGCCTGGAAGACGAGCATGCCCTTGTCGATGGCGTTGACGCCGACACTGGACCCGCCGCCGCCGGCGCGGATCGTCTGACCGCGCATCGAGGAATGCGTGGTCTTGCCGCCGACGGTGACCGAGAACCACAACAGCCCGGGGGTCACCGGAATGACTCCGAGAGTGGTTGGGCCACTCGGCTCGGCGACCACCGCGGCATCGGCGCGGTAGCCACGCTCCAGGGTCGACGAGACTCCGCACTCGTGGTCCATCACCTCCTCGCCCACGACGGCCTCGATGATCAGATCCCCTTGCAGCCGAACTCCCGCGCGAGCAAGGGCTTTGACCGCGAACGCCTGCGCCACCAGTCCGGCCTTCATGTCGCTCGCGCCACGACCCCAGACCCGGTCGTCGTCGATGCGGCCGGAGAACGGATCGCCGGAGGTCCAGCGGTCGGCGTTGCCCGGCGGCACAACATCGACGTGGCCGTTGAAGATCAGCGACTTGCCACCGCCGGTGCCGGAGATGGTTCCGACCGCGTTTGTCCGCCCGGGTTCAACGGCCCATTTCTCGACCTCTGCCCCGGCATCCTGATAGATCTCCCCGAGCAGGTC
>RRBB01000669.1:0-1151 GCA_006543605.1 Rhodococcus sp. WS4
CGCCCCATCAGGGCCGCCGTTCGAGGCGGATGGTGATCGCCTTCGACACCGGGGTGTTCGACTTGGCCGCCACGTGATCGAGCGGGATCAGCGGATTCGTCTCCGGGTAGTAGGCGGCCACGTTCCCGACCGGGGTCGGGTACGGCACCAGCCGGAAATCGTCGGCGCGGCGCTCCTGCACGGTCCCGTCCGGGGTGGTCCATTCGGAGATCAGGTCCACCCGATCCCCCGCCGTGTATCCGAACGATTCGAGGTCCTGCGCGCTGATGAACAGCACCCGCCGCCCGCCCTTGACGCCGCGGTAGCGGTCGTCGAGACCGTAGATGGTGGTGTTGTACTGATCGTGGGAGCGCATCGTCTGCAAGATCAGCCGCCCCTCGGGCACCGGCAGCCAGGACAGTGCGTTGACCGTGAAATTCGCTTTCCCCGTGCCGGTGACGAACCGGCGCTCGTCCCGCGGCGGGTGTGGCAGCGCGAATCCGTCCGGCCGGCGGACCCTGCGGTTGAAGTCCTCGAACCCGGGAATGACCCGGGCGATACTGTCGCGGATCCGGTCGTAGTCGGCGGTGAACTCCGACCACGGCACCGAATGGTCCGGCCCGAACAGGGCCTGCGCGATCCCGCACACGATCGCCACCTCGCTGCGCAACTGGTCGCCCGCCGGCGGCAGGTTCCCCCGCGAAAGGTGCACCATCGACATCGAATCCTCGACCGTGACCTGCTGCTTCTTCCCGGACTGCACGTCCTTGTCGGTGCGGCCCAACGAAGGCAGGATCAACGCGGTCCGCCCGGTGACCAGGTGGGAGCGGTTGAGTTTCGTCGACACCTGCACCGTCAGCGCGCACCCGCGCAACGCGGCCTCGGTGGTGTCGGTGTCCGGGGTGGCGGAGACGAAGTTGCCGCCCATCCCGACGAACACCGACGCCTTCCCGTCCCGCATCGCCCGGATCGAGTCGACCGCGTCCAGGCCGTGTTCCCGCGGGGACCGGATGCCGAACTCGGCGTCCAGCGCCGCGAGGAATGATTCGGGCATCTTCTCCCAGATCCCCATCGTCCGGTCGCCCTGCACGTTGGAGTGCCCGCGCACCGGGCACACCCCGGCCCCGGGTTTGCCGATCATCCCCTGCAGCAGCAGCAGGTTCACCGCGTCC
>RRBB01000066.1:0-50593 GCA_006543605.1 Rhodococcus sp. WS4
CCGCGCACTCCCCGCACCCGTACTACCGACACCCCGGTTCCGGCCACCGGTCACCACCGTGGAGGGAATCGTCGCCGGCATCTTCGCCGACATCCTCGGCCACGACCGCATCGGACTCGACGACGACTTCTTCACCCTGGGCGGCAACTCCCTCCTCGCCACACAGGTCAGTGCGCGGCTGCGAGGGGCTCTCGGCGTCAACATCCAGGTATCGTGGATCTTCACTGATGCCACCGTGGCAGCGATCGCCGGTAGAGTCGAGGCGGTCTCCGGCGGGTCGACACCTATTGTGCCGACTTCGGCGTTCGACGTCCTGTTGCCGATCAGATCGGCCGGGGATTCCGACCCGATCTTCTGCATACACCCAGCTAGCGGATTGTCCTGGTGTTATGCAGGTTTGGCCCAGAATACCGAGACGGGACGGCGGATCTACGGGCTGCAATCCCCCGAACTCGTCGAAGACGACCCGCATCCCCGTTCGATCGAGCAGTTGGCGGAGCGATACGTCCGGGAGATCCAGGCTGTGCAACCACACGGCCCATATCACCTACTCGGCTGGTCCTTGGGCGGAGTTATCGCCCACGCCGTAGCCACACGATTTCGCCTTCTCGGGCAGCAGGTCTCACTGCTGGCGATGTTGGACAGCCGGCTGCGCGAAGCGGAATCGACTGCAAGCCAAGAATTCACTGTAGGAGGAATCCTGGTCGAGCTAGCCGATCTGTTTGGATTCGGTGCCGAAGACCTCGACGCCGCGGGTGAAACCATGTCGGCCGAACGAGCGACCGAACTGATTCATCTGCGGACTGGAGCTTTCGAGTTTCTCCAGCCATCACACGTGAAGCGGATCGTCGCATCCTTCAATGACGCGCCACGGTTGGTCGCCGATTACCACCCCCCCGTGTTCGACGGAGACGTGGTCTTCTTCGCTGCAGTTGACGAGATGGCCCAGGAAGTTGCCGAAAGTTGCTGGCAACCATATATAACCGGTTCCATCGACTACTATCCCATCGATGCCACGCATATTCGTATGACCACCCCGCGTGCGTTGGCAGACATTGCACGAGTTCTCAACACCTACCTCGTCGACGCTGTTACAAAATAGTGCGTCAGTATGTCTATTATTTGTCCTTGTGTCTGATTGAATCATGTTGTGTGAGACAATGATAGCCGCAAACTCGACCATGCAACCGTGGCCGTGTCGAGAAGGCACGCGGTGGAGCAGGTTCAGGCCGGGGCGCACCCGAACAGGTCGCCGAGACGCTGGGGCTGCACCGCAAGACCTTCTACGGGTGGGTCGCGAAGTTCCGCGCCGGGGGCTGGGAGGCGCTCGAGGCGAAACCGGTGCCCGGTCGACCTCCCACCCTGACCGGCGATCAGCTGGCGAGGCTGTATTCGATCATCGTCGGCACCGATCCGTGTCAACTCGAGTTCGAGTTCGCACTGTGGACGCCGAACATGATTCGCGAGGTGATAGGCCGCGAGTTCGGGGTCACCATGTCCGAGGTCACCGTCGGCCGGTGGCTCAAAAGCGATGGGATTGTCCCCGCAGAAACCCCTCTACCGGGCGTATCAGGCCGATCCTGAGGCCGTCGAGCAGTGGAAGAGCGCGACGTTCCCGAAGATTCAGAAGCAGGCGAAGAAGGCGAAAAGCGGCGATCTACTTCACCGACGAGGCATCCGTGCGCAGCGACTACCTCGCCGGCACCACCTGGGCGCCGGTCGGGCACACCCCGGTCGTTGCGGTGACAGGGCCCGGTTCTCGGTGAACATGATCTCCGCGATCAGTGCCAAAGGGCTCTGCGGTTCTCGATCATCGACGGCACCCCTCACCGCAGCGAAGTTCATCGACTTCTGCAAACGCCTGCTCCGCGACAACGACGGGCCGGTGTTCTTGATCCTCGACGGGCATCCCGTCCACCGGTCCAAGGCCGTCACCGCCTTCGCCGACTCCACGGGCGGCCAACTGACCCTGTTCCGCATCCCCGCCTACTCGCCGCAACTCGGACGAATGGGTCTGGAAGAACGTCAAACACGACCATCGGCCGCTCCGGCATCACCGGGCCCGACCAGTTCAAGACCCTGTGCACCCGGGCGCTGCGGCGACTGCAGGCCATGCAGCACCTCGTCCGCGGCTTCGCCGACCCCCACCTCGCAGACATCCGCGCCGCCGTATAACCAGTCGACATACTTACGCACGCCTTAGCCTAGATGCACCGATCCGGCAACGGTTGATCGCGGGCCGTAGACACGAAATGCCCTGCGGTGGTGAAAGAATCGATCTTGTCTAGGGATCAGTTCACACCACATCGGAGGGCATCTCGCGGATGCAACTATCTCACACTCGGCCCGTCGCTGCGGCGAGGTTCGACGACCCGAATCTCCTATCGACCGCCGGACTGGTTCCGGTGATGGCATTGGCGCAGGACTGCGGCCTGCTCACCTTCGCCGACGAGCACCTGAGCGTGCCGACCGACATAGGCGCCAACGCCGGCCGCAAGATCGGATCGCTGGTCGCCGGCATGGTCGCCGGCGCCGACAGCGTCGCCGACCTGGCCTTGCTTCGGCACGGGGCGATGGTTCTCGGCGCCACCATCGCGACCATTACCAGGCGACTCGCACGAACCTGACCGTTCTCAATCACACTCTGAGTGGGAGGACACGCACGTCTCGCTGTTGCCCGGATGGCGTCCGAGCGCTCGCTATGACGGCCGGCCTTCCGGAACGTGTTCGCAAGGTTGGTGACCCACTATTGGGCTCACGACTGCCTCCTCGCTCGAACGAGATCCTCGACGGAATGGGCCGCCTCGCCTGTGAATCGCAGCGATAAATGGCGGCCTTTTCGCAGCGCTACATGTCACCCCAAGACACGTAAGCCGATCCTTGGGTGCGGTGGTCGCAACACTTAGCGAGTGGAGAGTGTTGTGGCGGAGTGTCGTTGGCGTATCGGCCTCAGTTGGTGCAGCGGTGCTGGGCGGCGTTGCAGGCTGGTCAGCTCCTTAGCGAAGCGGCGGCCGGTGCCGCTGCCGTGGGGATGGCGTTGTCGACGAGGGCGGCTGCGATGGCGGCGGCGGTGGCGAAGGTGTCGGTGTTGAGGACTCGGCTTCGAGCAGAGGCGCCGTCCAGGAGCAGCGCCAGTTGCTCGCCGAGCCGCTCGGGGTCGTCGGCGCCGGCCTCGCGGGCCGCTTCGGTGAGCTGCCCCGCAAATGCCTTCTTGTAGTCGCGGGCGAGTACGCGCGCAGGATGGCCCGGGTCGGGGATTTCGACGGCCGCCGCGATGAACGGGCACAGGGGCGCGTGGATGTCGAAGACGGCCAGGAGTCGTTCGCGCGGTGTGAGGTCGGTGCGGTCGAAGACCTCGGGCAGGATGTCGGGATCAAATCGGCGTAGGTGTTCGGCGATCAGCTCGTCCTTACCGGTGAAGTGCTGGTAAAGCGTGCGCTTAGACACCTGGGCCACCGCGCAGAGCTGGTCCAGGCCGGTGCAGTTGATGCCTTGATCGCGGAACAGTTGTTGTGACGCGCTGAGGATGCGCTCTCGTGCGCCCCTGCCGCGGCGCAGGCCTCGCGGACCCTTCTCGAACTCCGTCATACACCCAGCGTAGCCCAGTTGGGTACCGATCGGTGTGCATAACTTGCACCCCGTGCACCGGTTCGATACGTTAAGTACGCAGATCGGTGTACATAACATCGGCACGGCACGTGAATGGAGTGGTCATGGGAAAGCTCGATGGCAAGGTCGCGGTGATCACCGGCGGATCCACCGGCATAGCGCTGGCCGGTGCCAAACTGTTCGTCGAGGAAGGAGCGCACGTCTTCATCCAGGCCCGGCGGCAGGAAGCACTGGACGACGCCGTCAAGCTGATCGGTCGCAACGTCACCGCCGTCCAAGGTGACGCGGCCGAACTGGACGACCTGGACCGGTTGTACGACACCATCAAGCGGGAAAAGGGCTCGATCGACGTGCTGTGGGCCAGCGCCGGGATGGGCGAACCCGCCGTCCTCGGAGAGATCACCGAGGAACAGTTCCACCGCGCCTTCTGGCTCAACGCGCGCGGCACCCTGTTCACCGTGCAGAAGGCACTACCGCTGATCAACGACAACGGCTCGATCTTCATGACCGGATCCAACGCCTCCCTCGGCGCCTTCCCCGGCTGGAGCCTCTACGCGGGAAGCAAAGCCGTCCAGCAGGCCTGGGCCCGCGTCTGGCTCAACGAACTGCGCGACCGCAAGATCCGGGTCAACGTCCTGACCCCCGGCCAGGTCGCCACCGCCAAACAGGAAGAACTGTTCGACGAGGCAACCAAGGCCGCATTCGAGTCCCTCATCCCCCGCGGAAAGATGGGCCGCCCCGAAGAGATCGCCAGTGTCGCCCTGTTCCTCGCCTCCGACGACTCCAGCTACGTCAACGGCCTGGAACTGGTCACCGACGGCGGAACCACCGCCATCTGAACCACACACCAGGAATGCCGCGGGCACAGCCCACAACAACCCAGTCGCCACAACCAACTGATCTCGAACGTGCACGAACGAGACACAGCGACATCTTTAGAACAGGAAGAGAGCACATCTCATGAGCAGTATCACCGTCATCGGTACGGGGAACATGGCCCGCACCATCGGCACGCTCGCGGTGGCGGGCGGCAATACCGTCGAGGTCATGGGACGCGATCAGTCCAAGGCCGATGGCCTGGCCAAGGCTCTGGATGGCGGCGCGACGACGGGCACGTGGGGCGCCATCCCGGCCGGGGACATCGTCATCACGGCCCTGTTGTACGACGGTGTCGTTCCGGTCGTCGCCGAGTACGCAGACGCCCTCGCGGGCAAAGTCATCGTCGACATCAGCAACCCCTTCAACGCCACGTTCGACGGACTGGCCCACAGCGAGGAGACCTCGATCGCGCAGGAAGTCGCCAAAGTGGCCCCGGCCAGCGCCAGCGTGGTGAAGGCATTCAACACCATCTTCCGTAACGTCCTGGAGAAGGGTCGACCCAACGTCTTCATCGCTGGCGACAATGCGCAGGCCAAGGCGGACGTGGCGGCATTCATCGAGAGCCTCGGGCTGCGCCCGCTGGACGTCGGCGGCCTGAAAATGGCGCACTGGCTGGAAGGAGTGGGTGTGGTCACGGTGGGCCTCGCCGGCAACGGGGTTGGCCACTGGGACTTCGCCCTCGGCGTCAACGAATTTACCGGCTGAGCCCCGGGGGGCCCCGGGGGCCGAGCAGCCGGCGGTCAGAGCGCCGTGCGCCCTGACAATGGTTGATGGATCACCGACTCACTGATGTCGGATATCGGTGTTGGCGAACGATCTTGCCCGAGGAGACTGTCGCATAAAGCTCGGTTTCGTGATTCCATTGTCCGGCCCGCCATCATCGGCACCCCGGCCTGAGCTCGTTCTGGGCGGACTCGAGGACCTTGGCTACGACACCCTCTGGGTCGGCAATCGCCTGGTCACGCCGGTTGATGTGGACAGCAGCCATCTGGCCCGCGGGCCACAGATGACAAGCTCGTCGAACTGCTGATCATCGACGAGGCCGAACGGCTCACCCCGCTGGCTCTCGAGATGCTCCGCGATGAGCACGACCGCACCCACCGCGCGATCATCCTCATCGGGATGCTCGGCATCGATCAACGCTTCAGCCACTACCCCCGATCGGGGCGGGAGATCAGGTCTAGTGTGTGAATCTAATCGAGAATGGCTCCTACACGCTCGCGGAGCTCTCCATCGAGTTATGGTTTCTGTCAACTACTTTGAGGGGCTCGACCTTTCCGAGGACGACAAGGTAGTTGAACGCGCCGATGAGGGCCACCACGCCGATCACGATCAGGGGGAGGACGAACGATCCGGAGACGTCGACGAGTACGCCGATCACGATCGGGGTGAAGATGCCGGCGAAGTTCGAGGCGAAGTTCTGGATGCCGCCGATCGATCCGATGTGCTTGGAGCTGGGTGCGACGTCGGCGGGCAGTGACCAGATGCCGGTGCCCGCCACGGTCAAGCTGCTGTAGGCGACGGACAGCAGGGCGAGGGCCATCCACGCTTCGGGGACGAGTGCGGCGAACATGATGACCGATCCGCCGATCAGGCCGCCGACGATGACGGTCTTGCGGACGCGGGTGACCGAGTAGCCGCGACGGATGGCCCGGTCGGCCAGGAATCCACCGGTCCAGCCGGCCAGCACCGCACACAGGCCTGGGATGGCGCCGAAGAAGCCGAGCTTGAGCAGGCTGAACCCGCGTTCGGTGACCAGATAGGTGGGGAAGAAGGTGATGAACAAGTAGATGACACTGTTCAAGCAGAAGAAGCCGAACATCATGGCCAGGATGGCGAGACTGTGTCCCCAGGATATCCACCATCCAGCACTCTGGACCTCGTGCCGAAAACAAACCGCCCTTCAAGAGCAAATTTGGCGGTCCACCCCTCCCTCACCCGCTCAACTCAGCCGAATCCCTCGGAGATGCCGCGCGAGTCCCGACATGACCACCCCCACAGATGTCTCTCACCGCTTCGGAAGTTGCGGCGCCGCGGCGCAGGCGAGCGTGGCTCCAGTTCCCGACACGAGCGCAGACTGTCGGGGACATCACTCGTGGCCACAGATTCGGGACTCGGATCGGGCCATCTGATCGGATCAACCCCCAAGCGGCGGCGCCCGCGCAACGACCCAACCCGGAAAGTGGGTGGGACACGTGCGACGAAGCCACACCCCACGAAGAGACGGTGCCAGGCGTTCGGATCCGTCCTGTGGGGACCGCTCGCCCACAGGTCACTGTTCGTTCCTCCAGGCCTGTTATCTGACCGGGTTCTGGTTGACGCCGGTCAGGAGCATGTGCCCCGCGTCAACGGGGATCGTCGCGCCGGTGACGTGGGCGGCAAGTTCGGAGTTGAGATACAGCGCGGTGTTGGCTATCACCTCCGGCGGCATGAAGGTCGCGCCCTTGAGCGCGTGGAAGTGATAGCCACCCTCGATCATCTCCTCCTCAGTGCCGCCTTCATGCCCGGCGAACATGTCCCATGAGCCCTGATTATTCGTCATCGGGGTCTTAATTGCTCCGGGATGGACTGAGTTGCAGCGAATTCCGTGCGGGGCGAGCTCGAGCGCGATGTTCTTCATCAGGCCGACGACTCCGTGCTTGGAGGCGACGTAATGGGCGTAGTTCGCGCCGGGCTCGAGACCGTTGACCGAGGAGGTGATCACAATCGATCCGGTTTGCCGCTCCATCATGTGGGGCGCGACGGCCTTGGCCGTCTTCCACACACCGGTGAGATTGATGTCGAGCATCTCGTTCCAAGTATCTTCGGTCAATTCCCAAAAGGGGCCGAGACCCCAGATCCCGGCGTTCGCGATGAGAATGTCGATCTGTCCGAACTCTGCCAGCCCAGCTGCCACAGCCTGGTCGAGTGCCTCCTGGGACCGAACGTCGGCTTCCACGGCAATCACGCTCCCGCCAAGGGCCTCGATCTGCTTCACAGTCTCCTTCATGTCCCCCTCCCGTGCCGTCGTGTACGGCGCCGTTGCGACCTGGCGGAAGGTGTCCACCAGGATTATGTTGGCACCTTCGCGGGCAGACAACACCGCGTGTGCGCGCCCCTGGCCGCGGGCGCCGCCGGTGATGAAAGCGACCTTTCCATCGAGAAGTCCCATGTAATGCTCCTGTCGTGTATGTAGTCCGGCGTGGATGCGATGCTCGGAGTCGCCTCACCAGCGTCGCCGACAGCCGGCCGGGTGCGGTGAACGTCGTCGGCTCGGTGACTCATTTCTCCGCTCGGCCGGATGGTCGAGTGTCACGCGGCGGCGTTGACCCACCGGTTCGGCAACGTGGCGAAACTCCGGCTCCATCCGCGGGGCACCAGGTCGGCGTGAAGCACCGCGCCGGTGATCGGGTCCAGGTATTTGGTGAGTACCACGGGGTTGGCGGGGTCGTCCTCGACCAGTCGCGGACAGCCGTCCGTCCAGTGCGCCGGGGCTAGTGCCAGCGGCGCGCCCGATTGCTCCGCGAATGCAATGTTGGCTCGCTGCACCACACCCGCAGCGAGGGGACGCACGGAACCCGAAACCCCTTCGGCAAGAGGGATATCGGAGAACGAGGCGACGGGCGGTTCGGCATCGGTGAGCCGCTGCCGACGCAGCGACCTCCGGACTTCTTGCGTCGCGGCGTCGTCGACGTCCTCACCGGCAAGCACCACACCGTAGGTGGTGCGAGCCTGGTCCGGGCTTATCCGACCGTCGACAACATCGGCCGCCACCGTGTCGGGGGCGCGGTCGAGCGGGTCCCCCCAGCCGCCGCCCGAGGAAGCCTGGACCGTGAACGTGTCGCCCTCGCGAACTGTGACTCCGAAGGCGTTCATGGCCGGGTACTCGACGGAGCCGTCGGCGCGGTCGAGGCGGAAGAACGCGGGGCGACCCGGGTTGCCACCGGCCAGACCCGGCAAAGGGATCCGGCCTCGGTAACCGAGCATCGAGCCACCTATCTCCTCCGTCTTCCAGGGCTTGAACCGGTACTCCATCGAGCCACCGGAACGCCACTGGCCGGCACCGTAGTCGCCCGACAGCAGAGTGCGGTCGACCATCAAGATCGGGTACCAGCTTTCGTAGAGCTCCACATCGAGTGGGATCGGCTGCGTCGACGGGCGGTTCGGGATGTCGATCGGTCGCACGGTGAAGTCGACGCCGTCACGTCCGGGGCTTGCGGATTGACCGACCATGTTGCCGTCCAGCATCATCCACGACTCCAGATTTCCACCAATTCCGACGCCCCAGTAGGAGTTGGGTGCGTGGGACGACTGGCAGTCGAATCCGGCGAGCTGCGCGACCGCGTCGGATCGATCCGACGCCATGATCGCCAACCGCAGACAGTTGTTCATCGCCTCGGCCGCCGTCTGCCCGAGGTGCATGTGACCACAGTGGGACGGTGCGGGCGGCACGCAGTTCACCACCGACCCTTCCGGGCAGCTCAAGGTCACGTTGGCGATGAGCCCCTCGTTGAACGGCAGATCGGGAGCGATGAGCGACGACAGCAGCGGCAGGAACAGCGCGGTGACGACGAATGGCTTGGAATTGATGAAGAACGGAATCTGTTCGGGGGCACCGGCGAAATCGAAGTGCAGGCCGTCGGCCGACACGGTGAGCTCGCACGGTATGGACACGAACTCGTCTCCCCACTCGGTCCACAACGTCGTGCGGTACACCCCGGGCTCGATCTTGCGGATGCGCCGTAGCATCTCGTCCGCGGTGGTGACGACTAATTCGTCGATCTGACGCAGGTATGTCTCGACACCCTTGGCAACCACGAGTTCTTGCAGCTTGCGCTGGGCGACGAAGGTCGCGGCCATCAGGCTGCGCACATCCATCTCGACGGCATCACTGAAACGGACGTTGGTGCGGAAGATGTCCCACACGTCGCTTACCTCGATGCCGGCCTTCACCAACCGCACCGGAGGCAGTCGCAGCGCCTCCTGATAACACTCGGTTGCGTGCGGCGCCCACGACCCGACGGCCATACCGCCCATGTCCATCAGATGTGCCGACAGCACACCCCAGCCCACCAGTGAGCCGTCGACGAAGATCGGACGCTGCACCATGACGTCGGACGCGTGGAGGCCACCGCCGTTGTGCGGGTCGTTCGACATGTACACGTCGCCGTCGACGATGGTGTCGCCGTATCTTTCGATAGTGGCCTTCACCGCACGGGTTGCGGCGACACGGTGCAGCAGGGCCTGCCCACCGCCGGCCACCAGTGTGCCGGTGGGACCGAGGATGACCGAACCGTAGTCCTGGCTCTCGACGACGATCGGGCTGATCGAGGTGCGCTCGACGGTATCTCCGGCCTCATCGGCGATCGCTAGAACCTGGACCCGGAGTAACTCGAGTGCGATCGGATCGGGAGCAATGGAGGGGGAGTTCTCGACGGTCATCGCTGGACTCCTGTGGTAATGGCGGAGAGGCCGAGCACCAGGGTGCGGTCAGCCGCGACCGCGGCCGTGGCACCCGTGGGCAACCAGACGGTGGTGTCGACCTTGTCGATACATGCCGGACCAGTGATCGTGACTCCAGGACGCAGGGCGGTCTCGTCGAACACGTCGACGTTCACTGGCTGCTCGACGCCTGGCAGGACGACCATGCGAACACCGGCCGGAGCAGGCCGTCCGGCAATCTCTGTCGCGTCGGCCGAGACGGCAGTAACAGGGGGCGTGGAGGTGGTTCCGATCCCGATGGCCCGCACGGTCACCAGCTCGACAGGGGCCCCGAGCAGTGCGGATCCCGTCCCGTAGATTTTGGTGTAGAGCTCGAAGAACTCCTTCTCGGCATGTTCGAGGGCATCGGCGATCGGCAATTCGTGCTGGAACGGCACCGACAGGTCGAAACGCTGCCGCTTGTACCGAAGGTCGGCTTCGAGCGTGATCTTCCGCGCGTCGGTCGGTACCCGTTCCTCGTCGAGGTCGCGGTGGACATCGGCGAGCAACTGCGTCACCACCGCTTCCACCAGTCCCGGCTCCGTGGGCAGTTCGACCGATACCGACTGGGTTCGCTCTCGTCGGATGTTGGCGGTGGCGGCACCGAACGCCGAGAAGACCGACGCGACCTCGGGCACCACCACGTGACGGACGCCGAGGGCTTGACCGATGGCCGCGGTGAAGAGGCTGCCGCAGCCGCCGTAGGAGACGATGCTGTATTCCCGCACGTCGAGACCGCGGCGGTTGAAGACCATCCGGACCGCCGCAACCATGTCGGCAAGCGCCAGAGTCCAAATGCCCTGCGCCACAGCGATACCGTCGAGTCCGATCTGCTCGCCGACCCAAGCACAGGCAGCCCTAGCGGCATCCAGGTCGAGCGACATGCTGCCGCCGAGGAAGTGCTTCGGATCGATGAAGCCGAGTACCAGAAGGGCATCGGTAACGGTCGGCTCGGTTCCACCGCGCCCGTAGCACGCCGGGCCCGGAAACGAACGGGCCGATCGAGGTCCGACACGCAGCATGCCGCGGCGGTCTGTCCAGGCGATCGATCCGCCCCCGGAGCCGATCGAGCGGACGTCCACGGCCGACATCGACGTCGGCACCTCGAGCACTTCGGCGTTCAGGCGGCGGAACGGCTGCCCGTCGGTGATGACGGAGATGTCGAAGGAGGTACCGCCCATGTCGGCGGCAATGACCTTGTCGAGTCCGTGGCGCGCTGCGAGCTCCACAGCTGCGGTCACCCCTCCGGACGGCCCCGAATGCATGAGGTTCATCGGCGCACGGCGCGCGGCCTCGACCCCGATCGCGCCTCCTGATGCGTTGATCAATTTCACCGGGATCTCGAGACCTTGCCGCTGCAGCTCGTCGAGCAAATCCTCGATGCCGTCGATCGCGTTGGCGCTGTATGCGTTGAGGACTGCGAGCATGGTCCGCTGAGAGAACCCGATGGTCGGGCCGAGTTCGGTCGCAACGAACACCGGTACATCGGGGTGTGCCGCGCGGATGAGCTGAGCGGCATGGTGTTCGTGGTTCGGATTCGCGTAGGCGCTCATCAACGACACGGCCAGCGCGTCGGCACCTTGATCCTCGATCAGGTGTCGGGCAGCCTCGAGCACCTCGGTCTCGTCGAGCGGTTGCAGCACCTCACCGAAGCGATCGATTCGTTCGTGCAGTCCCACCGTACGGCGAAGAGGAACAAGGAGTTCGGGTGCGTGTACTCGTCCTTCGGCATCGGACGGACGGATGCCATTGCTGACGGCGAGCTCGCCCTCGAACCCGGCGGTAGTGACCAGACCGACCGTAGTGCCGGAGAGTGCGGTGATGACATTGGTGACCGCGGTGGTGCCGAGGCCCATGCGCGTGACTCGAGGGAGCAGGTCGGTGAGCGTGAGTCCGTCTTGCACCGCCACAAGTGTGAGAGCGGCGAGGACGCCATCCGAGAAGTCATCGGGGTTCGTGGGGGCCTTTGCACGGTGGGTGCCGCCCGGAGTCGTGAGTGCGACATCCGTGAACGATCCCCCGACGTCGACCCCGACGCTGTATGTGCTGGTCATCGTAACCTTTCGGACCCCGCGCGGGGTCAATGTGAGGAGGGCTACAGGCTTGGTCGCCGAGTCGTCGACCCGGCGACCGAGCCCCTCGCTGCTAGCGCGCCAGGTATCCACCGTCCACGGGCAGTGGAACACCGTTGACGAAACTCGCGTCGTCGCTCGCGAGGAAGGCCGCGGCGGCCGCGATCTCCTCGGGCTGACCCTGCCGGCCGAGCGGTACGTTGACAGTGAAGCTGTCGACGACGTCGGACACGTCGGCGCCCGTGTCGCGCCCGAAGAACTGCGGGAGCATCGGAGTCGCGATCGGGCCGGGGCAGATCGCGTTGACGCGGATGCCGAGCGGGCCGAACTTCAACGCCAGTGACTTCATGAGTAGCACGATGCCGCCCTTGGTCATCGAGTAGAGCGGGCTCAGCGGCGAACCGACGATGCCCGAGACCGAGGCCGTGAAGATGACAGAGCCCTTGCCGCCGGCGGTCTCGAGCAGGTCTTGGCACGCGGCCGTCAGGAAGAACGCGCCCTTGATGTTGACGTCGACGGCGAGGTTGAACTGGTCCTCCGAGATGTCAAGTCCGGATGCGCCGGGGATGCCGGCGTGGTTGTAGAGGACGTGGAGCACGCCGTGGGTGGCGCGAACCTGCTCGATCAGGCTGGTGACGGCCTCCTTGTCGGCAACGTCGAGCTGATGCGCTTCAGCCGAGCCGCCGGCCGCCTCGATCTGCGACACGGTCTCCTTGGCCGCGTCTGCGTCGAGGTCGGTGACGATGACGTGCGCGCCCTCTGCGGCGAAGCGCACACAGGCTGCGCGACCCATGCCGGACCCTCCGGCGGTGACGAGTGCGATGCGATTCTCGAGCCTCATTGAATCCTGCCTCCGTACTAGTAATTCAGCGTGTGTGTCGTATCTGTATGTCGTGCATGTTGCGCCGGGCTGCTCGCCCGCTATCGCGCGGCTTTTTCCTCGGCACGTTCTGCGGCCGCGGCCTCGGAGAGCGGCGTGGATGTGTCGGCGTACGCCTTGCTGCGGGCCTGTGAAGGAGCCACGCGTGGGACGAGCAGGATGATCAGCGGGCCGAGCGCCGCGGGAATCATGAACGCGTAGAAGTTCCATTCCACGGGCGCACCCATGGCGAGCACGAAGCCACCGACCTGCGGTCCGAGGATCGCGCCGACGCGGCCGATGCCCATGCCGAGACCGAGCACAGTCCCGCGGGTAGCACTCGGGAACAGCGCAGCCGTATATCCGTACAAAACCACGGTGGTCCCGTTCGCGCCGATTCCGGCGAGGAACAACGCAGCGAAGAAGATTGGCGTCGGCGGGCTGAAGCTCAAGATGTACAAGGACAGAACGGCAACGCCAAATGCCCAGCAGACCACCGGACGAGGCCCAAATCGGTCGGAGAGAACGGAGAGCGTCATGATGCCGACGATCGCCCCCATGCTCAGAACCATCAGCGATACCAGCGCCGAAGTCAGCGGGTACCCGGCTTGCCTCATGATCTGCGGCAACCAGGAGTTGAGTCCGTACGTCAGCATCAAACCGACAAAGAAGGTGGCGACCAACGGGACGATGACGACGATGTGTTCGCGCTTGCAGAGGGCACGCAGTGGATTCGCAGGCTTGTGTTCACCCGCAGCCGTGTCTACTTCGTCAGGCGGCCACGGCATCCCATACTTGATACACGTTGCACGAGCCTCCTCGATGCGACCCCGACGGATCAGATAGTCCGCCGATTCCGGCAACCACTTCATCAGCACCGGAACGAGGACGAACACTGGGAGGAAGCCGATCCAGAACATCAGCCTGAACCCGTGGTCGGCAAGCAACCAGACCGCGAGCAGACTGGCGGCGATGCCTCCGAAGGAGTACCCGATGTTCATCACGCCGTTGAAGAATTGGCGGCGGTGGCGAGGAGCGAACTCGGCCACCAGTGCGATCGCCGCAGGGAGAACGCCGCCGAGCGCGAGGCCTCCGAGGAACCGGAGAAGCATGAACGCCTCCGGACTCGGTGCCATCGCGCAGAGTGCCATCGACGCCGAGAACCAGATCACCGATCCGATGAGGAGCCTTTTCCGGCCGAACATATCCGACAGCATGCCGCTACCGAGGGCACCCACCAGCATGCCGGCAAGAGCGAGGCTCGCCATGGTGCCGACTTGCGTTGCAGAAAGCGCCCACGGTTCGTAATCAAGGAGAGCCGGTGTGACGGCGCCGTGGATGACCATGTCGTAGCCGTCCCATGCACCGATGAGGAGACAGAGGATGACGACCCAAGCGGCCCGACGATGCCCCTTCGCGAGTTCCTCCGAAACGGGTGTCTCTTGGTCGAATCGATTAGTCACAATCTTCCTTTCGATCCTCACCGAGGAGGACGCGGAGAAGCAGTATTAGTCGCAGGACCACTGAATGTGCTGCGGCTCGAGGTACTCGTGGATTCCCCAGGATCCGATTTCTCGGCCGACTCCGCTGACACCGAATCCGCCCATCGGTGCGTCGGCGCGAAGGCCTCCACCGCCGTTGACCGATACCGTGCCCGCTCGCAGTCGCGGCGCGATCTCGCGTGCAGCATCGGTATCCGGCCCGAACAGGTACGCGTGCAGGCCGTATCGGGTCTCATTGGCGATCGTCACCGCTTCGTCGACGGTGCTGTACGGCATGGCCGTTGCGACCGGTCCGAAGATTTCTTCCTGGCAGATAGGGTCTGTGTTCTTCACGTTGATCACGAGCGCGGGATTGACGAACCAGCCGGGGCCGGTGGCCGGCCGTCCACCGCCGGCTGCGATCTGCGCTCCTCCGTCCACTGCGTCACGGATGAACTGTTCCACGGAGTCTCGATGCGCCTCGGTGATCATCGGGCCGACGATGGTCGCTGGGTCCCATGGATTTCCCACCTGGATGGATTCGTATGCCTTGTGGCTGAGTTCGAGAAATTCGTCCCACTGTGACTCGTGCACCAGGATCCGCGTCGGCGCCGCGCACGCCTGGCCACCGTTTCGGCAGTACCGCTGATGCAGGCCTGGGACTACAGCAGTGAGATCGGTTCCAGGAAGAAGGATTGCCGGTGACTTGCCACCGAGCTCGAGGACGACGCCGCGAACACCCTTAGCAGCCTGGCGCATCACCTTCTCGCCGACCGCGACCGAACCGGTGAACGCGATCTTGTCGACTCCGGAGTTTTCCGTCACCGCACGCGCGATGTCCACTTCACCGACGACGACGTTCACCACCCCGGCGGGAACGTCCGCCTCACGCAGGACCTCGCCCAACAGCAGCGTGGACAGCGGGGTGCGCGGCGACGGGATCGCGACCACCGTGCACCCGGCAGCCAGTGCCGCGCCGAGCTTGTGCACGAGCAGTAGCAGCGGGTAGTTGTACGCGGCGATCGCGGCGACGACGCCGACCGGTCGATACTCGACGACGCTCCGCGACGAGGCGGGGTCGGTGTGAGGCCCCAGATCCTGGCTCCGATCGTCAAGTGCGGCCTGCGCGTATTCGCGCAGGTGCTTGATCGGCCAGTCGACCTGCAAGGCGCCGGCGGTGCTGATCGGCGCGCCGAGCTCGGTGACGATCGTGTTCACGAACTCGTCGCGGCGCTTCTCGATGCCGTCAGCGATGCGGTTGATCAGGGCGCTGCGTTCTGCCGGCGTCGCCGAGCTCCAGGGACCGGCCTCGAACGCCTCCCGCGCCGAGGTCACTGCGAGGTCTGCTTGTGCTGCATCGGCCCCCGCGATTGTCGCGACCACCCGTTCGGTGGCCGGATCGACGACGTCGAGGATTTCACCGCGGCCCTCGGTCGGTTCCCCACCGATGAGAAGCGAGAGGTTCGACCAGGACACGATGCCCGGACACGTCAAGGTGTTGCTGCCAGTTTCTTCGGCCATCGTCTCCGCTTTCGTTCGATCGGGAATAGGGATCCGCGAGTCTCGATGCACTGCGGTCATTCAGGAAGGGGATACGGTTCGATCACCGCCACGGCGGCAGCGGGATCGTTTCACCACCCCGCTCGAGTTCTTCCGGTGTGATCTCGCCGGCGACATAGCACACCAGCTTCGACTGCTTCCATCCACCGGCGTTGCGCCGGAAGACATCTCGATATCGTGCCCAGCGGTGCCGGTCCACGCGCTCGGGATACTCCTTGTAGCGTTGCCACGAGTACAGATACGACTCCATCCGAGCGGTATCCGCCGATTCGAACACGATGTCCATGTTCGACAGATGGTGGCTACTCACCGTGAACTTGCTCAGTGCCCCGGAGTAGAACTCCCGCGCGGCGTCGATTCCGGTAACGGCGTCGCCCAGACCGCCGGACAGATCCACGATGCAGTCGGCTGTGAACACTGCGAGCATTCCCTCGGCGTCCATTGCGTCGGCGGCGCGGCAGTAGGCGTACTTCAGGCGCCGGATCTCCTCGGCGTCGACCAGTAGCCTCAGCACATCCGGGTTGTAATCCTGATCCCCGACTGCGGCTTCACGGTTTATCAACATCTGACGACCGTCCTCATCTTCTGGGCTACCCGGGAGCGAGTGACACGGGACTCACCGTGGGAATCGTGTGAACCGCGCCACACCGACAATAGGACAATAGTTCGCATAATTCGAGTAGTCAATCGAATGCTGTGTAGAAGTTGTCTTCGGCTGTCTCATCGTCGACTCGGCCCGCCTCAGCAGAGCACACCGGGCAACTCGACGAGCCGACCACCAATTTGGCTGCGGCGCTCGGGCGGAACACTTCAGGAGTGTTCGATCACTCCGCGAATGTTCTTGCCTTCGGCGAGGTCCTCGAAGGCCTGATTGATCTCGCCCAGGCGGTACCGGCGGGTGATGAGCTCGTCCAGACGCAATGCACCACGTTTGTACTGGTCGGCGAGCCGCGGAATGTCGGACAGTGGGTTGCAGTTACCGAACAGCACCCCTTGGATTCGTTGCTGGAAACCCTTGAGGGACTGCGTATTCATCTCGATCTGGTTCTCCCCGTGCCTGCCGGTAGCCACAACGATGACCGAGCCGACCTTGCCGACGATCGATGTCGCCTGGTTCGTGATTTCCACCGTGTGGTCGGTGACGGTGATGATCGCGTGGTTCGCGAGCCGTCCCCAGGTCGCCTCCTTGATGAACTCGTACGCGTCCTCGTGCGTGGCGAATGTGTGAGTGGCTCCGAACGTCTCGGCCATCTCACGCTTGAACGGAACCGGATCCACCACGGCCACGATCGATGCCCCTGAACGGGCTGCACCTTGTACCGCGTTGCTGCCGACACCGCCTGACCCGTAGATCACCACGACGTCGCCGGCTCGGACGCCGGCGGCGTAGACGGCGGCACCCCAACCCGTCGGTACACCGCACCCGAGCAGCGCAGCCACGTCGAGCGGGAGAGAAGAATCCACCTTGACGCAGGAGTACTCGGAAATGACGGCCTGCTCGGAGAATGTGCCGAGCGCGCAGACCCCGCCGAGATCCTCGGATCCGTGGTGGAACCGGAACGTCCCGTCGGGCAGCTGCCCGGTCCCGGCGTTCAGGCCCAGGTCGCACAGCGCCTGGTGGCCGGTCGAGCACCAGTGACATATCCCGCACACCGGCAGGAAGGAGCACACGACATGATCGCCAACCGCTACCCGGGTGACGCCGGGCCCCACCTTCTCGACAACCCCGGCTCCCTCGTGGCCCCCGACAAGCGGAAATCGGGCGGGGAAGTCGCCCACCTGGAAATGCCGATCCGACTGGCAGAGTCCCGAGTATGCGAGCCGGATCAGGACTTCACGTTCTTTCGGCTCGTCGAGATCGAGATCGACGATCTCCCAGGGCTCTTTGACACCGCGAACGACCGCAGCTCGCGTTGTGCTCATGGTTGGCTCCTTCTTCAGCGGATCTTGGTGAACACCGACTTCTCTTCCAGATAGGGATCGAGGCCGTTAGGCCCGTGTTCGCGACCCCAACCCGACTGTTTGAATCCCCCGGTCGGTAGGTGGTAGTCGCCCGCGCTGTGCACGTTGATGCCGACCCGGCCTGCCCGCAGGCGCCGGGCGACGGCGTGTCCTCTGGCGGCGTCGCCGGTCCAGATGCTCGAGGACAGGCCGTAGTCCGTATCGTTGGCCATTGCGACAACCTCGTCCACGTCACTGAACGGCAGAATCGACACCACCGGACCGAAGATTTCCTCGCGTGCGGGTGCCGCGTCAGGTGAGATCGCCGTCAGCACAGTGGGTTCGATGAAGAATCCACTGTCACCGGTCCGTCCACCACCCACCGTCACCTCCGCGCCCGCCGCACGCGCCGCGTCGACATAACCGATCACACGGTCAAGCTGTTTGCCCGAGATCAGCGGACCGATGTCCGCCTCCGGGTCGGTGTAGTAGCCGGGCCGGGTTCGACGAGCGATAGCAGTCACACCTTCCACGACACGGTCGGCCACGCGTTTGTCCACCAGCAGCCGGGAGCCGGCCGAACACACCTGTCCCGAGTTGCTGAAGATCGCTGCTGCTGCCGCGGGAATCGCGGTGTCCAGGTCGGCGTCGTCGAGAACAATGAACGGTGATTTTCCGCCCAACTCCAAAGTGAGCCGCTTCAGATTTCCCTCGGCAGCGTGAACCAGATGCTTCCCGACGTCGGTGGACCCGGTGAATGCGATCTTGTCGACGTCGGGGTGGGCAGCCAACGCGGCACCGGCGACGTGGCCGCGACCGGTGACGACATTCACCACTCCCGCGGGCACGCCCGCCTCGATCACCAGTTGACCGAGTCGCAGAGCGGTGAGGGAAGTCTCCTCGGCCGGTTTGAGCACACCCGAGCACCCGGCCGCCAGCATCGGGGCAAGCTTCCAGGCCGCCATCAGCAGCGGCGCGTTCCAGGGAACGATCATCCCGACGACCCCGATGGGTTCCCGCCGGGTGTAGGCGTGAATGGGCCCACCACCGACAACGACATCCGTCGCCACGCCGTAGATGTGGTCGGCGAGCCCCGCGTAGTACCGGAAGCAGTTCGCGGAACCGGTTACCATCGCGCCCAGATAGGCGGGCGGCTGGCCCTGATCCACACACTCCAGGAGCGTCAGTTCGTCATGGTGCTGTTCGATCAGGTCGGCGATGCGCCACAGCACCTTCGCCCGTTCCGATCCGGGCCGACTGCGCCAACGCCCGTCCTCGAAGGCCTCGCGGGCAGCTGCGACCGCGGCGTCGATGTCCGTCTCGTCACCGGCAGCGATCATGCCGACGGGCAGCGCCGTTCCCGGGTCGGCATTCTCGAAAGATCGACCAGACCAGGGCGCCACCCAATCCCCACCGATTAGCAGTTTTCCGGATGCCCTGCCCAGCATCTCATTGACGTCGACCTCTGACACATCTGCTCCCATCTCCGACCTCACATATCCGGCACGCATTGTCACGCGGCAGGGACGTCGACCTCGATGCGGATGATCCGTCCCGGTCGTGCTCGTTCGGACCCGTCCGCCGGAGGCGTCGTGGCGGCCAGGTTCGACGTGGCCGCAAAGAGCGAGATGCCAGCGGGGCCACCGAGCGCGACGTCGAACACCTCGTCCTCGAACTCGATCACGTCCGTCACCACACCGCCGTCGATTACCCGACGAGCTTGCTTGACGTGCGGGAACGCGACCCAGAGTCCACCGGCACGGTCCAGTGTCGAGCCGTCGGTCATCTCGTCGAACTGGGCGAAGAGTTGCCCCGGCCCCAAGGAGCCATCCCGCTGGATTGCGTACTTGACCACCCGGTGCGCGAAGCTGTCGCAGCAGATCAGGGTGCCGCCGTCCGGTGTGATCTGCATCGTGTTGGGCATCGACAGACCGCCGGCCACCTTGCGGATGTTTCCGTCGAGGTCCACGAGCAGGATCCGGCCGGCGCCCTCGAGCTTCTGCTCGTTCGATCCGTGGTCGCTGAGGTCGTAGGCCTTGCCGAAGCTGGAGACGTAGATGCGGCCGGCGGCGTCGAGGACCGTGTCGTTCGACCACGAATCGACGACGCCGTCGACCTCGATGTTATGGAGCACATGTATTTCACCATTGCGGGAGGTGAGGAGCCGCTCGAACCGCCCACCGACGATCAGCGCGCCGTCGGGCGTCCATGCAAGACCGATCGGGTACTCCCCCGGAAACGCCAGCCGGCCACGCACCATGCCGCCAGCGTCGGCGGTGATCACCTCGTGCTCCTCGATGTCACAGAACCACAACTCGTCGCCGCGCCACCGCAGTCCCTCGGGAAAGATCAACCCGTCGATGATGGTGGTGCGGGATTCTTCGTCGACCATGCGGTACTCCTCGTCAAATGTTGCGGAATTGGTCACCGGCGAAGCGTCACGTATCCGGTGTCCCCGATACCGTCTGTCCCGTCAGCACCGCAAGCACCACGGCCAGGTCCCGTTCCCTCAGTTCAGCGACCTTCTCGTTCATTGTCCTGCTCCATGGATGCTGTGTGATGACCGATTTCAGGGTTGTTTGCTACCGGCAGCCCGCTCTGGGCCCGGCGATATCACTACGGTGGCCGGTCGAAAGAAGAGCGCGAGAGTGCCAACGCCTCCGGCCAGTCCCACCACGGCTGCGACAGTTCCACCGAGGACTCCGATCGGCGGGTGCTCACCGAAGAGCACATGGTCGATGCTGACGGTCCCTGACCCGGCCACCGCGACAACGAAGGCCGACAGCCCCAACACGAGGTTGTATTCCCAGCCGTTTCCGACAATGAAGAAACCGTTGCCTCGGTGTACCGTCCACGCAGCCACGAGCATCAGGGCGATCACCAGCGCCGCGGCGAGCGGTGTCAGCATTCCCAGCACCAACAGGATTCCCGCTGCCACCTCGGTCGACGCTGCGAGAAGAGCATGGAATCGACCCGGCTTCATTCCGATGCTCTCGAACCACCCTGCTGTCCCCGGAATCCGCCCACCGCGGAAGAATTTCGCGTAGCCATGTGCGGCTAAGACAACGCCGAGAGTCACCCGGAGAATCATCAGGGCTGTGTCGACGGCGTCCATACTTACCTCGTTTCCACTATGTTTCGGTCGAATCGGTCCTCGGCTCTACTCACCGTGCGAGGAGCGCGAGCGCCTTCTCATACTCGTGCACAAGCACTGGGGTGCCCATTTCGGTGAGTGCCGCAGCCTTTCCTTCCGACAGTGCCGTCTCGTAGGTCTCGACGATCGCTTGTGCGGCTGCGATCTCCTCGTGCCCGGGACTGAAGACGTCGTTGATGATGTCGACGTGTGGCGGGTAGAAGGTCGTCATGGTGGTGAAGCCCATACGCCGCGAATCCTCGACGCGGCGGCGGATCTCGGTGAGGTCCCGGATGTTCTCGGCGTAGGCGATGTCCGTGACAGCCAAACCGTAGGCGGCACCGGCGAGCACGGTGAGCGACTTGGTCACCAGGAAGATCCGATTGAGTGCACCACCGGGTTCGTACAGTTCGATGCCCGCATCCAGGCTGATGTCCGCAGGTCCGGACATCAAGCCGATCACGCTCGGATGTGACGCGATCTCACGGACATTCAGCACGGACTCCGCGGTCTCGATGATCGCGAAGATATCAGGATCGGCACCGTGTGCACGGAAGGCCTCGAGTACCTCGTCGACGCATGCGGCAGACCGGATCTTAGGATACGCCACCACATCCGGCTTGGCGGCCGCGAGCGCCTCGACGTCCTCCCTGCCCCACTGGGTGCTGAGGTGGTTGACGCGCGGCAGCAGCAGCTTCTCACCGTCGAACGCCTTCTCCGCGAGCGAGCGGACGACGCGCTCGCGCGCCTGCTCCTTCAGATTCGGCGCCACGGAGTCCTCGAGGTCGAGGAAGATCATGTCGGCGGGAATGTTGGGCAGCTTCCCCCACTTGTGATCGTCCATGATCGGTGTCTCGAGGATGCTCTTGATGGCGCGGTAATTATGGCGGCCACGATGTGCAGACATCAGATCACACCCTTCTCACGAAGATCGACCAGTTCGGCAGCGTTCCTGCCGAGCCATTCACCGAGGACGAGATCGTTGTCCTCCCCCAGGAGGGCCCCGGTCCGCCACACGGAGCCGGGATGTTGGTGCATGCGCGGTATCACGCCCTGCATCTTGACGGACCCGAGGTCCCGATCCTCGATCGAGATGATGTCCTCGCGCTCGGCGTAGATCGGATCCTCGAGGATGTCGGCTGCGGAATAGACCCGCGAACCCACCACCTCCCCATCGGCCATTTCCTTGATGGCGACGTCGGCGGTGCGGGCGCTCATCCACTTGTGCAGGAGGGTGTCGAGCCGCTCCTTGCGGGCTGTCTGCTGTTCCACGGTGCGGTAGTCCTCAGCCGGCTCACCGAGCATCTCCGCAATCTTCTGCACCGAACGTGGGGTTCCCGAAGTCACGGTGATCCACACCTCGTCGGCGGTGAGGAAGGTGTTCACCACCGCCGCCGGGGCGACCGCCAGCTGGTTGCCGGCACGACCGGGCACGGTTCCGAGCTGGTCGGCAATGATGACTTGCCATTCGATGAGGCGGAAGAGCGGCTCGAACAACGCGATGTCGATCCATTCGCCGGTGAAGTCCGGCTCATTTCGTCGCACCAGCGCCGAGGCGATACCGAAGGCACCCATGAGTGCGGTCACGCTGTCGCCGTGGGAGAAGCCGGTGTGAACGGGCGGTCCGTCCGGGAAGCCCGTCAGGTGCACGACACCGCTGCGGGCCTCACCGACCTTGCCGAAGCCCGGGTCGTTGCGCGCGGAGCTGGTGGCACCGTTGCCGGAGATCTGCAGCATCACGAGCTTGGGATGCTGTGCGTGCAGGGTGTTCCAGTCGAAGCCCCACTTCTCGAGGGTCGAGTTCCGCATGTTGGTGATGAGCACATCGGCCCATGCGATCAGCTCCCGGGCCAGCTCCCGCCCCTCGGGCTGACGTAGATCCAGGGTCACCGATCGCTTGTTGCGTCCGGATACCTTCCACCACAACCGGACTCCGTCCTTTTCCGGACCTTGGAAGCGTGCGGTATCCCCGGTGCCCGGCGCTTCCACATGGACGACGTCCGCGCCGAGATCGGCGAGCAGCGTGCCGGCCAGCGGGCCCGCGATCACGTGGGCCAATTCCACCACCTTGACGCCGGAGAGCACCCCTCCACGCGGACCTGGTTCGTTGTTCGTAGTCATGATTGAACTCCTCTCGTAAGTGCAGTCGATGGACCTAGCGCGTGCCAGCCCATCGAAGACCGAACGCGGGGAAGGACCTCCGCTCCGATCAGTTCGATCTGACGCAGCACGGCGGCGGGGTCGGCCTCGTCGACGTTGACGCGGAGGTTGAGCGCGGTGGCACCGGACGTGCGCAGGTCGTCGACGAGGGCGCCGGCAACCGCGGCGGGTTCGCCGCTGATGACGCTGTTCGGCGACGTAGTGAGCCACTCTTCGCGTCCCGACGAAGCACGCAACCACAAGTCGTGCCTGCGGTCCGCGGTCGCGGAGTCACCGACCCACACGCGCCTGATCAGCACACAACTGCGCTTTCCCCCCGACTCCGTGTACTGCCCGATCAGGCGCGCTGTGGCTGCTGCGCTATCGAGTGACATCAGTAGCAGCCCGACGTCGGCGTTCGCTGCTCGGCGGGCGCCGAGCGGCCCGGCCACACCCACCAACACGGTGAGGTCCTGAGCCCGGGCGTCGGTGATCGCGGGATCGTCGTCAAGCGGGTGCGGTATGTCCGTCGCGCGCAGGACAGCGGTGAGGGTTTTCAGATGTGACCAGAAGGTGGCCGACCGCGTCGCGAAGTCGGCACCCACAGTGTCGAAGTCGCGCTTGTGGTAGCCGGGGACGAATCCTGCGGCCACCCGCCCCGGGTAGGCGGCGGCGATCCAGGCGAGATCCTCGGCGACGCTGTAGGGGTTGCGCAGCGGCAGGATGCTCGGTGACGCGGCGGCCCAACCGTGGGGCATGTCGGCCAGAATCAGGCCGCACAGCAGGATCGGGTTCGGAAAGTACCCGGGAAAGCCGCCATGGTGCTCGCTCAGGGTCACACCGTCGAAGCCGCAGTCCGCTGCCACGTGGGCCTCACGCCGCAACCGCCGCACCGCTTCCGCCGCGGGGCCCGCGTTCGCGCTCAGACCGATCCCGATGGAACCGGGCCCGAGCGGCAGCCCGGGTCTCATCTCCCACCGTCCAGAATGGATCGGGCTGAGTCGATCAGCGCAGCGATGGTCGGGGGCAACTGTTCCTGGAAAGGGTCGACATGGCGTCCTTCGCGGTGACGGCGCAAGTTGTGGGCCATGACCGCGGCCAGCTTGAACCGACCGAAGGCATGGAACCAGTCGATATCCGCGATGTGTGACGCACCTGCCGAGTAGTACGTCGTGAGAAGTTCGTCCGCCGTTGGCATGCCCGCGACCCACGTACCGATTCCGGGGAACAGGCTCGGGTCGCAAAAGGCGAGGAACCAGCCGAGGTCGACGCCGGGGGTCGTGGCAGTCCAGATCTCCCAATCGATGACGCCGGTGGGTGTCACGCCGTCGAAGAGGACATTGCCCAGCCGGTAGTCGCCGTGGACGAGGACCGAGGCTTCGACGGTGGTGGGCAACGTCGCCCGCAGCGCGTCGGGTAGCGCGCGAATGCCGGGTGCATCATCTTCGTATGCAGCGGCTGCGACCTTCGCCCACCGGTCGAGTTCGGCCTCGATATCGGACGGTTCGGAGTGAGCGCCGGCGACCGCGGTGATCGGCTGGCGATGCAGCACACCGAGCATCCGGGCTGCGGCCTCTGCACGGGCACGAACGACGTCGTTGTCGAAGACCCGTGTCGAGGAGTCCAGAACGGGCTCGGCGGCCTCACCGGCACAGCGTTCCATCACATAGAACGACCACTCCCCCGACCCACGGGTAAGAACCCGGGGAACGAGGAACCCGTCGACGGCGACCAGAGCGTCGAGGATCTGAGCCTGCCGCAGGACGTTGTGGCGGCCTTTCGGCGGCCGGCCGTGCGGAGCGACCTTGATGACTACCTCGGCAACACCGTCATTGTCGGCCTTCTTCGCGGCCAGGGTGATCCCCGAGTGCCCGCCGTCCAGCACCTCGAGGGACGATACGGCCGAGCCGGGTTCGTCTTGGGCGAGCGCCTCGTTGATGGCGTCCTCGAGCCCGGGAAACTCCTGCGGCGCCATCAGTAGACCCCGATCAGGTTTGCGGGCTCGCCGCCGACGTGGATGCGTCCACCGTCGACGCGGATGGTCGCGCCGGTGATCCATTCCGCCTCGTCCGACAGCAGGAAGCAGATGGCCGACGAGATGTCGGTGGGCTGGCCCAGCCGGCCGAGCGGAACGAGCCGCTCCTCCTGGGGCCCGCGCTCACCTTCCCACAGGGCGCGGGCAAGTTCGGTGCGCACCAACCCGGGCGAGACAGCGTTCACGCGAATGCCTTTCGGACCGAGTTCACGAGCGAGTGTGGTGGTCAGGCTCGCCAGTGCGGCCTTGCTGGCGGTGTAGGGGCCGGTGACGGGATGCACCCGTTCGGCGCCGGTGGTGAGTACATTGACGACCGCACCGTTTCGCATGCCGGCAGCCACCGCCGACTGCACGAGGTTCAACGCCGGCCACGTGTTGGCGAGGATGGTCTTGTGGAACGCATCCTTCGACACGTCCATCAACGGCCCGTACGACGCAGAAGTGGCTGCGTTGTTGACGATCAGGTCGACACGGCCGAACTCCGACGTTGCCGCGTCGACCAGATCACCGGGCAGCGTCTCGGAGTTGATGCTGCCCGGGATACCGACCGCACGTCCACCCGAATTCTGTATCTGCGCAACGGCCCCGGTGAGAACCTCGGCCTTCCGGGCGTTCATCACCACCGTGGCGCCAGCGGCCGCCAACCGCTGAGCGACCGACAGGCCGATGCCACGCGACGCTCCTGTAACGATGGCAGTTTTGCCTGCAAACCTCTTGTCCGAACGGAATTCGGGTGTACTCATGGGTTTCCTTCGATGAGATGCCGAGCGGGACCGGCGGGCTGCGTGCCCCGATCGGGGCACGCAGCCTCTTCGTCAGCTGATATCGATCTTGTAGAGTTCGGCGGCGTTGTCCTGCAGCACCCGTTTGACCGCATGCGCGGGCAGGTCCTTCATCACTCGCGCGAAGTGCTCACGCGGACCGGGGAACAGGCACGTCGGGTGCGGGATGTCCGTCTCCACCAGAACATTGTTGATACCGATGTCCTCGAGCAGCTTTGCCGCACCGATCTCCTCGAACCAGAACATCGCGTACAGGTGGTCGCGGAAGTACTCGGTGGGGCGCCGCTTCGCCGCGGCGAGTTCGTGGTCGTGGGTGACCATCTCGTCGAACTGGAACTCCATCGCCTCCAGGATGAACGGGATCCATCCGATGCCTGACTCGGCCGAGACGACCTTGAGGTTCGGGTAGCGGTCGAACAGGTCAGACATGCACAGGTTGACGATGATGCGCACGTTCGACATGAACATCTGGGTCGCGCCGACGGCGAGCTGACGCTGCTTGCCGAACGAGCGCCATGCCGGCTTGGCGACACCGGTGACGTCGGGACCGGCGGTGCCGGAGGCCTTCTGTCCGATGTTGCCGCGCATGGCCTCCATGTCCTCGCGGCGGGCGCCGGCACCGATGTGGAAGTTGGGGACGGCCCCGGTCTGGTTGAACAGATCCCACATCGGGTCGAAGTAGGACTCGGGCAGCTCGGGCAGGCCGATCAGCTCCGGTTTGTCGGACAGGGTGAAGCCGCGCATGCCCTTGTCGATCAGACGGGTCATCTCCTTGATCGTCAGGTCCATGTCCCAGATGGGCAGCAGAGCTTGCGGGAACAGGCGACCGTTGGATTCGAGCTGGGACTCCATGAGGAAGTCGTTGTAGACCTGGAGGACGAGGGTGCGCTCCTCCTCGTTCTCGATCGCGAAGACGTGGTTGGAGGCGAACCCGATGCCGTTCGGGTACAGGATCTGGGCGTGGATGCCCTGCTCGTCCATCAGCGCGAGACGTTCCTGGACGTCCCAGGACGAGACGTCGATGTTCGCGAACGGCTGCACGACGTGCGAGCCTAGGACCTTCTCACGGCCGGTCGAGATCGTGTTTCCACCGGTGCTGGCCCACACCTTGTCGTGTAGGTACCAGGCGGTAATGCCGTCGATAGTCTTCTGGACCGGCACACGCTCCTTCATCGACGCCGGCACCCGGGACGTCCACAGGTCGGCGGGCTCGGTCAGGTGCGCGTCGCAGTCGATGATCTTCACATCGCGCAGCATTTCGGGGACCTGGTTCTCGGGCAGGATGGCAGTCATGTCGTTCCAATCTGTAGAAGAAAAGTGGTGCTCACGAAGTCTGTCGACGAAAGGCGAAAGTGCCTCGTCCAGGGTGGTACTCGACGACGACGACCTCGATCTCGTCGCCCACGATGGCCTCGCCGTCGACCAGTCCGATGACGCGGATGCCCTCCTCGAAATCGGTGATGCCGACGTGGTAGGGCGGCTCGATGAGCGCTCCGGGCGGCGGGGTGGTCACCTCGGTGCGGGCTGACAGTCGGCCGCGGGACAGGTGCGCCGTCTGAACGAAGCCGCCGCAAGCAGGACACTCGGCCACTGTCGGAAAGTGAGTGCGGCCGCACGCCTCGCACGTCGACACGAGCAGGGATGTCGGCTCACTCACGGGCGCGGGCAGAAACCGCTCTTCGTCGGTAGGCTTGGTCGTCGTCATCGCTGCACCACCACCACACACGAGTTGTGGCCGGCGCCCATCACGTGCGCCATCCCAACTCGCGCGTCCTTGACCTGGCGTGGCCCGGCCGCACCGCGCAGTTGGGTGACGAGTTCGTGGACCTGGCCGAGGCCGGAGGCACCGAGCGGCTCTCCCTTGGACAACAACCCTCCGGAGACGTTCACCGGGATCGATCCCCCGAGTCTCGTTGCACCCGAACGCAACAGCTCCGCTTCCTCGCCCTTCGTGCACAGACCCAGATCGCTGTATGCGATGAGTTCGGAGGCCGCATCAGTGTCCTGGCACTCCACCAGGTCTAGATCGTCGACACCCATTCCGGCCTGTTCGAGGGCGATGTCGGCGGCGCGGGCGCTGATGCTGGTCATCTCGGACTGCAGCGACGGCGCCGGGACGAACCAGTCGTCGGCCGCCCGGGAGGCGAGGCCGATGCCGCCGATCCGGATGGAGTTGTCGAACCCGCGGTTGGCGGCCTCGTCCGTGTCCATCAGCGCCACGGCGGCCGCGCCCTCGTTGGGCGCGCACAGCATGAGAAGCGTCAACGGGTCACACACGGGCCGACTCGCGAGAATTTCACCGCGGGTGAATTCCCGGCGATACATCGCGTTGGGGTTGTGGACCGAGTGCCCGTGGTTCTTCACCGCGACGTCAGCCAGGTCCTCGACAGTGACGTCGGTGGTGCGCATCAGGTCCTGCGCCTGGAAGGAGAAGTACAGCGGGTTGACACCCAGGCCGGATTCGATCTGCCAACTCTCGAAGCCCGCGCCGGCAATGAACCCGCGGGGCGCCTTCTCTACACCGAGACAGAGCACCGTCTTTGCTGCACCCGACTCGATCAGCGATGCGCCGAGCGACAACGCCGAACCACCCGAGGCACATGCGGCTTCGACATTGATGATCGGCTTGCCGATGTAGCGCACACGGTTGACGATGTTGTGGCCTTTAGCCATTTCGGCACCGACGTTGGCCACGAGCACCATGTCGACATCTTCGGGCTGGATCTTCGCGTCGGCGAGGCAGTCCCGCATCGCGACTTCACCGATCTGTCGGTACCCGTAGTCGAACCGACCGAATGGATGGATACCGACACCGATGATTGCGACGTGTTTCATCACACCCTCCTTTCCGTGTTCGTGGGTTCGTGTCTTCGCGTGATCACAGTGCTGCTAGTCGTGGGGCATCCGAGCGGGCGACCAGGAGGTCGCCGATCTCCTCGATGACCTGTTCCGAGTCGCCGAAGAGCGCTTCGACTACTGTGATCCGGCGTACCAGCTCATGCAGGCTGAATTCCCATGTGAAACCCATGGCCCCGCAGAATTGTTGGGCCGAATCGACGGCTTCGCGGGCGGCTCGGCCCGCCCAAGCCTTCGCCGCCAGCGCTGCGACCAGGTCATCGCAGTCGCGGGTCGATGCGAGGATGGCCTTCGCGGCCGCCACGGCCGTGGTGACGTCGACCAGCCGATGTTGGACCACCTGGAAGGTGCCGATCGCCTTTCCGAACTGTGTGCGCTCGCTGACGTGCTCGACAGTCCGATCCAGGGCACGCTCGGCGAGACCTATCAGCTCGTAAGCGAGAGCACGCAAGGCCCGCACTTCTGCGTCGAACCACCGCAAGCCGTCCACCGGAGTGCAGGAACTAAGCGGCACAGTGCCGATTACTGTGTGCAGTCCCAGGTCCGGATCGAGCCCGTTCGCCGGCGTGGTGGTCACGCCGTCGGAAGGTACGAGAACCGCGCCCTCGGCGGTAAACACCAGGTATGGACCGGCCTTGTGTGGGTTGATCGCGAGGCCGTCGACCACGAGGTCGCCCTGCCGCTGTCCGGGCACGGTGTGGGTGCCCAGTAGGGGCAGCACGGCCGTCCAGGAGGTATCGAACGCGGAACCGCTGACGATCAGTGACAGCAGGGTCGAGGTGGCGCCCATACGTCCCTGAAGTGTCATCAGCGCCCCGGCGAGCTCGTCGTCGGAGGGCAATTCCTTCTCGAGACCCGCACCCACCAACTCGTCCACCAGCGCGTAGCTGTCGCCCTGCTCGAACAGGCGGTGGGCGGTGCCCGTAATCAGCTCGAGTTCGTCTGAGTTCATGACCCTCCTTTGGGCAGGCGCAGCACGTGCTGTGCAACGATGTCGCGCTGGACGTCGACGGCGCCACCGAAGATCGAGGTCGCCCGGCTGTAGAACCACTCGTCACGCAGAGTCTTTGAATCGTGGTCGTCGCTGACGACGAACTCCTCGAACTGCGCCTTTCGGGCCGCGTCGAACGTCGCGCGCTCCGCCGACGAGAGCAGCATCTTGTCGATCGACACTGCGGGGCCTGGATTTCGGCCTTCGGCGAGGGCATCGACGGTGGTGGCGCTGCGGGCACGAAGTGCTGCCAACAGGACGAAGGCCTCCCCTATGGCCAGCGAGAGCCGGGTTTCGCCCGGGCGAGCCCGGCCGGCGACGGTCGAAAGTCGGTGGTGGAGGATCGATTGGCGTAGCCACGCGTACATTCCGCGCTCGAACTGCAGCAGGAACATCGCGACGCCCCAGCCGCCGTCGACCGGTCCAATCAGATACTCGGAAGGGACGTGGACATTCTCGAAGAACACCTCGGCGAACTCCTCACGGCCGTTCGCGGCGACGATGGGCCGCACGGTGACACCGTCGGTTGCGAGGTCCACCCACAGCATCGTCAGGCCGCGGTGGCGACTCTCGGTGGTACCCGTCCGGGCGAGCACTATCGCGTAGTCCGCACTGGGGCCGAGGGTCATCCAGATCTTCTGCCCGTTGAGCAGGAAGCTGTCGTCGGTGACGCGGGCGGAGGTGCGTACCGAGGCGAGGTCGCTGCCGGCCTCGGGTTCGGAGAACCCTTGTCCCCAAACCTCTTCACCGCGCAGATAGGCTGGTAGGTGAGAGGCCGCGAGCTCGGGCGCGTAGTGCGCCAGGACCGGCGCGACGGTCTCGAGGATGACGAAGACCTCGGGAATCTCGACTCCGGCGGAGCCCAGCCCGTCGTAGAGTGCTGCCCGGTGTAGCTCGGAACCACCCAGGCCGCCAATTTCCTCGGGCCAACCCCACCGCGACCAGCCGGCCTCGTAAAGCAGGGCCATCAGTTCGCGGTTGTGCTCTACTTCTGCGCGTACCCCACCCGCCACCGTATGCCGGAAACTATCCAAGGTGTCGCTGTTCTCGCCGATCCATTCTGCGAGAGCAGCTGTGTGCTCGGCGATGGTCCGAGTTGCTGTCGACGTCATTTCTGTGCCCGTTCGTGTACCTTGACCGCCGTCTGCAGTTCCTGCATCGCACCGATCGCGCCGGGGAAGCCGATGTAGACGACGAGCATCCGCAGCGCGGATTGGAGCTTGTCAGCGGGGATCCCGTTCTGCAGCGCCCCGTGCAGGTAGTTGCGCAGTTGGTTGGTACGTCCCGTCGCGGCCAACGCGGTGATCGCGACGAGCATGCATTCCTCGAACGACATCTCGTCGTGGTCCCAGACGTCGCCGAAGATGAACTCGTCGGACCACTGGCCGAGTTTACCGTCGAGTTCGACGAGGGCCTGCTGCAGCTGTGGGGCCTTACGTCCTTGTGCGCGTTCGCGCAGCGCGCGACCGGTTTCGGTGGCCATCGTCATTTACCGTGCGTCACGAGAGTGGAGGCGTACTTCGTGCGCGCCTGTTCGGTGAGCGTGGGGATGTGCTGGGTCGGAAATACTCCGTCGGTGGGCTTGTACTGTGTCAGGAGTTGCTTCGCGACGCCCAGGGTGTGGATCTCACTCGGGCCGTCGGCGAGGCCCACGTGGAGGCCGTTGACGAGCATGCTGACAAATGGCATCTCTTCCGACAGGCCCAATGAGCCGTGGATCTGCAGCGCCTTGGTTGCTACGTCGGATAGCACCTTCGAGGCGACGACCTTCACAGCCGAGATATCGATCCGGACCTTGTTGTAGTCGTTGTAGCGGTCGATCTTCCAGGCGGTCTGGAGCACGAGCAGGCGGAATTGTTCGATTTCCATCCACGTTTCGGCGATCATCTGTTGCACGAGCTGCTTTTGGGCGAGCTGTTCGCCCTGCGTGGAGCGCGAGAGTGCGCGCTCGCACATCATGTCCAGGGCCAGCTTCATGTGGCCGACGCTGCGCATCGCGTGATGCACCCGGCCGCCGCCGAGTCGGGTCTGCGCAACACGGAAGCCCTGGCCACGGTCTCCGAGGAGAGCGTCCTTGGGAATCCGGACGTTGTTGTATCGGATGTAGCTGTGGTCTCCGCCGCCGTCGCCCTCGACCCAGCCGGCGACCTGGACGTGGCGGATGAATTCGACACCGGGAGTGTTCACTGGTACCACGAACATCGACATCCGCTTTGAAATGTGCGCCTCCGGCTCGGTCACTGCCAGCACAAGGAGGACTTCCGCCCAGCGCGCGTTCGAGGAGAACCACTTCTCGCCGTTGATCACCCACGAGTCGCCGTCCTCGACGGCGGTGGTGGTGAATACCTTCGGGTCGGATCCCCCCTGAGGTTCGGTCATCGAGAAGGCCGAGAACGTCGTGCCGTCGATCAGTGGCCTGAGGTAGCGATCTTTCTGTTCTGGGGTCCCGTAATGTGCCAGGATCTCGGCGTTGCCCGTGTCGGGGGCGGCGGTACCGAAGACGATCGGGCCCACGGTCGGTCCCGGTCCGCTACGACCGAGAATCTCGTTGAGGAGGGCGAGCTTGAGTTGGCCATATCCCGGGCCGCCGAGTTCGGGACCCAGGTGGCATGCCCACAGACCCTGACGGCGTACTTCTTCCTGGAGCGGAGGAATCAACTCCTGGCGCACGGGATCGCTCAGGTCGAGCGGATGCTTGATCACGTACTGCAGCGGCTCGACCTCGTTCGTCATGAATTGGTCTGCCCAGTCGAGCTTTTCCTGGAATTCTGGGTCTGTTTCGAAATCCCACATACGTTTCAAGACTCCTCGGAATAGAAGAGGTGCGGATTTTCATGAAAGTCGTTACCCCGTAAGGGCCGACAAGGCGGCTCGAAGAATGCGCGAGCAAACGCTGTAACAACAGAATAATGCGAATAGTTCGAATAATCAAGGCAAGTGGTGATCCAGATCTTGATTTGGCGGGTGCGCCTCGAAACACGACGGCCACCGCCCATCCTCCCGCCTTCAGAGGTGGGTCGGTCGAGCGGTGGCCGTACTGCAGAGACACCCAGTAGTCGGACTACAGGCCGAGCAGGCCCAGCAGACGTTTTTTCTCGGCAATCGCGGCCGCAGTATCGGCCCGCGTGTACCCCTCGGGCATCGGAATCGAGTCAGGGATGTCGGGCAGCGGTGATGCCGCATATCCCCTGTTCAACACCTCCTGCCCCGCACGCGTAAGCAGATAGTTCACGAACAGCTTGGCCGCGTTGGGGTGCGGACCATCGGCCGATGCCCCGACGTACCCCTCGATGCCCACCGTTGGTTCCGGATAGACGGTCTCGATCGGCGCGCCCTCGTTCTGCAGTGCCAACGAACCCGACACCGCGGCCGGCGCCATCAGCACGGATTCATGGGCCGCAACCTGTTGCGCTGCCGGAACAGCGCTGTCGAGCTTCTTGGGCGACTGCGCCGCAATCGATTCCAGGAACTCGGGGCCATACTGCTCCTCGAGCATCCGAAGCCAAGCCAGGTAGTACGGGTTGTTCGTCGGGTCGACCATCGCGAACCGGGTCGACGCGCGCTTGTCGAGCAGCGAATCCCACGACGTCACCTCGGCCGGATCGAACTCGTCGGTATTCACGGTGATCCCGATCGGCTGCGTATTGACCATGACGTAATGATCATCAGGAATGAATTGCTCTGGCCAGTTCGCCAGCGCCGGAACCTCCGATTCGTTGAGGTCGGCGAACCAGCCCTTGTCCTTCGAATCCTCGAAGAACGCCGTCTCCGGGATGTGCATGACGTCGGCGAGTACCTGACCTGCTTCCCGCTCGGCGCTGTAGCGCTGGATGAGAGTGTTACCGGGGAACCGGACAACCTCGACCTTGATGCCGTATGCCTCTTCGAAGCCGACCAGCACGTCGCTGATACCGAACTCGGGAATGGGTGTGTACCACACCACTTTTCCTTCCTTCTGCGCGGCCTCCACAATGCTGGACGCGGGTAGGTCGGCATCGAGAGTCGGGATAGCGCCGCGGGTTTCCGGCTCGCCACCACTGCACGCCGCCAGCGCCAGTGCGCTCACAGCGCCTATTGCGCACGTTTTCAGGGACAAACGCATGAGGACTTCCTTTTTCGAGGGGATGTCGAGGGTGATCGGAGACGGAACACCGATTACAGGACCAGCCGAAGTTTGTCTCGCAGCCACATGACGGTCAGAACCACGGTGCTGGCAACGACGGTCATCAGCACACCCAGCGCGGCCAACCGCGGATAGGTTCCGCTGGTCCACAGGTCGAGAATGACGAACCCGACTACCGGAGTGTGGGTTCCGGCAAGCATCGACGATGCCGTGATGTCGCCGGTGATCAGGACGAACAACAACGACCACCCTGCAATGAGGCCGGGAGCCATCAAAGGCAGGAGAACGCGCCGGAACGTGGTCCACGCCGCCGCACCCGAAGTCGCGGACGCCTCCGTCAACTGCCGACCCACCTGGTGGTATGCCGCCGACGAGTAGAAGGTGGCCTGCGGGATGTACAGCACGACGTAGGCGAGCATCAAAATCGCGTATGTGCCGACCAGGTAGAACGGAGCACCCGCAAACGCCACCACGAACGCCACCGCGATGATGATGTGGGTGAGTGTGGCGGGGATCTTGACAATGCCGTCAAGTGTTTGCGTCACCTTCGAGCGGCGCGATTCGACTACCATGGTAATCAGCGCGCCGGCGACGATCGCCGCCGTTGCTCCGACCGCCGCCAGCACAACGCTGTTTTGCAAACCGCCCCAGACGAGTTCGTTGTCGAACAATGATTCATAGTTGGATAACGTGAGGGACGAGAACGAGAAGTTGGCCGTCCAGTATTTCTGCAGGGACACAGCAATGAGCCCGAGCAGTGGCAGCACCGCGGTCAGCGCCATGAAGCCCAGCATCGATATGCGGACGGGCCACCGCCAGCGTCCGAGCTGCAGCGCCGCTGACCGTGCTCCACGACCGGAAATCGTCGCGTGGCCGCCAGAGCGCACCAACCGTCGTTGGAGCATCCAGCACAGAGCGACTACCGCCACCACGACGGCGCTCAGGCCGAGCGCACCCGCCTTGTTGCTCGGATACTCGTGGGCCACCATGTGGACGATCTCGACCGGAAGGACGTCGATCCCCGCGGGAGTGCCGATCACGAGAGGAATCGAGAACAGCGCGAAACCCATCGTCGCGATCAGCAGCACGCTAGCGGCGAGGGACGGCCGCAGGCTTGGCAGGGTCACCCGACGGAAGGTGGTAAACGCGCTGGCACCGGACGAGCGGGACGCCTCCTCGAGAGCCGGGTCGAGCGACTGCAGTCCGCTACTGATGGTCAGATAGGCGTACGGCGTCAAGAACAGGAAGTACGCAAAGATCAGTCCGGGCCACGAGTGAATGTTCAACGGGCCAGCGGTCATCTCGATGCCTACCGTGCCCAGCACATTCCGGATCAGCACATTCAGCAGACCCGCATTGCTCGACGCCAGGAACACCCACCCCACCGCGGCGGCGATCGACGGAATGAACATCGGAATCAGAGGCAGTGACCTCGCGGCGAACCCGAGACGAGCATCCGTCCGCTCGTTGGCCCAGGCGAACAACGCGCCCGCCGCGAGAGCACCGATGCCGGCAATCCCGACCGCGAGCACGGTGTTGACTGTCATCGTCAGAGTGGAGCGCTGCCAGAACGTGGCCCACATCTGGCCCAATTGGGCTGCATCCGTGCCTATCCCGAGCATTCCCAGTGTGGTGCGAACCAGCGGGTACAGGATCAGGAAGACGACGATCGCCGCCACGATCCAGCACACACCGCGGAACGAGAGCAGCGGCTTCTTGCGCGGCGTCGATTCGAGCTCGGGTTCGGGTTCGGTGGGGGTGCGGTCGAGAAGCGTGGTACTCATTTGACGAACACCCGCGCCTTCGACTGATCGAAGCCGACCCGGACCTTGGCTCCCTCTTCGGCCCACGGCAGGTCGTCGGCCCACACGTGCACCGAGACACCGTCAACTTCGACGACGTAATCGCTGTAGTGTCCCAGGAGCGTTGCGGACGTGATCTCACCGACGCGACCATTGGTCGCCGACGGCGAGTCCGGGGCGAGCCACCAGTCGTGCGCACGGACGGACACGATGACGTCATCGTCGAGGTTGCCCACCTCGGTAGGGATGTTGCCGATCGCGGTGGACGCAACCCGTCGCTCCTTGGCTCCGTCGTGGTTCTCCACCTCGATGGTCCCGGAAATCAGATTGCTGGTACCGATGAACTCCGCGACATGTCGCGTAGTCGGGCGGTAGTAGATGTCGCGGGCGTCGCCCACCTGGACGATCTCGCCGTGATCGAGGACGACGATCTTGTCGGCGAGGTCCATCGCTTCCGCCTGATCGTGGGTCACGTAAACTGCCGTGAAGCCGAATTCCTTTTGCATGGATTTCAATTCGGCACGAAGTTGTTCTCGAACCTTCGCATCGATGTTGGACAATGGCTCATCGAACAGGACCACCTTGTTTCCCGCCACCACAGCCCTTGCGAGTGCGACCCGCTGCTGCTGCCCACCCGACAGTTCGCCGATCTTCCGGTCACGAAGATGACCGATCTGCATCGCCTCCATGACGGTTACCACGCGGGTTTCCACGTAGGAGCGGTTCGGCCGGCAGGAGCGTGGGCCGACGGTCAACGGGTACGCGATGTTCTGGAATACCGTCATGTGCGGCCACAACGCGTAACTTTGGAAGACCATGCCGACAGGTCGTTCCTGCGCCTCGAGCAGAACGCGGCCATCCTGAACGGCCACCGCGGAATCGATCCTGACGGTCCCCTTGACAGGCTTTTCGAGCCCGGCCAGGCACCGCAGCAGCGTCGTCTTGCCGCAACCGCTGGGACCCAACAACACCCAAAACTCGCCGGACGGAATCCGGAGGTCGACCCCTGCCAGGGCCGTGAAGGTGCCTCCCTTGCTGTCCAGGTAATCCATCTGCAGCCCGGTTACCTCCACCTCCCCGCCGGTGGGTGTACCAAGTCCGGTTTCGGACGATCTCGAACGCGTGCCCATAACGGTCATCTAGGTCCTCCAGGATGCAATTGCATTCGCCAGTCGCGTTGACGAACGTCTCGAGAGTGGGAAAAGTGAAGTGGAGTGTTCTCCGCGTGCCTGTGCGCACGTTTGGGCGAATTACTGGATAGTGGCGTCTGCTTGCACATGCCAAACCAGCCGGGAATCCATGGGTTGACTCCATAGCGTCAATTGCATTCCGGCGAACGCCAGTAGCCGTTCCCAGACCGCAGTCGCGGACAGAGCCGTTCCTTCATGCGCTCGGGTCGACGACTCCCCAGCCCGGCCGATCGCACCCGGGGAGAGGCCATCGGGCGAAGCGCGCGGTTCGTACATTGCACGTGCCTTCCTCGAACGGAACAGCGCTACGTCATGTCAGCGCCGAAAGCCCGCTCATGCTGGCCGACCTGCCGACCGAAGCTGTGAACTACCTCACATAAGGTGTGAGAATAGTTCGAATAGTTCGTGTGGTCAACACCTCAGTGTCAGCCCCTGCAAGGAACCGCCGCGCGCCTGGACCGATCGGGCCGGCCATCGGCCCGACGACCGCGAGCGAGCCATTCGATCCGTCGGGACCAGCGCCGATCCGCCCCTCCGAAGACCCGGCGTCCTGAGATTCGCGCCTTGCCGTGCACGCAGGTCGAAAGCGTTAGGCCGACAGCGTCCGCAGCGGTCTGACCGCCCTGAAGCGTCGAGCAGGATAATGTACGTATAGTTCGCACAGAGGGAGTACGATTTCGAAGTGGATACACGAGGGGGTGCAGTGAACGGCATGAGGCCCGGAACACGCCGGCGCAGCGAACCACGCTCGGAAAAACTCTCGGAGCAGATCGCGCGTCAGGTACTGCACGATATCGAGGACCAACAACTCGCCCCCGGCACCCAATTGCCCGCCGAGAGCTCTATGTGCGAGCGGTTCAACGTCGGCAAGGCTTCCGTACGCGAAGCAATGCGCATCCTCGAGATCAATGGCCTCATCTCCATCCGCACCGGAAGCGGCGGGGGACCTGTCGTCGGCTCCACCGATGGGCGTGGATACGGGAGTATGTCGACTCTGCACTTCCAGTCCATGGGCGCCACCCTGCGAGACTTAATCAACGCCCGCACGGCACTCGAGCCCATCTTGGCTGCACAAGCCGCAGCTCAGCCAGGTCCCGACGCCGGCGAAGCCCTGCGTGCGTCCCTGGAGTACTCTCTGCACGTTTCACGAACCGATTCGCTCAGATTTGCAAGTTCGAACTCGGACTTTCATGCCGTCCTGTACTCGGTCAGCGGAAACCCCATTCTTGCCTTGATCGCTCGCGCGTTAAGAGACATCTGGTCTGTTCGCGTCGAGTCCGTCATGCTCCCGGAAGGCGAACGGCACGAAGTCGAGAGCGCTCACAAACGCATCACCGAAGCCGTCGAACAGCACGACTCACAAGAAGCCGAAAGGCAAGTCCGAGAGCATCTCGAGTTCTACAGGGAATTCTGTGAAGAGAACTACCCACACATTCTTAGTGACGTTGTCGAGTGGTGGTGATGGTTCGGCCCACCCCTGCGTGTCAGAGTGAGTTGAGTCCAGCGGTTCACAGCAACCCTGCCTGCAGGGGCGAGATACGGATCAACCCGAGATGACGATTTCTCCCACCAGGCCGGTCGAGGACAATGAACCGGACGGATCCCTCGTATCCCCGTGCCGACGGCCCGCAGCGCCAGCGTTCCTTCAGCGCCGCCGATAAGCTCGCGCACTTAGCCGCCCACCGGCGGGCCTGCCAGAGGCCGGATGTCGCGAAGGCCGATATCCCGGACCATTGCGGGAACCGATATGCCCCAGAGTGCGTGCGACAAGCATTCGCACGCACTCTCAGGTCGGCGACGCTGCCGGCGATGCGCAGCGACCACTGCAGTCCGCCACCACGCCCCGTCTGCGGTGCTGCGCACCAACGGCGATAGCAGCCCCGTGGTCGGTGCACCCACGACCGGTCAGCGTGACGCCTGTTCCCGCGCGGTCAGTGCGGCTCGCCCGGCGGACAAATCGTCGAACAAGTGCGCCCGCACCCCGCCGGACCTCCAACTGCGTCCACGGTCTCCGACTCGTCGTCGACGAACACCGACAACCACCGCCCCACAGCCCGCCAATGACCGGCCTTGACCTCGACCGCCGCACGATGATCGCCATGAACCCGGCACAGCAACGCCCGTCCCGGCGGAAACCCGTACTTGCGCAGCCACAATTGGGCCTGTGCCGCACACCAGACCGGCGGGCCAGCGCAGCACCAGTGCCAGTACCGGACCCGGACTCGGGCGGGGTGATGGAACCGCGGCCACCCCGTGGCGGACTTCTCGACGAGGATGACCGAGCTACCCCGGCTCAGGGAGCGGGCAGCCGCGGTCAGTCCAGCCATTCCCGCGCCGATGACGACTACGTCGGTGTCGATTCCTGGCATACCCGCCGGTTCACCGACGAGACCATCGGCGACCACTTGACCACGCTCGAACAGCCCGAGTCCCGCGGACTGCTGGTGGCCGACGAGCGGGTCTACCGCGACTGGATCACCGGCAGCTACGTGGAGGGTGCCGTTGCCATCGACAAATTCGACCTCGCCCAACGCCGCGGCGGCCGGTGCGGATTCGCCGAGAATCTCGACGATTTCGCGTACCTGCCCGAGGAGTGGGGTTATGACGGTGCTGCGATCGCCGAGCAGATCCGCGAGATCAATGCGGCAGGAAGCGCGGTGCAGCCGCCGCGCACCTACGACGCCGAGCCCTTGGACAGGGGCCCGTACTACGTGATCGAGGCGTGCCCAGCGCTGACGTTCCCGTTCCACGGCGTTCGCATCGACGAGAACGGCCGCGTCCTCGCTGCTGCGGGCGGAACGATCGAGGGTCTGTTCGCGGCGGGATCCGATACCGGCGGACTCTACAACCACGCCTACACCGGCGGTATCGCGCCGGCTCTGGTGTTCGGCCTCGCCGCGGCGGACCGAGCTGCAGCCGATCGTGCGGTCGTCACCGCGTGACGCAGGCGCCCGGCCACAACTGACAAGGCGTAACACCGTCGACGTCGATCGGAACGGTGCATGGCACACGGTCCATCAGGAGCGTCATGCCAGCCGATCGGAGAGGAGAACCGCTGATGCAGCCCGCTGCGGCTACCCCAATGCTCCGGGATCCGCTCCGCAACGCGGACTTCACGGTCCTCGTTGCCGTGCAATGCGTGACCAATGTGTGCGTGTGGGTATTCGTCGTTGCGGTCCAGTGGACGCTGACGGTCTCCGGGGAGTCGTCGACGGTCATCGCCTCCGTCCAGACGGCGCTCGCGATTCCCTTTCTCCTGCTCGCTCTTCCGATGGGTGTCTGGGGTGAGCGCGGGGCGGGACCGGTCTTGATGCGCGGAGCGCTGCTTGTCATTGCGAGTGCGGCGGTGGCCGCGGCCGTGCTCGCCAGCATCGGCGACGTGCCCCCATGGCTGATGCTCGCGACGGTCGTCGCTGTCGGCGCCGGGCTGTCGACTATCACGATCGCTCGGCAATCACTCATGCCGCACATCGTGGGCCGGCCGCTCGCGGGCAACGCGGCCATCCTCGATGGTGCCTCCTACAACGGTGCCCGCGCGATCGGCCCGATCATCGGTGGTGCGCTGTTGACCGCGACGACGTCCCAGGCCCATTTTCTGACGTTGGGAGTCGTCTTCGCCGTGCTGGTCATGCCGCTGTGGTCGCGGCGCCGCGCTGGCACGGCGATGCCGCGCTCATCTGAGCGGATGGCGCCCGCACTGGAGGCGTCGACGCGGTTCGTCCGGAATTCCGGATGGACGCGGCGGCTGTTGTACCGCCTCTCGGTGTTCGGTGTGCCCTCGAGTTGCCTGTGGGCGCTCCTACCTGTGATCGCGCACGAGCGGTTGGGCCTGTCCTCGAGCCAGTGCGGCCCGATGTTCGGGCTCGTCGGGTTCGGTGCCGTCGTGGGCACCGTTGCGGTGATGCCGCTTCGCCGCCGAATGACGCAGAACGCGTTCATCTGCGCCGGATCACTCGCCTATGCTGCTGTTCTCGCTGCGGTCGCCACCGTTTCGAATGTTGTTGTCGTCGCCGTGCTCATGGTTGTCGTCGGCGGTTCGTGGGTCGGTGTCCAAAGCTCCTGGATGATGGCTGCCCACGGTGCTCTGCCGACGTGGATCCGGGCACGCGTGATTGCCTTGATGCTGTTGGTTTTCCAGGGTTGCCAGGCGGTCGGCTCCATCGTGTGGGGGGCGCTCGCCGATGCCGTCTCCCTCGACGTCGCATTCGCTGCGGCGTCCGTTGTGATGGTTGGCGCGAGCATATGCGCGCTTGTCCATGGGATCGTGCCTGCGGAGACGATCGCCCCCACCCTCGACGACGCGGGAACGCGGACCGCGATTCCGCTGTCACCGGCAGTGGAGGAGTCGGCACCGGTCCGCGTGACGGTGATCTATCGATTGCGGCCCAGTGGGCACGCGTCGTTTCGGGCGCTTCGGCGCGACCTCGCACGTGCCCGCCGCCGTCTCGGCGCGCGCCGCTGGACGACTGAGGTCGGAACGGACCGCGTAGTCGAGCCGTTCGATTTCCGCGATGTCGCGGGGTACCGACGGTATCTGTCCACCGGTTGACCCATCCGGAGATATCCCTACTGGACAGAGTCTGGGTCGACGCGTGCGCCGAACGCCCCACATCAAGGATTTCCAAGCTGATAGATCCCGACCGAGCGTACTTGGCGAGCGAGAAGTGATCGCCACCGCGCTCGGCACGCCCGCGGTCCACCAGGACGTCGAGGTGTGCGAGAGTCTCGCAGATCGCGATCATCTGGTTGAAGGAGTCGAGACTCGAGAATGTCCGTCGATGGCTGGTCCACTGCAGCTTCGTGGCGACCCCGGCTGCGGTCGTGCAGGCGTTCGGTGACAATTCGCTGGTGATCTCGTCGAAGCGGTCCTCGTGGTGTTGCAACAGTTCGGCGGTACGCTCGCGTGAGCTGCCGGTGACGGCGCCAAGAGCCGGCAACAAGCGCCGATCCGGCAGGTGGCGCACCAACTCCAGCGAGCTCGAGTAGTCCCCCAATGGCATGCCCCACTGCCCGAGTTCGAAACCGATCGACGGGGTGATGAGCGGGAGGATGTGATCGCCGCTGAACAGCAAGCCGCACTCCTTCTCGGAAACGACGAAGTGGCCCTTGGCATGTCCGGGTTGTGGATTGCATCGAGAGACCGATCGCCGAGGGTGATTTCGGCCGGTGTGATCCAGCGGTCGGGGTCCTCCCAGGAAGCCCGCCCGGGCAGGGTGGCTCCGATTGCGGCAACGAGCCCCGGCGTCGCGTTGGAGACGACCCTTATGCCCGGCCAGGCCGCGGGCGTGGTGACGAGCGCTCGAGGCAAGATCTGGTCTATTCGTTGGGATCTATGTGCCCTTCAATGAACTCCCCGTCATACCACCCGCGGTCCTCTGCGTAAGACAGCATGGCTCCGAAGTTCTCACGCCACTCACGGGTGTGTGGTCCTTGGTTGCGGAGCCAGGCTGATCTAATGAAGACCGCGTCGTTGTCGATGTAGCCGATATTTGCGCGCACCAGCAATTCGTGGGCTGCCTCGCGATCGGAGCTCGTACGTACGTGAAACGACTTGAGATCCATGATGTGGCGAGTTACAACACTGTCAGAAGCGACCTGGACGTACATTGTCTGCCTTCCCCTAGCTCGACGGGTAAGGCCCGGAGCGCGCCATCCGATGGAATTGGCTGTCGTGGAACACGATGGGTGATACGGAACTGTGCATCTTGATGCGGTTGACGGCAAGCACTGCGATTTCGTGATCGCCCGCCCGAACCTGCTCGTAGATTGAACAGTTCAACCAAAGGGCTGCGCCGGCAATGAAGACGGCCCCGGAACTGTCGCGAACCCAATCTATTCCCGCGAATCTATCGGGTACTTGCGATGCGAGTGCCCGAGCGGTCGACGCGTGGGCGTCGGCCAGCACACTGACACCCAGAGATGAGGCTCGTCGGAGCAGAGGCCATGTTGTTGACGTGAGGGCGACGCACACGGACACCAGTGCTGGTTCGAGCGACACCGACACGAAGGAACTGGCTGCGATACCGGCCGGCTCGCCGTCGATCACCGCGCACACTGCCGCGACACCTGATGGAAACCGGCCGTACGCGCCACGAAGGACGTGAGGCGACAGATCGTCGCCGCCGAAGAATCCGTCATCGGACCCTGCTGCCTGAATTTCTGACATCGACACCACCGCCACTCGGAACGAACTGAACTGGGTTCATTTAAGACTATCGCAGAAACTCACGCACCAGAACCGTTTCGGGTGCACGACTTTCCAGCTCGGAGATGTATTGACGAGACGTGGATCACAGCCTAATCTTTACATGAAATGAGTTCAGTTTGCCAAAGGAGAGCGCGTGCCGAATGTCGAGGAGTTGCGAGCGTCGAATATCGACATCGCCCGTAGGTATCTAGAGGCCATCAACACCTGGGACTTTGCTGTCAAGCGTCAGCTTCTCGCGGACAACATCGTCTTCGAGATGCGTTACGCCCCTCCTGGATTCAATCGCCGGATGGAGGGCATCGAGGAAGTGATGGCCTTCCTGGAGACCATTCCCTCCCTCATCGAGACCGAGGGGCTGTACGACTTCAGGCTCGAGACGTATCACTCCGATCCCGGGGAGGTCATCGCCGAGTACAAGAGCGACATGAAGATGGTCATTCCGGTCGAGCTGAAGAACGAGTACGTCACGCGTTTCACCATCCGAGGCGGGAAGATCACGCACTTCCGCGAATTCTTCGACCCGATTCCCCTGGTTATCGCTCTCGGCGGCCGAGTGGAGCCCGCGACCATCGAAAGCGCCAGATCCGCCCATACCGAAAGTGCCTAACGCCCATCAGCAACATGCGTGCTCGCTGGGCTACGACAAAAGTCACGCTAGACCGAGAAACCGAGGTGTTGCATGTCCGAATCCAACTACCCGACCGCGTTCGGTGTCTTCATGGCCCCCTTCCACAAGATCGGGGTGAGCCCCACAGTTCTGTACGAACGGGACCTGCAGATCATCGAACTCGCAGACAGCCTCGGGTTCCAGGAGGCGTGGCTCGGCGAGCACCACTCCGGTGGTCACGAACCGATCGGCGCGCCCGAAATGCTGCTCGCCGCGGCTGCGCAGCGCACCAAGACCATCAAGCTGGGAACGGCCGTCAACTCGCTGCCCTACCACAACCCATTCCTCCTCGCAGAGCGCCTTGTCACCCTCGACCACCTATCTCGCGGTCGCGCGATCATGGGATTCGGTCCCGGACAGCTGCTTTCCGACGCTTACATGCTTGGTATCGACCCGACGAAGCAGCGCGACATGATGCTCGAGGCCGCGGAGGTCATTGTTCGGCTGCTCCGAGGTGAGACGGTGACCGAGAAGACAGATTGGTTCGATCTGCGCGAGGCAAAACTACAAGTACGCCCCTACAGCCTGCCCGAGCTGGATGTAGTTGTCGCCGCGGTCACCTCGCCGTCCGGTCCTGTCACAGCCGGAAGGCTGGGCGTGGGAATGATCAATCTTGCTGCCACCAGCCCAGCCGCCTTCGGCGCCCTCCGCGGTCATTGGAAGATCGCCGAGGACGAGGCGGCGAAGGCCGGGCGGACGGTGTCTCGTCGGAACTGGCGACTCTCGGCGATCACCCACATCGCAGAGACGGAGGAGCAGGCGCGCCAGGACTGCACCCACGGGTTCGAGGAGATCTGGAACTATCTGGCGCATATCTCGCCGCTGCCGGCCTCCGAGAAGCCAGACGTCGAGGGAATGATCGACGAAGCCATCGAGTCGGGGTCGGTGCTGATCGGAACCCCAGACACAGCAATCAAGAAGATCCGGCAACTTGCCGACCAAACCGGCGGCTTCGGAAGCTTCATCATGACCCTCACCGACTTCACCGACTACGAGCGCCAACGAAATGCCGTCACGCTCTGGGCCGAACACGTGATTCCCGAATTCCGGGGCCAGCTGAAGCCGATCCGCGAGCACAACGCGTGGGTGCGGGGTAACGAATGGAAGGCCGAGACCATGGCGGCCATCAACGCTGCCACCGAGAAATACGCGGCACAGCATCAGCCGGTAGCGGTCAGCTAACACTCCGTTCTCTCGAGCTGTGACCAGCCGTCTGCAGCAGCCCGAGAGATAGAGCAGTTCCCGGCCTGACCACCAGGAAGACGATCTCACCATGACTATCACCGACGAGAATCCGGTCGCGCAGAACATCAGCCTCGCACCAACGCTCGCAGAGATCCACGCGGAAGAACGAGTGATGGCCGCGATCAGTCAGCTGTCCCGCGGGGAGGCCATCATCCTCACCGATGGGATCGACTCGTCGACCAGCGGTGAGATCGTCTTTCCTGCGGTCCGGATCAGAACGACTGATGCCACCTTCGCTATCCGTCACTCATCAGGATTCCTGCAAGTCGCCCTACCATCGGACCGATGCGACGCCCTATTGCTTCCGACTCAACAGGGCGCCGCTCCAGGAACCGCACAGTGCGTCACCGTCGACGCGACCACTGGTATCACCACCGGCATCTCTGCCGCGGACCGTGCACGCACGATCCGGCTCTTGGCGTCCCCGGACGCGTCACCCGCGTCATTCAGCCGTCCAGGCCATGTGGTGCCCCTGCGCGCGGACGCGGCCCTGCCCACGTCGGAATTCGGGCATCCCGAAGCTGCAGTACATCTGGTAGCGGCAGCCGGTTTCCCACCCGCCGCGGTGCTCACCACCGTCGTCGGCACTACCCACCCGACAGACGTCGCCTCAGGTAACGACCTGCACGAGTTCGCCCGTACCCACCAACTTCCTGTCGTCGGGCTCCGTGACCTCGACTCCGAGAAAACACCACTGCCCTGCTTCCACGTCTCGGTGGACCTCCCCAGCGGAAGAACATCCCTCGAATCATTCACCGACCTGGGCCACACTTATCTCGTTGTGGCCGTAGGTGAGGTATCCGGCCGAGAGGACGTGCCTGTTCACCTGCTGCCGGCAGATCAGGTGTTGATCGACACAGGATCTCCACGCGCCGAGCCGCGCATTCTGATCGGGCTACCCCAGACCGCGGAGGACGAACACAGTCGTGCGATCGACGGGCTTCATCGGCAGCACAGCGTGATCCGCGCCGTCCTCCGCCGTCTGGGTTGCCTGTCAGTGGTAGCACACCACCGCCCCGACAGTCTCAGATAACCGGCAACGGAAGGACCATTCACTGCGTCTGCAGGTCCGACGCAGAAGGCTCTCGGAGGACTCCACTCGCGCGACATCCGTGCAGCACGCGAGGACCAGACGAATGCACGGAAACGTCAGGAACCCGATCGGCAACACCGGAGAGCGAATGCGGCTGGGACGCTGATAGCGATCGCTCTGCTGGCAACCGGAGCCAAGGGGCTTCAACTGCTCGGCGTGCCGATCTGGACAAGCAGCCTGTTCAACGGCGCCGTGCTCGTGGCCGCAGTGTCCATAGCTCAGATCAGGCGCAGTAAGTCGCGGTCATAACTCGCCGCACGCCCAGATCCCTGCCGCCGAATCGTCCCCAACCTACCCACGAGAAAGAGGAACGGAAATGGTCGATCTAACAGGCAAAACTGCCCTCGTAACAGGTGGAGCGCGAGGACAGGGCCGCTCGCACGCCCTGGCCCTCGCCAAAGCCGGCGCTTCAGTCGCCATCCTCGACGTCTGCGAAGACATCAAGAATGTCTCATACCCACTTTCCTCGCAGGCGGACATGGACGAAACCATGCAGCTCATCAACGAGGCTGACGGGAAAGCACTTGCCCTCAAGGCAGACGTGCGCGACCGGGAGGCAATCAGCGATGCAGTCGAGCGGATCGTCGACACCTTTGGATCGCTCGACATTCTCGCAATCAATCACGGCGTCATGGCGATCAGCGAATTTCGCCACATGGATCCCGCCGACTGGGACGTGATCATCGACATCAACCTCAACGGCGTCTTCAACGTGCTGCACGCGGGCCTGCCGCATCTGCTGAATCAGACCTGGGGACGGGTGATCATCACCTCGTCGATGGCGGGCAAAGGCGGCTACCCGCAATTCAGTCACTACTCGGCCTCGAAATGGGCGGTCATCGGGCTGGCAAAGACCGTCGCCCTCGAGGTGGCGACCACCGGGACCACGGTGAACGTCATCTGTCCCTGCTGCGTCGACACACCGATCATCCACAACAGCACGATGTACGGGCTGTTCCGACCCGACCTCGACTCCCCGACAATCGACGACGTCGCCGAGGAGTTCCGCCGGTATCAGCCCCAGGGAGTTCCATGGATTCCCCCTCAGGCAATCACGGACGCACTGATGTTCCTGGTCTCCGATGGTGCGAAACACATGACCGGCGAGACCCTCTCCGTTGCGGCCGGCCAGAACGCGAATGGTGCGGCATGACCAGTCCATCACCGTCATATCGTCCGCGGCGCCTATCACGGTGCGGATTCACAGGAAGGACGGGCGGGATTGGCGGTACAGCCACGGCGACTGCCCGGCCGAACATGCTGAACAGATCGTGGGCTTGACCGAAATGGGCAACCCATCGGCGCGAACCCCAGATCCACCCTCGGTGCGCGGTGATCGATGAGGCGTGTCCTTGAGAGACTCAGCACGGCACACTAATTCAGATCCCTTCCATTCCTGACTATCCCACAACGACGAGTATCTCTGAGGTTCCACTCATTCCGTCGACTCCGACATCACACACCACACAACCGACTTCATCGATATCGTGCACTCGGACCGGACCGACGGACCCGCTCCACCTGCCCTGGGGGCGTTGTCGGCACCAACTCCGCCTGAATCCCAGCACTCGGCGACCGCCAGCGTCCGGAGGCCATGTCTTGCCCGGTGTTCACCACACGATCATCGCCGACAGATCCCCCCCGGGGCAGGCACCGCGCTGTCACCGCCACCTCAACGTCGTGACGCCGAAAGTCATTCCATCTCAATTGATTTAGGTTGAACTGCCGACAGAAACAGAGTTTACTTAACTGAGTTCAGTTTACGCCGGAGTCGCAAACGGAACTTACTTCACGAAACAGCCGCCTCCCGTGACGCATGAGGAAATGGAGCGAGAATGACCAGCAATCCGCAGACCCGAATCGAGCCGATAGTGGCCCCTTGGAAAGATCTAACCCTCGCGTCCATCGCGGCGATGCCTTCGGATCGTCCCAGTCCTAGGCCCGCACCAGTCGAGGGACAGCCGGCATGATCGATCTCACCGGCAAGGTCGCCATCGTCACCGGCGCAGCGTCCTTCCATGGCGACGACGATCCTTACCGCGTCGGCCAAGGCGCATCGACCGCGAGTCTGCTTGCGCAACTCGGCGCCAAGGTCGTACTCGCGGACATCAACGGCGAGGTTGCCGAGCAACGGGCGAAGCAGATCAAGGCCGACGGTGGCGACGCAATCGCCGTCGAGACCGACGTCCGCGTCGAGGAACAGGTCCAACGGATGATTACGACCGCGGTGGACGAGTTCGGACGCCTCGACATTCTGCACAACAACGCCGCCGACCTGAGGATCCCATGGGAGCCTGGCGACCCCCCCATCACGGAATTCGTGGTGGACACCTTCCGTGCCCAGATCGAAACACTGCTCCTGGGCCCGATGCTCGGCTGCAAGCACGCGATCCCGGCAATGGTGAACACCGGCGGCGGCAGCATCACCTGCACGTCGTCGATCTCCGGCGAAATGGGCGAGCTCAACTTGACCACCTATAGCGTCGCAAAGGCGGGCGTCAACCAGCTCGTGCGCGCCGTCTCCGCACAGCATGGCAAACAGGGAATCCGGTGCAACGCCGTGGCGCCCGGACTCATACTGAGCTCCCCCGGTCTCCAACTCGGGGACGAGCTGATTACCCAGTACACGCGCCACTGCGACACCCCTCACGTCGGTCAGCCCGAGGACATCGCCCGGGTCGTCGCGTTCCTGCACTCCAATGCCGCGCGGCACATCACAGGGCAGGTCATCAGAGTCGACGGGGGCTTCACCGAGCACTCCCCGATGGTCACCGAGGGTCGTGCCTCCGGCCTCGTCGCCGGAACCACGTGAGGATCAGCGCCTTGTGACACCCGCCGAGTCGAACCAGCTGCGGATCTCCTGGATCAGGGCGAATGGCGACTGCGTGCCGGCGTGCCCGCCCGCGCCTGCCGCCACCGCGATGATCCCGTTCGCACCGTTGTCGATCGCCCTGTGGGCGGATGCGTTGTCGACGACGTCGTGCAGCACAATTCCGCCGTAGGCGCGGATACGTTTCACCACGGTCGGACGTGCACCCTGCGAGGTGATCACGATGGGAACCTGGTATTCCTCGACCACTGTCAGGTCCTCGTCCAGCCGGTCCTTGCTGTTGTGCACCATGAGGTTCACCGCGTAGGGAGCACTCGACCAATTCGGGTGCTGGGCATCATGTTCGGCCACTGGAGTTGTCCGGGTCGATCGCCACCGGCGGCATCCTCGCTGCCCAAGCCGCCGGGGCAGACCTCGCCTACATCGGTTCACTGTTCATCGCCACAGACGAGGCCAATGCGGCCGACGGGCACAAGCAGATGATCGTGGACTCCACGGCAACCGACATCGTCTACACCGATGTGTTCACCGGCAGGCACGGCAACTACCTGCGCGGCAGCATCGAAGCATCCGGACTCGACCCCGACGCCCTGCCCGACTCGCACCCGACCGCCATAGACTTCACGTCCGGCGGCAAGATCGAGGCGAAGGTGTGGCGCGATATGGGGCGCCGGCCACGGGGTCGGTGGTGTCGACGCGGTCCGGCCGACGGCGGACGTCGTCGAGCGCCTTGCCAACGAGTACAAGCACGCCGGTGAGCAACTAACTCAGGAACTCGGACGCTGAGAAGCCCGCATCCCAATCGGATTCAGAGACAAAGCAACACGGATCGTCACGGGATAGATGCGACAAACCCGCCCGTATCGATGGTGCGGGCGGGGATCCCGGGCGGATCAGGGGCTCTCAAGCAACCTGCAAACGCGTTCGACCACGGCAGATGAAAGGGCACTGTCATCCCTGTAGGAGCGGGGCCTTGTCAAGGGTGGCGTTTTACGGGTTTCGGCTCCATGTGGGCAGCGCTGGGTGAGGGCCGGGGGTCAAGACACAGCGCCCGCAGCGTGAGCGAGGACGAATGGTCTTGATGGTGGCCCGACCCGGCGCAGACTGGTACGAGCCCGAGAGCGTCGAGGCCCGAAACGCGATTCGATTTCAGTATGTGGTTGTGGTGCAACGTCTCCAGTGTGGTGTGGGGTTGGGCAGGGCCGAGCTTCCTCGGCTGCCGGTCATCCCTTCGCCCGGCCCGGCGGGCATGGAGCGTTACGGCGATGCAACACGCGGGGTCATCCCTAATAAGAGCTACGGGTCACCGGTCGATGCGCCAGACTGGTGTCCGGTAGCCGGCCAGCGAGAGAGCACTGTTCATCCCTTGGACGGGGTGGAAGTCCTGCTTTCAGATCGTGCCCTCGCCGGTTCGGTTCGGAAGAAGATGATCGCTGCTGGGATGTCGTGCCGCAGAGCACTATTTTATTAGGTCGCCGAAACTTCTTCCGCAGGCTGCCGAGGTATCTGGCCGATGACGGACGGGGAAGGGAGATAGTAAATGCTGCTGCTGGTGGGTGACGATTGGGCCGAGGATCATCACGATGTGGAATTGATGGATTCGTCGGGGCGCACACTGGCGAAATCCAGACTACCGGA
>RRBB01000670.1:0-1150 GCA_006543605.1 Rhodococcus sp. WS4
CCTCTTGGCGTGACATGCATCATTGTGATATGCCTATGTCGTGGTGTGGGACACATGTCCGAACACGCACCGCCAGGATCCCAAAGCTCTCGTCTGTGCCACGCGCCCGCTCGCAGGCGATGCCTGAGAGCTCACCCGATCCAACCCGATCCATCGACCCGGCAACTGCCGGTTCGACCGCGACGTCCCTCAACCGGCCGAAGGAACATCATGCGCGTGTCCTGTGTCCTTGCACCAACGCTCGAGTCTCCAGAGCACATCGTGGTGGCCGAGCAGCTCGGCTACGAGCGAGCGTGGCTCTTCGACACGCCCCAGCAGAGTCCTGACATCTGGATGACCCTCGGACGCGCTGCCGAGCTGACTAACACGATCGGCATCGGACCGGGCGTCCTTGTCCCCAGCTTGCGGCACCCCATGTCCGCCGCAGCAGCGACGGCCACGCTCGCATCGCGTGCGCCGGGACGCGTCGCCGTGGCGTTCGGCACCGGCTTCACGGGCCGCAGCGCCATGGGCCAGAAGGGTCTCTCCTGGTCGGCGGTCGCCGCCTACGTGCGGGCGTACCGCGGCCTGATCCGTGGTGAGACCGTGCTCTGGGAGGGCGCGCCGATGAAGATGTTCAACTCGCCGGACCACCTCGACCGGGCTGCGGCTGACGTTCCGATCTTGATCTCGGCCTTCGGCCCCAAGGGCGAGCAGGTCACCAAGGACCTCGGCGTCGACGGCATCATGGCCTTCGGCCAGGTCCCGGCCGCCATGAAGGACTTCGCCTGGGGCTCACTGTTCGTCGGCGGCACGGTGCTGGAGGGCGATGAGTCAATCGACTCTGATCGGGTCAAGGAGGCCGCTGGGCCCGCGTGGTCGGTCGTCTATCACATCGGCATGGACTTCATGGGGGGTCTCGATGCAGTCCGTGCCATGCCCGGGGGTGAAGCCTGGGTAGCGCAGATAGAGAAGACCCCGGAGTCCGAGCGTCACTTCGCCGTGCATGACGGTCACCTGATGTACCTCAACGAGGCGGACGAGGCAGCATGGGACGCCGGTGGTCACGCGATGCTCAAGGACGTGACACTCACGGGGAGCCCGGAAGAGATCCGCGAAAGGGTTGCCGCCTACGCCGAGCAGGGGGTCACCGAGCTGGGCTTCCAACCGT
>RRBB01000671.1:0-1146 GCA_006543605.1 Rhodococcus sp. WS4
GGCGAGGCCTTGCTGCGCTGGCTGGCGCGCAGTCCGGCGGCGTTGCGCCTGAGCGTCAGCGAGGCGCAGGTGACGCGTCTTGACGCTCCTTCCGAGGAGCGCTCTGGCTCTTCGAGCGAGCCGTCCGGCGGGCTGGTGTCCGCCTCGATCCATTTGCAGTCGTCTTCCGCTCCCAAGGATTCCCCATGAGGCAATCAGCTTTCCACCATGCCCGGCGTCGTTGGCCTGTACTGGGCGTGGCGCTGGGCGCGCTGCTGGTCGCGGCGTGTAGCGAGACGCCGAAGGTCCCCGGCGTGCCCCCGGCCGACGAGGAAGTCGGCCGGCCGCTGAGCAGTGTCCGCTCCGGTGCGCCATTGCGCAGCGCCGACGTCCGCGAGCGGCCCCAGGCCGAGCAGGCCCGCCGCGCGCTGAGTGCCGGACGCGGCGTGGCGCGCTCCGGTGGCGTGGCTCCGGTCTCAGCGACAGCGGCCGAACTCGGCGAGCAGCCGGTCAGCCTGAATTTCGTCGATACCGAGGTGGAAGCGGTGGTGCGCGCGCTGTCGCGCGCCACCGGCCGGCAGTTCCTGGTCGACCCGCGGGTGAAGGGCAAGCTGACCCTGGTTTCCGAAGGCCAGGTACCGGCGCGCACCGCCTACCGCATGCTCACCAGCGCCCTGCGCATGCAGGGCTTCAGCGTGGTCGACGTCGACGGGGTCAGCCAGGTGGTGCCGGAGGCCGACGCCAAGCTGCTCGGCGGGCCGGTCTACGGCGCCGACCGGCCGGCGGCCAACGGCATGGTCACGCGGACCTTCCGCCTGCGCTACGAGAACGCGGTGAACCTGATCCCGGTGCTGCGCCCGATCGTCGCGCAGAACAACCCGATCAATGCCTATCCGGGGAACAACACCGTGGTGGTCACCGACTACGCGGAAAACCTCGACCGGGTCGCCGGGATCATCGCCAGCATCGACATCCCCAGCGCCAGCGACATCGACGTGGTGCCGATCCAGAACGGTATCGCGGTGGACATCGCCAGCACCGTCTCCGAACTGCTCGACAGCCAGGGCAGCGGCGGCGCCGAGCAGGGCCAGAAGACCGTGGTGCTCGCCGACCCACGCTCCAACAGCATCGTGATCCGCTCGCCGAGCCCACGAGACCGATCAGTAT
>RRBB01000672.1:0-1137 GCA_006543605.1 Rhodococcus sp. WS4
ACCCCACCCCGTCCCCAACACCGGCGGCCCGATCGTCGAACCTGCCCGCCGGTGACACCTCCCACGGCGCCGACAACTTCTACACCAGCGGCCGCGTCGCCGTCGAGAAGGTGACCTTCGAGAACCAGTACCAGATGAACGTCTCGGGCAATCTGTTCGTACCCAGGGACTTGGACCGCAATGCCGCGCATCCGGCGATGGTGGTCGGACATCCGATGGGCGCGGTCAAGGAGCAGAGCGCCAACCTCTATGCGACCAAGATGGCCGAACAGGGCTTCGTCACTCTGAACGTATCGGCGCGCTCGGGGTCTGCGGCAGCGGCAGCTTCGTCATCGGCGCAGCGAAGATCGACCCGCGGATCAAGGCCGTCGCCACGGTCAGCATGTACGACATGGGCGGCGCCAACCGCAACGGGCTGGGCCACTCGGTCACCCTCGAGCAGCGCAAGGACATCCTCGCGCAGGCGGCACAACAGCGTGATGCGGAGTTCACTGGTGGTGCAACCGCTTACACCGGTGGGACTCCTGAGGAGCTGACCGCTCAGTCAACCGCGATCGACCGCGAGTTCTACGACTTCTACCGCACCGCGCGCGGGAACAGCCCCGACACCACTACGCACCCGACGTTGTCCAGCAATGTCAAGTTCATGAACTTCTACCCCTTCACCGACATCGAGACCATCTCGCCCCGCCCGATACTCTTCATCGCCGGCGAAAACGCGCACTCCCGGGAGTTCACCGAAGAGGCATACCGCCTCGCCGGTGACCGCAAGGAATTGGTGATCGTGCCCGGTGCCGGTCACGTCGACCTCTACGACCGAGTCAATATGATCCCGTTCGACAGGCTGACCGCGTTCTTCACCCGGAACCTCTCCTGACCCCAATCAAGTAACTTGCACCCCAAGGTAATCCGCACGAGTACCCGGGTCGTCTGCGGTGGTGTGGTGGGCGGCTCGTTGCTGATCGGCGACCCGACTAGCGGTCGGAAGTGAGCATTGACTCGAATGTTTGTCGAACTAGGATTGGAACATGGGGATCGGGGAGGATATCCAGGGGGCGTTGTCGGACGAGATTCTGGCGACTGCGGTCGGTGATGCGTGGCGTCTGGCCGAGGCGGAGTTGCTCGACTCGGTGGTGC
>RRBB01000673.1:0-1132 GCA_006543605.1 Rhodococcus sp. WS4
GCGTCCGGGTCGGGTGCCGTTGTCGTTGGCGCAGTCGCGGATGTGGTTTTTGAATCGGTTCGAGCCTGATTCTGCGGTGAACAATATTCCGGTGGCGATTCGGTTGTCGGGGTCATTGGATGTGGCTGCGTTGCAGGCGGCGGTGGCGGATGTGGTGGCTCGGCACGAGTCGTTGCGGACGGTGTATCCGGAGATCGACGGTGTGGGTTTCCAGGTTGCGGTTCCGGTTGCGGATGCTGTTCCGGATCTGACGCCGGTGCGTGTGGCCGAGGGCGAGGTGTTCGACCGGGTGGTGGGGTTGGTCTCGGCTGGGTTCGATGTGACGGCGGGGGTGCCGGTGCGGGCGGCGTTGTTCGAGGTGTCGCCGGCTGAGCATGTTTTGGTGTTTGTGGTGCATCACATTGCGGCGGATGGTTTTTCGATGGGTCCGCTGACGCGGGATGTGATGTCGGCGTATCTTGCGCGGACGCAGGGGCAGGCGCCGGGTTGGGTTCCGCTCGAGGTGCAGTACGCGGATTACTCGTTGTGGCAGAGGGAGGTGCTCGGTAGCGAGGATGATCCGGAGTCGTTGATCTCGCAGCAGGAGTCGTATTGGGTGTCAGTGCTGGCCGGGCTTCCGGATCAGCTGGATTTGCCGGCGGATCGGCCGCGGCCTGCAGCTATGTCCAATCACGGTGCAAGCTACAGCTTTTCGGTCGATGCCCGAGTGCATGCGAGACTGAGCGCCTTGGCGCGTGACAGTAACTCGTCGGTGTTCATGGTGGTGCATGCGGCGTTGGCGGTGTTGTTGGCGCGTTTGTCGGGTACTGATGATATTGCGGTGGGGACGCCGATCGCGGGTCGTGGTGAGCAGGCTCTTGATGATGTGATCGGGATGTTCGTCAATACTTTGGTGTTGCGGACGCGGGTGGTTCCGGGTGGTAGTTTTGCGGATCTGCTGGCGGGGGTTCGTGAGAGTGATCTGGGTGCTTTTGGGCATGCGGATGTGCCGTTCGAGCGGTTGGTGGAGGTTCTCAATCCTGAGCGGTCGACGTCGCGTCATCCTTTGTTCCAGGTGGCGTTGGCTTTCGAGAATCTTGGTCGGTCGTCGTTCGAGTTGCCCGGGTTGACGGTCGGCGCAGTCGAATTCGAT
>RRBB01000674.1:0-1114 GCA_006543605.1 Rhodococcus sp. WS4
TCTGCGAGGTGATCGCCCCGCAATGGATTCCGGTGCCGGCCCCATCCTTGCAATGGGGACCGACCGGGTTGGAGGCGCCGATTCCGTCGACCCGGGCACTGGGACCATTCGATGTGAGTACCGCGTCAGCGTTGAGGCGAATGACCACCCAGTCGACGCCTGTCCCGCCGCCGAGACTGCGGTACGCGATGTTCCCGATGTGTTCGCGCGGTCCGGTCGGCGCATAGCGGTAGACGGGCGCACCGTCGGGTGTGCCGTCGACACAGTGGGCGGCGGAGATACCGATCTTGTTGCCGAGCGCGTCGGTGCCCACGACGCCCATCGTGCAGAACTCGATGATTCCGGGCGGGTGCGGCACCGGGTTCAGGTCGTCGGTCCATGCGATGCCGTTGGACACGACACCGGTGGCTGATGCCGCCGGCGCGTGGACAAGGTAGGCGCCGAGGGTGACTGCGAGACACGCAACATACCCGCAAAGCCTTCTCAATTGAGTTCTCGCTTCTTCGCGGCATCGAGGGACTATCGGTAAGCCGCTCTTCCTGGGTGGCCGAGCTGGGCTCGACTTGACGATTTCTCCACGGCTGACTGTCGGGGGCCGAAAGCCGCAGACCCTGTCTGCCGATCGCCGTTGGCTTCCGGCACGACTTTCGGGAAGCCCGTCATGTAGCAGGCATCGGTTCGGAAGAACAGCGAGGTCTGCGGCAGTCCACACGGATCGGTCGTGGGATAGGCGACGGATCTAGAACCGCACGAACAGCGGATACGGCTCGCCCGAAATCATCCGGTCATAGCGGACACGGATCCTGCCCCGGGCTCCCGGTGTGAGAGTCCCCGACCCAGGCGTATGCCCGGCGGTCCGATCGTGGAGTGCGACGATCGCGACCATGATGGGGTGAGGTCGGTGCCTGTCTGACTGGGCGACAGCTCGATGACGGTCCACGTCAGGATCGTGCCGTTTCCGACGAGGAGACCTTGCTCAGTTCGGTGCTGCGGCACGACGAGCACGTGAACGTGTCGGCGGCGAGCGCGGTGTGGCACTGATCGCAGTGGCGGATGGTGAAGGCGTCGCGTGCGACGAGGGGGGAGCGGGGGAGCTGAGCGCGGTGGAGCTGAT
>RRBB01000675.1:0-1104 GCA_006543605.1 Rhodococcus sp. WS4
TGCAACCGGTCCGCATTGAACTTATGTGGGTGATCTTGTCAAGTGCCGGGGTCAGGAGGCGTCGGTGTCGAGCCTGTCGAGGATGCCGTCGAAGACCTTCTGGCGACCGATTTGGCCCTTGCTGGCGGCGTCGTCGCGTTGCCGTTGCAGGGTGGGCCGGAATTCGATGGTGGTGACGAAGAAGCTGCAGGATTCGCAGATGGACTCGAAGTGGCAGTCCATCTCGACCGGTCGGGCGCAGTAGCCGTTACCGAGCATGCGGCGGTGCATCTCGCTGCGGAGTTTGCGCATCTCGCGGCCCTCGTCGTCGCCGGCGAGCTGGTGTGGTTGGTTGTAGAGCGCTTCGACCTTCTCGGTGACGGCGAAGTATTCTTCGGCGACGGTCTTGTCGGCGATGCGGGCGTAAAGCATCGTCATGGCCAAGCTCTTGTGCCCGAGCAACGCCGCGATGGCGTCGAGGCTCATGCCGCGGTTGATGGCTTGAGTGGCTAGGGTATGGCGAAGCTGATGGGCGGTGATGTTGCCGATGCCGGCAGCGTCGGCGAGATGGCGCAGGGCCGCGGTGACGCGGTGGTGGCTGATGGGCCGATTGTGTTCGACCAGAAGCCGGTTCGTCCGCAGTCCGGTGGGCCGGTGATGGGTTATCCAGTCGTCGAGGAGTTGTTTCAGCTCGGGGTGCAGCGGGATGTAGCGGTCGTTGTGGAGTTTCCCGATCGGGATCCGCAGCCAGTAGGCGGACCCGATCTGTACCACGGCGTCGATGGTGAGTGCCAGCAGTTCCCCCCGCCGAATGCCGGTGCGGGCCAGCAGCTCCACAATCAGACGGGCCAGGGGATCGGATTCGGTGCGGGTGGCGCGCGCGAGCTTCGCGGCGGCGGCGTCGTCGAGGAAACGCGGCAGGGGTTTGTCGATGATCGGCAGGTCGCCGGGAAACATCAGCGTCCGGGTGGGGGCGTCCGGGTAGCCCCACTCGGCGATCCGGGTGAGGAAGCAGTGCAGGTTGATCAGGGTGTTCTTGATGCTGACCCGGTTGAGCGGTTTCCCGGTGCGCGGGGTGGGGTGGGTCGACAACCAGGTCTTGAATGCTTCGATGTGTTCGCGCCG
>RRBB01000676.1:0-1098 GCA_006543605.1 Rhodococcus sp. WS4
CTGCAGTACCTTCCGCCCACCCCACCCAACTGACCGAGACTCTGTGACAGTCCGTCTGTGACCGGAGATTTCCAGGTGCCTTCTCTCCGGGATGGTTCGACTGTGACGATGTTCGGTGATCTGTTGACGTCCTCTCGGCCGTGAACGACCGAGATTCCCCTCGAGACTCGCGTCCCGAGGTTCCTGTTTCACAGACAGTTGCCTCCCCACACTTTATGTGCGGGGCGGTCTCACACCATCTCCGCAGGCTGCCACCGTCAGTCCGACGGCCAAAATGTTCCTCGCCGCGTTCACATCCCGGTCGTGGGCGGCGCCGCATCGGCACGTCCACTCCCGCACGTTCAGCGGCATCGTCGACGCGATCGCCCCGCACACCGAGCAGGTCTTCGACGACGGATAGAACCGGTCGATCGCCACCACCCGCCGCCCGTACCAGTCGGCCTTGTACTCGAGCATGGACCGGAACTCGGACCAACTCGCATCCGAGATCGCCCGAGACAACGACCGATTCCTGACCATGTTCCGCACACTCAGATCCTCGATGGCGATCACTTGGTTTTCGCGCACCAGTCGAGTGGAGAGTGTGTGCAGATAATCGCGGCGCCGATCGGCGATCCGGCCATAGATCTTCGCGACCTTCAGTCGGGCCTTGGCCCGGTTACGGGATCCCTTCTCCTTCCTGGCCAGCACCCGCTGCGCCCTCGCCAACCGCGCACGGTCCCTGCCCTCGTGACACGGGTTGGTGATCTTCTCCCCCGTCGAGAGCGTGTAGAGGCTCGTGATCCCGGCGTCGAGCCCGACCACCCGATCGGTCGGCTCGAGTTCGGTGATCGTGTCCTCGACGAGAATCGAAATGTGCCACTGACCACGAGCATTACGCGACACCGTCACCTGCGACGGTGTCGCCCCCTCCGGCAGCGGCCTCGACCACCGAATATCCAGCGGGTCGGACTGCTTGGCCAACCGGATCCGCCCGCCGCGGTAGGTGAAACAGTTCGAATAGTAGGTCGCCGAATCCTTCGACCGGCCCTTCCTCTTGAACTGCGGGTAGCGGGACTGCGTGCGCCAGAACCTGTCGAACGCGCCCTGCAACTGCCG
>RRBB01000677.1:0-1093 GCA_006543605.1 Rhodococcus sp. WS4
ACGAGGGTCGTCACCTCGGCCCCGACCTCTTCGACGATCCCGGACGCTTCGTGTCCGACCACCGCCGGCAAGGGCAGGGGAACACCACCACGCAGAGCGGTGAGGTCCGTGTGGCAGATCCCGACGCCGGCGACGCGGATCCGGATCTCGTCCTCGGCGAGCGGACCGACCTGCACATCGACAACAGTGAGCTTCTCGTCCGGCGCCTCGAACAGCGCGACACGTGCGTGGCTCATCGGTCCACCGCCGCCTGGGCCGGAGGCAGGACGAGGTCGTACACCTTGCGGTCGAGGGACCGCGAGAGGTCGACGTGGACGAACTTCTCCTCGGTGTACTCGTCGAGCGCGTGAGGCCCGAGTTCCCGGCCGTTCCCACTCTGCTTGTAACCACCGAACGGGTAGAGAGCGTTGACCATGTGCCAGTCGTTGATCCAGACGGTGCCCGACTCGATACGTGCCGCGACGTCGAGTGCAGCCTCGAGGTCTTCGCTCCACACCCCGGCCGACAATCCGTACTCGGTGTCGTTGGCGATCGCGACGGCTTCGTCGACGGTGCGGTACTTCAGAACCGACAGGACGGGACCGAAGATCTCCTCACGGGCGATGCGCATGTCGGGCGTGACATCGGTGAAGATGGTCGGGCACACCCAGTGCCCCTGCTCGAACTGTGTTCCGGTGGGCGGTTCACCGCCGAACGCCAGGGTTGCGCCTTCCTTCTGGCCGATTTCGATGTAGTCGAGGATCCGGGCGTGTTGCTCGGCGGAGATGACCGGGCCGATGTCGGTGTCGAACTCCGAGGGGTCGCCGACCTTGATGGTCGCTGCCCGCTGCACCAGGCGGTCGACGAATTCGTCGTGCAGGCTCTCGGGCAGCAGCAGCCGGGTTCCCGACTCGCACGCCTGACCGGCGTAGAGGAAGCAGGCGAAGAGGGCGCCGTCGACCGCGGAGGTGATGTCGGCGTCGGCGAGCACGATGTTCGGTCCCTTGCCGCCGAGTTCGAGGGTGACCTTCTTGATGTTCTCCGCGGCGAGCTTGCTGATCTCCCGGCCGACCGCCGTCGACCCGGTGAAGGCGATCTTGCGTACGTCCGGGTG
>RRBB01000678.1:0-1075 GCA_006543605.1 Rhodococcus sp. WS4
CTCCCGGCGGCCCGCCCCACCGCCTCCATTGCGGGCCGCCGGGAGGCCGTGAGACGAAGACATCGCACGGGTCGAACGTGTGCGATGCGGTGACATACGACGGTGGCAGTCTCCACGCAGATCAGCGGAGACGGAGGATTGCACCGTTTCTGGTGTGGAGACGTTCGGGCCTCTGATGCTCCGACGTTCTCAGGCGCAGTCCCGGCAGATCAGCTGCGCAGCGTCGGCGAGGCGGCTGCGGTGGTGTACCAGAAAACAACTGGTGCAGGTGAATTCGTCGGCCTGTTTGGGGATGACGCGGACGGTGAGTTCTTCGCCGGACAGGTCGGCGCCGGGCAGTTCGAAGGATTCGGCGGTGTCGGAGTCTTCGACGTCCACGGCGGGGGACTGGGTGTCTTTCCGGCTGGCGGTGAGCTGTTCGAGGGACGTGTCCGTCGACTCGTCGGATTCGGTGACTCTGGGGGCGTCGTAGTCGGTGGCCATGCCTGATGTTTCCTCATGCTCTGGGTGTTCGGATCCGCCAGATTAGAGGGTCCGCCGCCGCGACACGCATCCGGGGTTATCGGGTGCTGCGGTTGCCCCGCCACCGATGCCATCCCGCCGACGCATGTGCAGGACGCCTCGCCGGTCTCGCCGGAGCGGCGACGCGATGGGCCGGGAGCGCTGTGGGTGGCCCGGTGATCCGTCGGCGCCTCGGTGAACCTCAGTTCTTCGTGCTTTAAATGCATTGTGTGGTAGAGGTATTCAATACTAGGCCTTGTCCAGTCAACGCTCGTCTGAGCGAGGACCCTGCCCTTTTCCGGAAGTCAGGTAGGCAGCTTGCACGACATCCCTAGGTCAGGTGGGCGAACCCCCTACTGGTCCGTGCGCTTCCGGGTGGTGGCCTGAACTGAAGGATCGTGCACAACGACAGCGGCGGCCGCTCGTCGCGGTCGGTACGCACCACCCTCGGTGTGTCGGAGGGGCGTTGACGCTGGTGCGGTTCAGGTGGGGGAGAGGATGGCGCTGTGGTCGGCGATGATGCGGGCGGCGAGGTCGCGGCCGGGGCCGTGGTCGAGTGGCAGGGGTGTGGTGG
>RRBB01000679.1:0-1069 GCA_006543605.1 Rhodococcus sp. WS4
GGGCGCCTTCGGGCACCGGCAGGCGGCCCGGAAACCCGCCGGTATCCGTCGGGAACAGTGGACGAACACATCACCGCTGCCGTCGTCCGGTGCGATGAATCCGAAACCCTTCTCACTGTTGACCCACTTCACTGTTCCCTGCGCCATGCCCGCTACTGCCTGCCACTTTCCGAGGCCGTTCGCGAGCCGGGTTCACAACGTCCGCGTAGCGGGGGTTGTACCGACGCCAACGGAGCGATCATGTGCGGTTTCTCATGGAAGCGCAGTCGCACCGGACCGGCCCCGAACAGCCCGCGACCCCACCCCGACGGTGGCTACTCAGGCAAAACAGGTATGCCTCCCGGTCATCCGGCCGATACACCACGCTCCCCAGCAGGGCAGAATGTGACCTGCCACACACCGCCCAACCGCGTTGCCCGGATACCACCATCGCCGCCCGCCCTCACGATTCGGACCGGATTCCTCGCATCGAGGTCAGGGAAGGTGCCCGCACCGATGAAGGGCAGAACCGATGACCTGCGATGACTACATCACCGCCGCGTTCTCTCGTGATTTCGTCGCGGAGGGATACGACCACGACACCGTCGAGCGCATCCACCACGGGGTGTTCGACGAATGGATTCGCGCGCTGGCCCAGTCGGGTCTGTTCACCAACCGCGCCGTCGCGAACGCCGCGCACTACTGGAAGGACAATCCGCATTCGCTGCTCGACGCCCTGCTCGCGGACGCCGACGAGATGACCGTCAAGCGCTACGAGATCGCCTGGCACGCGCTGGACCGGACCGCCCAACTCGATTTTGCACCACCCGCCGCCGAGTACGCATGACCACCCACCGCCGCGGATCGGCGGCGGCGAGACGACGACGCCCCGTCCCCCACCTCGTCGACGACGAGGGCCGGCCGGCGGCGTCGTTCCACCCGGGCACCGACACCTCGGAGCATGACGGCCACGGACGCGTGCCCCACCACCGTCGAGCGCGAATGAAGACACCCTGCACAGCCCAAACGGTGGGCTCCACGAAGTCCACCCCACCCGCGGACCCCCCAACCCTCCCCTCACACCCAACAG
>RRBB01000067.1:0-49961 GCA_006543605.1 Rhodococcus sp. WS4
GCCCGGACTTCTCCGCCACCCGCCCCACCGCCGTCGCCACCGACCGCAGCTGGTGTCGATCGTCTGACCGCCTTGAAGCAACTCGGACAGCTGCGCGAGCAGGGGGTTCTCACCGACGACGAGTTCAACGCCGAGAAGGCCAGGATCCTGGCCTCCTGACCGGAAACACCCGAGTGGACGGAGCACCGACGGTGGACGGTTTCTGGAAATTCTTCTGGTTCGTCGTCGTCATTTTCCTGTTCGTGGCCTACCTGAGGGTGCTGTTTCAGATCATCACCGACCTGTTCCGGGACCACCAGATGTTCGGGTGGCTGAAGGCGCTGTGGCTGCTGTTTTTGTTCCTGATCCCGTTCCTGTCGGCGCTGATCTACCTGATCGTGCGCAACGAGGGGATGGCCGAGCGGTCCGCGGAGGCCTTCGGGCAGGTCAAACAGGCCAAGGACTCCCACATCCGGGACGTCGAGGGTAAGTCCCCGGCCCAGCAGATCGCCGACGCCAAGGCGCTGCTCGATTCGGGGGCGATCACCCCGCAGGAGTTCGAGACCCTCAAGAGCAAAGCCCTGTCCTAGCAAACGAACGTGACCGCGGCGCAGCCCAACCCGGCGCCGGTGTCCGCATCCGGCGTCCGGACGGCGTCGGGGCACTACACCCCTGCCGCACCGTCACGGCCGTCGGGCAATGCGGGCGCTCTCCTTCCATGTATCGATGGTGCTCTCGGGATAAACGTCGCGGGACCCGGTTCGAGCAGTAGGTGTGGACGAGGTTGACATCACCGACCCGCAGTCGATCGACCGGGCACTGCGGATCGCAACCGCCGATCCCGCGGTGCTGTCCGAGCTGGACGAGTGGTGGCAGATGGTCGAAACCCGCCGGGCCGGCAACAGCACCCAGAACCCGGGACTGGGCCTGGACCAGCCGATCCGGTACCTCACCGACCGACTCGCCCCACCATCACGCCGGAGACGCTCAGCGAATGCCGCCGACAGGTCGCCGCAGTCGACCAGGCGATCACCAGCGCGAAGGACCTTCTCGAACTCGCGCACCCAGACGCCGAGATGCTGGATCTTTTCGCCCGCTACCTGGAGGCACGCTCACGCATTCTGGCCCTGACCTGATCGCACCCGCGCGGTGCATCACTGAGCCCGCCCCGGGCTCCGCCGATATCGGTGGGTCGCCCAGGTGGGGACATGTCATCCGCGCTGGTCGAAGTGCAAATTAGCTGCCGCTGGTTCAGCGGTTCCAGAGTCGGAGCAACGCCGCTCGCAGGCTGGGGAGACGATTCGGTGATCGGCCCCGACCCGAGGGTTGGGGTGCCCGAGGTCGGCGAGCCTCTGCTCGGCCTCCGGCACCGAGATCGGTTGCAGGTCTGCTCGCGTGCGTAGGAGATGTCCGATGGCGCCCCGGGTGTGGGGGATCGTGATCGCGTCGAGTCGACGACCGCTGGCGGGTAGATCCCTTCGTTGTCGTCGGTGACGAGGACGAGGACAAGGACGTCGTCGCGGTGAGGCGGCGACCGGGTTTGTCGAGACGGAACCATTCGAGCTGGTACTTCGCGGCCGGCCCGGCGGTGGTGTGGGGCCGCCCTGCCTGGCCCGCCCACACTTGTTGCTCGGCTGTGATGGGTTCGTATTCGATTATGTGTCGCAGGAACATCCGGGTGCCTCCGCGGGCAGGAAATCGGGTTCGGCGCACCCGGCCACCGATCCCTGGGATCGGTACCGCTCGTCCGATCGCGATCAGCGGCTCGATCTCCGACAGGGCGAGGGTGCGGTGTTCGTCGTAGTCGGCGAGCAGTGTGGTGAACCCGTTCCCGGCCCTCGCAGCTCCGGAACTCGCGGACCGGGTCGTCGGTGGGACCACCGATGTCCTGGCGCCGACCACCCGAGGACATCCTCCTGCCCGATTTCCCACGTTCCCGGGTGCGGCCGCTGGTCGCCGCCCTGATCGTCGTCGCCGCCCGGCTCACCCTGGGGACGACGTCGTAGGGCCAGTCCTTGTCGACGAAGACCGGTATCGGGCGTCGGGTCATCTTGCGAGACCGGAAAGCCTCGCAGAATAGGGGGCCACACGGAACATCATGCGACGACCCTCCACATCGGGTATGCATTGTGCAGTGCGTCGGTCAGCCCGTTCCGGACGGTTCGGGATTCGCGTCCGGCCGATGACCTCGTTACTCGAAGGGCAGGTGGATGGCCACGCAGAAGCGGGCGGAAGTCACTCGGCGCGTATTGCTCCATGCCGCGGCCGAGGTGTTCACCCGCCGCGGCTACGCCGATACGAAGCTGAGCGAGGTCCTCACCCAGGCCCTGGCCACCAAGGGGGCGCTGTACTTTCACTACGCCTCCAAGGAAGAACTCGCCCGCGCCGTCGTCGAGGAGGGCACGCAGCGATTCACTCTTGCGTGCACCCCGTATCTGCACCACCACACGCCGGCATTCGAGGCCATGATCGGCATCTCGTTCGTCACGGTCGACGCCGCCCTCAACGACGCGGTGATGGGGGCGACCTTCCGCCTGATCACCGAAATCGGCGACCACCGAGCTTCGGAGAGCGGCACCTTCGCGACCTGGATATCCACCTACCAACTCCTGGCCCGCCGAGCAGTCGACGAGGGTGATCTGCGCGAGGACGCTGATCCGGACGCGGTCGGTCGACTCCTGGTGGAACTCTTCGCCGGGGCACGCCTGCTGGCCACCGACAACCCCGCCGATCTGCCCACGCGTACGGCCATGGCGTGGGATCTGCTCCTCCCGGTGCTGGTGACCACACGGAAGGTCGACTACTTTCGACAATTCGTCACCCGGCGGCTGCCCACGGTGGGCCTGCCGTGAAGGTTGCTCAGGAAGCGCCGTGGAGCGGGTGTACCGGAACGGACGCGCACGGGGCTACGCGACGCGTCGCGGCGGCAAGCGACCCGCCGATCAGAACGGGTAGCCGATCAGCCGAGACCACGCACAGCATCGTCTCGGTGCGAGCCGGGCGTCAGGTCGGTGGGATGTACAGATCGAACCGAGCCGTCGGGTCGCGGCGCACCTCGATCTCCTCGGAGCGGGTGCGCTCGAGCCGCCCCCTGTGCTCCGCACCTCGACCGCTGGGTTGGCGTAGTCGACGATCTGGGTGTGGTCCGACTCGACGTCGGGCGCATGGTCGGACGTAGATGGATGCGAGCCATCCCCCGATCCTGTGGTCCGGCACCGTCAGGTGCGACGGAATCCGAATCGGGGCGCGGTGTTCAGGCCGGCGGCCACCCGGCGCCGGTACCGCTCGGGGTCGGGGTGACCGGCCCCTTCGTGTGACCGAGACCGACGCTGCCGCTGGTGCTGCCGCCGGCACCGACATGCGGGCGGACACTGACACCGGCGCTGCCGCCGGCCCGGCCGCGACGCCGATCGTCGCGCCGACCGTGCCGGCTGCGGCCGAGGGTGCCGCGCGCGAGGGCCACGGCCGCACCCGCGACGAGGGTCTTTCTGCGAAGAGCACGAGGAGTGTTCATCGGAGATTCCTTGGTTTGGGTTGAAACTCGACTCCCCGAGGCCGAAGCCGCACCATGTCTTCCCCTCGCATTTCTTGTTGGCCGGTCCTGGGGCAACGCTACAAACTGCCCGGTCTCATCGACACGGTCCGGGGTCCGGGGCGGAGCCCGAAATTCGCACCAAAAAAGGGCCCCGCCGACAAGTAGTCGGTGTGGGCCTTTCTCATTCGTTCGCCCCGAGCGACCCAACGCCCGCAGACCGTGGGCTTCTACGAACCGAAGCCGATTCCGCCACCCAGGCTCAGCATGAACAGGTGCCACAACCTGACCGCGGTGTCGAACCAGAGACCGAAGTCGGCGGAGCCCATGATTCCTCCTTTGTCGAAGAGATCCTTTCCGGTTTCCCCGACAGCGTCGATTTTACCGCCGCTTTATGGAACGCACACGGGGAGAAACCAACGGGGGACGAGAAGGTCACACTCGATCAGGAACTGCTCGTACGCCAGTCGGGTGGTGCCTGCTCGTCGCGGCGGGAGACCGCGACGTCTTCGATCAGCTGCAACGGGATGCGCGCCAGCCCGGTAATCGAAACGCAGAGCCGCCATCGGCACGCCGACCACCCGTCGCGCCGCACGAGCGTGGCGCCGGTGCAGGAACGGTGGGGAGGGAAAGCGCGCCGATCCCGGTGTGTTCGGCTCCGCGTGTCACATGTTTGTCGAAGATGACACCTTCGGGTACGCCCGCCGTTTGCGCTGCACCGACCGCGTCGAGGGGTTCGCCGGTGGGCTGACAAAAGGTGGCGTACCGAACCGGCTCGCCGATGGTGGTGCTCCCCGGTGTGCATGAAGCTCCGCAGGACCGCGCACGCGTCCCGTCCCCGCTCGAGCGCCCCGCACTGGTCGTCGTTCATGGTCGCTCCGGCCGCCCGGCGTCCACTATCGTTCGCCGCGGCACTGTGTTTCCCAGCTCATCGACCCGTTGACTACGGGTCCCCGGGCACACCATCGGGTCGAGCATTGCCGACGGACAGCCTGAGGTCGCGGCTCAGGCGCCGATAGGTGGTCAGCCACGTCGGGTCGACCGGCTCGTGATGGAGATACGCCATCAGTGCTGCGGTGTTGTTGCCGGTGGCCAGCCATCTGCGCAACACGGTCACGCAGTCCTGCGTGTGTCGCAGCGACTCCTGTTGGTGCACCGTCGAGTTCGACATCATGCTCACTCCCTGTATCGCGAATACCGGTAGCGGTGAAGTGATGCACTGACGATGGTTGCACGGGTAACGAGGTCACCGCACGAGATCTGCGCCGTCGATGTCGGTAGATGCCGGTGCGGCCGGGCGGTTTCCCCACGCGGTCGAAATTCCGCGGCCGGGATGCCCCAATCACGCCGCGTCGCCGTGGATCATCGGATTCGCCGGTCAGACGTCCGTGATGATGAACAATCTGATCGCCGGGATCGCGGTGGCATTGCCGGCCGTCGGATTCATCTCGGCCTACGGCCGCACGCACGGCATGGCGTTCGCATTCGTCGCACCGATGCTCGGGGTGTGGATGATCATCTCGCCGTGGGTGGTCGCCGGCGTCGCCACCACCACGGGCATGATCTGGTCCGAACGTGGTGGGCGGCGCGATCGTGTGTGGCCTCGGCCTCGGTATCACACGGCCATCGGGACGAGGCGATACATGCGCGACGAGAGGTGAGAGACACCCTTACCGTGATCGGTCGCCATCGCGGCGGCCACGACCGTATGGTTGCGTGCCGGGGTCCTGTGCGGTGCGCGATCGGTCGTCGATCGTGCACCGCCTGCGTACGAGATCCGAGAATCCGCGGCAGGTGCCACGCGCGCGACCCCGGCGGCGCCGCCGGTGTCAGCCGTTCGGGTGGAAGGGTGCACCGCGGGTGCGACGTTTGCCGCGGGCCCGCTCGAGAAGTGTCTGCAGTGCCGCGGTGCCGCCGATCCCCCCGGCGAGCAACCCCAGCAGCAGTGCCACATTGGTGTTCATGTCGACGTCCTTCCCGTGGTGATTGGTTCCGGTGATACGGCGCGAGAGGTGCTGGGGCTCTTGGCGATCGTCGGCGAACATCGCCTCGATGCGGTCCTTGATCTCCTCGGTGCCGATCGACCCGCCGTGGTGTCGAGTGATCCGGTTGCGGCGGAAAGGAAGTGGTCAGATCATCACCGTCGCGGCGGCGACGGCGATCGCTGATCCCGTACGCGGCCGCGAGGGCGAGGTGTCCCGGCGCCGCGGGGTGTGGTCGATGGTGTGCCCGGCGGTGTCCTTTCCTGGTCGGGGCAATCGCGGGTTCGGGAAGCGGCCCCGGTCAGAGGCCGACGGCGGTTTCGAGGGCGCCGAGCTCGTCGTCGAGGTGCCCGAGCATCGGCTGCAGCCGGGGCACGGCGCGCCGGCAGCCGGTCAGCCCGAACGCGATCTGGTCGTCGGTGCTGGTGCAGGTGATGTTCAGGGCCTGCCCGTCGACCGGGATCGACAGCGGGTACAGCGCGTCCATCCGGGCGCCGTTCCAGTACTGGGGTGCGTCGGGGCCGGGGACGTTGGAGATGAGGATGTTCGGGGGACGGATCGGGCCGCCCCGGCCCAGGAGCATACCGAGGGCGATCGGGGACGCGCCGAGGGCGCTCATCGCCAGGATCTGGGTGGGGTTCATCGTGGCGAGAGCCGCCTTGCCCTCGCGCATGGTGGTGCGGACCACCTCGAGCCGGTGCGCCGGGTCGGGCAGGTGGGTGGCGAGGTTGCACATCAGCATCCCGATCGCGTTACCGTCCGCCGTGTCCGTGGCGGCGCGCAGCGACACCGGGACCGCGGCGAACAGCGGATTCTCCGGCAGGACCCCGAGTCCGGTCAGGAAGGTGCGCAACGCGCCGGAGCACATCGCGAGGACGACGTCGTTGATGGTGGCGTCGGCGTGCTTGGCGACCAGGCGGAGCCGCTCGAGCGGCCAGGAGCGGGCCGCGAACTGCCGTGCCCCGCTGATCGGGACGTTGAGCATGGTGTGCGGTGCGGTCAGGGTGAGCGAGCCGCCGCCGTGGCGTAGTGCCCGGTCCACGGTGCCGGCCAGCGCGGGCACCAGGCCGGCGACCTCGGCGGCGGCGCCGCGGGCCGCGCGCAGGACGGCCCCGGGCAGTTCGACCGGGCTGCGGCCGCCGGCCGGCCCGGGCGCCGGGTGGGCGGGTGCGGCGTGTGGTTCCCAGGGTGCGGGCATCTCCCGCTGGTCCGGGTCCTCGCTCAGGGTGCGGCGCAGCAGCTTCATCGCGGCGACCCCGTCGGCGAGGGCGTGGTGGATCTTGATGTAGATCGCGTAGCGGCCGCCGGTGAGGCCCTCGATCAGGTGCATTTCCCACAGCGGCCGGTGGCGGTCGAGCAGGCTGGCGTGCAGCCGGGAGACCAGTGTCATCAGTTCGGTGGTCCCGCCGGGCTGCGGCAGGGCGTCGTAGCGGACGTGATGGCCCAGGTCGATGTCGGTGTCGGCCTCCCAACCCCACTGCCCGAGCGTGGTCACCGAGCGCCGGGCCCGCTTGCGGAGCAGGGGTGCAACGGTGTCCCGGGCGAGCGCGTCCTCGAACATCGCCCGCACGTCCGGGGCGCCGGCACCCTCCGGCGGCGCGAACACCGCCAATCCCCCCACGTGCATCGGATGCTCCCGGGACTCGCCGAGCAGAAACATCGAGTCGACCGGTGACATCGGAAGCAGCATGGACAGCCCTTTCGTTCCCCGACACTCCCGGACCCGACGGGTCCGAGAGGACATCAAGATCACGGTTGGATGTGTTATGGATCACAAACCGGTCTCTCTGTTTAGTTCTACCGCACCGCCACCGCGCATGCCACTTGGGCGCCCGTCCAGCACCCGCGGGCAAAGACCAGGTAAAGGCCGGTTTCGCCCCCACGAGACGGTCGCGTAGGGGACGGGAGGGAGGTCCTCGACTGGAACTACTCGGGCATCGAAACGTGACCTGACTCACACCCATGTCTCGGTCGGGTTCCTGGGACGTCGGGCCGATGCGCGAGGGAGCGATGGAGTAACCGCCATGGCCGAGGGCGTCACCGAGCCACCGCTCACCCAGTTTCCCGGGTCCGCGCGTGCTCGCCCTCGGCGGCCTCAACCGCCGACACATGAAGGAGCAAGCCGATCTACTCACACCCGGCGCCATCCGGCGCCACCCGGCACTCACGGCGACGCGGGGCGTTGCTCGCCGCCACCGCCTGATCTGCGCGCCGGTCGCCTGCTGTACAAGGAGGACGATGCGCCACAGGTCGGCGATCGGCGACTGCGGTCGATCCCGGCGGATCCGACGGCTAGCCGCTCAAGCCTGGTGACCGCCCGCGGTTTTCCCTCGGAAGATCTTCCGGAAGAAGCTCGTCACGGCGTGAATCTTCTCCTTCGTCAAGTCGATGGCCATGCGAAACGATTCATTGTCGCCGGTGGGCATCACGATCTGCGTTGGTCGAGGGCGGGTAACCATGTCCGGCACAGTGTGAACCGGAATCCGAGCATCCACCTCCGCATCCGCGAGACCGACAGAGTCGGCGGCGGATCCCACTACGGGATGGGCTCCGGAATCGGGTTCAGGAAGGCATCGGGTGCAGGAAGGCGGCGTTCGGGTATCGGCCCGGCCGATGACCGTCAGTGGTGATCGTGTGGCCGGACGGGGGCAGCAGGTTATCGCTGGTCGGTGACGACCTCGTTCCGGCCCTCGCCCACCGGTCGCCCGTAACAGCCCGGCACGGGCGCCGATACAGGAAGGTATGGAGGACAGGCGACGGGCGAATCCGGACACCACCCTGGGCTACCTCGAGCGGCTCCCGGCCCTGGTGTTGCTGGCGCGGCTTCCGGTGCCGGTCCTCGCGGTCGAGCGGGGCGGCGCCGTGGTGTACGCGAACCCGGCGTTCGAATGGATGCTCGGCTACCCGGCCGACCAGATCCGGGGCCGCACGATCGGTGATCTGGTGCAGACCGCCTCGCCGGGCCGGTCGGCGGTGGCTGAGCTGCGCGAGAGCGCCGGAAAACTCGTCGCCCTCGAGCACCGGGACGGCTCCACCGTGCGGGCCTTCGTGAGCAAGTCGGTGCTCGAGCGCCGGGACGACCCGGTCACGCTCGTCTGCTTCCAGGACGTGACCGAGCAACTGTGGGACGGGTTCTCTGCCCCGGATTTCCCCTGACCCGACTCGGTTCCGGCGGAGAGCGCACGGAGCGCCTCCTCGGAGCGGGGAGGATCAGCGCTGCTCGTCTCCGGTCGTGCCGACCTCGGTAGGGTCCGGGGCTTATCGGTGCCTTGCGCCGGGTTGTGCGCGTACAGGGCGGATTCTCGGTGCGGGGAGCCGGACCGAGGTCGCCGCCCGCCTGCAGGAGCGGGGAATCGCTGCCGTACCTCGTCGATGGTGAACTCCGAGCCCACGGCGAATGTCGCGTCGGCCCGGTAGGTAGCACGTCTCGTGCGTGAAGTGGTGGGCGCAGAAGACAGGGGTCTTCTGCCCATCCGGGACACCGCACCCGACGCCAAACGCGGAGCGGTCGGTGCACCTCACTGGCGAAACCCTCGCCCGGCGCCGCGCGGGGCAGGCTCGAATCTCGTCATCATCGTTTCAGGGACCGTGGCAGGTAGGTCAGCGCCGAACGCCCTGATGCTGCGCGACAATTCAGCGCACCACCCGGACGTTCGGCACCCCTCGACGGGCTGACCCGCCCAAAGGGTACCGACTGGTCCGGGGAGGGTGAAGGGGGCGGCTCGTTTTCAGTGGTCGTCCCCCTGGATACGGGCTCACCTCGCGCCCGGTAGCGGGACCGGAGTTCGGCGACCGCGTGGCGGGCAGACCGGGAAGATCACCGGGTATCGAAAAGATCGTTCCGCCGGTGTGGACGGTCCACCCGTCGGCGTCGGTCGAGTCGACCAGGATCGACCAACCTTCGGGTAATCCCGTTCCGGACCTGGTCTATCCGAGCCCGGTCGTGGCGGCTTGGGTCACCGGCCCGGGTAGTTTCGGCGTGTACGCCACCACTGTTGTCCACATCGTTTGCACCGGTGCGTCGTTCTGATCCCTGATGATCGTCTTCGTCACGAGGAAGTCGCTGCCCGCGGCCCGCCGGAACGAGTCCAGGAACACGTCACAGTACAGCCGGTCGCCGACCGCGATGGGCCGGTGAAACTGCACGCGTTGATCGGTGTGCAGCATCTCGCTCGGGTCGTACCCGGTCACGACCTCGTCGAACAAGCGTTGCTGGGCGACCATGGCCACGATGGAGCCGAAGGTCAACGGGGCGATCACACCGTCGTAACCCAGTCCCCGCGCGTCGTCTTCGCTCCAATGCGCCGGGTGAGGATCCCACAGCGACTTGGCGAACTCGCACACCTTGTCGCGGCCGACCTCGTAGAAGTCGGTGACCCGGTAATGGTGACCGACCAAACTCGCGGAGCGCTTGGCCCTGGTGGTGTCATCGAGGGGTGTGCCCACGGGCGGAAACATACCCTCTCAGATACTCCGCCGCTCGGCATCGGGCGCAACTCCTGCGAGGCTCACGTGTCGAGAAATGGTGCAGAGCAGCGGATCCCCATCGCCCCGACGGACTGGGATCCGTCCGTTCTTGCCCCGCGCGTAGTCGCTCACCCTCCAGCGCCGCAGTCGAAGAACGGGCGAATGATGAGTGCCCTGCACTTGGCCGCGAGCGACACCACCCGCATTCACGACGAGTTGGTGGACCCGCAGTGGGGAATCGGCCGCCCGGGTAATCGAGCAGAAGCTGAGATCCAAGCGCGGGTGTGGGTCATTTCGAATATTCCTTGCCACGCATTCGCGCGAAGGAGGTTCCGGTGAGCAACTGTTGGCGCAGGCACAGTCTTTGGTGGCCGAGCGTGAACAATCGGAGCGTTTCATCGCCGAGGCAGACCACGCGGCTGCCGACGGAGTTCGCCGACGTCTCGACGAAGCCTGAGCAACGGTACGTCTCGAGGCAGCCAGCCCCCACGACCTTCATGGGCTGTCGGACTCGCGTCAACCATCCGCCGAGAGGTGAAATCTGTTCTAGATTGACCGGGAGCAACCGGGGCCGCGGCGACCGACCGGTGCGTCCTGGCAACGGCGACTCGCACCGGCCCGCGGTGGGGTCGACGAGAAGATCGAGGGCTGACTCGAAGCCGGGTCGGATCGCTGTGGGCGATCCCATCGCTCTTCGCGTCGACCCAGAGACCAAACCCAGACTCGACGAGATGCCCGAGGGCATTGGTCCACGTCGATTCGGGCGCTGATCGGTGTTGCTGGCCGACGACTTGTCACCCAACCCACAGCCGTTGGTAACGGTCTCGTGGAAGAACGACGACTCTCGGATGCGCTGCGGGCGATCATGCTCAAGATCACGCTGGAGCCGGACACCGCGCAGGGTTCGCGGAGCTGGCCATCGAGAACGGCACCACGGTCAGTGCACTCATGCGGATCGCGCTGCACCGATTCGTTGAAGCACCCGGCCGCTACAAACATCCGCTGCTCCGCGAGAGTCCCATTTGCTTCCCTTCATCTGGATGTCCGCCTGCGGCGGAGCTCCTTTCGGGCTGTCAGGAAACCTGTTGCCGATTCAATGTCGAAAGTAAAGAGAGTACGGCCGTACCAGAAACACTTGCCCGGCGGCGACTCTCTACGAAACCCGTTATAGGAAGCAGGTTTCATCGCTGAGAGAACGCGCGACTGTCTACGGAAACGGCGATACGGCCCTCGACCGCGGCCAGCCCGATGTCGATTGCGGAAATGGCTTCCGGGCAGGTTGACCGCGGCGGTCTTCGGGTAGGCATCCTCGCGGGCCTCGCTCAGATCGGCACCCGCACCCGACCACGCGTCCACCGGCCGACACCCGGTGCGGCGAGGACGAGGAATACGTGGCGACTCGATCGGGCCCTGTCGGCTGCTTCACCTGCTGTCGTCTCGTGGATCGCTGTGATTTCATAGGAGATTCAGCAAATCCGCAATCGGAGGCCCGCTTGAGGCAGTTATCGCAGGTCGGAACCCGGCGAGGCGTGAACTTCCAGCCTGGAACAGAGGTAACACCCGTCACTGTGGTCACTCCATTAACAGGTTTGGATCGCGCTTCCGCTGCCGAATGCGGTTCGAGGCGTTAGTGTCTGCCTCGTCAGGTAACACCACAGTGTTACACCCTCGAACTTTTCGATCTCCCGAGAACAGTCGTCGCAGTGTGGGTCGGGTTCTTCGCGCCGACCGAGGAAAGGGGTCGGCACCGATGCATACCGAACAGCTCGCTGGTGACTACGTCGCCGCGATGTTCTCTCTCGATTTTGTCGCGGGAGGCTTCGACCGCGACGCCGTCGAGCGGATTCATCGCGGTGTGTTCGACGAGTGGATTTCTGCACTGTCCCGATCAGGCCTGTTCACCCACCGCGCCGTCGCGGACGTCGTGCAATCCTGGCAGGACAATCCGAAATCGCTCGTGGATGCCCTACTGGCGGATGCGGACGAGATGACCCTCAAGCGCTACGAGATCACCTGGGAAGCGCTGGAGCGGGTTGCCCCGCTCGGTTCCGCCGAGCCCGCAGCCGAGTACGCCTGACGGCTCTTCCGGTACCGCTGGACCGGGTGCTACGGGCCGGGTCCGGCGTTCGCAGCACCTACCTGACCAACCGACAGTGAAAGGGACCACAAATGGACTTGGATCAGCTCATCAGCCTCATCAGCGCCCTCGGCGACCTCGGAAACTTGTTCAGCGGCCTGAGCGAGCTGATGAGCGGCTCCGCCGGTGGCGGCAGCGCCGGCTGAGATCACGGGGGTGGGCGCGATCACGGGGGGCGGCGCCCACGATCGATCCAGCGGAGGTCGGGCCGGTCGGCGAGTGACTCATGCCGGCCCCCGGCCGTCCCCTCGTGTGGAAACCGGTACCGGGCAAAGGCGATACGCGGCCGGCCGATCGGATCGCGCCGAGCACGTCCACTGCGAGACCGCCAACTCACTGGTGTCGATGAGATCGTCGGCGACGGTACGGCACGTTCGTTGAGTTGGCGATAACTGCCAAGTGAGGTGAAAGTGTAACGGGAACAACATCGGTCACGGTTCGACCGGCGGGCGCAGCGGTGGGCGAGCCACGGCTCGATGTGGGCGATCGACCCCGCGCTCTCGGAGACGGTGAGCGCCGCGCAGGAATGTCTCCAGGGCGTGCCACTGCGCTGCACGTCAGGTGATGCGCGGCGGGGAATTCTCAAATCCTGGAAACCTGTCATTCGCCCGGCTCGCCGATGTAGTTAGGCTGCACGGCGCGATCTTCCGGAAGCGATCTTTGGTCGGGATGTCTTTGTCGTTACGCAGGATCCGGCCGGTGGGCGGGCAACAGCTGAGGGGTGATCTGCCACCGTGGATGTTCTCTACGGCGACCCAGGTCGCGCCCGCACTGGCGGCCGCCGACGAGGTCGCCGATCGGCACCCGCGGGTCGGTCGGGCGCACGAGCTCGCCGTCGAACGCGCCCGTTACGAGGCGGACCGGGCCGGACGTGCCTTCCACGCGGTCGAGCCGGAGAACCGGCCCGCAGCGGGGAGGCCCACTGGGAGGCCAGGATCGCCGCCCTGGCCGAGGCTGAACACGCCCTGGCCGCCGCCCGCGACACGCTGCCGCCGCTGCCAGGCCGGCGGAACTCGAACAACTCGCTGCCGACCTACCCGGGCTCTGGCACGCACCCACCACCAGTAACAAGGACCGCAAACGGCTGCTGCGCACCCTGATCGCCGACATCACCCTGCTCCCGGAGACGACCGCGGCATGGTGAGGATTGGGATCCGATGGCACACAGGCGCATCCGATGGGCTGCGGGCGGCGCGGGCGGCGCCTTCACGCCACGGTCGGCATAACTGGATGATGTCGGCGTACTCGTATTCGATTTCTGCGACGACACAAATATCCTGTGCGAAGAAATTGCGGATGTGATTGCCCCTCTGGGCCTTCGGTTCTCCGTATCCAAGACCCGTGTCGTGCACATGAGCGAGGGGGTTCGACTTACTTGGGTTCCGCCCCTAGTGGAAACGCAAGCGAGGCACGAACAAATGGTACGTCTACACGTTCATCGCCGACCGGCCCCTCCGGTCGCTGAAGGACAAGCCGTGACGAGCAGGCTGTCGCAGCAGCCACCCAGGGACGTGCTGATCCGGATCATCCGCGGCGTCGGCGGACGACTGCGTCCAGCGATGCTGTTCACCGCCGCCCTGGCCGAAGAGCCGCTCGACACCGCGACACCGAATTCCTCTGTTCGCCTTTATCCGCGCCATCCGACCGGAATGCATTCCTCGCGAGAAATAGGACGATCGTCCAGTGTTGCGCTAAAACCGACCAGTACGGTTAATCCGCCATCAACATTGAGCGAAGGGGCGGGTGCCATGCAGAAGCGAGCGATAGCCACGCGGCAGGCCGTGTTGACCGCCGCGGCTAGAGTGTTCAACCGCGTGGGTTACGTGGACGCAGGACTGCAAGAGATCATCTCCGTCTCGGGCGTGACGAAGGGGTCGCTGTACTACCATTTCAGCTCGAAAGAGTACCTGGCGCGGGCGGTCATCGATGAAGGCTGCGAACGCCTGGACGCGGCATGTTCTCTGCAATTCGACTCTCGCACTCGAGCACTGGAAACGTTGATCGGATCTCATACCTGATGATCGGCACGGCCAACAACGACGACCTGATGTTGGCCGCCTTCCGCCTGCTCAACGAGATGGGCGACTTCCGTGGCACCGGCCCCGTGGTCTTCGATCGGTGGACCTTGACCTACCGAGCAGTGGCGGCGAGGGCAGTCGAAGAAGGCGACCTCCGGGTTATCACGGATCCCGATGAGGCGGGCCGTCTGCTGCTGGAGATGGCATTCGGCACGCGACTGATCGCGGTCGCTACAGACACCCGGAGGGACTTGCCCGAGCGTATGACCACCGAATCTACGAGTGTCGATGCGGGGTCATGGAGCGACGACGCAGACAGTCCGATCGGTGTACCCGAGTTCACCGTGACGGTCTCGACAGGGCGGCCAGCCGATGTCTGATACGCCATGATGGCGTGTTCCCCTGGCGCGGTCGGGGTCCAGAGCGAGAACGCGTGACCGAGCACGACCGGCGAGCGGTAAGAGGGGTCGACGGTATCCCAGATCAATTGCTGCGGGAAGAACGTCGACTCGTTGTGAGACACGCCGATGTCGAATGTCGGGTCAACGGGTCGCCAGGGTTGATGATCGATCGTGAGGGGCTGCTGTCCGTATCCGCGCGATTGATCTCTTCGGGCTGCGGGTCCGCCTCAATGGCGGCAGGCTGGGAACACAAGTCGAGCCGATCGAGAGTGGGGGACGCCGATGGCGCATGAGGGACGACGATCGGGTTCCCGGCGGGCCGCCGGGCGCGATCCGTCGCCGCCGCGGGTGGTCGATCTGCTGGTGGAATCCCTTGCCGAGCGGGGCGTGCGCTACGTGTTCGGCGTTGGTGGAGCAAACATCGAGGACCTGTTCGATGCGCTGGACCACACCGGCCGGTCGATCACCGGCATCCTCGCCAAACACGAGTTCTCGGCCGCCACCATGGCCGACTGCCACGCCCGAACCTCGGGCGGACTCGGCGTGGTGGCGGCGACCTCCGGCGGTGGGGCGACGAACCTCGTCCCCGCACTGGCGGAGGCGTACGCCTCCCGGGTTCCGGTGCTGGCGTTGGTGGGTCAGCCGCCGGCGACGCTGAGCGGAACCGGCGCGTTCCAGGACACCAGCGGCGCGGCGGGCGCCTTCGACGCGGCGCGCCTGTTCGCCCCGATCAGCCGCTTCTGCACCCGGGCGGCGGACCCGGCATCGGTCCCCGAGCTGGTGGACCGATCGATCGATGCCGCGCTCGGCCGGGACGGTGGCCCCGGCGGACCGGCTGTTCTGCTGCTTCCCAAGGACATTCAACAGGCAACTGTGATGCCCGTCACACCCCGGCGGGTCGGATCGTCGGATCCGGTCGACCACGGCGCCCGGTCCCGCGCGGCGGATGTGCTCAGTTCCGCGCGGGACGGTGCGGGCGGTGTCCTCGTCATCGCCGGGGACGGGGTGGCCCGTGCGGATGCCCGGGCCGAATTGGGCCGGCTGGCCACGGCATTGAATGCCGCGGTCGCGGTGGCACCGGACGCCAAGGACGTGTTTGACAACGGCCACCGAAGGTTCGTCGGGGTGTGCGGGGTGATGGGCCATCCCGCCGTCGCCGCGCGGGCCCGGCAGGCCGCCGCGATCGTCCTCGTCGGGACCCGACTGCCGATGGTCGCCCGGGACGGCCTGGACCGGTACCTTGCCGGCACCCCCGTGGTGTGCCTGGATTCCGAGCCACCCTTCATCGAGTGCGCGGTCCACCTGCCGGGGCGGCTGCGCCGCGACCTCGCCGCCCTGGTGGAGCTGCTGGAGCCCTCACCCCCGAACACCGGCCGCCCGACCCCGCGGCTCGGGCCACCCGAGCTGCTGCCGATGCCCGCCCACACCGGACCCGGCCTGGGCTACCGGGAGGCGATGGGGGCGATCGAGAAGGCGATACCCGACGCCGCGTCGGTGGTGGTCGACGCCGGAAACACCGGCGCGGCGGCCATTCATCAGCTTCCGGCACCGACCGGCGGCCGGTTCGTCGTCGCCCTGGGGATGGGCGGCATGGGCTACAGCTTCGGCGCCGGCATCGGCGCCGCCGCCGCGACCGGCGCCCGCACCTACGTCATCGCCGGCGACGGGGCGTTCTACATGCACGGCATGGAAATCCACACCGCCGTAGAATACGACCTGCCGGTCACCTTCATCGTGTTCAACAACAACGCGCACGCCATGTGTGTGACCCGGGAAACCCTCTACTTCGACGGCAACTACACCTACAATCGCTTCGGCCCAACCCATCTCGCCGCGGGGGTGGCGGCCATGTTCCCCACCCTGCCGGCCCGGCACGTCGAGACCGCCGACGAACTACTGGCAGCACTCACCGATGCGAACCCGACGAACTCACCGGCCTTCGTGTCGGTGGCCTGCGATCCCGACGAGGTTCCCCCGTTCCTGCCCTTTCTGACCACCAGAGGAGCCCCACCATGAGCACCGCCCAGTCCCCGGTCACCGCCATTCCCGGCCTGAGCCTGTTCGAGAACCTCGGCCGCGACGAGGGCCTGGAGCAGGCCCTCGAGATGACCCGGTCGGCGTACCCCCACGAGCAGGTGTACGGCACCTACTGCACGCTGCACGGCTACACCGACGCCCCCGCCCCGGAGGTGTTCGCCTACCTCAGCGACGTCCGCAGCCTGAGCGAGTGGACCTACAGCCTGCGCGATTTCACCCGAACCGACGACCCCGACCTGTGGCGGTCCCACGACCGCCTCGGCGGCGAGGACACCGACATCTACACCCGGGTCACCGCCAACGCCGAGGCGATGACCGTCGACTACCACTGCGCATGGGACCAGGGTGAACACCTGTGGATGATCTACCTCATGCGGGTGGTCCCCGCCCCGCTGGTGTTCGACAAACCCGGATCGGTGGTGCTGTGGACCAACTGCAAACATCCGTTCTACGAGAAGAACCCGTTCCCCGAGCTGGCGCCCCCGGGACGGGAGCTGTGGGTCGGTGACGTCTGGCCGCTGTTCTATGCCGGCCACCAGATGGAGCTCGACAACCTGACCACCATCTGCGAATTCCGGCACACCAACGGGCTGCCCGTCGCCCCCGACTGGGACCGGGTCACCGAATGAAAACCGTCAGCCTGATCGACGTGTCCAGCTACCTCCCCGACAAACGCGTCCCGGCAGAGTATTTCGCCCGGTACGCCGAAACCGACCGGCTCTCCAAGAGCGTGATGTTCAAGCCGCCACCGTTCCGGCATCACGTCGACATCGAGGACACCGCCGCCGAGATGATCGAACGGGCCGCCGCACCGCTGATCGAACGCCACGGCGCCCAGGCCATCCGCGACGTCGACGTGCTGATCACCCACGCCCAGGTCCCGGACATGCCGTTCCTCGGCTGCGGCGGGGACGTCGCCGACCGGCTCGGTGCCCGACCCGAGTGGCTGATCGACCTGCACAACGGCGGCTGCGCCGTCTTCATCTACATGCTCAAGCTGGCCAGCCAGATCCTGGCCACCACCGACGCCCGCACCGCACTGATCTGTACCGCCGCCAACGCCGCCGGCACCATCTACGACCAGTCCGACGTGCGCACGAAGCCCCACGCGCCGGTGCCCGGCGACGGGTGCGGAGTCGGCTTCCTCGCCGCCGACGACTCGTCCCCGATCCTGGGAACCGAATGCCGCCACTACCCCGAACACGCCGGCGACGTGTCACTGACCGGCGACGGCGAACCCCGCAAGTACTGGCAACCGGGCATGACACAGGGACACATGGGTTTCGACGAACACAAGGCCATCACGATCTTCTCCCGCGGCAACCGGCTGGTCCCCGAGGTCGCCGGCGCCCTGTGTGAGCGCCTCGACCTGAACAGCGCCGCCGCCGACACCTTCATCACCAACCAGCCCAACCGGGCGTTCCTGCGGAACTGGCGCGACGCCCTGCAGATCGACAAGCAACGGCACCCGGACACCTTCGACGAATGCGGAAACATGTTCGGAGCGGCGATTCCCGTCACCCTCGACCAGGCAATCCGCACCGGCACCATCGCCGACGGCTCACTGCTGCTGCTGGCCGGCTTCGCCCATGCCGGCGATTTCGCGGCCGCGGCGGCGGTGCGCTGGCACGGCGACAGATAGCTGATAACCGACGATTCCTGCCCTGCCCTTCACACCCCGCCGGGCTACCGGATCGGCACTCGGCACTCGGCGGATGATTTTGATGTAGTTGACGATCGGCCGGGTGATCTCCCGACACCGAGGCCACTACTTCAGTGGCACCGGCAGGTCGTGGCCCGGCCCGGCCGTGGTCGCCGGTAACCTCCGCCGTACGCCGACGTCGACATCGACGCCGATTCACGGAAATCGGGGTGCCCAGTCGCCATCTGCACTCGGCTTTCCGGGATTTCGAGTACCGCTTCTGTGTAGGCGAATTCGCGCCTCGACGACGATTCGGTGGCCTGGCTGCGACCGGATGATCGACGGGAGTCCGGTCGGAGTTCGGCCCCGCCGAACATCTCGGCAACTCGGCTGGAACACCCGTACGGCTCGCCAAGCCACTCGCACAAGCCAACTGGCCACCCGTGTCGAACCACCCCTCGAATCCGGGGGCGGACGCCATGGCCCCGCCTGCTCGACCCGGTGACACCGTGAACCATCCCGGGTCCGATGCACACAGTGTCATTTGTGTGCGACCGGTTGATCGGCACGGTGTGGAGTGCGAGGAGGCCGGGCGGGTCCACGCGCCAGCTTTCGGGTGCTGCGGCACATACCCTACGACGGCTGGCGTGCGCCCAGCCGGTGTGCCGAAAGATCAGACGAACAGTGATGCCGCGAGGGGCAGCAGGTCCGCGGCGAGCTTAACCAATTAGCCGCGGTCCACTGTCCGCGCCGGAACTGTCGAGCACGAGACAACCGACCGGTGACCAGGTCCGTCGGTCAGGTCTGGGGCGCGAACCCGTATCCGCGCGGCGGCGCCGGGATCATCGTGAGGGTTCCCAGGGGCAGGACCGGACCCACCGGCGGCGGGGGACCGGGTTGCTGGGAGCTGTCGGCCGGGGTGGTGGAGACCAGGGCGGCGCTGGCCGCCAAGACGGCGATCAACAGCGCGCTTTCGGCCCGGATCGGGTTCCGCAGCGTTGCTGTTCGCTCCGGGGTGCGCAGCGACACCCTCGCTGTCAGTGCCACTCCCGAGGCGGCGACTACCAGCACCAGTTTGATCACCAGCACCTGACCGTAGGTGGTGGACAGCAGGGCGGTGAGCGGAATCAGTAGCAGGGCGATGGCGGTGCCGGTGGTAACCACGATCAGGAAGGTCCACACCGCGAGCCGGGTGTATCCCGCCACCACCCACCACACGGCGGCCCACGCTCCACAGGCGAGCACCGCGCGGACTGTGTGCAGCAGGGCACCGACTCAGATCGCGGCGGCCGCCGAGTGGGTCGCGGTCAGCGCACCACCCCACCCGGGTGCGGCGACGTTGGCGTGCGAGCGCACCCCTTCCGCGGTGATCAGCTGAATCAGCAGGACGGCCGCCCACACTCGGTGAGCAGAACGAGACCCGGGCGTTCCTGCCACAGCGCATGCACTGTGCCGGCGGATGCGGCCAGTGCCGCGCCGAGTCCGAGGACTCCGGCCAACCCGATGAGGGCGCCGGCCACCACCGGGGACCGCAGCACCGGTAGCGCCCGATTCTCTCGCCGGGCGGTGGCGGTGACGCGTTCGGCGATCAGGCCGCCGAGCGCGAGGGCGAGCCCGAGGAACAGCAGCCACCGCAGCGCGGCATCGGTCCAGGACGTCGACTGGCCCTCCTCCCCGCTTCCGTCGCCGGTCAGGGCGAGACCGACGGCGAACCGGAAGTCCTGCTCGACCAGGTCGCCGTGGGCGCCGGTCACCTGCCAGCGCCAGGTGTAGGTGCCCGGCGCCAAGGTGTCGGCCAGGCGGGCTGTGAGAACACGTCCGTCCCGGGCGGTCTCGGCGGCACCCATCGGCACTGCGCGGCCAGCGCTGTCGCTGTCGCTGACGACGATCGCGGGCGCAGCGATGTCTGTGCACCCTTGGTGATGACGTGTGGATGCTGCGTTCGGACCGAGGACGCTGGTCCGGCGGATCGAGGATGGTCCCGCGATCCTGACGGGGGACACCCGAGGTCGTGGGTCGGCCAGCGGTCGATCCGGCGTAGTCATCCGGTGCACCGATAGCGCTGGTGTCGGTCCCTCGGTCACATGCCCGACATCGGCGAGGACACGTCCGGCATAGGGGCCAGCGACTGCAGCAGCGACGGGTGGACGAGGACGGCCACCCCGAGCAGGACGACCGCGGTCCCGACCACCCGGGTGAGCGCGACCCCATGGCGGGAGTTCTTCTCGGCCAAGAAGATCACGGCGATCGCCGCCATCCAGGTCAGGTTCATCAACCCGACGACGAGCAGGACCGCCATCAACGCCCAGCAGCAGCCCAGGCAGTAGAGCCCGTGCGCGCCGCCGGCGCGGAAGGTCCCCCGCAGACCGGTTCCGAAGTCGTGGGTGGCGAGGAAGGTCAGCGGGGTGCGGCAGGCCCGCAGGCACGCCTGCTTCCACCGGGTGAACTGGTATCCGCCGGCGATGACCAGCACACCACCGGCCGCGACCTCGACCCACGTCGAGCCGTGCGCGATCCGGCGGAAGCCGAGCAGCACCGCCAGCGGAACAACCCCGGCAGCCGACCACACCGCCAGGTAGCCCGCAGCAAAGGTGACCGTCGGGGCGAGTCCGCGGGCCTGCCGGCGCATGACCAGGCGGTGCAGCAAGACGATCGGGGCGATCGTCGGAAACATCATCGCCACCATCATCGTCGTCCACATGGCGAGAAAGACGGCGGCCCCCATGTCGAAGGGCATGGCCGTGCCGACCCACGCGAAACCCTGAACCATCGATTCCATGCCGCCCGCAGTACCGATGGTGCGCCACCACGCCACACCGGCGAGGGCGACCAGAATCCCCACCGTGGCGAGCGTCGCCCGGCGTTCGAGGGCGCTGTAGGCCATCCGGGGAGTGTCGATCCTCGGGGGCTGACTCATCGGCACTCCTCCGTCACGCCCCCGCCTCGCCCCTGCCGAGGCTGGGCCGCACCACCGCCGCGTTATCGCGGTGCACTGCTGCGAGTCAGAACTTGCCGGCCGCTCCGGCGGGCGCCATCCGGTTCTCGCTGGACCACTCGACGCGCGAGTAGTACGCGTTGTTGCCCGGATGCTCGAATGTCACTCCGTCGGCGTCGAGCCGCAGCACCGAGGTAGTGCCGATCTGACCGTCCTGGAAGATGAACCCGTCCTTGAGCACCATGTGCGGTTCGTGCTTCTCCCCGGTCACCGGGTTGGTGAAGCTCTGCATCTGAACTACCAATTTGTCACCGACCTGGACTCGGGAATCGGTGTCCCGGTCGTCGATCTCGATCGTCTCGAAGAACGGGCCATGGATCTCGCTGACGGTCGCGGCGAGGATCTCCCAGGGCAAACCGGGATCGTCGGCGGTGAGAATCGGCAGCAGGGCCTGCCGCTGCTCGGGGTTCGCGTCGATGAACAGGGCCATCGTTCCATTGCCTTCGTGTATGGCGCCGGGCCATTTCACCGCGCTCGCGACCTTCGCCCCCGCCAGATCGACGCCGTCGCGGTCACCCCCGGTGACCTCGAATCCGACCACACCGTCACAGTTCCCGTGGGTGGGAAAGCCGCTCATGTTGCACGGGCACCCCAGGTCGCAGTTGCAGGCCTCGTAGTAGTTTGCCGAGATTCGCCAGGCCATGTCGCTCACTCCTCGTCGCTGAATCGTTTCGCTACCGTCATCATGCGCAGCCCCCATGGGTGCCTCCCGCAATCCATCCGTTCAGCGCACAGCCGACAGCCCCAGATCGAGCCGGTATATTCACATGCTCCCACTTCGCTGCAACGCGAACAACGATCCGGGAGCGGGCGCGGATTTCGTTCGGTCCGCCCTTCGGCCGACCCGCCCGAATGTCGGCCACCAATCATGCACGGTTCATCCTGCAGGAGGTCGGTGTCCCGGTCAGACCGACGGTGTTCGCGGGGGTCCGCGCCGTCGATCAGGAGGGTCGGTGAGCCGGTGAACTGCCGGGCGCGGGTGGCGGTCTCGGTCACATCGGTGTATGCGGGCTCTGTTGGTCGCGCTCATCGGCGTCGCCCTGGACCCCGAATCCGGCGGTGAGCGAGGTGGCCGCTGCGACCCCTGCGACGGACGCAGGACTGTTAGCGGCAGAGCGACGGCGTCGATCACCGTCGTGTGCACCTCGACATCGGTCAGGCCCTCGAGGGCCAGCGCCGTGTCGAGCACTGTTCGCGTCGCTGCTTCGTGGGGGCAATCCGGCACGCCGAGCAATTCCACGGTCAAGACGTCGACTGGAGCGACCCAGGAGGGTGGCGGCGTGGTCGGTGGGGATCGGCATCAGGGTGGTCGGCCCGGCGGCGGTGCGACCGGTGTCGCCGACAGGGCGTAGCCGAACCGGAAAGCGCGTCGCTGTGCACCAGGTTTCACCTGACGGTGCAGAAAGTTCTGTATTCAGATCCTATGTAGTGTTGAGGGGGTCAGACCACACGGAGGTCCGGTTGGAGGTGGGATGCGTCAACCCGGGAACGCCAAGGTGGAGAAGGTCTTCGACGCGATGGCGCGGCACTACGACACGCAGATGGGATTCTTCGAACGGTTCGTGCTCGGACCGGCGCGGGGCTGGGCGGTCGCGCAGGCCCGCGGCCGGGTACTCGAGATCGCGGTCGGGACCGGACTCAACCTGCCCTTGTACGGGCCGCAGGTCGAGAGTGTGATCGGTGTCGATTTGTCCGAGGGGATGCTCGACGTCGCACGCCGGCGGATCGCCGACGACCGACTCGACCGGGTCGAGGTTCGCCGCGGTGATGCTTAGGCACTGGACGTGCCGGACGCGTCCGTCGATACGGTGATCTCGACCTTCACGTATTGCACGATCCCCGACCCGCTGAAGGCGAGCGAGGAAGCGCTACGGGTGTTGGTCCCGGGCGGGCAGATGGTGTTGGCCGAGCACGGGCCGGCGACCAACCGGATCGGTCTCACCCTGATGCGTGCGGTCGAACCGCTGTCCGTGCGCTTCGGCACCGACCACCTCACCCGCGATCCGCGACCCTACCTCGACCGGGCCGGGTTCGTCATCGACACGGTCCACCGAAGTGGTATGGGAAGCATCGGATTTCGCATCCTCGCGCACAAGCCGGCCTGAGCTGTAACCGGGCGCTGTCCCGAGGCCGGGGGGCGCCGGGTGCGGAATCCACGCGACAGCGGGTAGGTGTGTGCCAGATTGGTGCTAGGCGCAGGGGAAGAGTGCGGCGGCGGTGGCGGCGACCGCCCATTGCCGGGTGAACCGTTGGTGGATCTCGTCGAGTGCGGGGCGGAGCGGCTCGATCTGGCGGGTGACGAGTGCGCGGTAGTCGGTGGCGGCGACGGGGTGCCAGTAGATGCCGTCGGCGGTGACGGTGACCTCGGGGACGAGTGACTCGGGGGTGAGGATCAGCCCTTTGACGGCGGCTCCTTGGCGCGCAACGGGTCGGATCAGTTGGTCACGGCGTTCGATGCCGAGTTGGTCGCAGAAGTCGTGCAGCGCGGTGATCGTTCCCGGCCGTGGTGAGGCGATGGTGGCCGCGATCCGCACGCGGAAACCCAGTTGCCGGGCCAGCCGGATTCCGGCGATGGCTTTGGCCCAGCTTCCGCCGCCGCGGTGCGAGTCGTGCAGTTCGGGGGTGGCGGAGTCGAGGCTGATCTGCAGGGCCAGACCCTCGCGGGGCAGCGATTCCAGTGCCCGCAGCCCTCGTCCCTTGAACACCATCGCGTTGGTCAGCACCGTCGTCGGCAGCACGTCCATGCAGGTGCGCACGATCGTGTCGATGTCGGGGAGCAGAAAGGGTTCGCCCCCGGTCAGGTAGATCTCGCCGACGCCCCACTCCGCTGCTTCGGCGACCAGCCGGGTAATCCGGTCGAGGCCGAGTTCGCGGCGGGGTGCGTGCGGGGACGAGGAGACGCAGCAGTAGTCGCAGGCGAGGTTGCAGTGAAAGTTGGTGTACAGCCACAGTCGCGCGGCCGGCATCCGGTCGGGACCGAGCGCCTCGCGCGGGTCGGGGGCGTGGCCACGCCGCACGACCAGCGTCCCGGTGTCGGCGGCATCGACGTTCTCCCGGACGATCGTGTTTCCACTGTGGGCGCACCACCGCCTGGCCAGGACGAGATCCTCGGCGGACCCGATCGCGACCTCACCGGCACCTCCGTCGGGGAGCCCCGACGTCAGCCGCATCAGGTCCAGGATCACCATCGCGGATCGACACCCTGTTCGTCGACCGCCGCGAACAGGCTCGTGTACCCGTCCAGGTGCGGCCGCACCCAGCGCTGCAGCCCCTCCAGTTCGAGGATCTTGCGCTGTTCGGGGATCTCCCAGTCCATGTCGAGGAGGGTGTCGACCCACGGTGTGGAGCGCTCGGCGGGCAGGGTGTCCATGGCGGTGAACATACAGTGGCAGTACTCGGGGGTCTGCCAGACCGCCTCGAGGGCGCCGGGCATCAGATCGTCCTTCCCCATCGCGTTCCAGGTGCCGATTCCGATCGCGGCGACGTCCGCTTCCCCAGCCAGTACCGCCGCCACCGCGTCGAGTTCGCTGCGCCCGGTGTCGCCGTGTTTGCCGATGTCGCTGTCGACTCGGGTGATCGACAGCTCGGTGGGTGGGATTCCCGCCTGGGCGAGGTAGTGCAGCGGCAGGATCGCGGCGTGCGCGGAGTCGGCCGATCCCAGGGCGAGGCGCCTGCCGGCGAACTCGTCCGGCCCGGTGATGGAACTGCCGGGTGGGGCGACGAACACGGTGCGGAAGGTGGTGTCGGTGTCGCGTTGCGCCAGGGGTACGGCGTGGCCGTCGGTTTGCAGGACGGTGCGCACGTAGGCGAGGTTGGTGTTCCAGGCGATGTCGACGTGGCCGGCGATCAGTTCTTCGACTTGGCGGCCGTAGTTGGAGTAGAGCACGAAATCCATCTCGGCGCCGGTGCCGCGGAAGTAGTCGCGAATTCCCTCCCAGATGGGAACCACGTTGGGGGTGTAGGCGACGGCGCCGACGATCAGTGGTCTGGTCATGATGTGCCTGCCCTTCTAGAAGAGCGGCAGGCCGGCGACGGCCTTGCCGTAGAAGTCGTAGAGCACGTCGGCGGTGGGGGCCATCACCGACCCGGCCCTCGCGTCGCGGAAGGCCCGTTCGATCGGGAGGTGTTTGGAGAATGCGGCGCCGCCGCAGACCCGCATGGCCGTGTCGGTGATCGCCAGGGCGGCGTCGTTGGCCGAGGCCTTGACGGCGAGGACGTTGAGCATCGTCGTCTCATCGGGTTCGCTGACGCTGCGCGCTGCGTGCGCGAGGAAGGCTTGCTGGGCGGCGAGGCTGATGCCCATCCTCGCGATCTGGGCGCGGATGGTCGGTAGCGCGGAGAGTGCCTCGTTCTGGTGCTCGAGTCGTGCGCTGCCGACATGGGAGAGGGCGGCGGTGTTGGCGGCGGTGGAAAGGCCCAGCGAGACAGCGGCGTTGCCGAGGTTGAACCAGGGCAGCACCGTATTCATCATCAGGCCGAAGCCGGCGCCCTGGTCTCCGAGTCGCTGGGCAACCGGAAACGATGCGTCGATTTTCATCGGTGCCGACGCGTTACCCCGCAGCCCCATCCCGATCCACGGGCCGGCCACCGTCAAGCCCGGCGCATCCTTCGGCATCGCGTACAGGTCGACTTCCCCCGCGGTCCCGGATGCCGAGCCCGCCGAGACCACATAGACATCGGCGTAGCCGGCGGAGGTGACCCAGCTCTTGTCGGCCTGTACCGAAACGCTGTCCCCGTCCGCGGAGGCGGACGAGACCGGCGCCCAGAAGTGGGAGCGGGAGCCCTTCTCGCTGAACGCCAGCGTTCCCAGCACCTGCCCCGTCGCCATCGCGGGGAGCAGATCGGGCATTCCCGGTGGTGGCGCCTGCGCGAGGGTCACCGCGGCGGCGGCGTGCATCAGATAGATCATGGCGGTCGATCCGCAGGCCGCGGCCAGCGCGGTGAGAACTTCGGTGAATTCCACCGGTCCGCAGCCCGAGCCGCCGACGTCCTCCGGTAGCACCAGTCCCAGGAGTCCGCTGTCGCGGAGCGCGGCCACCGCCTCGGTGGGGAAGACCCCCTCTGTGTCCACCCGTTCGGCGTTGTCGCGGGCGATCTCGGTGACCTGGCCGACCGCTTCGTGGGGCATCATCAGGTTCTCCATCAGGATGTGAGCTCGGATTGGCGATCAGACGACACGGTGAGCTGTGGTTTCAGTATCGGCCGCGGCGGGTGAGCTTCGCGGTGGTTTGATCGAGACGCGACTGGCCGAGCCACCGTCCGGTCGCCGCGCTGACCAGCGCGGCACACAGGAACACGGCGGCGGTGGTATTCGTCCCGCCCAGCCACACCTCGGTGCGGCCGGACTGGATGTAGATGCCGGCGGCCGCCACTGCGGCCAGTGCGGCCCCGGCGAGGGCGAGTTCGCGGCGGCGCAGCGTGGCGCCGGTCAGCGCGCATGCGGCGACCACGAGTACCGCGAACGCGCCCGCCAGGTTGTAGGTGCCGACTGTCACCTCGAGGTCTTCGTATCCGACCAACCCTCCGCGGGAGGCCCACCGGTCGGTCTGGAAGGAGGCGATCAGGGCGGCGACCCCGAGCAGCGTCAGGATGATGCCCCAGGTCCGCAGCAGCGACGCCGCGGCGAGCGAACCGGTGCCGCGGCGGGCCTGCGTCCGTACCGCGTCCACCGCGAAGTACCGGGTCGACCACGTGCACAACAGAACGACATGGATGCCGATGAGCATGAAATAGCTCCAGGGCCACTCGTTCGGCGCCTCCGCCACCGAGAAACAGATCGCCAGGGTCTGCCCGATCCCCAGCAGCGCGGCGACACGGACCAGCGTCCCGGTCAGCAGCAGCACAGCGAGCACCGTTTCCACCACCAGCGTCAGCCACGCGAACACCACGAAATGGGGAAGCACCAGGTGCTCGACCAGCCAGCTGAACGGCGGGAACACCGGATGCTCGACCGCGGCGCGGGTGAATCCGTACAACCCGCCGCCGCTGTCTCGGCCGAAATCCGGGGGCGTCTTCCACGCGATGTTGTACAGCCACACCAGGCCCATCAGGATCCGCAACCCGGTCAACGCCGCACCGGACACCCGCGGTGAGAATTCCCCGTCCGCGAGCAGTATGCCGGGAGACGGGAGACGCCGGTTTCTTCTCACCCTTGAAAGTGTGCTCGCCGGCGGACTCCGGGGTCCAGAGATTGGCCGCTGCCGTCTGTGCTCGTCCAGGGCGCATGAGCTCCGCCGTGTTCGTGCGGCGACCGGGAAGGTCATGCCCGGTGGCCCCTTTTTGCGGGGTGTGACGACGATCCGCGCTTCGTGCGGGCGACGCCGGTGATGTTGCGGACGTGTCCGCGTTCGGACTTGGCCCCCGCGGGCGGCGACAGGGTTTAGCGGAAAAGGGGGCACGTAGGACGGTGCCGTCCACATCGAACTCGGCGATATCGCTGCCCGCGCCCCTCCGTTCACCATGTCGCCGCGACCCGGCCGCGGTCGCACTCGCGCCGTCCACGCCGCGATCGAACCACCGCCCACCGCGCAGTCCGCGGGTTCTCGGGCGAGCACCGGTCGCCGGATTCTTTACGGATTCACGACCAGGGCAAAGGCGCTCGGAACTTCATTTCGTCCTCCTCATTGTCCGATGCCGGCGGCGACGCGTCGGCATCGCGGTGCGGCGTTCGCGGCCAAAGGTGAGCAGATGCTCGACGAGCTGGTCCTCGGTCGACGCCCACCACTGCACGGGACCCCGGCGGCGCGGCCCCGTCCCGACTTCGGGTCGCGAGCCGCTACCCGGGTGGGGCGGCTGAATTGTCGCGCGGCATCGGGGTCGTGTCGGCGACGCTGACCCGCCTGACCTCTCGGTGGGACTCCCCGGTATCGCCCGAAGAAATCGGCCGCACATTCCCCGCCGCGATCGGCCACCAGTTCGGTGCGGGCGAGCAACCTCTGAAGACGAGCGAACCAGGTGACCCGGCACCGGTCAGGACGGTGTCCGGTTCCCCGTATCGGCGCTGGGACGCCGGTCGACGGCGTCCCGCCTCACCCTTGTTGGCCCGGGAACTTCCCGACGACGCGGGTGGGGTCGATGACACCGAAGGCCTCGCCCTGCGGTCCCTGGACGATCCCCATCCGGCCAGCTGGGCTGTCGTCCGGTCCGGCGACGACGGTGGCGCCGAGTTCGGTGGCCCTGGTCAGGACGGCATCGGTGTCGTCGGCCTGGAACCACGTCAGCCAGTGCGGCGGATTCTCGCCCGGCATCTTCGTGTCGTCGTTGATGCCACCGATGGCCTCGCCACCGGGCAGGGCGAACGTCGAATAGGAGAAATTCTCGCCGTCGCCGATCTCGGTGTAGGACCAGCCGAAGACCTTCCCGTAGAAGTCCTTGCCGCGCTCGTACTCGCGGGTGTGCAGCTCATTCCAGCAGTACGCGCCGTGCTCGTTGTAGATTCCGGCACCGGTGTGGGCTTTCGCTTCCCACACTCCGAAGGGGGCGCCGGTGGGATCGGCGGCGACGACCATGCGGCCGACGTCCATGACGTCGAACGGCGGCATGAACGTCTGCCCGCCGGCCTCGGTCACCGTGGCGGCGATGTCGTCCGCGCTGTCCGCGGCGAAATACGTCGTCCACGCCGAGGGAACGGCCATCCCTTCCGGCTTGGGGCCGATCCCGGCGGCCGGTCTGCCACTCTTGATCGCCATCAGATAGCCGCCGGCCTCCTCCGGACCGTCCTGGATGTCCCAGCCGAAGAGTTCGGAATAGAACTCGCGGGCCTTGGCTGTGTCGTCGACCTGACAGTCGACCCAGCAGGGGGTTCCCTGCGGCCAGGCGTCGTCACGTGTGGGCATGTCCGATCCTCCCGTGATCGTGTGCGGGTGTGCGGCCGCTGACGCGGCCCGCACGCACCAGCCAACCATCCCGGAGCCGCACGGAGACCGAATCGCACGAATTCGGGCTGAACTCCGCGACGCACACCAACCTGAATTCACCGATCGGTCAGTGATGTGGCATGCCCGGGGGACCGCGCGACTTCGGGTCGCGGCAATGCGGCATTGCGGTGGGCCGCTGTGCGCGCACATTGGTATTCGCGGATCGAGATCGTCGTCGGCAACGGTGAAAGACTCGAGAAGCGGAGATCCGGCCGAGAATGTGTCAGCATTCCCGGCCGAACCCCTGTCTGGGGCGTGTCCGGTGACCTTTCGACGCCAGCGCACCCGAAGACGTTCCGCCGTAGCCGCTCGACCTCCGCCGCCGCGGCAGGCTGCGCGACGTCTTACGAGCCGTGATTGCGACGCGTTGGTCGCGCAGAACTCGGTCGAGCATCCTGCGCTTGCGGGTCTGGTCTGCCTGCCCGTCATCAGTCGTGCCCGTCTTCGTGACAGCCGGTCTTTGACCGATCGTTTCCCAGACACCCCCGCGGGGTGGGGGTTCCGTCCGGCGGGACTCCGGCCGAGTGGGGAACCCGCCTGGCCGCACCGACCTCTACAACATTGGTGACGCGACTCTCATGCGCGAACTCGCCGACCATGCCACCATCGTCATTGCATCACCTCGCCGCCACCGAAATTCGCCACACGGGAAGTGAGAGACGATGGCACACCTGACCGTTCCACAGCAGCAGTTGCTGCGAGAGGTGCAGGACTGCGCCACCGCGATGCGCCGGTGGTTGGCCACCGACAACAACAGTGCCGCGCTGATGGCGCACCTGCGCCACGAGCCGGTCGCCCGGACCTGGCTGACCACCTATCAGCGGCTCAACCGCGACCTCACCCGGTCCATCGGCGACGCCCAGCGGCGCGGCGGCCCGCACACACGGCGTCCTCATCCGGGTAACTGAGCGCAGAGCCACGACCGTGCCGCCGGGACCGACACCCGCCGCCGGGCGACCGGAACGGCGATGAACGACGACCAGCGCGGGGCGCTCGAACAGGTACGGGACACCTACGACGTCCTGCGCAGCTTCATGCACACCACACGCACCGACATCCCGGCATCGGTGTGGCACGCCACCTATCGTCAGCTCACCGGCGAACTCCTCGACGCCGTCTCGGCCGCACAGCGAGCGGGGATCCCCGAACCCGTCATCTTCGAGAACATGTGACTCGCGGAGCCGACACCTGGGATCGGCCCTTTCCGTCCGACCGTTCCTCTCGGTGGCTACCCTCGTGCGATGCGCCGGTGGTCGAAGTACCGAGGGCGATTCTGCGTTTCAACTACCGGCTCGCCCGAATCCCGTTGCAGCTGATCGACGACCTGGCGGTCTCCGAACTCGACGAGCAGGCACCCACCCGGTTGGCGTACGAGCAGTTCCTCATCACGTGCGACCGCACCGCCGCCTACCCGCTGAGCGAGGAGCACGCGGCCGCCCGCGCCGCCGACCTGCGCCGACACACCGCATCGGCCCGGGTGATGATGGCCCGCGAGCAGCACCGCAATCAACACCGGGGCGTGATCCTTCTGGACCGACAGCGTGCACGCTTCAACCACCCCCGCCCACGCGCGAGGGCCACGGACCCGGCCTGAACACAGAATCGTGCGCCTACCGGCCGCGGTCGGCCTACCGTGGGCGATGTCACCGTCTCCCAACGGTGACCCAGCGCCCCGCCGGATCGAACCCCCCGACGGGGCGCCGTGCCGTCCTTGACTCAGTGGCCGAGGCTTGCTCTGCCGATCGTCGTGCCAGCGGTGCCAGCAGTGATGGTGATTCCGGGCGCCGTCACCGTACCGGCAATGAGCTCTTGCTGCGAAGGGCACGAGATGTGTTGAGCGGAGGTTCCTTTGTCTGGCGGCAGGTCGTCGCGGATGCCGCGGCGAGACTGTCCAGGAGTGAATCGATGACCTTGACGACTTGAATCGGCGGCAGGTCGCACTCGGTGGGCTGCCGCCGGATGCTCACCTCGCGACCGGCAGGTCGGAGAGGCGCCATTCGAGCATGCCGTCGGCCAGCCTCCTCGCCCGCCGGCCGTGGCCGGTGAGGAGCCGGACCGCGTCGTGGGCGAACACGCAGTAGGCGCCGCGGCAGTAGGCGACGATTTCCTGGTCGGCGGGGAGGTCGGCGAGGTGCTCGGCGAGTTCGTCGATCGGGATGGAGACCGCCCCGGGGATGTGCCCGGCGGCGTATTCCTCCCGGGGTCGCACGTCGAGGACCGTCACCTGCCCCGACCGCACCCGTTCGAGCAGCTGGTCCTTGCTGACGTGTTCGGTCTCTGGGCCGAGGTAGGCGGCGCGGGCGGCCTCGACGTCGGGCAGGTGCTCGTGGGCGACCGTGCGGACCAGCGCGAACAGCTGCGCCACATCGGCGCCGGCGAGCCGGTAGAACACCTTGGTGCCCTCGCGGCGGGTGGCTACCAGATTGGCCTGCTTGAGGGTCTGCAGATGCGCGGACGCAGTGGTCAGCCCCAGCTCGCACGCGCGGGCGAGGGCGTCGACGGTGCGCTCACCCTGGGCGAGCAGGTCCAGCAGCTCGAGCCGCTTGCCGCTGCCCAGCGCCTTCCCGACCCGGGCGAACTGGTCGAACAATTCCGTCTTCGCGGCGCGATCACCCATAGCTTTCTCCAATCATCTTTGGAATAGTGTAGAACATGGATCGGGTGTTCCACCGAAGCGCCCGACACGGTCGACACAGGAGAGACGCCATGGCCGGGATCGATCTGGTACCGCTGGTCGACGAAGGTCTCGGCAACTCCGCCTACCTGGTGGATCTCGGCGACGGTCGCGCGTTGGTGGTCGACGTCAGCCGCGATCTGCGCGCGGTCCATGCCGCCGCCGCCCGCCGCGGGCTGACGGTGGCCTTCGCCGCCGACACCCACCTGCACGCCGATTTCCTCTCCGGCGCTCACCAACTCGGCACCACCGCCGGAACGAAGGTGCTGGCCTCTGCGGCCGGGCACCGCGAATTCACCCACACCGGGCTCCGCGACGGCGACGAAGTCGACCTCGGCGGGCTGCGGCTGCGGGCACTGATGACCCCCGGCCACACCCACGAGCACCTCTCGTTCCTACTCCTCGACGGCGACATGGAGGTCGGGGTTTTCACCGGCGGATCGCTGATCGTGGGTTCGGCCGCCCGCACCGACCTGCTCGGCCCCGATCGCACCGAAGCCCTGGCCCGGGAGCAATACGCCTCGCTGCAGCGCCTCGCAGCATTGCCCGGCGGCGTCGCGGTCTGGCCCACCCACGGCGCCGGGTCGTTCTGCTCCGCACCGCCCGGCGCGGACCGCACCAGCACCATCGGGCGAGAGCGCGCCACCAACCCGCTGCTCGGGGCCCCCGACGAGGACACCTTCGTCGCCCAACTCCTCGGTTCACTGGGCAGCTACCCGCCGTATTTCCTGCGGCTCGGCGAACTCAACCGCCGCGGACCCGCCCTCCTCGACTACGATCACACCCTGCCGGCACTCGGCGTCGACACCGTCCGCCGCCACCTCGCCGACGGCGGCGCCCTCGTAGATGTGCGGTCGCTGGCCCGCTTCGCCGCCGCCCACATCCCCGGCGCCCTCTCGATCCCGCTGCGGCCGGTGTTCGCCAGCTGGCTGGGCTGGCTCGCCCCCGCGGATCGGCCACTGATCATCGTCCGCGACCGGGACCAAGATACTGATGAGATCGTCTGGCAGGCACTGAAAATCGGGTACGACAACCTGATCGGCGAACTCGCCGGCGGCCTTGGCGCGTGGACCGCCGCCGACCAGAATGTGACCACCACGGAGCTCGCCGGCCCGGACCGGATCACCGGCCGCCGGATCCTCGACATCCGCCAACGACCCGAATACCTGGCCGGGCACCTGCCCGGCGCCGTCCACATCGAACTGGGCGACATCGCCGACCGCGCCGACGACCTGCCCCACGAACCCACCGTAGTGATGTGCGGACACGGCGAACGCGCCATGGGCGCCGCGAGCCTGCTCGAACGCGCCGGCCACACGAACCTGACCGTGCTCGAGGGCGGACCCGACGACTGGATCCGCACCACCGGGCACCGACTGGAGACCGGCGCATGAGCACCACCGCAGCCCGTCCGCTGCGACTCGGACTGGGCCCCAACATCGCCCAGTTCAGCCTGCTCGTCGCCGTCAACGCGTTGGTCGGTGGTGTTCTCGGCCAGGAACGCACCGTGCTGCCCCTGCTCGCCGAGCGCGAGTTCCACCTCGCCGCGTACACCGCCGCCCTGACCTACATCCTCGCGTTCGGTGTCACCAAGGCCGCCACCAACTACGTCGCCGGCACCCTCTCCGACCGGTTCGGCCGCAAACCCGTCCTCCTGATCGGCTGGCTGATCGCCATCCCGATCCCGCTGCTGCTGATCTGGGCCCCGAGCTGGGGGTGGGTGATCGCCGCGAACGTCCTCCTCGGCATCAACCAGGGCCTGACCTGGTCGACGACGGTGATCATGAAGATCGACCTCGCCGGCCCCAAACGCCGCGGCCTGGCAATGGGATTGAACGAGGCCGCCGGCTACGTCGCCGCCGCCGGAACCGCCCTGGCCACCGGCTACCTGGCCGCCCTCTACGGGTTGCGCCCGGCCCCGTTCCTGCTCGGCCTGGCCTACATCGCCCTCGGTCTGGGCCTGTCCACGTTCGTGGTCCGCGAGACCCGCGACTTCGCCCGCCTCGAAGCAAGCACCCACACCGCCCGCTCCGGCGGCCGCCACGACCACCTGCACGCGGACCTGACCAACCGGCAGGTGTTCGCCCAGACCAGCTTCCGCGAACCCGCCCTGTCCGCCGCCAGCCAGGCCGGCATGGTCAACAACCTCAACGACGGCCTGGCCTGGGGACTGTTCCCAATCCTGTTCGCCACCACCGGGATGGCCGTGAACCGGATCGGGATCCTCGCCTCCCTCATCCTCGCCGTCTGGGGACTCGGGCAACTGATCACCGGCCCCCTCTCGGACCGGTGGGGACGCAAACACCTCATCACCGCCGGCATGCTCACCCAAGCCGGGGCACTCGCGATCATCGCCCTCGCCGACACCTTCACCGTCTGGGCGATCGCCGCCGTGCTCCTCGGCGCCGGCACCGCCATGGTCTACCCCACCCTGCTCGCCACCATCGGCGATGTCGCCCACCCGGCCTGGCGGGCCCGTGCGGTCGGCGTCTACCGGCTCTGGCGCGACGGCGGTTTCGCCGTCGGCGCCCTCCTCGCCGGCATCACCGCCGACCTCTGGGGGCTACGCGCGGCCATCGGGATCGTCGCCGCCATCACCGCCATCTCGGGGGTCATCGTCGCGGTGCGCATGTACGAAACCCACACCCACGCGCCTCGGACCGACCAGCCGAAACCCCAGGGCGGTGCCCAGCGATTTCGGTGACGCCCTCGAGGGTTTCGCGAAGACCCTCGGTGCGCACTACGGCAAGCTGCCGTCGATCCTCGCCGCGGAGGGTGAGCGGCAGTCCCGCATCCTGCGGGCGCAGGGGGAGCGGACCGCCAAGTACCTGCAGGCGCAGGGTCAGGCGAAGGCAATCGAAAAGGTGTTCGCCGCAATCAAGTTCGGCAAGCCCACCCCCCGAACTCCCCAGCCGGGCTGGTGACGAACGCGCCGCTGGAGGTGGCGATGGTGGCGGGGCCGGAACTCTATACCGCCTCGATCGCCCCGGGTACGCGGTCGGGGTGGTGATCGGTACGGATTCGTCGTAGAGGCCGTCGTCGGTGTCCGGGTTCCATCCGTGGTTTCCGCCGGGGGCCAGCCGGTTCACTTCGTCGTCGCGGTGGGTGCCCTGCTCGACGGATGGATTTCCCGGTGCCCGGGCGGATCGTCAGCCCCTGGACGTTGCGGTGTCCGAGCGTTGTAGACCACGCTGTCGGGAACGGGTTGCCCGCCTCGGGCGCGCCGGTGGCGGTGTCGATTCGCAACACCTTGCCGCCGAGGGAACCGGGATCCTGCGGCGCCGTCGAGTGTATGGTGTCGCCGGTGCGTCGGCGACGCACTCGGTCAATCGTCCGCGCACCAGGTCAACGATCGCGCCGGTGCGGGCGTGGAAGGCGACGCTGTCTGATCGTCGACCGCGGCGTCATCGCCGATCCAGCCGCGCACCTACCCCGGACTATCGTCGGCTTGGTGGAGACCAGCTGGGGTGGGGAATCCTTGATGGCGCGACATGGAGTTGTTCATCGCCTCGGTAGCCGACCCCGCGCTTGCCGACCAGCTCCGCATTGCGATCTCCGGGCGCAGTGCGTTTCGCCGATTCAAGGACGTGCTGTCACAGTGGCCCGAAGAGTTTCATCGGTACCGGTTGTTCTCGGACGAGCGGCGACGTGGCCGCACACGCGAATGGCTCACGAATCAGGGTTACCGCCCACGACCGCCGCGGGACGCCGTCGAATAGATACCCAACACCCAATATCCGCACTTCCATGCGCGCTGTCCCTTTCACCAGCGCTCCGGAACACGGGCCCATGATTCCGCAGAGGGCCTCTGCCCGCCGGCGACATCCGAGCGAGGGAGACAACGTCAGATTCATTGAGTCAGGACACCAGTGGATCGAGGAAAGCGGCAAGAAATTACCCTTCTGACCTGCGGTTCACCAGTCCGAGTCGCTGTATTCGCTGGTGGCTCGATGGATCTCGAGAGCATGGAACCGGTTCAGGTTGCTCGGACAGTCGCCCTGTCGCCCTGTTGTCCTGTTGCCGAACTGCCGCATAACGATGCACGCCTGCACGACCCACCCTGTGAAGCGCCGAGTTCACGCCCCTGAGTGTCTCCTGCATGGGTGAGTTGCCCCGCTCGGCATGCACGTGGTGTGCGCTCGCTGGGTTACGGGACCGCGAGGGCGTGGGTATGTGTTTGGACCGCGCGCTTCAATTCGGCCCTCGACAGGGTCCTCGAACCGCACGCGCACCGGGCCGGTACTTCGTCGTCCTCGAACCTGGTGGACTCGAGCATGTCGACGTACTCGGAGCCGAGCCGGTCGCCGTGATGCGCGGTATCGACACGGTCGCGTGAGCCGTGGGCGCCGGGACCACCGCCGGCCACGATCACGGGGCCCTCGTCGGTTCGATACACGGTGGCCACGCGGTGACTGGCCGGGCACGTGACACGGACGATCGCGTGATCACTGCGCCCTACGCCGAGAGCCTCCATGGCCTTCCGGGCTATCCGGCGACGGTCGAGGGGAGAAGGTTCTTTGGTGTCCATAGATCTATTGCACACCTGTTTGCCGTTGACTTGAAGAGCAGGTCGGCCGTGCGATCGGGAGCAATGATCGATACCTGTGGGTGCGACGCGATGTTGCGAAGGGCCCCGTTCCGTCCGGGGGAGCGACCGGGCGAGGGGAAGGCCGGACGGGCGAATGCGAATGAAGAATGAACCGTTGATGACGCCTCGTTATTTGAAGCCCGGGAAAACGGGTCGAGAACCGGGATTGCCTGTGGCGATCGACATTGCGGCCTCGCCCGTCCGTGCTGTTACCGGCGAAGGTAAGGGCCGGGTCCGGAATGGATCGCTCTGCCATTGACCGGGTGGCGAGGATGCGCTGTTCCCGGACGTCTGCAGGAGCGGGAGGCGGCGTGGTCAGGTCGTCGGATCGAGACAGTTGAGTTCGTCGAGTACCTGGTCGACGGCGGTGGTCGGTATGCGGAAGTCCGGTCCTTCCGCCTCTCGGACGTCGGCGCGCACGTCGGCGAGCATGGCGAGTTCACGCTCGAGGTCGTCGGCGCTCCGGTCGCTACGGTTGTCGTCCTCTCTCTGGGCATTCGAGCACCATCGATGGTGGAGGTTTCACCGATGGCAGAGGTTTCACCCTGAAAGATGGGAGGACGGTGATGCCGGTGTCGCGGCGGAGCGCCTCGATCAGGTCCGCATGAGTGTCGAGTGTGCTGGTGACCTCGATGCTGCAGTCGCCCGTCACTGTTGAGTGAAATCCAGTCGCCGGACCTGCCACCGCTCGGGCAGCTCTGTCCCCGAGTCCCTCGACCTGGGACGTGAGGGTTGACACCTGGAGCCGACTAAGCTTGAGATCACGTGGTGGTGAGGTGATGGCATGGGGGAGCGGGTGCGGACACCAGGCTGCGGGGTCGATGGGTGATGGCCGAGTTCGATCCGCTGGTAACGCAGCGTGATCCGACTCCCGGGATCGCGGCGGAGTTGGCCGGGGCCGGGTTCGAAGGCGCCCACGAAATCGGGCGAGGTGGCTTCGGCATCGTCTACCGCTGCCTGCAGCGGGTCCTCGACCGGACGGTCGCGGTCAAGGTGCTCACCGCCGATCTCGATCCGGACAACCTCGAACGGTTTCTGCGCGAGCAGCGCGCCATGGGCGCGTTGTCCGGCCACCCGAACATCGTCAACATTCTGCAGGTCGGCACCACGCCGTCCGGGCGGCCGTACATCGTGATGTCGTACCATTCCCGCGATTCGCTGGAGGCCCGGATCCGCCGGTCCGGCCCGCTCGAGTGGAGCGAGGCGCTCGGGATCGGCGTCAAGGTGGCCGGTGCACTGGAGGCCGCGCACCGGATCGGCACCCTGCACCGCGACGTCAAGCCGGCGAACATCCTGATCACCGACTACGGTGAGCCGCAGCTGACCGACTTCGGCATCGCGCGCGTGGCCGGTGGTTTCGAAACCATCTCGGGCACGGTGACCGGGTCGCCGGCGTTCACCGCCCCGGAGGTTCTCGAGGGGCGGTCGGCGACCGCCGCTTCGGACGTCTACGGACTGGGTGCGACGCTGTTCTGCGCCGTCACCGGGCACGCGGCGTTCGAACGCCGCAGCGGCGAGCAGGTGGTGGCCCAGTTTCTGCGGGTCACCACGCAGCCGGTTCCGGACCTGCGGCGCGAGGGCATCCCCGGCGACGTGTGTGCCGTCGTCGAAGCGGCTATGGCCCGAGATCCGGCCGATCGGCCCGCCGCCGCCGCCGAGTTCGGGGAGAACCTGCGAATGCTCCAGCAGCGGCACGGCCTGATCGTCGACGATCTACCGCTGCCCCCCGACCCGAAGCTCGCCCCCGACGACGAGCCCGCGGGCCGGTCAGCCTCGGGACGATCCACCTCGGGCCGGTACAGCGCCCAGCGACGGTCCGGGGCCCGCGCCCTCACCCCACCGGTCCCGGAGACCCGGTTCCGTCCGCCGACACCGCCCCGGACGCTGGTGCACCGGGGCCGGTTGCTCGAGCTGCTGTGGGCCGGGCAGCGGCGGCTACTGACCGTCATCCACGCGCCGACCGGCTTCGGCAAGACCACGCTCGCCGCCCAGTGGCGCGAGGTGCTGGCCGGGGAGGGGCTGGCCGTGGCCTGGCTGAGCGTCGATCGCGACGACAACAACGTGGTGTGGTTCCTCGGACACCTGCTCGAGGCGATCCGGCGGGTGCGCCCCGCGCTGGCCGAGGATCTCGAGCAGGAGCTCGAACAGCACGGCGACGGGGCCGACCGGTACGTGCTGACCGCGCTGATCAACGAGATCCACGACGCCGGCGAACGCGTCGTGCTCGTCATCGACGATTGGCACCGCGTCGGCGCTGCCGCGACCATCGCGGCGATGGAGTTCCTCCTCGACAACGCCTGTCACCACCTGCAGGTCGTCGTGACCACCCAGAGTCGCTCCGGCCTCCCCGTGAGCCGGATGCGGGTGCGCGACGACCTGGTCGAAATCGACTCGACCGACCTGCGATTCGACGCCGCCGAAGCTCACGCCCTGCTCATCGACCTGGGCCGCTTGCCGCTCGAGCAGGACGACGTGGACGAGGTGACCGCGACCACCGAGGGGTGGGCGGCGGGCCTGCAGCTGGCGTCGTTGTCGCTGCACGGCAGCGACGACCCCGCACAGCTCATCGAGTCACTGTCCGGACGGCACCGCGCCATCGGCGACTACCTCACCGAGAACGTGCTGGACACCCTGGATCCGGACATGCTCGACTTCCTGCTCGCGACCTCGGTGGCCGAACGACTCCACGGTGACCTGGCCGCCGCGCTGGCTCACGTCGACCACGGACAGATCATGCTCGAGAGGGCCGAGGAGCAGGATCTGTTCCTGCGCGCGATCGACGACAACCGGGAATGGTTCCGCTACCACCCGCTGTTCGCGCAGTGTCTGCAGCAACGACTCGAACGCGAGCACCCCGAGCGGATCACCGAACTCCACCGCACCGCCTCCCGGTGGTTCGCCGACCGCAAGCTGGTCAGCGAGGCCGTCGACCATGCCCTGGCCGCCGGTGACCAGGACCGGGCCGTGGAGTTGGTCGAACGCGATGGCGCCTATCTGCTCGAGCACACCCAGATGTCCACCCTGCTCGGGCTCGTCGCGAAACTCCCGCCACGAATCGTGGTGTCCCGCCCACGATTGCAGCTCGCGGTGGCGTGGGCGAACATCCTGCTGCATCGTGCCGAGCCCGCACAGCGGGCACTCGACCTGGTCGAGTCCACACTCGACGGCGGCTCGGCCACCGCCGCCGAGCTACAGGCCGAGGCCGACGTGGTCAAGGCCGTGGTGGCGTGTCGCGCCGACCGGGTCGAGGGCGTCGACGAGCTGCTCGCGGCGGCCCTGTCGCGGCCGGACACGTTGCGGCCGTTCGTCGTGTCCATCGCCGCGGACGTGGCCACCTTCGCCGCGATCTACCGGTTCGACTTCGCCGAGGCGCTCCGGCGGCAGCAGTGGGCCGCCCCCTACCACGCACGGAACATCGGTCCGTACGGCGTGATGCACGGACATTGTTTCGTCGGCATCGTCGCCAACGAACGCCTCGATGTCCGCGAGGCCCAGGACAGCTTCCGGAAAGCCCTGCGGGTCGCCCGGCGATCGGGCGGGAGTCATTCGTTCGCCGCGCGGCTCGCCGGGGCGCTGCTCGGCGAACTGCTCTACGAGCAGGGCAGGCTCGACGAGGCGGAACGGCTGCTCGACGAGAGCTGCAAGCTCGGCGCCGGCGGTGGTCTGGTGGATTTCAAGCTCGCCCGGTACGCCGCCGGAGCCCGGATCAAGGCGCTGCGCGGCGACCGATCCACGGCCGCACTGCGGCTCGACGAGGGTGCCCGGGCAGCCGCGACGTTGGGCCTGCCGCGCCTGCGGGCCCGGATCGAGAACGAACGGGTCAGGCTGGGTCTGCCCCCGACCGCCGGCCTCGAACCGCCGTCCCGGGTCGAGTACGCGACGCGCAGGCGGCCGGTCGACGGCGTCGACGCGATCATCGCGCAGGTCGAGGAGGACACCGCCATCAGGCTGCTGGTCGCGGAAGGTTCCCCCGAACCCACCCGGCTCGCCTGCACCTGGGCGCAGGAATGGGTGAACATGCTGGAGGGTTCGGGACGGCGCCGGGCTTTGCTGCAGGCCAAGCGCCTGCTCGTCGTCTGTCTGGCGGTGGCGGGGCGCACCGAGGAGGCGAAGGGGTTGCTCGCGTCGGTCACCGCGCAGTGCGCGGAGCTCGGGATGACCCGTTACCTGCTCGACAGTCCGCTCTACGTCCGCGAACTCGTCGTGGAGCTGCGCGACGACCGGCTCGCGGGCCGGTGCCCGCGCGACTGGGCGCCCGCCCCGGCGTCCTTCCTCACCGAGGTGCTGACCGCGCACACCGTCACCGTCGACGTGGCGTGACGCGCAGTGCCCGCACGCGGGTGCCCAAGCACCGCCCCGAGAACCGGAGCAAGTTCGCGAGACGCGGGATCCGGGGGCGAGTTCGCGAGACGCGGGCCGGTACGTCGTCATCGACACGCCGTCCCGCGGCGCGCAACAAGTCCGGCGCCAGCCCGTCGTACTCGGACGTCCAAGCCACCACGGCGTTGGTTGCCGGTGTCAGACACCCGCCGCTGCTCGCCGGTGTTCCGTACACGCTGATCAGGGGGTGAAGCATCCTGGACGAGGTGGAGGCTGTTGAACTAATGGGACTGACGGTTACTCCTCGACCTGCCCGCATCGTGTCCGCCCTGGGAGGTGCTCGCGGCCGCCGCGCGCGAGCTTGAGGAACGCGGCGTCGACGGGTGGCGCAACCTGCAGCTGCGCACCACCGAGTCGACCGGAAACGCCCTGATCCGGCGCTTCACCGGTCACCTACTGGGGTCCTGCCCCGACGCGTACCACCAGCTAGCCGGACCTGTGGGCGCGCCTGCCACTCGTCGACCGCGCCGCTCTGCTGAAGCTGGGTCCTGCGGCCGCCGTGACCGGCCACCTGCACCGCCTCCTCACCGACACCGCCGGGACGGTTTCCTCATCTCGACCGCGACGGGCATTCTCGTCTACCGCACAGCTTCCGATGTTCCTGCGCACCATGGCCACCGTCGGCCGATAGCCGAGGGTAGGCGACTGCCGAATGAGCATCGGCCCCGCCGCCGCGGACGGGCGTAAGTGCACGGGCGATTTCATCCGTCCCGGATGAGGTGCGGATGCGGGCCGGGCGCACGATCGGAGTGGTGGTGGTGTGTTCGGTCGTGGACGAGTCCGTGCGGTAAGCGGCGTTGTCGGCATGGATCCGGGCGTGGGACCCGCTCGTCGACGAGGGACTGCGGTGCCGCCCGGCCGGGTTGGCCGGGCGGCGGCCGGGATCGACCCGCGGATCCGGTGGAGCCCGGAGGCGGACATCGTCACCGCACCCGCAACGTATGCGAGCTGCGATCTCAAGCGGTGGGTTGTCCTGTGACAGAAGATCTTCCTTTTTTGCCAATGAATCTTGCTTATCCCGGCTGTCTCGCCACTGTAGTTTGCTCGGTTCGAGTTCACCCCACCCTGGCCGGCAGGCCAGTTCGCAGGGCCGATGCAAATCACCGCAGCCTGCCGACGGTGCATGAGCAGACGGCAACACACGCCGGTTCAAGCAAGATTCACTGGCACACAGCGCCCGGCGGCCATGTCACCAACCCCCGAAACGCTGACAGGCACACCCGAATCCCGCCAGTCAAAATTCCTCGGCCCAGGTCACAGCTCCACACCGAGGACAATCGGGTGTCACCGGACACGGGTCAACCCAGCGAGCTCCGCCACATCGGATGAGCAACCACATTGGGCATCGTGGCTGGGCGCGCATGGTTCTCAGCAACGAGGGCGTGATCCTGCTGGACCTGCAGCGGTCACGATTCCACCAAGCCGCCAACGCCCTCGGGGCAGCGGCCCGGCCTGGCCTGTCCCTTCCATTGTCTCGGCCGTCCGTGGACACTGGGGCGATGAGCGGGATCAGCCTTCGACCACAGCCTGCCTGGGAGGTCGATGCCTGGTGCTGCTGTAACTGCGGAACGACGATCCTGGTCGACTCGGCCGACGCCGACGGGTGGACCGTCCACGCCGGCGGAACGATCTTCGGGTACCCGGTGATCTTCCCGGTCTGCCCGCCATGCGATCCCGAACTCCGGTCCCGCTACTGGGCGTAGGGCGAGCGCGTATGCACGGGGACGACCACCGAAAACGCGCCGTCACCGGCACCGTCACCGGCACCGGACCAGCCGGTATCCTTTGGGCGGGTCGGCCCGTCGAGGGGTGCCGAACACTCGGGTGGGGCGCTGAATTCTCGTGCAGCATCAGGGCGTTCGGCGCTGACCTACCTGCCGAGGTCGCTGAAACCATGGTGACGATATTCGAACCTGCATCGCCGGTCCGGGCATGGGGTTCGGCGGCCGCCGGCCCGCAAGCCCAGAATGTGCGGCCCCTCCGATCGATCCACACGGGCCGCATCCGGGTCGGCCTGACCCCGAATCTCACTCGTGAGCCGCGTGTACCCCGGCTGCGATCGGCGCGAGGCCGGGCACGACCGGTTCCGGGCACTATCGGCCACCGCCGGGGCCATCGGACTGCACAGCGGCCCGCCTGATCGGGACTACCAGCGGAATGGGTGTCAGATCATCACCGCGGCGGCAGCGACGCAGGCCAGGGTGGTGACCGCGGTCAGGGCGCCGACGGCCGGGGAGCCGGTCACCGCCAGGGCCGGTGCGGCCGCCGCCAGGGCGGCGATGCCGGCGATCGCCGATCCGGTGCGCAGCCGCGCGGGCGCGGTGTTCCCGTCGTGGTGGTGGATGTGCTCGGTGGTGTGCATGCCGGGTCCTTTCGCGCCGCACGGATGTGGGGGAGTGGGGAGGAGATGGGTGGGTGGTGCTAGAGGCCGGCGGCCCGTTCGAGCGCGTCGAGTTCGTCGTCGAGGTGATCGAGCATGGGGTGCAGGTCCGGGACGGCGCGGCGGCAGCCGGTCAGCCCGAACGCGATCTGGTCGTCGGTGCTGGTGGCGGCGATGTTCAGGGCCTGTCCGTCGACCGGGATGGACAACGGGTACAGGGCGTCGAGACGGGCACCGTTCCAGTACAGCGGGGTGTCGGGGCCGGGCACGTTGGAGATCAGGATGTTCGGCGGGCGGATCGGGCCGCCCCGGCCCAGGAGCATGCCCACCGCGATCGGGGCGGCGCCGAGGGCGCTCATCGCCAGGTTCTGGGTGTGGGACAGGGAGCGCATCGCCGCCTTGCCCTGCCCCATTCCGGCGCGCACCGCCTGCAGCCGGTGCGCCGGGTCGGGCAGGTCGGTGCCCAGGGGGCACATCAGCGTCCCGATCTTGTTGCCGCTGCTGTTGCCGCTGTTGCCGTCGTGTTCGCCGCGCAGGGAGACCGGGACCATCGCGATCAGCGGGCTGTCGGGCAGCGCGCCGAGCCCAGTCAGCAGGGTGCGCAGCGCGCCGCCGCACATGGTCAGGACCACGTCGTTGATGGTGGCGTCGGCGTGTTTGGCGACCAGCTTCAGCCGTTCGAGCGGCCAGCTGCGGGCGGCGAAGCTGCGGGCCCCGCCGATCGGCACGTTCAACACGCTGTGCGGGGCGGTCAGGGTGAGCGGTCCGCCCCCTGCGCGGACCGCCCGGTCGAGGGTGCCGGCCAGCGCGGGGGCCAGCCCGGCGACCTCCGCGGCGGCGGCGCGGGCGGTGCGCAGGGCGGTGCCGGGCAGGGCGAAGGGGGTGACATTCCCGGCGACCGGTCCGGCCGGCGGGCGGGGCGGTGTGGCCCGTGGTTCCCAGGGGGCGGGCATCTCCCGGGCGTCCGGGTCCGCGCTCAGGGCGCGGCGCAGCAGCTGCATCCCGGCGACGCCGTCGGTGAGGGCGTGGTGGATCTTGGTGTAGACCGCGTACCGGCCGTCGGCCAGGCCCTCGATCAGGTGCATCTCCCACAGCGGGCGGCTGCGGTCGAGCAGGCCGGCGTGCAGCCGGGACACCAACGCCATCAGCTGATCCGTCCCGCCCGGCTGGGGTAGTGCGTCGACCCGCACGTGGTGCTCGAGATCGACGTCCGCGGGCTCGAGTGTTTCCCAGCCCCACTGGCCGAGGGTGGTCACCGCGCGGCGGGCCCGCTGACGCAGGAGCGGGGCCACCGCGCCCCGGGCGAGTGCGCCGTCGAACATTCCCCGTACCTGCGTCACCGACATGCCCTCGGGCGGGGTGAACAGGGCCAGGGCGCCGACGTGCATCGGGTGCTCGCGGGACTCGCCGAGCAGGAACATCGAGTCGGTCGGCGACATCGGCAGCAGCATGAGTGTTCGAGCCTTTCGATCTCCGCCCCCGAACAGGGACGGTGGAACTGAGGAACCAGTGGTACTGGAGTGATGGGTGTGATTAGCGGACGGAGAGGTGGCCGCCGCCGGCGTTTTGTCTGCAGTGCCTAGATCAGGGCGGGAGCCACCACCAAAATGAGCCAGCACAGGGCGGGCGCGACGGCGACGACGATGCCGGCGTTGAGCAGGAGCTGTCGGTAGAGCGCCGATCGATCGATGCTCTGGGCGTTCGCAAGAACGAGGGCGCCGTTGGTCGAGAACGGGGACACGTCGACGACGGTCGCCGAGATGGCCAGGGCCGCGATGACGCCGACGACGGGCAGTGCCCCGGTCTGCAGTAGTGGTAGGGCGAGCGGAATGACTGCGGTGAGCAGAGCGGTCGACGACGCGAACGCGGAGGTCACACCGATGACGTAGCACAGAACGAAAGCAACTAGCAGTGGTGCGCCGATCGTGATCGCCATTTCGGCGAGATGGTCGATGGTGCCCATCTCCTCGAGGACCGAGATGTAGGTGACCATGCCGGCGACCAGCAGGACGGTGGACCAGCTGATTCCGGCGATGGCTTCGTTCTGCTTCGACAGGTCGGTGAAGGCGAGGATCGCCCCGGCGGCGATGGCGACGAAGCTGATCGGCAGGTGCAGTACCAACACGAGAACGAGGACGGCCGCGATGAGGACGAGGGTGAGTTTCTGGACCCCGGTGGCCGGGTGCGCGTCGGGCACGATGCTGGTCGAGGTGTGTTTGCGGGTGAGTACCTGCGTCCCGCCCGACGGGCCTGCGCCTGTGGTCGGCATCCGGTCGGGTCCGGTTTCGTCGGTGGGACGCGTTGTCCCGCCGCATGTTTCGTCGATGGTTCCGGTGGCGGTGTACTCCAGGTCGCGGACTCGGGCGAGGACCGAATAGCCGACGACGGTCAGCACCGACAGCAGCAGGTTGATGCCGTAGCTGGCGAAGAACAGGGTCCAGGGCGCAATGGTCAGGCCGCTGGATTCGACGATGTCGGTGACGAGGACACCGGAAACCGAGATCGGGGAGAACGCGCCGGCGTGTGCGCCGTTGATCGTCATGATGCCCATCACCAACGGGCTCATGCGGGTGCGGGCGGCAAAGGACATCGCGGCGGGCGAGATCAGGGCAACCGCCGCGGGACTGAAGGTGCCCAGTGCGGTCAGCACGGATGCGGAGAAGAAGAACACCCAGGGCACGACGGCTGTCCGGCCGCCGACCGCGCGGATGCAGCCGTTGACCAGAAGGTCGATGGTGCCGTTCTTCTTGGCCATGCCGAAGAAGTAGGTGACACCGATGATCGTCAGGACGATCGAACTCGGGAACGCGGCCAGGATTTCCTTGTCGTCGTAGCCGAGGGCGAAGGCGCCGACGAGGAACGCTCCGATGAAGCCGAGGATTCCGATGTTGATGGGGAAGATCGTGGCGATCACGAACATCGCGACCAGGGCGATCAGGGGGAGTATCTCGATGGAGGTCATGGTCGTTCTTTCGCTTGCGGTGCGGCTGTTCCGGAAGTTCGAGCTACGGGGTCGGGGTCGCTGCGGAAGGCGGGGGGCGGTGCTGGGGACGCCGTCCCGAGGCGAGTCCCGAGTGCTGCCCGCCTCGGGACGATGGTGTCGGGAGGGTTGTTCGGGGCCGCCGGAACAGCGGCGCGGGCATCGACCAGTTCGGTGAACAGCTCTTCGACCCGGTCCCGGGAGCCGGGAACGTCATCGTTGTCGAGCAACCGGATCGGTGTTCGCATGTCACATCCTCTCGTCGATCATGGCCTACATCACGCTAGAGATCTGTGACGTTCAGAACAATGTCACGTTTCTATCTGGGGGTTCATTTTTGCTAAAGGGTGTTGCCGCGCGCGCTTGCGTATCCCTTTTTGGGTGCTGATGAGCGGTGGGGCGAACATGGCGAGGTGAACTGGCCTGTTGGTTGTCTCCGCCGGGAGTGTTCCGAACGCGCGGCCATGATTCGAGGTCGCGCAGGTACCCGACCTGGTGGGCAACTGATGTAAACAGAATTTAAGGGTTGTCGACATTCTCGTAATTGTGCTCCATTCGGAGGTGGCGCAAGGTGGGAGATGACACCGCCGAAGACCTACCTTCTTCATCCCGATCAGCGCCTTCGGCGGTGCCTCACACTTCGTGACGAACGAAAGGCGGACCGGCGGTGTTCACACTCCGTGGTACCTGGATGCGAGGAGGAACCAGCAAGTGCTGGCTCTTCAACGCAGTCGATGTCGACCCCCTGATCGAGCAGGCGGGCGGGCTCGACGCCATTCTCACCTCGGCCTTCGGTTCCGGTGATCCCCGCCAGCTCGACGGTGTCGGCGGCGGAAGCTCGACGACATCGAAGGCCGCGATCGTCCGCCGCTCCGGCGCACCCGGCATCGACGTCGACTATTTGCTCGCGCAGGTCGCGATCGGGGACCGGCGGGTCGAATGGGGCAGTAACTGCGGCAACTGCGCCACCGCGATCGGGCTGTACGCGCTGCAGTCCGGGCTCGTGGCCGTCGACGCCACCACGACGACGGTGCGGATGCGGAACCAGAACACCGGCGCGATCCTGACCGCCGAGATCGCCACCCCGGGCGGGACGATTCCCACCGAGGGCGATGCCGCCGTGCCGGGCACCAACGCACTGGGTGTTCCGGTCGCCCTGACCTTCACCGATCTCGCCGCCGGCGCACTGCTGCCGACCGGGTCCGCGGTCGATGTGGTTGCACTCGGCGACAAGCGGTACCGGGGCACGATGGTCGGTGCCGGCGCGCCGGCCGCGTTGTTCGATGCCGCCGACCTGGGCCTGACCGGGTCCGAGGAGAACCAGACGATCACCGATCATCTTCCCCTCCTCATCGCGCTGCGGCGACAGGCGTCCCTGCGAATGGGGTTGAGCAAGCTCGGCGACCCGATCTCCCATGCAATCCCGAAGGTCGGGGTGATCGGGCCCCCGCGGGACTACCGCACCAGCGCGGGGGTCGACGTCGCCGCCGAGGACTACGACGTCTCGGTGCGGATGGTCTCGATGCTCGCCCCCCATCCGGCGATCGGGTTGACCTCCGCGGTCGCGGTCGCCGCGGCCGCGACCGTCGCCGGTGGTGTGGTCGCCGCCAACGCCCGGATCCGGTGGCCCGGATCGTTGCGACTGGGCACCGCCGCCGGCGTCCTCGACATCGACATCACCACCTCACCCGACGGGGTGGTCGAGGCGGTCTCGCTGCACCGAGCGGCACGGCGCATCGCCGCGGCCGAACTGTTCGTCACCTCGCCCACCCGCGTCCTGGCGGGATCCGCGCATGCCTGACCACACTATGACGGCCCCGCGATCGGTCGACGCGAGCATCGCCCGATCGTGGCTTCTGGTGAACGGGGCCAGGCCCGACACCTTCGATCGGGCGCACCGATCCGGCGCGGACCAGCTCGTCCTCGACATCGAGGATGCGGTCGACCCGACACTGAAAACACGCGCACGCGAGGACGTCGCAGGCTGGCTCGAGAACCACTCCGCGTGGGTCCGGATCAACGATCGCGGCACCCCGTACTGGTCCGGCGACGTCGACCGGCTCGCGGAACTCCCTCACCTGGCGGGAGTAGTGCTTGCCAAGGCCGAAGCGGCCGAGCACGTCACCGAAACCTTCGATCGCCTCGGCCGTGTCATCCCGGTCCTCGCCCTCGTCGAATCCGCCGTCGGGATCGAGAACGCGCCCGCCATAGCCCGCGCCCGCGGAGCGTTCCGGCTCGCATTCGGCAGCGGCGACTACCGCCGCGACACCGGGGCCAGCGCAGACGATCTCGCGATGGCCTACCCGCGATCGCGGCTGGTCGTCGCCAGTCGGGTCGGTGATCTTCCCGGTCCGATCGACGGGCCCACCGTCGGCAACAGCCACCTGCTGCTGCGCGAGCAGACCACTCACGCGGTGTCCCTCGGGTTGACCGGCAAGCTGTGCCTGGACACCGACCAGCTGGACGTGATCAACGAGGCGATCAGCCCGGCCCCGTCCGAGGTGTCCTGGGCGCAGGAATTCCTCGCCGACTTCCAGGCCCGCGGCCGGGTCATCCGAGACGGAAGCGACCTGCCCCGGCTCGGCCGAGCCCGCAAGCTCGTCCAACTCGCCGAGGCATTCACCATCTCGCCGGCATAACGATGGATCCGCCGGACCGACCCGGTCGAGGTACGCGCGCCGGACACGGCCACCGCTCCGCGCCAACGCCCCTACACCTCGGTGAAGCCCTCCTCGAGGCGACGCGCCGCCGCCATGCACTGCGTGATGGCCTCTTGCGCGGCCGGGCTCAGCCGCCGCTCGGTCAGGTGCGCCACCAGGATGCGTCGCTGTGGGGAGCGGGTGGCGAGCGGGATGGACCGGACATCGGGGCGCGGATTGAGCACGGCGAGCCTTGGTGCGATGGCCACCCCCAGTTCGACCCCGACCATTGCCTGCACCTCGCCGTAGTCGTGTGCGAGGAAACTCGTTCGAGGCGTGAATCCGCCTTCCTGGCAAAGCCGTTCGAGAGTGTGCGCCACCGGGTGATCATCGGCGCGGACCACCCACGCCTCGTCCCGCAGTTCGGTGATCCGGATCGATTTCCGGTCGGCGAGACGGTGTTTCTCGGAGACCAGCAGCAGCGTCGGATCGTTCATCAGATGGTGGTAGGTCAGCAGTGGGTCGTCGATCCGGTTCCATTCGTAATCCCACAGCAACGACAACTCGGTCTCCCGGCGCCGCAGAGCGTCGACCAGTTGCGCGAACCGTCCGCTCAACACCCGCAGATCGACACCCGGATGCAGGGTTTTGAACTCCTTGACCACCAGCGGCAGCAGCGACGACCCCGCCGTCGGGAAGGTTCCGATCGCCAGCATTCCCGCGCGCAGTCCCCGGATCTCGGCGAGTTCGGCGTCCGCGGCCTCGAGTTCGACCAGGATCCGTTCGGTGTGCTTGACCACCGCACGGCCGGCGTCGGTGAGCACGATTCCCCGGGCATGCCGCTCGAGCAGCGGTTGCCCGGCTTCCTTCTCGAGCTTGGCGATCTGCTGCGAGACCGCCGACGTGGTGTAGCCGAGGGCCGTGGCCGCCGCGGTGATGGACCCGTGCCGGGCCACCTCGCACAGCGCGAACATCCTCGTCGTGTCGAGCACGCCGAACACCTACCTTTAGAGAAATTTAACGGGTATCGAGATAGTTGAGATTGTACTTCACTCATGGCGGTGACAGATTGGATGACACCCGCACCGCCGGAACACCCTCCCGACGAGGCGGTCTGCACCGCACCACGGCGCCGACCTCTCCCTTACCCCTGCCCGATCGACTCTCGACAATGCCGAGGACAGCCCATGAGCGTGGACCCAGACGCCCCGTAC
>RRBB01000680.1:0-1067 GCA_006543605.1 Rhodococcus sp. WS4
AAGGTCGACTTCGACACCTTGCGGACGATCGCCGCACCCTGGCCCGGAGCAGCGCGATGAGCGCCCTCGCCGACGCCGCCGGGGACTACCTGCGGCTGCGCAACAGCCTGGGCCACGACCTGGCCGCATACCACCGCCAGCTGCCCCGGTTCGTCGACTACCTCGATGCCACAGGCGTCCTCACGGTCACCATCGCGGCGGCCCTCGCCTGGGCGCAGGGCCCCGACGTCGACCCGAACACCACTATCGGGCCGCGGCGGATGACCATCGCCCGCGGATTCGCCCGCTACATGGCCGGAATCGATGCCGGCACCGAGGTGCCGCCACCGGGGCTTCTCCCGAATCGGCGACGGTGGCGTCCGCCGTTCATCTACAGCCCGACAGACATCGACACTCTGATGGCCGGGGCCCGGCGTTTACATCGGCCGCTACCCGCGGCCACCCACGAAACCCTGATCGGGCTGCTGGCGGTAACCGGCATGCGGGTCGGGGAAGCGATCCGGCTCGATCGCGGCGATATCGACTGGGCCGATGCGGTATTGACGATCCGAGAGTCGAAGTTTGGCAAAACCAGACTGGTTCCCGTGCACGCGTCCACACTCACCGCGCTCGACAACTACGCCCGGACTCGCGATCGGATCTGTCCGCCGACAACCGCCCCGAGCTTCTTCGTCTCGATGGCCGGAACCAGACTGATCTACCAGCTCGTCCAGCAGAACTTCCGGCGGCTCTGCGACGACGCCGGAATCGGCGGCGAAGCCGAACGCCCACCACGAATCCACGACCTACGCCACACATTCGCGGTGCGCACCCTTCTCGGGTGGTATAGAGCGGGCGAGGGCGTCGAAGCCCGAATGCAGACCCTGTCGACCTACTTGGGGCATCGAGATCCGCGCTCCACCTACTGGTATATGTCCGCGCAGCCCGAACTGCTCGCACTGGCCGCCGGTCGGCTCGAGCTGTCGCGGGAGGTGATGAGCCGATGAGTCCGATCGCTCCCACCCTGCAGAGCTTCTTCATCGACCGCCTGGCCAAACAACGCCGGGTCAGCCCACGCACGATCGCCT
>RRBB01000681.1:0-1063 GCA_006543605.1 Rhodococcus sp. WS4
CCGATCTGTTCGGTGAGCACCTTGATCTGTTCGACGAGGGTGCGCAGGGCGGCGACCAGGGCGCGGGTGATGTGGGCGTGCGCGGATCCGTCGTCACCGACGGCGCCGCGGGGTGCGGCGGTCAGGCGGGCGTGCAGGACCGCGGGGTCGGTGCGGCCGCTGTAGCTGACGCCGGACAGCCACGTGGCCAGGCGCTTGGGGGTGAGCAAGTCGGCCCGGTCCTGACAGTCGAAGCGGGTCAGGAACATCAGGCTGATCGGGGAGTCGAGGTCGGCGAACAGGTCGACCGCGCCGGGGAAGACGTTGCGAAGGTGCGCCCGCAGCTGGTTGGCGAGGGCGACGCGGTGGGCGACGAGGTCCTTGCGGGCCCGGCAGACGCGGCGCAGCGCGACGGTGGCCGGGTGGTCGGGGGTCAGCGGCGCCAGTCGGGTGCGGTCGGTGCGCAGGGTGTCGGCGAGGACGAAGGCGTCGAAGCGGTCGTCCTTGTTGCCGGCCGATCCGTAGCGGCCGCGCAGGTTCTTGACCTGGTTGGGGCTGATCACCACGACGGTGATCCCGGCGCCGAGCAGGGTGTCGATCACCGGTCCGTCGGGGCGTTCGATCGCGACCTCGCAGACGCCGGTGCGGGCGAGGACTGTGAGCAGTTCGCGCAGCCCGGCGGCGCTGTGTTCGACGGTGCAGCGGTGGACCTCGCGGCCGCGGGCATCGACGACGGACACGGCGTGATCGTCGCGGGCCCAGTCGATGCCGCAGGTCAGGGCGTTGGGTGGTTCATCGGGCAGGGTGTTTCTGGCAGACTTCATGTCAGCCTCCTCGCTGCTAGACCCAGTGGGGAGGCACCCTCGTGCGGTGCCGGGACGCGGCAGCCGGTTCGCTCACTGTACGGCGCTCGGTGGCGCTCAGCCCTGTCGACGGTCGGCGCGGCCCGGGCGACCGCCGGGTCCTGCAGAACTCATGCCGGACATCGATCGTGTCAAGCGAGCAGGGCAGTGACCCGGCGGCACCTCGGGTGCATCGGCAGTCCATCTGAAACCACCGACACAAGGATGGTGCACCAGTGAGC
>RRBB01000682.1:0-1062 GCA_006543605.1 Rhodococcus sp. WS4
CAAAGCCGTGTAGTTAAGTCGTGGGTTGTGTTGTCAAGGGTCGATGTCGGTGAGGATGTTGATGGCGATGGTGGCCTTGAGACTTGGCCCTCGGGTGCGGCCGCGGGCAGTGCTGGCGACGAACTTGGAGATCGCTCGTTTGACCACGCGGGGGTTGGTTCGTGATCGTCGGGCGGGCATCAGGTGGTCGAGGACGCGTTCGCCGATGATGCCGACGAGGTCGACGACGGTGGTTTCGATGACACCCGCGGCGTGAATGAGTTGGTCGCGGGCCGCGTTGAGGGCGATGGTGAAGCTGGCACGGTCGGGATCGACGTCGGGGCACCCGAGGGTGGCGTCGGTGATCGCGACGCGCAACGCCTGGTAGGTGACGAGCAGCGCGTAGATCTCCTGCTCGACCCCGCGTGGGGTGCGGGCGCGCAGCACCCGGCCACCGAGGATCGTCGATTTCAGCTCTAGGAACGCGGTCTCGATCTCCCACCGATCGTGGTAGAGGCGGACGATTTCGGTTGCGGGACAGTCGGGATCGAGGAGGGTGGTCACCAGCTTGTAGGTCTCGCTGCGAGCTCCCGCGCTGGTTGTGATGGTGATCTCGCAGCACAGGACACGGACCTCGACCGGGCCCATCCGGGACAGGTAGGAGCCGTCGGGCAGGCGGGCGCAGACCGGGAGGTTGCGGCTGTTCTTGACCCGGACCAGCAGGTGCGCACCGGTGTCGCGGACCGCGGCGAGCAACGCCTGCGAGGCGAAGTTGCGGTCGGCCAGCACGATCATCCCGCGGCGCATCCCCCGGAGTAGGTCGAGGGTGTAGGTGGTCTCCCCGACGCTGCTGGCACCGAACGTCGCGTCGATCACGGTGCGGGTGCCGCACGCCACCAGAGCGAGAAGGCGCACCATCGGATACCCGGTGCCGCCGTGAAACCCGCCGCCCCGGTGGTAGACCTGCAAATTCGCCACGGTGTCCGGGCAGCACATCATGGTGCCGTCGATGGCCGTGACCAGTAGCCCCCGCCAGTACACGCCCTTCGTGGCCAGGCCGGCGGCCGGGCCACGGAGCAGGTC
>RRBB01000683.1:0-1046 GCA_006543605.1 Rhodococcus sp. WS4
TCCGGGTGAGGAAGCAGTGCAGGTTGATCAGGGTGTTCTTGATGCTGACCCGGTTCAGCGGTTTCCCGGTGCGCGGGGTGGGGTGGGTCGACAACCAGGTCTTGAATGCTTCGATGTGTTCGCGCCGTAGATCGACGCAGCCGTGGACGTCGGGTTGGGTGTCGGCCAGCCATCGCCCGAACCGACGCAGGTCGTGCTCGATGCGCCCGGTGGTGGTCGGGCGCAGGCTCAGCGTGACCTGCTCGACATAACGGTGCGCGGATGCCGCGAATTGTGTTGGAACAGTGGTCCACCCGGTCACCGATATCGCCGGTTCGGCTGGTGGTCGTCGCAGCGTCGTCAGGCGTCCGGCGTGGAACAGGGTCAGCTGCAACCGGTGCAGGCAGGCTCCCATGTTGCGACCGGAACTGCGTTGGCCGCGTCGGGTGTAGGCGGTGATCAGTGCGAGGTGGGCAGCGGCGAAGGTGTCATCGGTGACCTGGTCGAAGGTGACCCCGGTGATCGCGGTGATCCTGGCGAGGGTGTTCCACTGCAACACGGCGTCTCGGTCGCCGACACCCAACTCCCGGCATGCTTGGTTGAACCATCGATGGTCGTCGGGTCGAAATGCGCGGGCCACGTGAGCGAGTCGAAGGTTGGTCGCACTGAGCAGGTCGGCGTCGACGGTGATCCGGCAGGTCACCATCAACCACGACATGAACGACGGGGCCTTGCCGACGGCGTCGAGCCGCTCGGCGGCGGTCAACCGGTCCCATCCACCGGCGCGTCGGATCCTGCCCCAGCAGGCCCGGGCCGCGTGGGTGGTGGATCTCCCGGTCTTGCGGTCGGCGGCGCGCATCTCGGCCAGGTAGTGCTCCACGACCAGCTCGTCGTCGGCCGTGATCGCCCTCGGCGCGGGCATCACAGCACCCGCGCTTGTGCGTCGATCGCTTCAGTGGCCCTGCGGTATTCCCCGGCGAGCCAGTCGTTGGCCAGATGCAGGTAGATGCGCGTCGAGTCGATCGAGCGGTGCCCGGCCTGGGCCTGGATCGCCTCCAGCGCCATCC
>RRBB01000684.1:0-927 GCA_006543605.1 Rhodococcus sp. WS4
ATACATCCAGCATGTCAGCCCCTCTTTCGACGCCTCCATGCTAGGCAAGCGTGGCTGGATGGGAAACGCACAAGAAAGCACAATGGCTATGCCAATCACGCAAAGGCATGAGCATGTTGCCCGATACCCTCAGCGAACAGTTCGTTCTCTACCTCGATGTCCTCGATGGCGGCAGCTTCTCCGCCGCTGCGCGCAAGCACCCGCTCACCCCGTCCGCCGTGGCGCGCCGGATGGACGCCCTGGAACGCGCCGTCGGCAGCACCCTGCTGGTGCGCACCACCCATACGGTGCGCGCCACGCCGGCCGGCCTGGCCTTCGCCGACCGCGCCCGGCGGATCGTCACCGAACTGCGCCTGGCCCGTGCCGAAGCGGTGTCCCTGAGCACCGCGCCGCAGGGCCTGATCCGTATCGATGCGCCGGTGCCCTTCGGCCGCCGCCACCTGGCCCCGGCGGTCGCCGACTTCCTCAAGGCCAACCCCGGCCTCGACGTGCAATTGCGCCTGATCGGCAGCTTCATCGACCTGCAGGGCGAACATCTCGGCGAGGTCGACCTGGTGTTGCGCGCCGGCCCGCTGCCCGACAGCCGCCTGGTGGCCACTTCGCTGGCGCCGATGGTGCGGGTGGTCTGCGCCAGCCCGGAGTACCTGCGCGAACATGGCGTTCCCGCATCCCCCGGCGAACTGCCGGAGCATGCCGGCATCGATTGGGACAACCTGTCGCCACCCTATGCCTGGCGCTTCCAGCACGACGGCAAGCTCCAGCAGCTGCGGCCGAAACGGGCGCGGCTGGTCACCAATAACGCCGAAGCGATGGTCGACGCGGCGCTGGCCGGCCTCGGCATCGCCCACCTGCCGACCTGGTTGTGCAGCGAGTACCTGCTGCGCGGCGAACTACAGGCGCTGTTCTGCGACGACGGCTTGCCCGCCG
>RRBB01000685.1:0-1033 GCA_006543605.1 Rhodococcus sp. WS4
GCGCCGCCTGCCCGGAGAAAGGGGCGATCGCCGCCTCGATCTGGCTGTCGAGTTCGGTGATCTGGGCACTGATGCGGTCGGTGTTGTCCAGCATCATCCGCAGCATGGTCGCGTGGTGGTCGGTGAAGAACCCGCGCAGCGCCTCCTGCAGTTGGACGGTCTTCACCCTGGCTCGCCCCTTGGCCAGCGTGGCCAGCGAGTGCGGGTCTCGCCGCCCGGCGACGAGCGCTTCCATCATCGCGCGGCCGGAGACGCCGTGGATGTCGGTGAGCACCGTGCCGATCTTGATCTGGGCGTCCTCGAGCAGCTTCTCCACCCGCTGCCGCTCCCGGCTGCGGTCGCCGACCAGGGCCCGCCGGTACCGGGTCAGATCCCGCAGCCGCCGGATCTCGGGCGGGTGTACCAACGACGGGCGGCACATGCCCCGCTCGGCCACCTTCGCCAACCAGACGGCGTCGAGCTTGTCCGTCTTGGCCCTACCCGGGGTGTTCTTCACTTCCCGGGCGTTGACCAGCCAACACTCGAAGCCCTCGGCCTCGAGCAGGTAGTACACGCCCTTCCAGTAGTCGCCGGTGGCCTCCATCACCACCCGCTCCACCCCCCACTGCCGAAACCACACCGCCATCGCCAGCAGCTCGGCGGTCGTGGTCGGGTACTCGCGCACCTCCTGCATCCGCCGGCCCGGCCTCGACCGGTGCGGCACCCGCACACACGCCACCAGTGCGGCCTTGCCCAAATCCAGCGCCGCGATCCGCTCCACGTGCAACTCGACCTCGTCGACCTCTTCCATTGACCTCACATCCTCGAATCGTGAACCGACACTGGCGGTGGCCGCCCGCAGGAGCCGACAGGGATCGGGTGTGAGTCGGACCCTCGTGCTCGTAGCGACATTGCGCGGCCCCACAACACGGCTCCCAGGATCAAGCTGACCGACGGGCTCATCCGCGCCAAGAAGACACCGACCTAGCCGAGCGGCCGCACCGATTTTCCCGCATGCGCGGCGTCCCCGGCAGGGGACCCCGGAGCTGACCGG
>RRBB01000686.1:0-921 GCA_006543605.1 Rhodococcus sp. WS4
TGTACCAGCAGATCGTGGTGATCCCCGATCTGTTCAGCTGGACCCTGGCCTACAACACCGGTGCCGCCTTCAGCTTCCTGGCCGACAGCTCGGGCTGGCAGCGCTGGCTGTTCGCCCTGATCGCCATCGTCGTCAGCGCGATCCTGGTGGTCTGGCTGAAACGCCTGAAGAAAGGCGAGACCTGGTTGGCCATCGCCCTGGCGCTGGTGCTCGGCGGCGCCCTGGGCAACCTCTACGACCGCATGGTCCTTGGCCACGTGGTGGACTTCATCCTGGTGCACTGGCAGAACCGCTGGTACTTCCCGGCGTTCAACCTGGCCGATAGCGCCATCACCGTCGGCGCCGTCATGCTGGCGCTCGACATGTTCAGATCGAAGAAATCCGGAGAAGCCGCCCATGGCTGAGTCGACCCGCATTGGCCAGGAGAGCCGCGTCACCCTGCATTTCGCCCTCAAGCTGGAGGACGGCAACGTCGTCGACAGCACCTTCGACAAGCAGCCGGCCTCGTTCAAGGTCGGCGACGGCAACCTGCTGCCGGGCTTCGAACAGGCGCTGTTCGGCTTGAAGGCTGGCGACAAGCGCACCCTGAGCATTCTTCCCGAACAGGGCTTCGGCCAGCCGAATCCGCAGAACGTGCAGATCATGCCGCGCGACCAGTTCCAGGACATGGAGCTGGCCGAGGGCCTGCTGGTGATCTTCAACGACGCGGCCAAGACCGAACTGCCGGGCGTGGTCAAGGCGTTCGATGAGCAGCAGGTGACCGTCGACTTCAATCATCCGCTGGCCGGCAAGACCCTGGCCTTCGAAGTCGAGATCATCGACGTCCAGCCGGCCTGAACCGTCGGTCGCTGCGCCCTTCCCAAGCGGGGAGGGCGGTAGCAAGGTTCATTCGTCCAATCACCGCGTCGCCCACGAGACCGG
>RRBB01000687.1:0-1021 GCA_006543605.1 Rhodococcus sp. WS4
CCCCCGTGTTCGGGAGCTTCGGTCAAATGGACGGCTTCGCTGAACTTTTCGAGGGGGATCGGCTGGCCCTCCGGCACGCGCAACGCGCCTCTGTCGGCGAGCTGAACTGTCCGATCGATCGCTGCAACCATCCGATCCTGCGGGGTCTCGGTGAACCAGCGGAACAGCCAAAACCCCCGAACGGTCTTTGTCTCGTAGATCAGTGAACGCGCGGAGATCGGGATGGTGAGTTTGTCGGGATCGGTTTGGCGGTGCGTGGACAGCGCACCGTAGACGACCAGCTCACCGTGCGGTGCCAGCGCACGCGACACGTCCGCACCCACCTGACCGCTGACACAGTCGATCGCCTTGGACACGCCGTCCGGGCCTGCGATGTCGGCCACCCGTTCGCGCAGGTCTTCATCCTCCGTGCAGATCACCGCGGTGCCCCCCAGCGCGAGGATGTCCTCGACGGCGGATCGACGGCGGACCAGGTTGAGGGTCTTCAAGCCGACGTGCACCCCGAGTTGGATGACCGACTGGCCCACGGTGGAACCGGCCGCGGTCTGCAGGAGCCATTCGCCCCGTCGAACATCGAGCTCATCACCGGTCAAGATCACGGCGGTGAGAGGATTGGCGAGAATCTGGGCGGCCGTGGAATCGCTCATCCCGGCGGGAACAGGCAAGACCCGTCCGGCATCGGCGACAACATACTCCTGCCACGTGCCCGTGACTCCGATCGTGATGACGCGTTGCCCGACGGCCAGGCCGTCTGTGCCGCTACCGAGTTCGTCGATCACACCGACGGATTCGATTCCGGGTACGGTCGGGAACTCCGGGGTGAATCCGTATCTCCCGCGGATGGTGTGCAGATCGCTGGCATGGACAGGTACAGCTGCCACCCGGATCCGGACCTGGCCGGGACGGGGCTCCGGAAGCGGGCTGGTCTGCAGGTGCAGGACCTCGGACGGTTCGCCCAACGTGTCGGCGACGACAGACCGCATCGTTCGCATCTTCATGACGCTCCTTCGGTCGGATCCAG
>RRBB01000688.1:0-1021 GCA_006543605.1 Rhodococcus sp. WS4
CCCCCGCGGCCGGAGTGATTTCTTCGTCAAACACCGGACCTGCGCCACCGCCCACCGCTCGGACATCGTCGCCCGAGCAAAAGGATCGTCCGGCACCGGTGATGACCAATACGCGAGCCGTCGCGTTGTGCACGAGTTCGGTCAGCTCGGCGTAGGTCTCGAGCCGTAACGCGTTGTGCACCTCGGGCCGCATCAGCGTGATCACCCCGACGTGGCCTAGTTCTTGGTAGGAGATATCTTGCATTTCGCCGTACAACCTTCCCGGCCGAATATCCAGACAGTCTGTTGAGAGCAACCGCCGGAGTCGACCAAACCGCTATGTCAGTGAGCCGTGAAATGGTCGCAGGCTGCCTGCGCGGCCTGGTCGAAGATCACGCCCATATAGGGATCGAAATGCCCACCGTCCGTGACGACAAGCCGCTTCGGTTCGAGCGCTCGTTCGTGGCCCGCGAACGAAAACACCTCGGCGAAGTCGTCGAGATGCATTTCCTTCACGCCGGACAAGCCGTGCGCCATTACGACGGCCGGCACGGGAGAATCAGTTCCTTGCGCTGTGTAGAACCAGCCGCGAAATGTCACGCCATCGGCGTCGAACTCCACGTCCTCACCGGACATCGACACATCCTCTTCTCTCGCTTGCGGTCTTCATCGCCCGTAAGGGCGCGCAGGGCGGCGCCACAGGGACGAACGCGCCCACCGTCGGGACATAACAGTCGATGAAGCCTCGACTGGGCCTCATCGTGCTGCGCGTTCTGCTGCCCGGCGGCGGAGCTCGTTTCTCGCCAGAGCGTTCTTGTGCACCTCGTCCGGCCCGTCGGCGAAGCGAAGAGTGCGGATCCCGGCATACATGTTCGCGAGGGGGAAGTCCTGTGACAGGCCTGCTGCGCCGTGAACTTGAATCGCCTTGTCGAGGATCCACTGCACCGTTGTCGGTGTTGCGATCTTGATCGCCTGAACCTCGCTGTGCGCGCCCTTGTTTCCGACTACGTCCATCAGCCACCCGCTTGTGTACCGACCTGAG
>RRBB01000689.1:0-1017 GCA_006543605.1 Rhodococcus sp. WS4
ATCGGCAACTGGATTCTCGGCCTGTTCGGCATCCGAGTGGTCTGACCTGCCGTGCCCGATCACCAATCGACGATCGAAGGGAGCCGACTGTGATCGACAACGACGACCTGCTGCACCGGGTGGATCAGCACTACCTCGGCCCAACCGGGTTCACCCTGCCCGTCCGGATTCGGTACGCGGCGCTCGGGCTCGGGGCCGCATTCATGGTCACCGTCTTCGTCCTCGCCCGCGCCGTCGTGCACGTGCCGCTGGGTTTCAAGTCCCTCGTCGTGATGGTGGTCATCACCGTCGTGCTCACCGCGCGGGTGACGAAGTTCGTCAACGCCGACCGCCCGGTCCGGGCGGTGATCCGGGCCGCGTGGAACGACCTGAACGCACCGCGCCCACCGAAGCCCGGCCAGACCGTCGTGCTCCGCATTCCCGCCATTTCCCGCGCTGCCGGCAGCGCGCATGCCGTCACGCCGATCGAAGGTGAGTCCTCCCGATGACTTTGCAGCCCGACAACGAGATCGCCGCACTGTTCGATCCGAACTTCGACGAGCCCGAGCCGGTCATCGTTCCGCCCGGTGCGTTGCCACCGTCGTGGGCGGCGGCGATGGCGGCGAACCGATCGGCCGCCACGCCGGCCCCGGCCCCGGCCCAGGAATTGGCTTGGTCACAGGCTCCGAACAGCAACATCGCAGCCCCCGCACCGGTCGCGGTCCCCTCCCCCGCACCTGACGCGGAGCCAGAACCCACCGCGAAAGGCGAGCGGGGCGGAAAGAAGCGCGGCCGCCGCAGCGACCCGGAGGCGGAGTTCACCAGGCAGGCCGCGGCGGCGAAGAAGCGTGCCGACCGCGAACGCAAGGCGGTGCGGCTCGCGCTGGTCGGGGTGGAGGGCAACGTCACTCGCACGCGCCGGCAGTCGACGGCGTGGTTCGTGCAGCCGCCGGGGCCGTGGAACATGCGTCCGGTCGGCAAGCAGCGCCGCTACATCCAGAACGAGGGCCTGGTCGTGGCGAACCTCGCCGAGGCCGG
>RRBB01000068.1:0-49341 GCA_006543605.1 Rhodococcus sp. WS4
GAAGATGGCGCCCTTGAGGACACCCACCAGGAGCAGATCCCCTTCCGGGGCGCCCACCGGGTAGCGCTTGGCGATTTCCTCGGCCAGTTCGACGGTACGTCGACGAATCTCGTCCTCGGAGATCAGTACCGATGCGATGTCGCCTTCGTACACGCGATCAAACCCTTCGTTGGTCGTCCAATCCGACGTTCAGCCTGCCACGTCGTCGGCGGACCACCAACCTCGCGTCCGGTGTTCCGCCCCCGATAGCCACCTGTCCCTGCCCGCGCCACCGCGCGACGAGGTCGTCTACGGCCCGTAACTGGGTGTCACCGAGCCCGCGCGCACCCGCTGAGAGAAGCCAGCTGCGCAGTACCCGCCGGCGCACGGGTGGGGCCGACGACGCGAGCAGTTCCGCGTCGATCTCCCCGTCCACCAGGACTTTCGCCGCGATGTCGGCGGCCGCCGCGTCGAGCACGGCGCCCTCCTCCCGCAGGTGCTCCCCCGTGCGGGCCAGCGCCCCGGCCACACCGCCGCCCAGGACGTCCTCGAGCAGCGGCAGCACCTCGGTGCGCAACCGCACCCGCACGAAGTCGGGCGACGAGTTGTGCGGATCCTCGTGCGGGACGAGGCCGAGTTCCGCGCAGGCCTGCCGGGTCACCGCGCGTCGCACGTCCAGCAGCGGTCGCCCCCACGGACTGTCGGAGGCACTCATCCCCCAGATGGACCGGCCACCCGACCCGCGCGACAGGCCCAGCAACACCGTCTCGGCCTGGTCGTCGAGGGTGTGGCCCAGCAGCACCGGACGGGTTCCCCGCGCGGCGTCGAGCGCGCGGTACCGGGCCTGCCGGGCGGCCGCCTCGAGCCCGCCGGACCCGGTCACGTCGACGGGAAGCACCTCGGCGGACGTGCAGCCGAGGGCACGCGCACGAGCTGCCGCCTCCTCGGCCACGTCGGCCGACCCCGGCTGCAGCCGGTGATCGACGACCAGGGCGCGGACCGAACGCGCCTCGGCCACAGCGGCCGCCGTCAGCGCCAGCGAGTCGGCGCCACCCGACAGTCCGACCGCGACGTCACCGTCCGGGGCGTACCCGGCGATCCAGCGCCGCACGGCGTGACGAACCTCGAGGATCGCCGGCTCCTCGGGAAGCACCATCACCGCGTCAGCCCAGAACCCGGGACACCCAGGCGTCGGGCCGGTCGATCTCCGCAAGTCGGGGCAGGGTGTCGGGGCCGGTCCAGACCACGTTGAACCGGTCCATCCCGACCCGGTCCACGACGGCGTCGACGAACGCCTTGCCGCGCACGTACTGCGCCATCTTCGCGTCCATCCCGAGCAGCGCCCGGATGAGGCGTTGCACCGGGTTGCTCTTGCGACGGCGCCGCTGATCGAACGCCGCGCGGATCGCGGCCACCGACGGCACCACCGCGGGGCCGACCGCGTCCATCACGTGGTCCGCATGCCCCTCCAGGAGGGTGCCCAGCACCAGCAGCCGGTCGAGTGCCTCACGCTGCGGCTCGGCCTGCGTCGCGCGCAACAGCCCGACGATGCCGCCGGGTGCGCCCGACTCGTCCGGCTCGGTGCGCCCACGGTCGCGCAGCGCGGAGGACAACCGGCCGACCATGTCGGTGACGGACTCGTCGTCCGCGGATCCGAGTGTCTCCACCGACTGCTGCATGTACCCGGTGAGCCACGGCGACGACGAGAACTGCACGCGGTGCGTCACCTCGTGCAGGCACACCCACAGCCGGAAGTCGCTGGGCTGCACCCGCAGCGTCCGCTCGACGGACACCACGTTGGGCGCCACCAGCAGCAGGGTTCCGTTGTCGCCGGTGAACGGGTCGTACTGGCCGAGGATCGCCGAGGACAGGTACGCGAGCATCGCCCCGGCCTGGATGCCGGCCGGTTTGCCGACCAGCAGTCCGGGTGCGGCGTCGCCGCCCGTGAGTTGCGACATCGAGTGCGCGGCGGCGTGGATCCAGCCCGCCCGGTCGAGGATCTGGGCGGTCGGCACCGGCAGTCCGTCGGCGAGGCCCGTCACTTCCCGGACGGGCAGTTCGGCGCGCATCGACGCGTCGGCCAGTTCCGCGACCACGGTTTCGGCCGTATAACGCGACGTCGCGGGCCCGCTGCGCGCCAGTTTCACCCCCGTCCTGGCTGCAAGGTTCCAGTCGACGGCGCCGCGGAACGCATTTCCCTCGGCGGCCATCACTGGCACCCGCACGTGCGGAGCGCGGCCGCCAGTGCGTCGAGGGCGGGACGACTGACCTCCGGCGGCCGGTCGTTGGACATCAGCGCGAACGTGAGTACCCGCCCGTTCTGATCCACCACGTACCCGGCCAGAGCGCTGGCCGTGGACAGGGTGCCGGTCTTCGCCCGCACCCATCCGGCGCCGGTGCGGTTCCCGGACGCGTACCGGTCCGACAGGCTGCCCGTGGCGCCGGCCACCGGCAGGTAGTCGAGCATCGGCCGCAGAGCGGGCTTGCCGTCCCCCGCGGCGGCCGCCAGAACCTGGTCGAGCAGTTGCGGCGCGATGCGGTCGTCGACGGACAATCCGCTCGCGTCGTGCAGTGTGAGCCCCGAGAGGTCGAATCCGGCGGCGGACAGTGTCTGACCGATGGTCGCGACGGCGCCCTTGAACGATGCTTCTGCGCCGGCATTCATGGCAACCTCCCGCCCGATCGCTTCGGCAAGCACATTGTCCGAGTGTTCCATCATTTGCTGCAATCGGTCGCGCAGGGGCGCCGACTGCACACTCGCGAGGGTGGCCGCACCCGGCGCCGCGATGCCCGACGTGACCGCCGACGGGTTCACGCCGAGCGCACCGGCAAGCGTTCGCCCGGCGTCCAGGGCGGGCGTCGAACTACGCGGCGACTCGTCGACGAGCGGGTCGGCCCGTCCGCCGTCGATCATGATCGGTTCGGTGGGGGTGATGAATCCGGCACCGACGTCGGTCGGGAACCACCCCTGCGCCATGGTGTCGCCCGAATAGATGCTCGTGTCGACGACGATGCTCGTCGCAGAGATGCCCGCGTTCCGGATCTGATCGACGAGTTGCGAGATGTGTGCGGCGCCGGGGTAGTAGCCGTTCTCCCCGACGGGCTTCGCGGTGAGAGTGGGATCACCACCGGCGACGAGGACGATCTCGCCGGGAGTCGCCCCCTGCACCACCTTCGTCGTGACCCGGCGGTCGGCAGGCAGCGACAGCAGCGCGGATCCGGCGGTGAGCACCTTGGTGGTCGACGCGGGCGTCATCGGGGTCTGCGGGTTGACGCTCCACAGCACCTGACCGGTGACCGCGTCGGCCACGGTTCCGCTGAACTTGCCCAGATCGGGGTTGGCGGCGGCCGGACCGACCGCCGCAGCGATTCCCTGCGCCGTCGGCATGGGTGCGTCGTCCGGGACCGGCGTGACCTGCGGGGCCGCGGTGATCGGCGCCGGTTCGGGGGCGATCGTCAGCTCACCGCGGCCCGCCGACGCGTTGTGCGCAGTCACCGCGACCACCAGAACAGCCGCCATCGCGAGCACCACGACGACGACCGACGCGAACAGAATTCGCATGTTCCGACGGTGGCGTCCCGCCAACGAGCCCATCTTCTTCTTTCCCTGGCCCGGCAACGCGCCTCCGTCTTCACTGTGATTCGTGGGTGGTCAGACAACCAACCTTATCCTCGACCCGATATCCTCTCCCCGAATCATCATCGACACGACAGCGAGGAATCGGCGTGGAGTTCGACGTCACCATCGAGATCCCCAAGGGTCAGCGAAACAAGTACGAGGTCGACCACGTGACCGGTCGCGTGAAGCTGGACCGCTACCTCTACACCGCGTTCGGCTACCCGGCCGACTACGGCTTCATCGAGAACACCCTCGGCGAGGACGGCGACCCGCTGGACGCGCTGGTCCTGCTCCCCGAGTCCGTGTTCCCCGGCGTCATCGTCGAGGCTCGTCCCGTCGGCATGTTCAAGATGGTCGACGAGGCCGGCGGCGACGACAAGGTGCTGTGCGTGCCCGCCGGCGACCCGCGCTGGGACCACATCCAGGACATCGGCGACGTCCCGCAGTTCGAACTGGATGCCATCAAGCACTTCTTCGTCCACTACAAGGACCTCGAACCGGGCAAGCACGTCGAGGCCGCCGACTGGGTCGGACTCGCCGAGGCGAAGGCCGAGGTCGAGGCTTCGCTCAAGCGCCTGAAGGACAACGGCGGGCACTGAGCCGGCGGCGAATCGTCAGGCACTGAGCCGGCGGGCACTGAGCCGGCGGCGAATCGTCAGGCACTGAGCCGGCGGCGAATCGTCAGGCACTGAGCCGGCGGCGAATCGTCAGGCACTGAGCCGGCGGCGAATCGTCTGGCACTGAGCCGGCGGCGAATCGTCAGGCACTGAGCCGGCGGCGAATCGTCTGGCACTGAGCCGGCGGCGAATCGTCTGGCACTGAGCCGGCGGCGAATCGTCTGGCACTGAGCCTCCCGACGTTCACGACAACGGCGTCCATCCCCGCGGGGTGGGCGCCGTTGTCGTCTCACCCCTCCGCTTCTCCCCGCGCCGCGGCCTGGAGTCCGGACTCGCTGCGGAGCGGGACTTCCTTCCAGAGCACGGTGAGGACGAAGGCGACGACGGCGAGCATCGACACGGTGAGGAAGACGGATCCGATCGCGTCGGCGAATCCTTCCTTGAACGGCAGGGCCAGCACGTCGTCGAGTGTGCCGATCACCGAGCTGTCCGTGAGGACCCCGCTGACCCCGGCGTGGTCGGGGCTGAGCATGCCTTGGCCCATGGCGGCCTCGGCGGGGTCGTTGCTCTGGGCTGCGGCCACCACGGCTCGACGGAATTCGGGTGTGCCGGCCGCCGCGGTGACGCGTTCGCCGATGGCCGGGGTGAGGCGGGAGAAGAGGATCGACAGGAAGATCGCGACGCCGGCGGTGCCGCCGATCTGCCGGAAGAACGTGGCCGCTCCGGTCGACACGCCCATGTCCTGCGGGGGCAGCGCGTTCTGGATGGCGAGGGTCAGCGGCTGCATCAGATTTCCGAGTCCGAGCCCGAGGACGAGCATGAACGCCATGACGACGGGCATGGGTGTGTCGGCGGCCACGGTGTGCAGCAGGAATGCACCGATCACGATGAGGGCGGTCCCCAGGATGGGGAAGTACCGGTAGTGCCCGGTGCGCGAGATCATCTGACCGCTGACCACCGACCCGGCCATCAGTCCGAGGACCATCGGCAGGATCTGGAACCCGGCGAGGGTGGGACTCGAGCCCTTCACCACTTGCAGGTACTGGGGCAGGAGGGTGATTCCGCCGAACATGACGGCTCCGACGACGAGACTGATCACGACGCCGAGCGCGAACGTGCTGTTGCGGAAGAACCGCATCGGGATGAGCGCGTCGTCTTTCATCGCCAGTTCCACGAGCACGAAGGCCAGCACGCCGATGACGCCGATCACATAGCACGCCAACGACTTCGAGCTATCCCATCCCCAGCTGTGCCCCTGTTCGGCGACCACGAGCAACGGCACCACACCCACCGCGAGAGCGATCGCACCCCACCAGTCGATCCGCCGGCTTCCGCTCGGTCGTCGCGGCAGGTGCAGCACCCGGGAGACGACCGTGAGCGCGACGAGTCCCACCGGCACGTTGACGAGGAAAACCCAACGCCAGCCGTCGATTCCGAGGAGCTCGTCCTGTCCGGCGAACACTCCGCCGAGGACCGGCCCGAGGACGCTGGACGTGCCGAACACGGCCAGGAAGTAGCCCTGGTACTTGGCCCGTTCACGCGGGGACACGATGTCGCCGATGATGGTGAGCGCCAACGAGAACAGACCGCCGGCGCCGAGTCCCTGGACCGCGCGGAAGGCCGCGAGCATGTACATCGACGTCGAGAACGTGCACAGGACCGAGCCGATCACGAACACCGTGATCGCGAACATGAAGAACGGCTTGCGGCCGTAGATGTCGGACAGTTTGCCGTAGAGCGGCGTCGCCAGGGTGGCGGTGACGAGGTATGCGGTGGTGGCCCACGCCTGCAGCGAGTACCCGTCGAGGTCGTCGGCGATGGTGCGGATCGCCGTCGCCACGATCGTCTGGTCGAGCGCGGCGAGGAACATGCCGAGCATCAACCCACTGAGTACAGCCAGGATCTGCCGGTGGGTGTAGGCCACCGGCGTTTCGACCGAATTCGACACTGTTTCCTCGCTGCGCTGTTCGTTTACTTGTAGTCGGCAAGTATGCGAGCGCAGCGAGGTTTCGGGCAACTGATGGACTGGGCTTTACCTGCGGATAAAGCGTCGGCGGCCGCCCGCCGAGACAGCCGACGGACTACTCGCCCTTGAACTCGGGGGTGCGCTTCTCGAAGACGGCGGTGATCGCCTCGGTCAGGTCCTGCGACGGCAGGAACGCGGCATTCCACGCGGCGACGTAGCGCAGGCTGTCGTCGACGGCGGCCGCGCGGGAGTGGTCGAGGACGTCCTTGATGCCGTGCACGACGAGCGGCGGGTTCGCGGCGATCTCGGCCGCGGTCTCGTGCGCGGCGGCGAGGACGGCGTCCACGTCGGCGTAGACACCGTTCACGAGACCGATCTTCTCGGCGCGCCCGGAGTCGATGTCCTTGCCGGTGAGGGCGAGTTCCCGCAGATGGCCGTCGCCGATGATCGCAGGCAGTCGCGCGAAGCTGCCCATGTCGGCCACCATCGCGACCTTGACCTCCCGGATGCTGAACTTCGCGTCGGTGGTGGCATAGCGGATATCGCACGCGGAGATCAGGTCGACTCCGCCGCCGATGCACCAGCCCTGGATGGCCGCGATCACCGGCTTGCGGCAGTCGGCGACCGCGTTGATGCCCGACTGCATGCGCTTGATTATGTCGTGGAACGTGGTACGCGGACCGGCCTGCGCCTTGTCCGCGAGGACCGAGCCGAAGCTGCCGCTCATGGCGGGCAGGTCCAGACCGAAGGAGAAGTTCTTCCCCGAGCCTGCGATCACCACGGCCCGCACGTCCGGATCCGAGTCGAGTTCACCGAAGATCTCGGGGAGCTCGCTCCAGAAATCCGGGCCCATCGCGTTGCCCTTTCCGGGTCCGATGAGCGTCACCTGCGCGACGTGATCCTTGCGCTCGACGGTGAACGCATTCCAGGTCTTCTGTTCGGTCATTACTCAAGAGTAACCACCGCTCGCCGAGGTCAGGCGAATACCCTGGAGGTCTCTGCACCGTCGTGCGAACGGAAAGCTCGATGACTCACCGGACGGCCCCGGACGGCAACGCCGTAGTCGTCGGTGCCGGAATGGGAGGACTCCTGGCAGCGGCCGCTCTCGCCGATATCTACCGGACCGTCGTCGTCCTCGAGCGCGACGTCCTGCCCGAGACTGCCACCCCACGCCGGTGTGTGCCGCAGGCCCGGCACGTGCACGCCCTTCTCGCCGGCGGGCAGTCCGCGATGGAGGACCTCCTGCCGGGTTTCGTGGCCGAACTCCTCGCCCTCGGCGCCACCGGAGGCGACGCTCTCGGCGACATCCGGTGGATCGTCGACGGGCACCGGATGGCACGAGAGACCAGCGGGGTGCCCGGGATTCTCGCGAGCCGGGCGCTCGTCGAGTGGCAGATGCGCCGGCGGGTGCAGGCCCTGCGGAATGTGAGGATCCTGGACCGATCCGACGTCACGGGTCTCACCGCCGAGAGCGCGAGAGTGACCGGCGTGACCGTGCAGCACCGGGGCGGCGTCCCGCCGGAGGTCGCCCCGGCCGATCTCGTCGTGGACTCGTCCGGCCGGAGTTCGCAGAGCGTCGCCCGGCTCGGAGAGCTGGGGTTCGCGCCCCCGTCCGAGTCGCAGGTGGCCGTCGACGTCACGTACGCGACGAGACACTTCCGGCTCGACCCACCACACCTGGACGGGGATTCCGGCATCGGGATGGCACCGGGACCGGCGCATCCACGCAGCGGATTCATGGGTGTTCAGGAGGACGGCACCTGGATCGTCACCCTCGCCGGGTACGGGGACGACGTGCCGCCACTGGACCCGGACGGATTCCTGAACTTCGTGAAGTCGTTCCCCGCCCCGGACATGTACGACGCGTTGCGCACGGCCGAGCCGGTGGACGACGGCGTGCGCTACCGGATCCCGACGACCGTCCGCCGGCACTATTCCGCGGACGATTTGCCGTCGAACTATCTGCCGTTCGCGGACGCGATTTGCTCGTTCAACCCCATCTACGGCCAGGGCATGAGCGTCGCCGCGGTGGAGGCGACGATCCTGCGGGACTGCCTGCGATCGGGAAGGACGCCGCTCGCTCGCCGGTTCCTCCGCGGGGCGAATCGGTGCATCGATGCGGCGTGGAACCTCACCGTCGACAACGATCTCCGGATTCCGGCGGTGCCCGGACGCCGGTCGCCGCGGGTCCGGATGGTGAACGCCTACGCGTCCCGGATCGACAGGGCGGCGTCCGTCGACCCGGCAGTCGGGTCCGCGTTCCTCCGGGTGACGCACCTTCTCGACCGTCCGGGGACGCTCCTGCGCCCGGCTACGGTGCTGCGGGTTCTGCTCGCCTCCCGCTGACGGGCGACCACGAGATTACCTGTACATTGTCGTCACATATACATGACGGATCTGTGCCGCCACGAGAGGAAATCCGTGCTCGACATCGCCTGGAACCCCACGCTGAACACGCTGACCCGCAACGCCTGGCGACTGTCGTTCGGAGGCGGGATCGCACCGGTCCAGCGGACGCCGTCGACGCGCATCCACGAGGCACCCCATCAGGACCTGCACCGGTTCGACAGCCCCGAGACCGACGGTGGCCGGCCCGTCCTTCTCGTGCCTCCGCTCGCGGCGCCCGCGCAGTGCTTCGACCTCCGGCCGGGCCAGAGCCTGGCCGCGCATCTCGTCGGCGCCGGCAGGGCGACGTATCTCGTCGACTACGGAACGATGGGCTACTCCGACCGCGGCCTGGGGTTCGAGGACTGGATCGACGACATCATTCCGGCGGCCGTCGACCGCGTGTCCCGCCGCCACGACGGCGCGGCCGTCGACCTGATCGGCTGGAGCCTCGGGGGAACGATGTCGCTGCTGACGGCCGCCGGCCGGAGCGATCTGCCCATCGGTTCGGTGACGGCGATCGGCACGCCCGTCGACTACGAGTCGGTGACCATGATCGCGCCGCTGCGCGCGGTCGGCCGCTTCACCGGCGATCGCCCCCTGACCACCGCCACGCGGGCGATGGGCGGCCTGCCCGCTCCGCTGGTCCAGGCCAGTTACCGTTTCACCGCACTGCAGCGCGAACTCACCAAACCGTGGTTCATCGCGCGGAATCTGCACGACACCGAGACGCTCGCCCGCATGGAATCCATCGACCGGTTCATGGCAGACATGCCCGGTTACCCGGCACGATTCTTCCACCAGGTGTGCACCCAGTTGATCCTCGGGAACGCGCTCGCCACGGGCAGCTTCCAGACCCGGAACGGTGCCGTCGCGCTCGCCGACCTCACGGTGCCGGTTCTCGCGATCGGCGGAACCGAGGACGTCATCGCCCCGATCGCGTCGGTGCGTGCGGCAACGGACGTGCTCACCGGCTCCCCCTCGGTGCGGTTCGAGTCCGCACCGGGCAGCCACCTCGGTCTCGTCGCGGGCCCGAAGGCCAAGGATTCCACCTGGGCGCACATCGACGAGTTCCTCGACGGCGTTCAGGCCCCGGCGCGGGCAACGGCCCCGGCGAACAGTGCGGTGACGGCCGCTCCCATCGTCGGTTGATCCACTTCCTCCGGATCGACGGAGTGCTCGAGGACCAGTCCCGAGATGAGGGCCATCAGCGAGATGGCCGTGGTGCGGACGTCGAACGCGTCGTCCACCCCCCACTCCCGCGCCCGCTCGCCGATCAATTCGACGAGCTTGCCCCGCAACTGCCGCCGCTCCCGCAGGTAGGCCTGCGCGATCTGCGGGTCCCGGGCGGCGAGCACGCCGAACTCGAGTACCAGCAACGACCATCCCGGCTCGCGCACCATCCACGACGCGATGGCCTCGCCGCCTCTGCCCGCGGCGTCCGACGGGTTCATTCCGGCGATCTCGGAGAGCACCCGTCCCGCGAGTTCGAGTGAGCGCGCCGCGAAGAGTTCGGCGAACAGGTCCTGCTTCGATTCGAAGTTCGAGTAGACCGCACCCTTGGTGAACCCGGCACGGCGCGCGACTTCGGCGAGCCGAGCCGCGCTGAAACCCCGTTCCGCGAACTCCTCCGCCGCGGCGTCGAGGAGGCGTTGACGCACGACGTCACGACCGGGACGCGTCGCCGGCGTCCATTCGGTGTGACGGCTGTCCGGTTGACGATCGTCAGTCACGATACCTAGGGTATTCAATACCCACGGTATCGACAAGGATCGAGGACGTCCGATGACCATGACCGACAGCGACACCACCAGCCGCACCCCCGCGCACCACGACAGTCCGGTGTCCAGATATGGGGCGCCCAAGGTGATGGTTGCGCTGGTCTTCGGGGTCCTCCTCCTCCAGCTCGGCTTCATCCTCAGCTACGTGGCGGCATTCCATCAGCCCACCCCGCGCGACATCGAGATCGCCGTCGTCGCGTCGGAGGGAGCGCCTGCCGGCACGGACCAGCAGGTCGCCGACCGGCTCGATGCGATCGACGGCGGCCCGCTCCGAGCACGTGTCGTCTCGGACACCGCGGAAGCCCGGCGACTCCTCCACGACCGCGAGATCCAGGGCGCGTTCGTCGTGAATCCGGCCGGGCCCGACACACTGATCACGGCGAGCGCCGGTGGCAGCTCCATCTCCAGCGCGCTCGAATCGGTGTTCGCCCAGGTGGAGAACAGTCAGGGTCGCCAGCTCACCGTCCGCGACGAGATTCCCGTCGGCGTGCACGACAACCGCGGACTGTCCGGTTTCTACCTGGCGGTCGGGTGGGTGGTCGGCGGCTACCTCCTCGCGGCGGCGATCGGGCTCTTCATCGGCGCACCGCGGACCCTGCGTCAGGCCGCCGCGCACACCGCAGTCCTCTTCGGCTACGCCGTGGTCTCGGGTGCCCTCGGCGCCCTCATCACCACCCATGTACTCGGCACGTTCGCCGGCCACTGGTTCCCGCTGTGGCTTCTCGGCACCGGTGTCGTCTTCGGCACCGCCCTGTTCACCCTCGGACTGCGCGCCGCGGTCGGCGTCCTCGCGGTGCCCCTCGCGATCGCCGTCTTCGTGATTCTGGGCAATCCCAGCGCCGGCGGGGCGTTCGGTTCCAACGTCATCCCCGCCTTCTACTCGGCCATCGGACGCTGGATCACCCCCGGCGCCGGTACCGAGGGAATCCGCAGCATCGTGTACTTCGACGGCGTGGGGCTGGGGCAGCCGGCTCTCGCGCTCGCGCTGTACTCCGTGATCGGCCTCGGGCTGCTCTTCGGGTTCACGGCGCGAGGTCTCCGGAAGGCGGAATCGACTACGCCCCGTTCCGATGTCGTGTCGGAAGACGCTTCTTGATGTCGTTCCGGAGGAATGGACCTACTCTTGGTTCATGCCGACGCCCCTGCACCCCCACGCCGCGCATGTCGCCGAGACTCTGATCGCGCGAGGGCACCATGGGGTGATCGTGACCCAGCCGGACTCCACCCACTCCGCGGCCGAGGCAGCGGAATCGCTGGGGGTCGATATCGGGGCCATCACCAAGTCGCTGGTGTTCCTTCTCGACGACGACCCGATCCTGCTCCTCGTGTCGGGGGCGCACGAGGTGGATCTGGCGAACACCGGCAAACGTCTGCAGGGAAATCTGACCCAGGCGCCTCTCGACATGGTGCGGATCGCGACCGGCCAGCCGATCGGCGGCATCGCCCCGCTCGGCCATCCCACGAATCTCCCGACGTACGTCGACAACGCCTTGTCGGAGTACGCGGAACTGTGGGCGGCCGCCGGGCACCCGGACACCGTCTTCCGCACGTCGTTCTCGGAGCTGGTGCGGATCACCGCCGGCCTGGCGATCGACGTCGACTGAATCCTTGCCCGGCCCCGCCCCTATAGTTGACGGCACATCTCGTGAACGCGAGTGGCACAGTGACCCACACGGGCCGACCCGGAGAATGATGTGTCCGACAGAGCCGAGAACGCCGAGACCGTCGATGGTTCGCGGCTCCCCCGCGACCCCGCACCCGCGCCCGGAATCAGCGCGGACGACTACCGCGCAGCGCTGCGTCGTCACCCGGCGGGCGTCACCATCGTGACCCTCGACGCGGGATCCGGCCCCGTCGGCTTCACCGCATCCTCGTTTTCGTCCGTGTCCCTGGACCCGCCGCTGGTGTCGTTCAACATCGCGAACACCTCGTCGAGCATCGAGGCGCTGCACTCGGCGGATTCGCTGGTGATCCACCTTCTCGGGGAGCACCAGCAGCACCTGGCCCAGCGGTTCTCGCGCAGCGCCGACCAGCGGTTCTCCGACGAGTCGCTCTGGGCGCGGCTCGACACCAATGAACCGGTCCTCCACGGAACTCCCAGCTGGTTGCGAGTCGTCGTGGACCAGTTGATTCCCGTCGGCGATCACACCCTCGTAATCGGCCTCGTCACTCGCGTCCATGCCGACGCCGACGACGATTCCGCGTCCGCGCCCCTGCTCTACCACGAGGGCCGGTACTACCGGCCCACTCCGCTGGGTTCAGCGAAGAACGGTCACTGACCGGCTCAGGAGGCCAGCACCCGCTCGCGGCTGGGCAGGTCAAATCGGCGCAGCGCTTCGTCGACGGCGTCGGCCGAGGTGACGAGGCCTCGCTCCTCCAGCCACGGAAGGGTGCCGTCGACGAGTTGTTCCAGAACCCTGGGCAGCGACAGCGGCAGCAGCGTCACTCCATCAGCGACACCGGCCGCCTGGATGTCGGCGATGAGGCCGGCGAGCCCCGCCGGAGTTCCGATGTACTGCAAGGACACTGGCACACGCGGGGTCTCCAGCGCACTGTCGAGGAGCGCCAGCTCCTTGCGCGCAGCACGGGCCTCGGCGGCGATGAGCACCTCGAGGTCCACCAGCACGGTGACGCTGTCGGGGTCCCGGCCGTCCGCGACGATCTCGGCGCGGATCCGTGCGCGTTCCTGCTGCGCCTCACGCAGATCGGAGGCACGGATCCGGACGACGTTCGGCGGGAACGACGTGAGGTCGAGCTGATCCGTCGAGTCGGCGGTCAGGTCCACCCAGTAGTCGGCACCGTTGATCGGCCGCGTGCCCGCGGCGCCCTCGGCCGCCGGGTGGTGGCCCGATCCGGTCAGCTCGACAGCGACGCGAAGGGGACGGGAAACGAAGGCATTGTCTCGAGACATTGGGGTTCCTCGGGAATGACGTGTGAATGAAACGGAGCTGGAAGAACGGTCAGCTCGAACACATACCCGAGGCGGTTCGGCACAGATCGACATGCCGACGGCACCAGTGAGCAATCATTGTGCTCCCAGCCTGCGATGCCATGCGCTCATAGTAGCGCGTCCCCCGAAAAACGCGTCTCCGGCACCGGATTCCACTGGCCGCTCTCCTTGGCGTAGGCCCAGTTCCGGCGCCCCGCCACCAGGGTGTGCACGGCCTCGACCAGCCGGTCCACGTCTTCGGAGCAGCTGCCGAGCCCGCCACTCACCCGGACGGCACCGTCGGGCCGGCCGAGGCGCCCGAGCAGCGGATGGGCGCAGAAGCGTCCGTCGCGAACCCCGATGCCGTGTTCGGCGGACAGGTAGGCGGCGATCTCCCCCGGCTCGAAGCCGTCGATCGTGAACGTCACGATCCCGACCGTGTCGGGGGCGTCCGACCACAGCCGCAGGAATTCCAGGCCGTCGACGGAGCCGAGTCCGTCCAGGAGCCGGGCGGTGAGGGCCGACTCGTGTTCGGCCACGGCTCCGAAGTCCAGCTCGGACAGCGCGTCGCACGCGGCGGCGAGGGCCGCCGCACCGAGCACGTTGGGACTGCCGGCCTCGTGCCGGGCAGGGGCGGGCGCCCACTGGGTGGATTCGACGGTCACGTTTCGTACCGCTCCGCCGCCCGCGAGGTAGGGATCGGCGGCGTCGAGCCAGTCCCGGCGGCCCACCAGCACTCCAGCGCCGAACGGGGCGTACAGCTTGTGCCCGGAGAAGGCGAGGTAGTCGACACCGCACTCCGCGATGTCGATGCGGCGATGCGGTGCGAGTTGCGCGGCATCGACGAGAATCCGTGCGCCGCAACGATGCGCCACCTCGGCGAGGGCCGCGATCGGCAGCACCTCACCGGTGACGTTGGACGCACCCGTCACCGCGAGCAGTGCAGTGTGCTTGGAGCACAGTTCGGCGACGAGGAGCCGCACGGTCTCGGCCAGCGTATCCGCAGCCCTCACGACGCGAGAGTTCTTCCAGGGCAGCAGATTCGCGTGGTGCTCGATGTCGAGGACGACGGTGCTGCCGGGGACGCAGCCGGCGAGCAGATTCAGCGAGTCGGTCGTGTTCCGGGTGAACACCACCACCTGGTCGTCGTCCGCACCGACGAACCGGGCAACCGAGTCGCGGGCCTTCTCGTAGCAGTCGGTCGAGATCCGCGACGCGTAGCCGGCGCCGCGGTGCACGCTCGAATAGGTGGGCAGCACGGCCCCGATACGGTCGGTCACCTGCGCCAACGCCGGCGCGCTGGCCGCGTAGTCGAAGTTGACATAGGTGCAGTCGCCACCCTGAACCAGCGGAACCCGCAGGTCGGAGCCCGAAACCTGGGCCAGCGGGGCAACACACACGTCAGCGGTCAATACAGCAGTCATCACGACATCCCTCGTAGTCAGGGACTCGTCGCAGGGTCGGTGCCCTCTCGGAGTCCGCGCTTGCCGGGTTCGGTATGAACCTCAGCCTGGTCGTCACCCGGAGCACCCCGCCGCGGTGGAGGGTTGCCGACCAGCTAGCCGGGGCTTGACGCTGGTACTCGTGACCTGTTTCGAAGATTGCAGGATCGGCGGGCAGTTGTCAACCCGAAACGCGGGAGGGTGCGGGATCCGGACCCCAGATCTCGCGTCAGTGGGGTGTCACCCCGAGGAGCGGGGCGAGCTGATTCGCAATCGGGTTGAGGTCCAGTCTGTTCGGGTCCTTCTCGGCGAGGACCGCCTGGGCGCACTCGTAACCGACGGTGCACGACGGAGGGTTGTTCGTCTCGGCCACCAGGCCGAGGTGGACGGTCCCGTCGTCGGGCGCGATGGTCGACGACGCCGCAGCCACCCCCGGCAGATACACGAACAGCGTCTGCAGGGCGATTGCCTGCACCGAGATCGCCTTCGCGGTGGCGGACAGGTTGGCGAGGTTCGTGGTGGTGCCCGGTCCGATCTCCGAGACGAGCTGTCCCAGTTGGCTGCTCGCAGAGTTCCCGTTGCCGATCAGCTGCCGCACATCCGGATCGCTGGTGCGCAGCCGATCCGCGAGCGAGTCCAGGTCCGCGTTGAAATCCTCGATCGCCGAGGACTGTTCGGACTGCGTGTTCAGTGCCGTCCAACCGTCGCGCACCAAAGCCACTGTGCGATCGAGCGATTCGGCGCCCGATGCCGACAGCCCGGACAACGAGTCGGCCAGCGACTGGAGGTCCTGCCCCATTACCGTCGAATGCCGCACCGAGTTCCGTCACGACCGTGTGGGAGTGCTCGCCACGACGGCCGTCGCGAAATGAGGGCCACGAGGACGAAGCCGATCAGCTGCCACCGGACGAGCGGCGACCTCACCGCTCGCCGCCGGTGCCGCGCCGACCGAACGCCGTTCCCGGTGCGGCGAGCCGGCGCAGGCCCGCGAAACGACGGGTGAACTGCGCGGTAGTCACGGGCACTCCGATGGGCGAGGGATACATGAGGCGAGTGGTCACGCATATATCTAGTCCGGTCCCGGTAGCAGCGCAAACTCCCCTCCACCCGAGGCGACGGACGTCACTCGACCGTCTTGACTGAATTTTCAGTTTGGAATATGTTCGGTACCCAACAGGACGTGATGCCGGTCACCTCCGCCGCAGAAGTGAGGTCCGCAGTGTCCACGAATCTCGACCCGACAACGCCTCTCGACGACCCCGCTCCCTCGCCGCCCGAGGACCGCTTCGGGCACGTCGAAACGATCGGCGTGGAGTACATCCCCGAATCCGAGCGCGATTCGCGACCGCTCAACATGCTCGCGGTGTTCTTCGGCGGCAATCTGGCGTTCTCGGTGATCGTGTTCGGCTGGCTCCCCATCACGTTCGGCCTCGGCTTCGGCAGCGCGGTCGCCGCCAGCGCCGTCGGCATCGGACTCGGCACGCTCCTCATCGGTCCGCTGTCGCTCCTCGGCCCGCGCACCGGCACCAACAACACCGTGTCCAGTGGTGCGCACTTCGGAGTCAGCGGGCGGATGATCGGCTCCGGCCTCACCCTCCTGTTCGCCCTCGCGTACGCCGCGATCGCGGTCTGGACCTCGGGTGACGCACTGATCGCCGCCGCACACCGACTGCTCGGCACCCCGATCGACAACGGCATGCTCGCCCTCGGCTACGGCATCATCGCCGCCGAGATCGTGGCCGTCGCGCTGTTCGGTCACGGCACGGTGGTCGCGCTCCAGAAGTTCGTGCTGCCCGTCGTCGCAGTCCTGCTCCTACTCGGTGTGTTCGCGTTCGCTGGGCGCTTCGACGGCGGGGCCGGAGGCGGCGACTATCTGCTCGGCGGGTTCTGGCCCACCTGGATCCTGGCCGTGGTCCTGGCCGTCGGCGGCCCGCTGTCGTACGCCCCCACCCTCGGCGACTACAGCAGGCGGATCTCCCGGGTGCGGTTCAGCGACCGTTCGATCGTCGCGGCCACCATGGCCGGCATCTTCTTCGGACTGTTCCTGACCGCGGCGTTCGGGTCGTTCACCGCCTCGACGTTCACCACGCTCAGCGACTCCTACGTCGCCGACCTGGTCGCGGAGGCCCCCGGCTGGTACGTGGTGCCGATCGTCCTCGTCGCCCTCGCGGGCGGCCTCGGCCAGGGCGTCCTCAACGTCTACGCCAGCGGACTCGACCTGGAGGCGCTGATCCCCCGGTTGCGACGCGTCCACACCACCCTGATCACGTCGACGCTCGCCGTGGCACTGCTCTACATCGGTGTTTTCGTCGTCGACGCCGTCGATTCCATCACCGCGATGACCCTGGTGCTCAACGGCTTCGCGGCACCGTGGGTGGCGATCAACGTGGTCGGCTTCCTGGTGGCGAGGCGCGGGCAGTACGACCCCGTCGATCTTCAGGTCTTCAACCTGGGCCGGAAGGGCGGACGGTACTGGTTCACCCTCGGCTGGAATCTGCGCGCCGTCAGCCCCTGGGCGGCCGGATCGGTGTTCGGCGTTCTCGCCGTCGACACGTCGCTGTACTCCGGGCCCCTTGCCGACCTCGCCCACGGTGTCGATGTCAGTCTTGTCGGATCGTCGGCCATCGCCGTGGCCGGCTACCTCGTCGCACTGCGACTGTGGCCCGAACACGTGGCACCGGTCGAGGCGCCGACGTCCTAGGACGACACGAACCGAAGGAGATTCACCGATGAGCGAGCGACGCGATGCGATTCTGAAGGCCAGCGCCACGGCCATCGCCCAACGAGGCATCCGCGGACTGCGGGTCAACGATGTCGCGGAAGTCGCCGGCGTGTCGCCGGGCCTCCTGTACTACCACTTCAAGGATCGCATCGGCCTCCTCGAAGCGGCCCTCAACTACATCAACGACCGCGCCCACGCCTACCGCAGCGAGGGGGAGGGATCGAGCGACTCCGCCCGCGACCGGCTCACCCGCTCTCTCCTCGGGGAGATCCAGGACCGCCCCGAGGTGGTGGAGAACTCGTTGGCCTGGAACGAGTTACGCGCCGCCGCCGTGTACGAGGAGGCACTGCGGGAGCCGCTCGCCCACACCACCGCGGCCTGGGTCGCGGAGATCGCCGACGCGATCGGGCAGGCGCAGGCCACCGGCGAGATCTCCCCCTCGCTCGACCCCCAGCGCACCGCGGTCACGATGACCGCCCTCGTCGAGGGACTGTCCGGGCGGTGGCTCTGCAAGGAGATCACCACCGAGGACGCCCACTCCCACCTGCTCGGCGCGATCGACGTCGTGATGTCCGAGTCCCCCAACCGCACCACCAATACCCCCGCCCGATCCAGACCGAAGGAACAACGATGACCATTCGCACAATCACCGCACTGCCGGCACCCTCCTCCCCCGCACGCTCCGCAGCATCCGCGCGCACTCCGCTGCGGGTCGGGTTGGTGCAGCACCGCTGGCAGGCCGATGCGGATGCACTGCGCACCGGGTTGACCGACGCGATCGGCGAGGCGGCAGCACTCGGCGCGGCGGTGGTGTTCCTGCCGGAACTCACCCTGTCGAAGTACCCTGCGGACGTCCGGGCGACCGGGAGACCCGGTCGCGACGCCGAGCACCTGACGTCCGGACCCACCTACGAATTCGCGGCCGCCGCCGCTGCCCGCCACCAGGTCTGCGTCCACGCCTCGCTCTACGAGAAGGCCGACGGCCCGGACGGTCTCGGTTTCAACACCGCCATCCTCGTGTCCCCGTCCGGGGAACTGCTCTCCCGGACACGCAAGCTGCACATCCCCGTCAGCGCCGGCTACTTCGAGGACACCTACTTCCGCGGCGGTCCCGCCGACGACGCCTACCCCGTCTACCGGCCGGCCGAACTGGGCGGCGCCGCCATCGGGCTACCGACCTGCTGGGACGAGTGGTTCCCCGAGGTGTCCCGGATGTACTCGCTCGGCGGCGCGGAAATCCTGGTCTACCCCACCGCGATCGGGTCGGAGCCGAGCTTCCCCGTGTTCGACACGCAGCCGATCTGGCAGCACGTGATCGTCGGAAACGGCATCACCAGTGGCACATTCATGGTCGTCCCGAACCGCTGCGGCAACGAGGGGGGCATCGACTTCTACGGCTCCTCGTTCATCTCCGACCCGTACGGACGTGTGCTGGTGTCCGCGCCCCGCGACGAAGAGGCCGTTCTGGTGGCCGATCTCGACCTGGATCAGCGCAAGGATTGGCTCGACCTCTTCCCGTTCCTGACCACCCGCAGGCCCGACACGTACACCCGGCTCACGGACGCCGTCGACCACGAACGCCCCTACGGACTTCCGACGACGGTCGCCGCCGCGGAGACCCGGTCATGACCTGGCGGATGCCCAGCGAGACGGAACCGCAGGAGCGGGTGTGGATGGCGTTCCCGCCCCTCGGGGCCTCGATGACCGCAACCCCAGCCGACGCCCACGAAGCGCGAACCGCGTGGACGGCCGTCGCCCACACGATCGCCGAATTCGAACCGGTCACGATGGTCGTCGATCCGGCAGACCGGAACACCGCCCGGCAGTACCTGTCCGCGGACGTCGACGTGGTCGAGGCTCTCAACTGTTGCCTCGATATCTAATACTACCCAGTATGTTCTGGCACTATCTACGACGCGAATCGGTGAGGCTGCGGAATACTTGGGCCCGTCGGTAGTTAGGACGCGCAAGGCGGCATCGGAGAACCGGTTGCCGTCTCGGCGCACCGGTTCGGGTCACCGAATCTTTGACCGCGCGGACCTCGACGCCTATCTGGTCAGGCCTGCATCGGAGTGTGCGGGAGCGACGCCGGAGAGGGTGGCGGCACTGTATCTGCCGGGTGTCGGGCTCGACCGGGCAAGAGGCTTCGCTGGCCCATCAGGAAAAGATGTTGCGGGAGAGCGCTCCTGGTGAGATATATCGGGTCTGCATGGGATCGCGGTTCGGGACTTGAGGGAGCGGCGGGGTGGGCGCGGCCGGATGCTCGACAACGCGGCCGAGGCGGGGTTCACGGTGGTGCGGGTGGTGTGGCGGGATCGATTGGCCCCCGGTTCGCCGGTGGCGCGGATCGACCGGTACTTGTCGGAGGTCGGCGTTACAGTCGGGTTCGGCAGACAAGGGCGAGCTATCGCCGGTGGAGGAGTTGATGGATGACGTCATCGTGTTGCTGGCATCGTTGTCCGCCCGGTTGTAATCAGCTGCGGTCGATACAGATTCAACACCGGCTCCTTCAACACCGGCTTCGGGGCGATGCCGCCGCACGGTGGCGGAAGGGGTAACCGGTGAGCATCTCGGCAGATCAGGGTCTTCTTCAAATGCGAAAGTGCTCGCCGATCGTGAATTGCGCCCCGGCATGACCGGGCCGGGATCGACTGCGCCGCGGCAATTCGCGGTCACCACCCGCGCATACATGGCAGTCGACGACGCGACCGGCGAGCCGATCGGACTCGACGACGTCGACACCCGGGTGGGGTGGCTGCTGGACCTGATCGCCGCGGCCGGTGCCGAGTTGGTGTCGCGGCTGTGGCAGCCGGCGACGTTCGATGTGCTCGCCGCCGGCCTGGACCGCCAGGACCGCAGGCTCCCCGCACAGGGTCACGTCGCCGCGGCCCGCCTCGGCTGGACTCCGCTCTACCCGGACGGGGTCTATGTTCCGTCGCGGGTCACCCGGGTGGTGACCGCGCAGGTGATGGCGACCCTGCGGACCCTGTCCTACCGGGACACCGCGATCGCGGCGCTGTCGGCCCGATTCGATCCGGCCACCGGGGTTGTGGCGCCGCCGACCGAACCGGGCGACTCTGTGCCGGCGGGTTTCGTTCGGGGTGTTCGGCGCCAGCTGATTGCCCGCGCCCGTCGGGGCGGCGGGGTACCGGCCGGCCGGTTGCGGATCACCGAGGTGCAGGGTCCGCCGCAGACGAGCGCGATGGCCCGGCTGTCGGCGGCCGATCGGCAGCTCGCGCAGATCACCTCGACGGAGCGTGAGCTGGTGTTGACGGTGAAGCTGCCCACCAGCCCGACTCCGGCGGGGCGGGCGCAGTGGCGCAGGGTCCGGCTGACCGCGGCCATCCCCGAGCATCTGGACGGTCGCCCTGTCACCGATTGGCATCTGCCGTCCCTGGTCCTCGACCGCCGGGGCCTGTTGTGGCGGTGCGCGGCGACCGAGTTGGTGCCCGCTGCGGATCTGACGGCCGGGAGGGTCGCGGTCGGGGTGGATTGGTCTCCGTCCACGCTCGGTGCCGCCGCCATCGCCGCCGAAAACCCGGACGGGCCGGTGTCGGATTACCGGGGTTGGACCTACGACGACCGCGGGCTCGGGATCAAACTGGCACGCCTGCAGGCCGAGGGGCAGCTGCTGCATGCCAAGGCCGCGCGGTTGACACGGCTGGCCGCCGCCGCCCCACCCGAGGTCCGCGCACAGTTGGAGGCGAAGATCGCCGTCCTCGACGCTCACCGCACCGCGGTGGGCGTCAAAAGAGGCAAGATCAACCGGGAACTGGCCTTCCACTTCTCCCGCCAGGTCACCGAGTACGCCACCGCGGCGGGCGCGCAGGTGATCGCGGTGGAAGATCTCACCACCCTCGAGACCCGCGGCCATGGGCGGGTGAACAACAATCGGGCCGCGCAGTCCGCCCGCCGCCAGGCCGTCGCCGCCCTCGCCCACACCGCCGCCGGTGCCGGTATCACGGTGGTCTCGGTGCCGGCCCGAGGTTCCTCCGCACTGTGTCCGGGCTGCGACGAACCGCTCTCCCGCCCCGGCGGCTATCACGACGCGTGGTGTCCCCGCTGCCGGGTCGGTGGTAACCGAGACCATATGGCCGGGGTGAACCTGGCCAAACGCGCACTGCTCGGCAGAAACAAAGCCACCAGACGGCGTGGGCAGATGCCCGCGGTCCGGGTCGCCGAACACGCGCCGGTGCGCCGGTGCCGGGACAAGAACGGTCCAACCCCGAGTAGGCCGCGGCATCGCCGGGTCCGCCGCAGCCTGCCCACCGTGCCACAGCGGATGGGGGTGAATCCGAAACATCATGTTCCTGCACCACAAGCGTCGGTGTGGGACACGGTCAAATCCAGACCACCACGAGGTGGTGCGGGTAGCCGTGACACACGTACATTTCAGGCGTCCGCCATACTAGTGGCAGATAGTATGAGATCTACGTAGACGCTCCCCTCGACGACGCCTGGATGCGCGACATCGGTCCCACGTTCGTCCTCGACGACGAGGACCGCCTCGGTGCCGTCGACTGGACGTTCAACGGCTGGGGACAGCAGGACCCGGTCGATCGGCGCGGCCGTCACGGCGTGGTCCGGGGCCCGGCCTGTGCCGTCGTCGATGGTCAACGAGGGCGGCGGAATTCAGGTGGACGGACACGGAACCGTGCTCGTCACCGAGACCGTGCAACTCGACCCGTTGCGCAACCCGGAACTGGACGCGGCGGGCGTCGAGGCCGAACTCGCGCGCACGATCGGCGCCGAGCACGTCGTCTGGCTGCCTCGCGGCCTGACGCGGGATTCCGAGAAGTTCGGCACCAGGGGACACGTCGACATCGTCGCGGCGCTGCCCGCGCCCGGGGTGGCTCTGCTGCACTCCCAGCGCGACCGATCCCACCCCGATCACGAGGTCACCGCCGAGATCCGGAAGGTGCTGGCCGACAGCCGCGACTGGTCCGGTGCGCCGTGGACGATCGTCGACGTGCCCGCACCGACGGTCCTGCGCGACGACGACGGCTGGGTCGACTACAGCTACATCAACCATCTCGTCGTCAACGGTGGCGTCATCGCGTGCGGCTTCGGCGACCCCCACGATTCCCTCGCCCGCGACATCCTGTCGAGTGTCTACCCCGGCCGCCGCGTCGTCACGGTGGATGCGCGGCAGATCTTCGCCCGGGGCGGCGGCATCCACTGCATCACCCAGCACCAGCCGCGCGGGCGGATCTAGCGGGCACTGTTCGCCGGGTCCACTTCCGCGAGCCTCCTCGCGAGGAAACGGCGGGTCGGTTCGTTCGCCGCCAGCCCGATCGCGGCGCGGTACTCCACCGTCGACTCGGCGGTCCGGCCTGCCCTGCGCAGCAGATCGGCGCGGGTGGCGTGCAGGGTGTGCGTCCGCGCCAGCCTCGGGTTGCCCGGCGAGCGCGTCCAACTCCGCGAGACCGGCGTCGGGGCCGTCTCGGAATCCCACCGCGACAGCGCGGTTGAGGCGGACGGCGGGCGAGTCACCGTACGTGCCGAGTTCGTCGTATCCGGCGACGACGGCGTCCCAATCGGTGGCAGCCCAGGTCGGTGCGGTCGCGTGGGCGGACGCGATCGCGGCCTGCGCGCCGTAAGGCCCGCCTCTCCTGCGCCGCGCGGCCTGCAGGCAGACGACGCCGTCGGCGATCTTCGTCCGATCCCACCGCCGACGGTCCTGGTCCTCGATGGAGACGAGATCACCGGCGTCATCGGTGCGCTGGGCCCGCCTGCTGTCGTGGAACAGCATGAGCGCCATCAGCGCCCACGCCTCCCCCTCATCCGGCATCAGCTCATACAGCAGCCGGCCGAGCCGCAGCGCCTCGTCGCAGAGTTCGTCCCGGATCGCGGTGTCGCCGGCCGTCGCCGAGTAGCCCTCGGTGAACACGAGGTAGATGCAGGCGAGCACCTGCGGGGTGCGCTCGGGCAGCAGATGGTCGGGCGGGACCCGGAACGGGATACCGGCTGTCCGGATCTTCGACTTGGCGCGGGTCAGTCGCTGGGACACGGTCGGTTCCGGGGCGAGCAGCAACCGGGCGATCTCCGCAGGCCGCAGTCCGGCCACCAGCCGGAGAGTCAACGCGGCACCGGCCACACCTCTTCCACATCCGGAGGCGGAACGAGCCGCGCCGCGTCGTGCTCCTTGCGCCGCGCAACGACTCCCGGCGCAACCGGTCCAACGCCCGATTGCGGGCAACGGTCGTGATCCAGGCCCCGGGTTTCTTCGGCATACCCGAATTCGGCCAGCTGCGGATCGCCTCGGCAAATGCGTCCTGCACCGCATCTTCCGCGAGGGACAGGTCGCCGACCATCCGTGCCACGGTGGCCAGCGCCCTGCCGGTTTCCTCCCGGAAGATGCGGCTCAGAGTGTCGCCGTCCATCACTCGGCGTCGGCGACGATCTGCCGGAGTTCGATGCACCCTTTCGACGACACCGGGATCTTCGCCGCCAACGCGATCGCACTCTCGCGGTCGCCGGCGGCCAGCACGTACAGACCGTTCGCGACCTCCGCTGTCTCGGCGAAGGGCCCGTCGGTGAGCAGAAGTTCCCCGTCCCGGACGCGGATCGTCGTCGCGGAGTCCGGCGTGTACAGGGCTCCGCCGCCGCGGACCGCAGTCCCGGCGAGGCGACCGAACTTCTGGTGCTCGGCCATTCCCTCGTCCCACTGGGGTGTGCCCGGCGACACCGCCGCCGCCACCGGTTCGCGGAGCAGCGCCATCCAGCAGCCCTTCTGATCGGTCACGGACATCCACTCGAACATCGGCCACAGTTCGACGGACCCCTCGGAGGCCTCGGGGATGTGCCGCGCGATCTCCAGCACCTCGTCGAGGTCCGTTCCCTGGAGGACGTAGAAGCCGCCGATCACCTCCGCCGTCTCCGCGAACGGGCCGTCCGTGATCAGCGCACGCCCGTCCTCGTTCCTGATGGTCGCCGCCTCGGTGCTGGGATACAGGGCCCCGCCGCCGACGAGCGCGGAGCCGGCACCCTCCCAGAACGCCTGGTGGCGCCCCAGTGCAGCGGCGAACTCCGGGCTGTCCGGACCCCATTCGGTGGCGTTCATCTCGCCCGCCAGCAATGCCAGGTAGTACATGACGTCATCCTTCCGCGATTCGAAGGAACTCGGTGCTCCTTCTGACCAGACGACGAAGAAGTCGGGGGAACTTCGACATGTGCGGCGAGAATCCCGCGAACTGCGGGTGAAGAATGGTCGAAGAAGCCCTACGCACCACCAACTGTTCACCATCTGGTCACTTGATCGTGAGATAACGGGCCGTACGCACCACCACCGCTCAGAGAAGGAATCCTGGATTGTCTCTCCAGTCGCCGACGGATTCGGACCTGTCGCTCCGTATACCCCGGGAATTCCTCCGCCGCGAATTCGCGCCGGCGCCGCGCACCCTCGTCGACATCCTGGTCGCCACTGCCGAGGCGAACCCCGAAGCCCCGGCGGTCGACGACGGTACGACTTCGCTGACGTACCGCGAACTGCTCGAGGAGATCCGGCAGACCGCCGAGGTCCTCGCCGAATCGGGCGTCGGGGCCGGCGATCGTGTCGGTATCCGCATGCCGTCGGGGTCCTGCTCGTTGTATGTCGCGATCCTGGCGACGCTCGCCGTCGGCGCCGCGTACGTGCCGGTCGACGCGGACGACCCCGAGGAACGCGCCGAACTCGTGTTCGGTGAGGCGCAGGTGCGGTGCGTGGTGACCGGCACCGGCATCTCCGCGGGCACCGCCCCGGACAGGGACGAGTCGCCGAGCGCCCGTCCGCCGACCGTCGACGACGACGCCTGGATCATCTTCACCTCCGGGTCCACCGGCACCCCCAAGGGCGTGGCCGTGAACCATCGCAACGCAGCGGCCTTCGTGGACGCCGAGGCCCGGATGTTCCTGCAGGAAGACCCGATCCGGCCCGGAGACCGGGTGCTGGCCGGACTGTCGGTGGCGTTCGACGCGTCCTGCGAGGAGATGTGGCTCGCGTGGCGTCACGGTGCCTGCCTCGTTCCCGCGCCCCGGTCCCTGGTGCGCAGCGGTATGGACCTCGGACCGTGGCTCGTCGCACGCGACGTCAGCATCGTCTCGACGGTGCCGACCCTGGCCTCGCTGTGGCCTGCCGAGGCCCTCGAGGCGGTGCGACTGCTGATCTTCGGCGGCGAGGCCTGCCCACCCGAACTGGCGGAGCGGCTCGCCGTCGACGGGCGCGAGGTGTGGAACACGTACGGGCCCACCGAAGCGACGGTCGTGGCCTGCGGCGCGCTGATGGACGGCAAGAGTCCGGTCAGCATCGGCCTCCCGCTGGACGGCTGGGATCTCGCCGTGGTCGACGCGGCCGGGGAACCCGTGCCCGAGGGCGAGGTGGGCGAACTGGTGATCGGCGGTGTCGGCCTGGCCCGGTACCTCGACCCGGCGAAAGACGCCGAGAAGTACGCCCCGATGCCGACGCTCGGCTGGGATCGCGCCTACCGCAGCGGCGACCTCGTCCGCCTCGACCGCAGCGGACTCCTCTTCCAGGGTCGCGCGGACGATCAGGTGAAACTCGGTGGCAGGCGGATCGAACTGGGCGAGGTCGACAACGCCCTGCAGAACCTTCCCGGCGTCGGCGGCGCGGCCGCGGCCGTACGCAGGACCGGTGCCGGCCACCAGGTCCTCGTCGGCTACCTGGCCAGTACCAACCCTGACTTCGACCTCAAGGCGGCGCACGCCGCGCTCACCGAGCAACTCCCCGCGGCGCTGGTCCCCCGGCTGGTGCTGGTCGACGAACTCCCCACCCGAACGTCGGGGAAGGTCGACCGCAACGCCCTCCCCTGGCCTCCGCCGGGTGTCGACGACGCCGCGGAGAAGTTGGGTCTCGAGGGCACGCAGGCCTGGGTCGCCGGGTTGTGGACGTCGATTCTCGGCGCCGAGATCACGGGGCTCGACGACGACTTCTTCGAACTCGGCGGCGGATCGCTGTCCGCCGCCCAGCTGGTCACGGCTCTGCGCGAACGGTTCCCCGAAGTGACGGTCGCGCAGCTCTACGACCATCCGCGGCTCGGCTCACTCGCCGAATACCTCGACGAGCTGGCGCCGATCGACGCCGCCGAGCCCCGCGACGTCACCCCGACTCCGCGTCGAAGCCAGCTCGCGCAGATCGCGGCGACCGTTCCGCTCACCACCCTCACCGGTCTGCAGTGGGTCACGTGGCTGGCGATCGCGAACAACGTCTTCTCGTGGTTCACGGCCGTGCCGTGGGCGCCGACGGTGTCGTGGTGGTGGATTCTGCTCGCCTTCTTCGCGTTCATCAGCCCGGTCGGCCGGATGGCGATCTCCGTGATCGGCTCGCGGATCCTGCTGCGCGGACTCGAGCCGGGAACGTATCCCCGAGGGGGTAGCGAACACGTGCGACTGTGGGTGGCACTGCGCCTCACCGAGGCCAGCGGCGCCGCGAACCTGTCCGGCGCCCCGTGGATGCTCTACTACGCGCGGGCGCTCGGCGCCACGGTCGGCAAGGGTGTGGACCTGCACACGCTGCCACCGGTCACCGGCATGCTCGAACTCGGCGAAGGTTGCTCGGTCGAACCCGAGGTCGATCTGTCCGGGCACTGGGTCGACGGCGACGTCGTCCACATCGGCGAGATCAAGATCGGTCCCGGCGCCTCGGTGGGCGCGCGGTCGACACTGCTGCCCGGCGCCACCATCGGGCGTAACGCCGAAGTCGAGGCCGGTTCCGCCGTGTTCGGACGCGTCAAGGCCAATCAGCACTGGGCCGGTTCGCCCGCGGTCAAGGTGGGCAAGGCCGTCCACCCGTGGCCGGAGGAGACGCCGCGGCGCGCGGCGTACTGGGTTCCCGTGTTCGGTGCGACGTCGATGCTCATCGCCGGGCTGCCGATCTTCGCGCTCGTCGCCGGAATCGTGGTGATCGGGTGGTGGATCCGCGACACCGGCACGCTCGGGTCGGCAGTACTGCAGTCTCTGGTGATCCTGCCCGTCGCTACGCTCGTCAGCCTCGCCGTGTTCGCCGTCCTCACGGTCGTGTCCGTCCGGCTGCTGTCCATCGGACTGCACGAGGGGTATCACCCGGTGCGCAGTCGCATCGGCTGGCAGGTGTGGGCCACCGAACGACTGATGGACTCCGCCCGGACCTTCCTGTTCCCGCTGTACGCGAGTCTGCTGACGCCGGGATGGCTGCGGTTGCTCGGCGCCCGGATCGGCAAGAACGTGGAAGCGTCGACCGTCCTCATGCTGCCGAAGTTCACCACCGTGGCCGACGGCGCGTTTCTCGCCGACGACACGATGATCGCGAGCTACGGACTCGGCGGCGGCTGGATGCACATCGAACACGCGAAGATCGGCAAGCGCGCCTTCCTCGGCAACTCCGGGATGACCGGTCCAGGTCGGCGAGTTCCCAAGAACGGACTCGTCGCGGTGCTCTCGGCCACTCCGTCGAAGGCGAAATCCGGTTCCTCCTGGCTGGGCAGTCCCCCGGTCCGCCTCCGCCGGGCGCCCGGCGACACCGACGCGAGCCGCACGTTCCGTCCGCCGTTCCGGCTCAAGGTCGCTCGCGCCGTCGTCGAAACGTGCCGCCTGATTCCGGTGATGGTGACGTTCGGGATCGGCCTCGGCGTGTTGTTCGCGTTGGAGGTGATGACCGACCGCGTCGGTTTCTGGCTCGCGGCGCTCGCCAGCGGGATCGTTCTCCTCGTCGCGGGTGCGGTCGCCGGGATGATCTCCGTGATCGCGAAATGGCTGGTGGTGGGTCGGATCGGGAAGATCGAGCATCCGCTGTGGAGTTCGTTCGTGTGGCGGAACGAGGTGTCGGACGCCTTCGTGGAGACCGTCGCCGCGCCCTGGTTCGCCCGCGCCGCCACCGGCACCGCCGTACTCAACGTGTGGTTGCGCGGCCTCGGCGCCACCATCGGCAAGGGTGTGTGGTGTGAAACCTACTGGCTCCCCGAGGCCGATCTCGTGACGCTGGGTGACGGCGCGACCGTGGAACGGGGGTGCGTCGTGCAGACTCACCTGTTCCATGATCGGATCATGTCCATGGACACCGTCATCCTCGGAGCCGGCGCCACCCTCGGCCCGCACTGTGTCGCGCTGCCCGCCGCCCGGATCGGCGAAGGCGCCACGGTCGGTCCGGCCTCACTCGTCATGCGCGGCGACACGGTGCCGCCGTCCACACGGTGGCAGGGCAACCCGATCGCCCCGTGGCCGGGCACGTGAAGCCCGGCAAGGGGATCGACGAGCCGGTCGATCCGTATCTCCCCCAGAACGGCAACCGCGGATACCGGGTGTCGCGGTACGACCTCGAACTCGCGTACAAGGTCCACAGCAACCGGTTGGCAGGCAAGGCCACGATCACCGCGGTGACCACCGAGGCACGGTCCCGGTTCGCCCTGGACCTGGCGTCCAACCTGCACGTGACGAAGGTCGCGGCCAACGGTTCCCGCAACACGAAGTGGCTGCACCGGAACGGCAAGCTGATCATCACGCCCGCCCAGAAGATCCCGGCGGGTGGCGCCCTGGTGCTCACCGTTCAGTACGGGGGTTCCCCGAAACCGATCCGCAGTATGTGGGGCGAGGTCGGCTGGGAGGAACTGTCGGAGGGAGCGCTCGTCGCGAGCCAGCCCAACGGGGCGGCGTCCTGGTTTCCGTGCGACGACCATCCGAGTTCGAAGGCCAGTTACCGCATCGCGATCACCACCGATTCGCCGTACTACACCGTCGCCAACGGGGCGCTGGTCGGCAAGCAGACCCGGGCCAGCCAGACGACGTGGGTCTACGAGCAGACCGAGCCGATGCCGAGTTACCTGGCCACCATCCAGATCGGACCGTACGAACGCCGCAGCTTCGCGTCGGGGAGTGTTCCGATGTTCGCCGTCCACCCGCCGCGACTGCGTGCGTCGTTCGACGTGGACTTCGGCCGGCAGCCTCAGATGATGGACGTGTTCGGCCGGTTGTTCGGCCCCTACCCGTTCGCCGACTACACGGTGGTCGTGACCGACGACGAGTTGGAGATCCCGCTCGAGGCGCAGGGACTGTCGATCTTCGGCGCCAACCATTGCACCGGGCGGCGCTGGTCCGAACGACTGGTGGCGCACGAACTCGCCCACCAGTGGTTCGGCAACAGCCTGACGCTCGGCCAGTGGCGGGACATCTGGTTGCACGAGGGATTCGCCTGTTATGCGGAGTGGATCTGGTCGGAGAACTCCGGTGGGCCGTCGGCGCACCGGCTCGCAGTCCAGGCGCATCAAGGCTTGGCCCGGAAACCGCAGGATCTGGTGATCGCCGATCCGGGGCCGCAGTTGATGTTCGACGACCGCGTCTACAAGCGCGGCGCTCTCACACTCCACGCATTACGACGGCGGCTCGGCGACGACAAGTTCTTCGCGTTGCTGCGGCAGTGGACGCTGGTCCATCGCCACTCCACGGTCACGAGTGAGCAGTTCACCGACCTGGCAACCCACTACACCGACGAACCACTTCGCCGGCTGTGGGACTCCTGGCTCGGGGAGAAGACGCTGCCACCGATGTGATCTGCCGTCACCTCCGAGTTCGGGAGGTGCGACCGCCACTTGGTGAGTGCCAGCGCGAGGCATCCCGCGGCCGCGACCGCGCCGAAGACGAACATTCTCGGATACGTCGCCGCCGGGAACGTCTCGGACAGGTATGCCATCACGACGGGCGTCCCGAATCCCAGATACGTCAGTGAGTAGAAGACCGCGGTGAGTCCGGCGAGGTCGTCCGGTCCCGCGATCCGCTGGATCTCCTGCAGTCCCGACACCATGGCCATGCCGTATCCGCAGCCGAGCACGACGGCGGCGACGAGCGCGAGCGGAACGGTCAGCGCGGACGCGGCGACGACGGCCGCGACCATTCCGGCGAGGTCGAAGACGAGCGACACCACGACGGCGCGCGCGTTGCGGGGCGTGTCGATCTTGCGACCGAGTGCCTGGATGGCGAAGCCCGCCCCGAGGCCGACCATGCACATGAGCGCGGAGAACGCGAGAGGCAGCCCACCGGTGTGGCCGGACATCAGCGACGGCAGCACCGCGTAGGCGGCGGCCGCCGTCCCGAACACCCACGGTGCGAGCGGCGCGATCACGAAGAGAAACCGCTTGTGGGAGGCGGACGGGATCGCGAGGTCGCGGACGAGGGAGACTCGTTCGGACACGGGCTGGGCCGTGCGGGTCTCGGGGGCCCGCCACAGCGCGACCGCAGCAGCGACGGCGATCGCGCTGTGCACGGCGTAGGACAGCACGCTCGGCAGCGGCGCCCACTGGGCGAGAACACCGGCGACGCCCGCGCCGAGACCGAATCCGCCGGTCAGGCTCATCGCTGCCCGGCGTGCGCCGGCGCCGTCGGTGGCGGCGGGATCCCACGGCGCGGTCGACAGTTCCTTCACCCAGCTGCCGCCGACGGCCATGCCGAGCCCGAGCGCGACGCCGCACAGGATGCGTCCCACGATCATCAGGGCCGCCGAGTCGGAGCCGAACGCGAGAAGCATCGACCCGACGATCGTCAGGACGGGGGCGGGCAGCAGGATCGGACGCCGCCCGAGCCGGTCGGACAACGGCCCGCCGAGCAGCAGTGCGGGGACGATCCCCAGCACGTACGCGAAGAGGAACAGGTCGACGGTCACCGCCGAGAAGCCGTGGTCCGTGCGGTACATCCCGAGCAGCGGGGTGAATTCGTTGCCGCCCCACGCCACCGCGAACATGGTCGCGGCCACCAGCATCCAGTGCCGTTGCGACGTCGCCGGCTCGACGGCAGTGTCCGCGGGGTTGTCCCGGACGACGGTCATCGCGCGACTCCTCTCGGATTGAGTGCGTGGACCTGGCGCATGTGGACGAGCACCGCGGCGTCGAACCCGGCGGCGTCACCCGCTTCGACGAGTTCGGTCAAGTTCTCGTGGTCGGCGATGATCCGGGGCAGTTGGCCCGGATCGCGGGTGATCGAGTGGGCCGTCATCCGGCGCTGCCGTTCACGGATGCTGGAGTAGAACGTCGCGAGCAGCGGGTTTTCCCCGGCCTCGACGATCATCCGATGGAAGTCGGCGTCCGCGGCGCTGAACGCGGCGACGTCGCCTCGCTCGGCGATCTCCCGCTGCTCCACGAGGTTCTCGCGGAGGCGCGCGACGAGCAGTTCGCGGGTGCGGGGCTGGTCGGCGAGCAGCCGGACGCTGTGCGTCTCGACGAGTTGCCGGGCGTCGACCACGTGTTCCGCCTCGCCGTCCGCGACGGGCACGATCAGGGCGCCGCGCTTCGGGTACAGCCGCATCCAGCCCTCGGCCTCGAGCCGGAGGAAGGCTTCGCGCACGGGGGTGCGGCTCAGGCCCATCCGTCCGGCGATCTCACCCTCGCTGATCAGTTCACCGCCGGGCAGACCGCCCGACAGGATGAGCTCCTTGACCTCGCGGTAGGCCTGCTCCGCGGCGGAATACAACATAGACACAAGATGTATTTATACCCGCGTGCCCGGTATCGGGTCTACGGAGATACGGCCACTGTGAGCTCAATCTCCACGGGCGCACCGGACGGCAGGGCGTACACGCCAATCGCGCTGCGCACCGGCAGAGCCTCGAGTCCCAGGCATTCGACCAGCGTGTCGGACGCGCCGTCGGCCACCGCGGACAGCTCGTGGAAGTCCCGCGTACACGCGATGAAGACGCTCATGCGCAGGCACCGGGAGATGGCCGCCGTGCCGCCGACGGCCGCGGAAATGGCGGCGATCGCATTTCTCGCCGCCACCCCGGCCGCCTCCCGGGCCTCCGGGATGTCCACGTCCCGTCCGACGATGCCGGTGACGGTCAGTTCACCGTCGCGGCGTGGTGTCATCCCGGCGCTGTAGGCGATTCCGCCGTGCACGACGGCGGGAATGTAGCGGCCCTGGGGTCGCGGGGCCGCCGCGACGGATTGCTGTTCAGACACCGATCGCGATTCCTTCCTGGCGAGGGTCCGCGGCGCCGGACAGCAGACCGCGCCCGGGGTCGACGGAGATGATCTGAGCGCTTCCGCCCGCGGCCCACGGCCCCTGCAGTGTGACGTCGTGTCCGAGGGCCCGGAGTTCACTGCGCACTTCTTCGGGCACTCGCGCCTCACACCGCAGTTCTGCCGGGCGACCGACCACATCGGCGTCGCTTCCGGGAAAGACCGTGAAACGTGGCGCCGCGACGGCCTCCGCCGGGTCGAGTCCGTGGTCGAGCAGGTGGGAGATCAGCTGCATGTTCCACTGCACCTGGCCGTCGCCGCCCGGGGTGTTGCCGACGTGCAGGAGGTTCCCGGACGTATCGGTGATCACCCATGCGTTGAGGGTGTGCAGCGGTTTACGCCGCGGCGCCGCCGCGTTGGGATGTCCCGGGATCAGGTAGGCCCCGCGGCCGTATCGGTTGTTCAGCACCACTCCGGTGCCGGGGACGGTCGTCTTCGCGCCGAACGTGAAGGCGAGCGAGTGGATGAAACTGACGGCACGGCCTTCGGAGTCCACCGCGACCGTCGAGGTGGTGTCGCCGGCGGTCACGCTGAAGGCCCCCGACGACGCACGGTGGCCGTCCAGCCGGGCTCTCGCCGCCCCGACCGCTGCGGGCTCCAGCACCGCCTTCCACCCGTCGGTGCCGGCGCCGCACGTCGCGAGCCGGTCCTCGAAGGCGAGTCGCGCGGCCCGCGCCATGCGATCGACGGCCGGGGCGGTGAGCCACGGCGAGAAGCCCACCACACCGTCGCAGAGCGCCGCCTGCTGTAGCACCATCCATCCGGGTGTGGGCAGCGGAGTCTGGTGGATGACCGCGCCGGCGTAGTGTCCGCTGATCGCGGCCTCCGCCCGCACGCCGGCGCCGTCCGCCCACTCCTCCCCGCTGAACGGTGCCCCTCCGGCGCGCAGCGCCTCGACGGCCCGCTGCGCGAAGGAGCCGGCGTAGAAGCCGTGCACGTCGCGCGCCAGCGCACGGATCGACCGGGCCAGGTCGCGCTGCGGTAGCAGCTCCCCGACCTGCGGCAACCGGCCGTCGGGGAGGTACACCGCACGCAGTCCGGGGTCGGCGGCGATCGCGGTCTGCGCCTCCCGCACGTCCGCGCGGGTCTTCGCCGAGCAGGGCAGCCCCTTTTCCGCCGCGCGCATCGCCGGCGCCCAGAGATCTTCCAGCGAGCGGGTCGCGCCACCGGCGTGCAGTGCGCCGAGGGCGGCCGGGGCTCCGGGAACGGCCACCGCGAGCGCCCCGTCCAGCGGAATCGACCGCAGCCCGCGTTCGGTGTAGAACTCCACGTCGCCGCCGTCGGGGCCGAAGCCGCTGCCCCCGACCGTCCACACCGATCCGTCCGGTTCGCGGACGACGGCGAACGCGTCACCGCCGATCCCGCACTGTCCCGGCAACGTCAGCCAGGTCATCGCGGCCATGGCCAGCGAGGCGTCGATCGCGTTGCCTCCGTCCGCCAGCACACGCGCACCTACCGTGCTCGCCGCGGGATGACTGGACGCGACCATGCCGTCGGCGGAGAGAGTGGACGGTCGCGGGTTCACTTCATGCACCCCCAGGCGGCCCGCCGGCGCGGAACGTCGTCGGCGTCGTCGGGGTCGACGCCGACGTAGATCTCGCCGTCCCGTTCCTCCACCGGGTACGTCTTGATCGCCACCGTCGCCGGCGGGCAGACGGGTTCGCCGGTCTCCAGGTCGAATACGCTTCCGTGGCAGGAGCATCCGATGCCGTCGTCGACGAGTTTCCCGGACGAAAGCAGGCAGTCCAGGTGCGTGCAGTAGTTCGACGTGGCGTAGGCCTTCCCGTTCAGGCGCGCGACGGCGAATTCGTGTTCGCCGGCGAAGAAGCGGCGCACGATGCCTTCGGAAACCTGTCCGGAGCGCGCAACGCGAGTGAATTCCATGGTCTTCTCCCTCTGTCGACAGGTACGTCTCAGGCCGAAGGGCTGAGGTAGACGGTCTTTTCGGATTGGTAGAACTGCATCATCGAGTCCCCTGCCTGTTCCTTGTGGGTCTGTGTGCTCGATGACTTGTAACCGCCGAACGGCGCGTTCATGCTCATGCCGGTGGTGGGCTGGTTGATCTTCACCAGACCCGATTCGGACCGGCCGGCGAACGCGAGGGCCCTGGTTACGTCGTTGGTGACGATCCCGGCGCTGAGTCCGAATTCCGTGTCGTTCGCCAGGGCGACCGCCTCCTCGAAGCCGGACGCCCGCAGGAAGACCAGCAGCGGTCCGAACACTTCTTCGGTGACCACCCGCATGTCCGGTCTGCCGCCGGCGAACACGGTCGGGACGGCGAAGTAGCCGTTCCTCTCGTCGAGACTCACTCCGCCACAGACCAGTTCGGCGCCTTCGTCGCGGCCGATCTGCACGTACTCGAGGAACTTCGCGAGTTGCCCCCCGCTCGCCAGCGCACCCATCCCCACACCAGGGTCCGCGCCCGGGCCGACGCTGATCCCTCCGGCGAGCTCCACCACGCGGTCCAGCAACCCGTCGTGGATCTCGTCCACCGCGATCACCCGGCTGGTGCCCGTGCACGCCTGCCCGGACAACCCGAACGCTCCCTTGACGATCAGTGCGGCCGCCTTGTCCACGTCGGCGTCGTCGAGGACGACGACGGGGTTCTTGCCGCCCATCTCGAGCTGACTGCGGCGAGACGGACCCACTGCCGCGTGGATCGCGCGGCCCACGTGGGTGGAGCCCGTGAACGTCACGGCATCGACGCGTTCGTCCGCCGCGACTGCCGCTCCGGCCCGCCCGGAACCCTGGACCAGGGCGATTGCCCCGGCCGGAAGCCCACCCGCGAGCAACGCCTCGACGAGACGCTGTCCCATCAGCGGGGTGAGTTCGGACGGCTTGAACACCACGACATTTCCCGTCGCGAGCGCCGGTCCGAGTTTGCGTGACGGAATGTTGAGCGGGAAGTTCCAGGGGGTGATCGCCCCGACGATTCCGACGGGTTCACGCAGGGTGATGACGAGTCCGTCGCCCGGTGTGGGGTAGGTGCTGCCGGTGGTGCGCAGCGCCTCACCGGCGTAGAAGCGCAGGTTCATCGGGGTACGACCGACTTCCATGGTCGCCTCGGCCCGCGTCTTGCCCTCTTCTCGGACGAGTTCGTCGACGAGTTCGCCTGCCCGCGCCTCGAGGTGCGCGGCCGCGGCCTCGAGGATTGCGGCGCGGCGCTCCGGGGGTGTCGCTGCCCACTGCGGCGCCGCCTTGGCCAGCGCGCTCACGGCGGCATCCACGTCCGCTGCGGTCGAATCGGGGAACACCCCGATCACGTCGTCGTGGTCGGCGGGGTTGCGTCGCTCGAATGTCGCCCCGGACGACGACGGGACCCACTGCCCGTCGACGAGATTGAGTCCTTCGATCATGACACCGTCACCAGTTCCTCGTCGTCTTCATCCATCAGGTCGAACAGGTCGACGTCTTCGTCCGCGAGCCGCGACGGCTCGATCGACCGTCCGATCAGTTCCCTTGCCGCACTGATCTCTTCGCCGCGGTCGAGCGCGAAGGCGCCGCGCACCACCCCGCCGTCCAGGTAGAAGGCGGTGAACTCGCCGTTGTCGGCGCTGCCGCGGAACACCAGGTCGGTGTAGCTTGCGGTGCCGGTGAACTGGATGTTCTTGCCGAACTGATCGGACCAGAACCAGTGCGCGGGGTCCACCACCCCGACGCGTCCCAGCATCAGATTCGCGGTCGCCGCGCCCTGTTTGCTCGCGTTGTCGAAGTGTTCGACGCGCACGTGTCTTCCGGCCGCGCCGGAGAAACGTGCTGCCACGTCGCCGGCGGCGTACACGTGCGGAACCGACGTCCGGCCCTGTGCGTCCACGAGTATGCCGCCGTCGACTGCCAGCCCGGAGGCCTGCGCGACCTCGACGTTGGGGACGATCCCGATTCCCACCACCACGACGTCGGCCGGAACCACCTCTCCGCCCTCCAGTGCGATCAGTACGTCTTCCGGTCGCGTCGTCACGGTGTCGACTCGCACACCGCCGCGGACGGTGACTCCGTTGTCCCGCTGCAATCGAGTGCAGACCTCGCCCATCTCGGGTCCCAGGATACGAGCGAGCGGGACCGGGTCCGCTTCGAGAACCGTGACCTCCGCTCCCAGGGTTCGTGCGGTGGCGGCGATTTCGAGCCCGACGAATCCTCCGCCGATCAACACCAGCCGCGCGCCGGGGCGGAGCCCGTCGGCCAGTCGCTCGGCGTCGTCGATCGTCCTCAGGTAGTGCACCCGTTCGGGCGCCGTACCGGTCACCGGCATCGTCCGCGGTCTGCCGCCGGTCGCGACGAGTACCGCGTCGGCTGCGATGCTTCGCCCGTCCGACAGTTCGACCGATCCGCCGCTCGCGTCGATCCGGCTCACTGCGGTGCCGGTGAGGAGTTCGACGTCCTGTTTCTCGCGCCATGCGTCGGGGAGGAGCATCAAGGATTCTCGGTCCTCCTGCCCGGCAAGGAATTCCTTGGACAGAGGTGGGCGCTGATACGGCGCATGCGGTTCGTCGCCGACGAGCAGAATCCTGCCGTCGAATCCTCGGCGCCGCAGTGTGCGCGCGGCGACGGCGGCGGTCTGGCCGGCGCCGACGGTGACGATGGTGTTCAGCGTCATGGTGTCACTCGCTCTCTCAGTCGACTTCGGCGGGCGACGCCGCAGTCTCGGCGTAATCGGGGCTGCGGGTGAGATCCACGTAGACGACGTCGTCCTCGACCTTCACCGCGTAGGTCGGCTGGCACAGGTCCTGGTCTTCCTCGTAGCCGGTGTCGAGGTCGAAGGCCCACTGGTGGCCCGGGCAGATGACGCGACCGTGCAGCAGGGTGCCTTTCGCCAGTGACCGATCCTGATGGACACACAGGTCGCGAAAGGCGTAGATCCGGTCGTCGGACTGAAACAACGCGACCGCGGTGTCCCCGACCTCGACTCGAAGCTTCCGGCGTCGGCCGAGCTCACGCACGGTGACCAGCCGGGTCCAGTTCGTATCCATCGTTCTCTCCTGTCGGGCGAGATGCCTGCGCCTGGAGGGGCCCGATCGCCCGGGCCCCTCCATTCGCACGGTCAGGCGGTCGCGAGCTCGAGGTCGGGTGCCACGTAGGTGTCATAGAGCCCCTTCGTGTAGGAGAAGCGCATCTCGGCTCCCCACTGCACGAGCTGCAGGCAACGCTGCTGCAGCTGCGGCGTGTCCGCGTGGTCGAGCACGATCTGGTATCCGCGCTCACCGTGCACGACGTCGGAGGTGATGTGCAGGTCGAAGAACTCGATCTCGTCCTCGGTGAATCCGTACACCTCGCGCAGCGGGATGATCTGCTTCTTGTAGATGCTCGGAACCTGCGATTCCAGTCCGACGACGAGCGCCGCGGTGGCGACGACGAAGTGCTCGCGCTGCGACACCGCGTAGCACCAGGACTGCAGACCGCGGGTGATCGCGCTCATGTTCGAGGGATCCTCGACGCGCTCCTTCGTGGTGCCGCATGCCTCGGCGAACTTGATGAGGAGGTCGGTGTGCCGGATGTCGGCCAGCTCCTCCTCGTACATGTTCTGGAGGGTGAAATCCTTTGCATTGGTGAAGGTGTCGGGAGTGTTCGAGTAGATGTTCGCCAGGTAGTCGGCGAAGGGGCCGACGTAGTGGTAGTGGTTCTCCGCCCACCGTGCGAAGTGGTGCTTCTCGAGCTTGCCCTCGGCCCACGCCTTGCTGAACGATGCGTTCTTCGCCTCGCGGCCCTTGATGGCGTTCTCCAGGGCTGTGCGGAATTCGTCCCGGCCTAGAAGTTCGGTCATGATGTGCCTCGTCTTCCTCGAGAATGGGAATGGATGGGGATGCTCCGACTGGAGTGAATTCGACGGTATCGACTCGCGATCCTCGCGACCACGTTCGAAATGACTGTGTTCCAACAGTTTCGATGTGCAGGTTGTCGGCACATCGCGGACGATCAGCTACGCACTACGGCGAGCGCCTCGAACTCGGCCAGCATTGCCGCTCCGACAGCCTTGTCCTGCTTGCCGTTTCCGCCGCTGATACCCACGCCCCCGACGATCTGGCCGTCGAAGACGAGGGGAAATCCGCCGACGAAGACCGCGAATTTGCCCGGCAGCATCTGGCTGATGCCGAAGGCTTCGTTCCCGGGCAGCGCGGGCCCGTCGGGCGCCTCGTTGAACAGGTGAGTGGCCCGCTCGTGGCCGGCCGCGGTGAACGCCTTGGCGATCGCGATGTCGACGCCGGTGAGGCGCGCTCCCGGCAGTCGGTGCAGGGCCAGCACATTGCCGCCGTCGTCGCAGACACACAGGGTCTGTTTGACGCCGATTTCCTCGGCCTTCGCGCGTCCCGCGGCGAGCAGTGGGAGCGCGTCGTCGAGGGTGATTCGGTGAACCTGATGCATTGTCTTCTCCGTTGCGTTGCGGGAGGAAGTGATGCACCGATTTCTATCACCGGCATCGCCGGTGGAACATAGTCAAACTATCCGGCAAAATCTCCAAAATCAGGGCATAGTGCATAGGCAATGCGGTCGAGCGCTCCGCCATACTGCACTTTCGACGTCACCCGAGGAGGGGCTCGTAGTGGAAGACACCACGACACCGAACGCGGAGGACGAGCGATTGTCGTTACGCGGCCTGCTGGAAGAACCCCTGCTCGCGTCGGCGCGCCTGCTGTCGGGCACGGATGCCCTGAGCGGACCGGTGACGTGGTGCCTGCCGTGGGGCGAGGTGATGAGCCGCCCCGACTCCCTCACCGAGGTCGCCGTATACACGCGGCCCGAAACCCTGTCCGCGCACGGGCGCGAACTCGAGTCGCTGGTGGCGCGGGGTGCTGGGGTTCTCCTCGTCGACGGGTCGGCGCCCGCGGGCACGGTGTGGCCGACCGGACTCACCGTGGTGGAACTGGGATTTCCCGTCGGGTTCACCGCACTCAACCGGCTCCTCGCCGAACGCGCACTCACCCAGGAAGCGCACGTGATGCGCTATGCCCTCACCGTGCACCAGTCGCTCGCCGGGTTGCTGCACCGCGGAGCGGGCCTGCCGATGCTGATTCGCGAGGTCGCGGCTCTGACCTCGGACGTCGCCGTCGCCCTGGACGTGCGGGGACGGCTTCTCGCCCACGCCGGTCTACCGGACGCCGAGGCGGCGGGCACCGTCGCCCTGCTGGAGGCTCTCGCGGACGCGCTGCCGCGGCTCGAGGAATCACCACCGGCACGGATGCACAACGTTCACGTGATTCGCCTGGAGCATCCGGACGGGCTGTTCGCGCCCACCACCGCAGTCGCCGGCGCCATGCAACTGGCCGGCCGGTACGAGGGCTGGGTCGTGGTCGTCGTGTCGGAGGCGAACCCCCGCAGGCACGACATCGCGCAGCACCGGGTGGTCGTCGAGCAGGCGGGGACGATCATCGGCACCGAGATGCTCCGGCAGCGGAGCGTGGACGAGGCCGAGGAGCGGGCGCGCGGCGATTTCGTGCAGGCCCTGGTGCACGGCAACTTCGCCAACGACCACGACCTGCGCACGCGGGCCGCTCTGCACGAGATCGATCTGGACCTGCACTACATCGTCTTCGTCGCGCCCGGTCTCGTCGACCGGGCGGCGGGACGGCCCGGCGCGAGCATGGTCCGGCTCGCGCGGTACGCCGCCGGCGTGTTGCCCCGACCGGACGTCCGTTCGCACGTCACCGTCATCGGAGACGTACTCGTGGTGATCCGCTCCCTGAGTTCCGCCGACACATCCGGGGTCGAATCGGAGATCAGCGAGTACGCGCATGCCATGTCGCTCGATCTGGAAACCCGGTTGGGTCAGCGGATTCCGGTGGCTCACGGCCGTCCCGCGGCAGGCGCTCGCGATATCGGGGAGAGTTACCGAGAGGCCCGCATCACCCTGGGCATCGCTCAGCGGCTCGGGTTGTCCGGTTCGGTGGCCTACAACGACCTGCGCGGATTCAGTGTGCTCGCCCGCGCGACCGACACCGACGAGAGCCGACGGCTCATCCGCGACGTCCTCGGCCCCCTCCGGGCGTCGGGGGCGCACGCCGACACCGAGGAGTTGCTGTTCGCGTACCTCGAAGAGGGCGGCAACATCAATGCGGCGGCGCGACGCCTGCGGATTCACCGGAACACGATGATCGCCAAGCTCGATCGCACGTCCCGGCTCATCGGCATGGACATCCGAGAACCCGAGAACCAGTTCACCCTGTGGCTGGCGCTTCGGCTCGATCTGCTGTCGCAGGTGCAGGACACCGTCAACCACGAGATCGTGACCCGCTAGCCTAGGCGGCCACCGGGTCCTCGCCGACGAATGTCCCGGCCAAACCGGCCAGCGCGACGACGGCGGCCACCGCGAACAGCAGTCCGTACGGATCGGCCGCCAGGTGCGCCGCCACGCCCACCCAGGCGGCGCCGACGGCCGAGCCGCCGAACCGGATCAGGTTGAACAGTCCCAGACCCGTTCCCACCGCCCCCGCCGGCGATCGAGTCGAACCGGCGGCCGCCGGCGTCTGGACCATCCCGATTCCCACTCCGGCCACCACGAGCACCGCGCCGATGGCGAACGGATTCCGGATGCCGTAGGACAGCGTGATCGCCAGTGCCACTTGACTACCGATCAGGACGGCAAGTCCGGAACGCATGACCACACGGGCCCCGATCCTGTCGACGAGACGCCCGACGACGGGCGCCGCGCAGGTCATGACGACCGGCAGCACGAACAGCATCAACCCGGCCTGTGTCGTCGAACTGCCCGAGCCGGTCAGGTAGAGCGGCAGCGCCAGCAGCACCGCGCCGAGGGCGAACATCTGGGTGAAGGCGGCGAGCGCACTCCGCAGGAACCTCGACTCGACCACGAGGTCGATGGGCACGAACGGATTCGAAGTCCGCCGGCAATGGAGGACGAACCCGGCCAGGACGACGACCCCGCCCCCGAGGGTGGCGACTCTGGCCCACACGGGAATCTGGTCCTGCGAGACCGTGGTGATGCCGAGGATCAGCAGCACCGCCCCGAGCGTGATGGTCGACGCCCCGATCACGTCGAGTCGCATCTTCTTGCCCGGGTAGCGCGGGATGTAGCGGAGGGTCGCGGCAAACCCGATCAGGGCCACCGGGACCAGTGGCACGAACGCCCACCGCCAGCCCCACCAGTCGCTGACGATTCCGCCCATGGACGGCCCCACGGCCTGACCGATCCCGTTCACCGCCGCCCAGGCGCCGACAGCGCGCGCCCGGCGCGCAGGCCCGAACAGCCACGCGATCAGTCCCATGACGGCCGGCGCGAACGCGGCCGCGGCGATTCCGCCGAGTGACCGCCAGAGCACGAGCACCGGCAGCGACGGTGCGAGTGCCGCGCCGAGGGAACAGACCGCGGTGCCGAGCAACGCGGCGCAGTAGACGCGTCGGCGACCGAACCGATCACCGATCCAGCCGGCCAGCGGCATCGTCGCCGCGAAGGTCAGGAGAAATCCGACGACGACGAGGATCCCGCTTCCGAGGCCGGCGTCGAAGTCCGTGAGGATCGCGTTCAACGGCACGTTGACGATGTTGTTGCTCACGGTGCCGACGAAGGTTCCGGCCAGCAGCGCCGCCAGCGCGGGCGACGTGCCGGGTCCGCGTTCGTCACCGGTGGATGCAATCCGAGCCTGACCGACCGCCGTGTTCATAGAGTCCGCTTTCGTCCGAGGATTCGTGTTCCGGCGACGCCAGTTCTCACCGCGAACCCATGCCGCACCTGTTAAATTACTTTGGTTAGGCAAACCTGATTATGAACGCAAGATTCCGAGAAATGGCTTCCGTCGAGCATTCCTTTACTTGTGCGTGACAACAAGCAATCCTGGCGAAAAATGCCGGGCACAATGCACAAATACGCTGGTTATCGATGTGCACTCTGGACGTTGACCCTGGAAAATGCCCCGCGCACTATCACTGCACTGTGACTAGTGCCACTAGTCTGTACCTATTTCGAAGGGGCGCACCGTGGATGTAAGTCTCACCGCCGCACACTGGGTGTATCTCGGGGGCATCATTGTCATCCTCGGGACGATGCTCCTGCGGAAGAACATCGTCGTCCCCGCCGTCATCGGCACGTTCCTGACCGCGTTCGTGTTCTCCGACAGCCTGGTCACGGGTCTGGCGTCGATCTTCAACGCGAGCCTCGTCGCTGCCCGCGAACTGTTCAACATCTTCCTCATCATCTCGCTGGTGACGGCGATGCTCGGCGCACTGCGGCAGATGGGGGCAGACCGGTTGATGGTCGCCCCGTTCCGGCGCGTCATGCGCGGCGGCACGAGCAGCTTCGTCGTGCTGGCCGTCGTCACCTACACGATCTCGCTGTTCTTCTGGCCCACCCCCGCCGTTCCCCTGATCGGGGCGGTCCTGATTCCCGTCGCCATTCGCGCCGGACTTCCCCCGATGGCCGTCGGCATGGCGATCGCCATCTGCGGGCAGGGAATGGCGCTGTCCTCGGACTACATCATCAAGGTGGCACCGGGCCTGTCGGCGAAGTCGGCGGGTGTCGACCCGGACGTCGTCGCGGACCGCGCCCTGGTGATGTCCCTGATCGTCGGGGTCACCGCGCTCCTCATCGCCTACTTCACGCAACGCAGGCACATGCGCCGTCCTGCACCGGAACTGCTCACCGATTGGGAGTCCCGCGCGGAGAGCGACTTCGGCAAGCCCGGCGGCAGCGCACCCGAGGGCGACTCGATGCCCACCGGCGGCGGCACGAGCGACCGGCGACCGGCCGAGGCCCCGACGACCGTCACGACCGGCGCGGTCGCGACCACGTCCCCCACTACGTCGACGGTTCTGGCGGAACCGGTCACGGCGTCCGCGCGACAGGTCATCGACGACACGTTCAAGAGCATCCGTGCGGCAAAGACTTTCGCCGTGCTCGTGCCCACCGCGTATCTCGCATTCATCGTCTACCTCATGGTCGGCAAGTTCACCGATCTCGTGCCCGACCTCAAGGGCGGCGACGCCGCGGCGATGGTGGGCGGCATCGCAGCGCTGATCCTGTTCGCCGCTGCTGCGACCAACGACAAGAAGGGCTTCCTCGAAACGACGTCCGAGCACCTCATCGACGGCCTGGTCTTCGCGTTCAAGGCGATGGGCATCGTGATTCCGATCGCCGGGTTCTTCTTCATCGGCAACGGTGATTTCTCCGCCGCCATTCTCGGTCTCCCCGCGGACGCGACCGGTCCGACGTTGCTCTTCGACCTGGTGAACGCCGCACAGTCCCACCTGCCGCAGAACGCGTTCGTCACGTCGTTCGGCATTCTCGCGATCGGCATGATCGCCGGCCTCGAGGGCTCCGGATTCACCGGACTGCCGCTCACCGGTTCACTGGCCGGCGCGCTCGGGCCCGCGGTGGGCATGGACCCTGCCACCCTCGCCGCGATCGGTCAGATGGGGAACATCTGGTCCGGCGGCGGAACGCTCGTCGCCTGGTCGTCGTTGATCGCGGTGGCCGGATTCGCCCGTGTCCCCGTCCTCGAACTGGCCCGGAAATGTTTCGTGCCGGTCGTGTCGGGCCTGGTCCTGTCCACCGCACTGTCCGTGCTCATCTTCTGACCTCGCGACGGCCTCGGTGGGGCGGATTCCCCGCCGAGGTCACTGGCGCAACCGGTCCGCATTCTCGAGGATGGCGCCGCGCAGCGCCTGCTCGGGCTCGGTGAGCACACTCCGGCGGGCCTCCAGCACGAATTCGACGGCGACCGCGGGCCCCCACTCGTCGCGCGAGCGCATCCGCACCGGGGCCAACCCCGCGGGCGGAAGGGTCTCCGCGTGGAACACGACCCCGAGGCCCGCGAGGCACGCGGCCCGCAACCCGTTCAGGCTGTCGGTCACGCAGGCGATGCGCGCACCCCTGCCGGACTTCTCCAGGACGTCGAGCGCCGCTTCCCTCGTGATCGACGGCGGCGGATACGTCACCAACGGCACCGGCCCCTCTGAGTCCGGAACGAAGTCGGGTGCGGCGAAGAACGCCAGCCGATCGGTCCACACCAGTTCGCCGTGCCGGTCCCCGCGGCGGCGCTTCCCGAAAACCAGATCCAGCCGGCCTTCGTGCAGTTGCCGGAACAACACCTCGCTCAACGCGACCGTCAGTTCGAGATCGACGAGCGGATGGCTGCGTCGAAACTCGCCCAGAATTCGAGGAAGCTCGTGCAGAACCAGATCTTCGGACGCTCCGAAACGGACTCGTCCCCGCACACCGGATTGAGTGAAATAGCGCTCGGCGTCCGAGAGCCGCTCCAGGATCGACGTCGCGAAACCCACCATCACGGAGCCGTCCGCGGTCAACTCGACCGAATGTGTGTCGCGCAGAAAGAGGCGCCGCCCCGCGGCGCTTTCCAATTTCCCCACATGCTGGCTGACCGTCGATTGCCGCAGATTCAGACGCCGGGCCGCAGCGGTGAAACTGCGGGTGCGCGCGACCGCCAGAAAGCTCCGAAGGTGAACCGGATCGAACATGACCCATTGTTATCACGGTTTCGAATTACAGTAAACGCGACTATCGCCTTTCGGAATATCGCCTGTATCCCTACGGTCGAATCATGCTGACGAAGATCCCGCTGCTCGGAAAACTCGATCCCTTCATTGTCGGCATCCTGATCACGGTCGGGATCGCCAGCCTGATACCCGCCGACGGCACTGCCCTGACCGCGTTCACCTGGGCGACGAAGGTGGCCGTCGGACTCCTGTTCTTCCTCTACGGCGCCAGGTTGTCCACGCAGGAGGCGCTGCACGGTGTGCGTCACTGGCGGCTCCACGTCACCATCCTCGCGGCGACGTTCGTGATCTTCCCCTTACTCGGAATCGCTGCGCGCGTGCTGGTCCCGACGGTCCTGACCCAACCGCTGTACCTCGGACTCCTGTACGTCTGCCTCCTGCCGTCGACTGTCCAGTCGTCCATCGCCTTCGTGTCCATCGCCCGCGGCAACGTGCCCGGGGCGATCGTCAGCGCCTCGTTCTCCAACATCCTCGGCATCTTCGTCACACCGCTGCTCGTCGCGTTGCTGATGACGAGCGAGGGGGCGGGTTTCGACGCATCCTCTGCTCTCGGCATCCTCCTCATGCTCCTGCTCCCGTTCATCGCCGGCCAGGCGGTGCGACGGTGGATCGGGCCCTGGGTGAAGAAGCACGGCGCGCCGCTCAAACTCGTCGACCGCGGGTCCATCCTGCTGGTCGTCTACGTCGCGTTCAGCGAAGGAATGAACGAGGGCATCTGGGGCACGCTGTCCGTCGGACGGTTGCTCGCACTGCTCGCGGTGTGCGCGGTGCTGCTCGCGATCGTCCTGTCCCTCACCTGGTTCGGATCGAAGCGTCTCGGTTTCGACCGGGCCGACCAGATCACGATCACGTTCTGCGGATCGAAGAAGAGCCTCGCCACCGGTCTACCGATGGCCACCGTCCTGTTCGCCAGTCAGCCGATCGGACTGATCGTGCTGCCGCTCATGCTGTTTCACCAGTTGCAGTTGCTGGTGTGCGCATGGATGGCGGGCAGGCTGGCCCGGCGTGCCGCAGCCGCCGACGAATCGGAACTCGCCACCAGTGCCCCGTAGTCGGGAGATCAGTCGGCCAGCACCGCCTTCAGGAAGGTCTTGGTTCGCTCGTGCTGCGGTGCCGTGAAAATCGCAGCCGGGGCTCCCTCTTCCACGATCCGGCCGGCGTCGAACATCATCACGCGATTCGACACGTCCCGCGCGAACTGCATCTCGTGCGTGACGATCAGCATCGTGATGTCCGTGGTGCGCGCGACGTTCCTCAGCACATCGAGGACGTCCGCCACCAGTTCCGGATCCAGCGCCGACGTGACCTCGTCGAGCAGCAGGATGTCGGGATCCATCGCCAAGGCCCTCGCGATCGCGACCCGCTGCTGCTGGCCGCCGGACAGTTGCGTCGGATGAGCAGTCTCCTTTTCCGAGAGCCCGACCATCTCGAGCAACTCGCGTGCACGCTTCACGGCAGCGGCCTTGTCGAGTCCGAGAACGTGGATGGGCGCTTCGGTGATGTTCTCGATCACGTTCATGTTGGGAAACAGGTTGAACTGCTGGAACACCATCCCGATCCGGCGCCGTATCCGGCGGGTGTACTTCTCCGACGCCGGGACGAGTTTGCTTCCCTTCTCCTCGTGCGTCAGGCGCTCCCCGTCGACCCAGATGACGCCGTCGTTCACCTTCTCGAGGGTCATGACCAGTCGCAGGATGGTTGTCTTGCCCGATCCGCTCGGACCGATCAGGGTCACCCGGTCGCCGCGTGCGACCTGGAAGTCCAGGTGGTCGAGCACGACGTGATCGCCGAACTGCTTCACGACGTCGTCGAATCGGATCATCGGGGTTGCTGCGCTCGCGTCATCGGGCAAGACGTCTCTCCAATCGCCGTATGAGCAGGGACGTCGGGTAGCTGGCCACCAGGAAGATCACCCCTGCCAGGGTCAGTGGTTCGAGATATTGGAAATGCCGGGCGCCGAACTGCTGCGCGGCCGTCACCATCTCCACCACCGTGATGGCGAACAGGAACGGGGTGTCCTTGAACATCGACACCGCATAGTTGCCCAGCGCCGGGACGACACGACGGATGGCCTGCGGCAGGATGATCGCCCGCCACGTCCGGGCAGGTGCCAGGGACAGCGCCCGTGCCGCCTCCCACTGCCCGACTGGCACCGCTTCGATACCCGCCCGGTACACCTCCGCCATGTAGGTCGAGTAGTGGATCCCGAGCACCGCCACACCGATCTGCAGCGGTGAGAGTCCGGTGAACGTGTAGTACACGAACAGCAATTGCACGACGAGCGGGGTCAGCCGGATGAACTCGCTGACCGCCCGGACCGGCACACTCACCCATCGCGGTGCGGCGTTCCGGATCAACGCGATGACGAGTCCGAGGACGGCGGAGATCAGAAACCCCAGAACGGTTGCGATCAGGGTGATCTTGAATCCGTCGAGCAGCACGGGCAGAGCCTCGAACGCTCGATCCCAGCTCCAGTGGACGCTCATTGCTTCGCGGCCTCCAGTCCTCGTGGATCGGAGGGGGCGAGGCTGAAGATCTCACGCAGCGATGGTCCCGTGCCGAGACGATTCTTCGCCCGCACCTCGAGCGCGTTCATCAGCAATGTCAGTACGTATCCGATGACGAAGTAGATGACGAGTCCGACGCCGAACGCGAAGAGGGTGTTCCCGGTCGTCTGCCGGAGCTGGTCGACCTCGAAGGTCAAGTCCTGGAGAAGGATATAGCTCGCGAGCGCCGTGCCCTTGAGGAGCTGGATCAGGAGGTTCGTCAGCGGGGGAATCATCTCCGCCCACGCCTGCGGGAGGACTACCCGGCGCAGCCGCTGCCAGTGGCTGAAGTCCAGCGCCGTCGCCGCCTCCCACTGCGACTGCGGCACCGAGTTGATTGCACCACGCACCACCTCGGCTCCGTAGGCCCCGTAGTTCAGTCCGAGTGCGAGGATCCCGCACAGCACCGGGTCGATGAGGTAGCCGAACAGGGGCACCACGTAGAACAACCAGAACAGCTGCACCAACAGCGAAGTGCCCCGGAAGAATTCAATGAACGCGCGAGCCGACCCTCTGATCACGATGTTGTGTGCACGCGCCGCCAGCCCGAGCGCGAGCGCAAGTAAGAAGGCCAGGAGTGCACCGCCCGCCGTCAGTTCGAGCGTGACGACGATGCCCTCCTGGATGCTCGGCCACGCATCCAGCAGAGCGTCGATGTTCTCCTTCACAGGCAGCAGACCGCTACGACGCTCAGCCGGCCCCTCCGCAGAGTTTGGCAGTCGTCAGGTTCGGATCGGGCAGTTCCTCCGCGGTGAAGCCGAAGGGACCGACGATGGACAGGTACTTGTCCTTGTCGGAGGTGATCTTGGCCAGTTCGGCGTTGTAGGCGTCCCGCAGCTCCGTGTCCTCTTTGCGGAAGACCGTGCCGCCGGCACCGACCTGGGGAACCCCGTCGATCACGGCGACGAATGAGTTGGTGACCTCCACCGGAACCTGCGGGTTGTTCTGTGCCAGCCAGTTCAGGGAGATTCCGGTGAGCGCGAAGACATCCGCTCGCCCGTTGGCGACGGCGTCCATCCCGTCCTGCGGCGAGGCCACCTGCATCGCGTCGATCCCCAGTTGCTGCGCGTAGTCCGACTCGATCGCCCCGGTCATCGCGGCCATACGTACACCGCTCTGCTGCACCGACTGCATGTCCGTGAGGTTCGCGGGATTGCCCTTGGGGACCATCAGCGCCGTCGTGTAGTTGAATTCCGGCTCACTGAACGCGGCCTGTTCGCATCGCTGCGGCAGGATCGACATGCCGGCGCTGACGACGTCGAAGCGTCGGGCCTGCAGTCCGGGGATGAGTGCGCCGAAGTCGGTACTCACCCCTTCGACGTTGTCGATGCCCAGGTTCTTGAAGATCTCCCGGTGCAGCGCGACGGTGGCTCCGGTCAACTGTCCGTCCTGCTCGAAGCTGTACGGCGCTTCGCCGGCGAAGCCGACAGTCACCGTTCCGCTGTCCTGCAGTTGTTGGAGGAGTGATCCGCCGCTGGCTGTGTCGGTCTTCGTGCACCCTGACAGGGATCCGGCCGCCACCACCAGGCCGGCAAGGGCAACAGCTGCTCTGACCGTCGGACGTTGTTTCGACATCGTGCTCGTCACCACAGATTCCCCTTCGTCACCTCGGGTGATCCGGGAGGGTGCGCACGCACGGCACGATCCCACCGGATCTGCCCGGGCCACGTTACGCAGGCGAACGACTCGCCATAGGCGAACCGTGGGGACGTTACCGCAGCGTTATCAAGTTGCGGTCCGGGAAGGCCCGGTCCGGGAATGTCCCGGAAATGCCGAAAGCCCCCCAACAGTGTTGGGGGGCTTTCGGTAACGGATGTTCGGCGGTGTCCTACTCTCCCACACCCTGTCGGGTGCAGTACCATCGGCGCTGGAGGGCTTAGCTTCCGGGTTCGGAATGGGACCGGGCGTTTCCCCTCCGCTATGGCCG
>RRBB01000690.1:0-1009 GCA_006543605.1 Rhodococcus sp. WS4
GGGCGTTCCCCCCGAGATGTGGACACCTATTCCTATGCGGCGGTGGCCAGCCTAGCCGATCGCTGCTCGAACTCGACCGGACAGATTTGGCCGAGAGTGGAATGCCTCCTTCTGGTGTTGTATCGCGTGATCCAGCGGAACACGGCAGCGCGCGCCTCGCCCGCACTGTTCCAGCGTTTCCGCCCCTTCAGCGTCTCCCGTTTCAACGTCGCATTCAGCGACTCGGCGGCCGCGTTGTCCGCCGACGTTCCGACCGCACCCCGCGATCTGGTCACCCCCAACTCGCAGCAGAGTTCGGCGAATTCCGCCGATGCATATTGAGCTCCGTTGTCGGAGTGGAATATTGATCCATCGAGCCCGGCGGCGCCACGACAGGCGGCCGCCGCCCGCAGCGCATCGGTGACCAACTCGGTGCGCATATGGTCGGCGATCGACCACCCCGCCAACCGTCTCGAACCCAGGTCCAACACCGTCGCCAGATACAGAAATTCACCGTCACCCACCGGCAGGTAGGTGATGTCCCCGACGTACCTGGTGTTCGGTGCGCTCGCCGTGAAATCCCGCCGGACCAGGTCCGGCACCGGGGCCGCGTCCGGGGCGGGAATCGTGGTGCGCACCGGTTTGCGCAGATGCAGCCCGACGATCCCCTTCACGCGCATGACCCGTTCGACCCGCTTGTGATTGACCTCGATCCCGGCATCGCGCAGTTCGGCGGTCACCCGTGGGGCCCCGTAGGTGCCGTCGGAGTCGTCGTGGATGGCGCGGATCCGGGCGGCCAACTCCTCGTCGGCGGAGGTGCGGGCGTCCCGGGCCGGCGCGGCGGCCCGCCACCGGTAGAACCCCGAGCGGGAGACCTCGAAGATCTGGCACAGCCACTTCACCGGAAAGGTGTCGCAGTGGTCGTCAACGAATTGGAAGTGGCTGCTCACCAATTCGTCTCCCCGGCGAAATATTTCGCGGCCCTCCGCAGGATCTCCCGTTCGGTTTCGAGCTTGCGGATCTGGGCCTT
>RRBB01000691.1:0-1008 GCA_006543605.1 Rhodococcus sp. WS4
CAACGCCGCCTCGGCGGCCTCGACGAGATGATCATCTCCCTGTACGCCGGCGGCATGACCGTGCGTGACATCGCGTTTCACCTGGAGTCGACGCTCGGCACCGAACTCTCGCACGAGACGATCTCGAAGATCACCGACGCGGTCCCGGGCGGGGTCAAGGCCTGGCAGTCGCGACCGCTCGAAGAGATCTACCCGATCGTGTACCTCGACGCCCTGGTAGTGAAGGTCCGCGAGAACCACCAGGTCAGAAACAAGTCCGCGCACATCGCGGTCGGGGTGGACCTCGACGGGGTCAAGCACGTGCTCGGAATCTGGGTCCAGAACGCCGAGGGCGCCACCTTCTGGGGCGGGGTGTGCGCCGAGCTGGCCAACCGCGGCGTCCGGGACGTGCTCATCGCCTGCTGCGACGGCCTGCCCGGCCTGCCGGAGGCGATCGAGGCGACCTGGCCGCACACCACCGTGCAGACCTGCATCGTGCACCTGATCCGGGCGTCGATGCGGTTCGTGGCCTACCAGGACCGCAAGAAGGTCGCCGCCGCCCTCAAGCCGATCTACACCGCCCCGACGGTGGAGGCGGCCGAGACCGCGCTGCTCGAGTTCTCCGAGTCCGAGTGGGGCCGCAAGTACCCGGCCGCGGTCGGGGTCTGGGAGCGGGCCTGGGAACGGTTCATCCCGTTCCTGGCCTTCCCCGAGCCGGTGCGCAAGATCATCTACACCACCAACTCGATCGAGTCTCTGAACTACCAGCTCCGCAAGATCATCAAGAACCGCGGTCACTTCCCGAATGACCAGGCCGTGGTGAAACTGCTGTGGCTGGCGATCCGCGACATCGAGGCCAAACGCGCCCGCGACCGCGCCAGGCTACGCGGCATCGACCGCAGCCACCGCAAGGCCCCACCCACACTCGTCGAAGGCGCCAAGGTCCAGGGCTGGACCGCCGCCCTCGGCGCCCTCGTCCTCGCCTACCCAGACCGGCTGGCCGGTCACGTCAAATAGTCCGAAACGCAA
>RRBB01000692.1:0-1005 GCA_006543605.1 Rhodococcus sp. WS4
TCAAACGAGTCATTCGGCGGGACTTCGGCGCGACGCGCCGGGGTGGTCCCATGACTGGCAATCCGAGTGGTCCCATGAGGGTGGCAGAAATCAGGTCACGACGGTCCCATGCTCATGGCAGGCGACAACCCTCATACTGGGCCGATCGGCGCGATCTACGCCGATATCGGTGCGGTCTGCGCCCAGATCGAGGCGCAGCTGGCCCGTCGGTCGACGCCACACATGGGCTGTGCAGATTGAGCTGGAACGCGCAGCTCGCGATCCGCGGATTCCCGGTTTACAGACCCTCGATTGCCAGGAGGTGGAACATCGTGTGTTGTCCGCCCACGGCGTTGAAATTGTCGTCGGAACAGAGCAGGAGAGTCCGGGACCCGTCACGGAGCGTCGGGCCCCACGTGATGCCTTCGACGTTATCGGGATTGATCCCGACCGTTGCGAAGTCGAACAGCAGCGTCTTCGCCATCGGTGTCTCGCTGCCGTCGATACGATCCTTGCCGCGAATACTCGTCGCGCCGGCCGTGGTGGCCCCGAACAACTGAACGGTATTGCCCCGGCCCGGTATCAGGCCGCGTTCGACGACGATGTAGTCGGTGTCGCTGACGGCCAAGATCTCCGAGGCGCCCCGGTCCGCCTTCTGCGTGTTTCCGGTCGCGTCGGTGACGTCGGGGTAGGGCCCACCGATCGCGTCGACGCTGTAGACGAATTCGTCGACGGGCTCGCCCGAGATGAGATCGAGAAACAGGACTCGGGCAGGGCTGGTGGTGTCGGTTCCCGTGACGGGGCCGTCCTGCGTCAACGCGTTTTCAGTGAGGGCCACTATCCGAGTGCCGTCGGCTGAAAGGGTGAGTCCTTCCAGCGACAGGTTGTTACGGACGCCGTGGGGTTCCCCCCGAATAGTGGACACCGAGATAGCGGGACCAGAGGTCTCGCTGGAAGGATGTTCACCATGTCCCGTTCCCGCCGGTCGTATACGACCGAGTACAAGGTCGAGGCGGCCCATCGAGT
>RRBB01000693.1:0-1005 GCA_006543605.1 Rhodococcus sp. WS4
AGAGTGCATCTGAAAACTCGGTGATTGTCGGCGTGTGACGGATGGGAAACAAGTGAACTCCTGGTAGGTCAGTGAGTGTCTACGTCCCCGCCCTACCAGGAGTTCACTTGCTATCATCGCTCATCGAACTGTGCCCGTCATGTCCGACCCCGGACCAGTCGAGCGGGCACCGCTGCGCGGTGTATCCCTCGTCGTCGGTGCGCGATGCACAGTGGGCGCTCCTCGAACCCCTGCTCCCACCCGCCGGCAACACCGGAGGACGTGGTGGTCGACCCGAAAAACATTGTCGCCGTCTGGTGCTCGACGCCATCTTCTACGTCGTGCGGGGTGGCATCGCGTGGCGGCAGTTGCCGGCGGAGTTCCCGCCCGCCACCACGGTGTACGCGATCTTCGTCCGCTGGGTCCGCGCGGGAGTATGGCGGCGGATCCACGACGCACTGCGTGATCGCGCTCGAGTGCGAGGCGGCCGCGATCCGCAGCCGTCGGCGGCGATCATCGACTCCCAATCGGTGCAGGGTTCCGACACCGTGCCCGGGTCGAGTCGTGGATACGATGCGGGGAAGAAAACGAATGGGCGCAAACGGCACATCGCCGTGGACTCGAGCGGGCTGTTGCTGGCGGTCGTGGTGACGATGGCCGGGATTCAGGACCGTGACGGCGCGTTCCGGCTGCTGGCTGCGCTGCGCGCCCAGTTCTCGACGATTAGTTTGGTGTGGGCCGACGGCGGCTACGCCGGCAGGCTGATCGAGTGGTCGAAAAATTTTCTGTCGCTGACTGTTCAGGTCGTCAAACGCACCGACGATGCCAAGGGATTCAAGGTTCTTCCCCGACGGTGGGTGGTCGAGCGGACCTTCGCGTGGATCTGCAAACACCGGCGCTGCGTCCGCGACTACGAGACGCGGCCCGATCATCACGAAGCGATGGTCTACATCGCCATGATCGCGACCACGTCACGCCGACTCGCTCGGACGGCCTGACCCGAACCGGAGTTTTCAGATGCACTCT
>RRBB01000694.1:0-998 GCA_006543605.1 Rhodococcus sp. WS4
TCAGAGAGCATTCGGAAACTGGGTCATGTCCGTGCGAGGCGTCGGGTCATGAGGCCGATCATGGCGATGTGAATGACGGCCTCGTGGTGGTCGGGTCGGTTCTCGTAAGCGCGGGCGCAACGGCGGTGCTTGTTGATCCAGGCAAACGTGCGCTCGACTACCCAAACCCGGGGCCGCACCTGGAATCCGCACGCGCCGGGGATCCGTCTGATGATCTCAACCTGCAGGGCGAGCACGCTTTTCGCCCAGCCGAGCAGTCTCCCCGGGTAGCCGCCGCCGCCCCAGACGAGCCGGACGGTGGAGAAGCCGCCCCGCAGTCCGGCCAGTAGCCGGTGCGCGGCGTCGCGATCCTGGATCGAGGCGGCGGTCACCATGACCGCGAGCAGTAGCCCGTTGACATCGACCGCAATGTGCCGCTTGACCCCATTCGTTCGCTTCCCGCCGTCCCATCCGCGACGGGATCCGGGCACCGTGTCGGCGGCGGGCACGGTCTGCGAGTCGACGATCGCCGCGGTCGGGCACCGGTCGCGTCCGGCCCGCACGCGGAGCCGGTCGCGCAGCGCGTCGTGGATGCGCTGCCACACCCCGGCGCGGACCCAGCGGACGAAGATCCCGTACACCGTAGACGCCGGCGGGAACTCCACCGGCAGCTGCCGCCATGCGATCCCACCGCGAACCACGTAGAGAATCGCATCCAGAATCAGCCGTCGGCAATACTTTTCGGGTCTGCCGCCACGACCGGTGGTGTTGCCCGGCGGCGGCAGCATCGGTTCCAGCACCGCCCACTGCGCGTCGGTCAGTGACGAGGACGGATATACCGCACACCGATGCCCCGGCGAGCAGGGTGGGCACGCCGGACACGGCGCGATGGACGATGATGGCATGGTGGGCTCCTGGGTACGGTCAGCGACTGTTCATCCCTGACCCAACCAGGAGCCCACCTCTACACCACCAGCGCGCTCACGTGCACTGCCACGAGTTTCCGAATGCTCTCTGAG
>RRBB01000695.1:0-997 GCA_006543605.1 Rhodococcus sp. WS4
GTTCCGACGAATGAGTGCGTCACAGTGTCGCTGCTCGGGTAGCTCAGGACCTCGACCACTGCTGAGGCGTCGTCGGGTGTGAGGCGCATAGGTTGTCCAGGGCTCGCTCCGACGTGAGTCGAGTCAACGGAGGTCAAGTCGATCTGCAGAATGCACGTCCCCGCAATCGGTACGGCGCCGTCCGTGCCTCGAAGGAACGGCATCTGGATGAAGCGGGCGGACCAGCCCATCGATCCGTCGCCACCGAGGCCGAAAGTGACAGTGGCGGCGGTGGGGATCGGTTTGAGATCGACTGAATCCAGAGATGGTCGAGCAGGAGCGGGGAGGTGCTCACCAGGCGGCATGGGCACCAACCCGGTAGACGCAGGCGGGGGATTGCCGACGCGAAGTTGCCCGGAGAACGACTCGAACTGTTGACACTGAGCATCCCGTGTCGTCTCACCGTGCCGGTGCTCGGATGGTTCTCGTCCGGTACCCCGCACGCGATCGACAAGATCAGAACCGAAAAGGAAGCGTGAGGGCAGCCACACTCGTCTCGTTTCGCCGGATCATCGATCCGCTACCGACGATATCTTCTGTGCCACAGACGTTATAGTCCGCCGCCGACTCCACCACCGCTGCTGTTGAAGGGAAAGATCTCGGTATGGGACCCGTCCATGCGTCGAGGTGAGACCGACGAATAGGGGCTCGGTTTCCGGTCATGGAGAAGTCCTCGGAGGCCACGGAGGAGGTCTCGAAACGTCCTCCTCTGGAACCAGCGTCTCAGGTCGGGCGCGGGCTCAGACTCGTACGGGATCGGTTCCTTGCGCACGTAGTGCTCCATAACCCCAGGTTGGTCGGCGAAACGGCCGCCAGGTGTACACGTCGTCACCCAATCCGATCATCGCATTTAGCCGAAGATCGGGCCGAAGATCGTTATCAGTGGGTACACCGTGTACCAGTAATGGTCACCGAGCCAGTACCACATCGGGGCAGGCGACATCGGGGATCCTCTCGT
>RRBB01000696.1:0-996 GCA_006543605.1 Rhodococcus sp. WS4
CGCCGGCGTCGTCGACAGCGCGATCGAGGCCGCCAAGGCTCAGGGCATCGCGATCGATCCCCAGATCCTGCAGCTCATCGACGCCAACAAGGGACTGCTCCCGCAGTAATCCCCCAGCGCCTCACAGTAGAGGGGCCCTGCACCGATCCGGTGCAGGGCCCCTCTACTGTCGTCGGGTCAGCGGTTGATCACGGTGTGCGGATGCGCATACGGCAGCGACTCCGCCGGCAGCGGGAACTCGGTGTCCTCGCCGAACGGGGACAGCCCGCCCGCACGGCTCGACGACAGTTCGGTCACGGCGCTGTCTCCGTCGGCGGTTTCGGGCCACCCTGGATCCACATACTGGTTCTTCGAATTGTTAGCCACGGTGCCATTTTGACAGGAGCGTTCGGCGACGTACAGCCCAGGTCTCTGATACGAAAATATGGTGACCACAAGTTGGTGAGGACAGACCCGGTTACCCGCCGGTCGTCGCGGTGGAGGTGGTTGGTCCGGCGTGTGGTTATGCGGTGCCGGCGAGGGGTTCGAGGATGACGCGGTAGCCCAGTGATTCGAGCTGGCTGATGGCGCGGGCCCTGGTCTTCGTGGGGACGCGGCGGGTGAAGTAGTCGGCCCCGGGATCACGGTAGAGGTCACCGTTGGTGAGCATGTTCCAGGCGGCGACGAGCATCGCATGCTCCACCGCCACGACTGCCTTCATCGGCCCCCGGTGGGACGCGATCCGCTTGTACTTGGCCGAGAAATAGGTTCCCTTGGAGCGGGACACGGACAGCGCCGCGGTGCCGAGGGCACCCTTGAGATACCGGTTTCCGGGCCGGGTCTTCGTGGATTTCACCCGACCGGCCGACTCGTTCGACCCCGGCGCGGTCCCCGCCCACGAGGCCAGATGCCCGGCGGTGGGGAACACCCGCATGTCACCGCCGGTCTCGGCGATGACTATCTCGGCGACGGTCGTCGAGAAGCCCGGGATGCTGATCAGCAGGTCCCGGGCCGGCC
>RRBB01000697.1:0-939 GCA_006543605.1 Rhodococcus sp. WS4
CTGCAGTCTCGTGGGCTCGGGCCGCGGAAAGAGTCCAGCAGGTTGGTCTGGAAGAACGAAGGGCAGACCACATGGACGCCGACCTCGACCAGCGCCAGCTCTACCAGCAGGCTTTCCGAAAGCGCCACCACCCCGGCCTTGGCCACGTTGTAGTTGCTCATCGCCGGGCCCTGCATCAACGCCGCCATCGAGGCGATGTTGACGATCTTGCCCTTGCTTCGCTCCAGCAACGGCAGGAAGGCCTTGCAGCCCTTGACCACGCCCATCAAGTTGATCGCGATCTGCCAGTCCCAGTCCTCCAGGGACAACTCGCCGAAGAAGCCGCCGGAGGCCACCCCGGCGTTGTTGACGATGACGTCGATGCCGCCGAACTTCTCCTCGCAGCTCTGCGCCAGCGCGGTCAGTTGACTGTAGTCGCGTACGTCGCAACGCTGGGTAAAGCCATCGCCACCCGCCTCGCGCACCAGTTTCAGGCTTTCCGCCAGGCCGGCTTCGTTGACGTCGGCCAGCGCCAGGCGCCAGCCGTCACGCGCCCAGCGCAGGGCGATTTCGCGCCCCAGCCCGGAGCCGGCACCGGTGATCATCATGCGGTTTTGCATAGGGGTCCTGCCTTCCTGTTCGTGTGATGAAGGCCAGTGTAACCAAGGGTTTCAGCGGCCTCCGGCTAAATCAGGAAGCTGAATGCCTCGGGCAAACCCGGACATGCCGGGCCGCGCGAGGGGCTCAGGCGAGCAGCAGGACGCAGAGCTTGCCCAGGACCAGGGCGATGCCGCAGGAAACCAGCAGGTAGGAGGCGCCATCGAGACGCCGGCGGTACAACTGGGCGAAGGAACCCACGTGATGCTGCAGGACGAACATTCCCAGTGCCACCAGGATCGCCGGGATCAGGAAGACGAATTGCCAGAAGTGTTCGACCGCCAGCGTCGCTTCGCCGTCGTC
>RRBB01000698.1:0-912 GCA_006543605.1 Rhodococcus sp. WS4
CGGGGTGAGCCTGGCCAGCCAGGCGCTCGGCAGCCTGCTGGGGGTGACGGTGGCTTTCGCTGGCGGCCTGTTGGTCTATGGGCTGATGAAGGCGCTGCTGGGCATCCGCTTGAGCCAGGAGGAGGAGTACTACGGCGCGGACCTGTCGATCCACAAGATCGGCGCGATCAGCCACGAATGAGGGGGCGGACTTCCTTGGTCCGGTGGGGTATCGGCGGATAACGCCCCAGGCGCTATCCGTCCTGCACGCTGCGAGCGAGGCATCCCGCCATGAAAGAGGCCACCCAAGGGTGGCCTCTTCGTTCTGCCGCGGGGCTCTGGGGAGGGGCGGATGGCCGTAGCGCGGCTATCCGCGGGGCCTGCCGTTACCAGAGCGGCAGCGTGTAGCTGACGATCAGGCGATTTTCGTCGTAGTCGTTGGTGTAGTTGGTGCGCATGGTCGCGTTGCGCCACTTCACCCCGAGGTTCTTCAACGGGCCGCTCTGGAACACGTAGGCGATGTCCATGTCGCGTTCCCATTCCTTGCCTTCGCCCGAGGTGGTCAGCAGGTCGATGTTGTCGCCCTTGACGTAGCGGGTCATGAAGGTCAGGCCGGGAATGCCGACGCCGGCGAAGTTGTAGTCGTAGCGCGCCTGCCAGGATTTCTCGTCCTTGTTGGCGAAGTCGCCGATCTGGATGAAGTTCACCAGGTAGGGGTCGGCGCCGTTGATGTAGGCGAAGCCGGTGTCGCCGCTCATCTTCTGGTAGCCGACGCCGAAGGCGTGGTAGCCGAGGCTGTAGGTGAACATGGCGTTGAGCGCCTTGTTGTCGACGTTGCTGGAACCGTCGTCGGTGGAGCGCGCCCAGCGGATGTCGGATTTCAGCGACTGCTTGTCGGCGATCGGCAGGGTGTGCACCAGGCCGAGGTAATGC
>RRBB01000699.1:0-905 GCA_006543605.1 Rhodococcus sp. WS4
GCATTGTGGGCGCCGTTAACAGCTCTAGCTAATCGAGCGGCCCGATGCCCCAATTTGGCAGCCTCGGCCAGATGATACGCATGACGTTCCGCCTGCATTCTCTCGCGCTCGTAGGCCAGAGCCCACTCCAACTCGATCCCCTGAAGAGGGCGCCCCTGCTTCAAGAGGGAGTACCAGTACTCTGATCCTTCGAGGTCAGAATGCTCATCCCTTCTATATATTGTAGTGGTCAACCCATCCCGGACAGTGGGTTGAGTTTTTCTTCGGCCACCGCAGGTGGTAACCCGTCGTTGAATTGATGCGGCCTGATCCAGTTGTAGCGGTGCATCAAGTAATGACTGATGTCCCGTTGGGCCTCCTGCGCCGTCAGGTAACCCGTTGACGGGACCCACTCCGACTTCAGACTGCGGAACAGGCGCTCCATCGGCGAGTTATCCCAGCAATTCCCCCGACGGCTCATGCTCTGCTGCATCCGATAGCGCCAGAGCCGTTGCCGAAACAGGCGGCTGGCGTACTGGCTGCCCTGGTCTGAATGGAACAGCACCTGCTGTGGCTTGCCGCGCTGTTCGTAGGCCATGTCCAGGGCCTTGATCACCAGTTCGGCATCCGGCTTGGCCGAGAACGCCCAGCCGATCAGCAGATCCAGCACCGCGGCCAGGTAGTGCCAACGGCCTTGCGCCCAGATGTAGGTGATGTCGCCACTCCACACCTGATTGGGATGCTCGGTCGCGAACTCGCGGTTCAGCCGATTTGGGATATCCGGCCGCTCAACATGGCCTGTCTATAGGCGTGCGAGCCCGGTTGCTTGCTGACCAGGCCCAGCTCACGCATCAACCGACGCACTCGGAAACGGCCGATGGTCACGCCCTCTTCGCGCAGCATGCCCAGAATGCTGCGGCTGCCGG
>RRBB01000069.1:0-49266 GCA_006543605.1 Rhodococcus sp. WS4
GGCGACCCCACCGACATCGCCGAAGCCGCCGCCTACCTCTGCTCCCCCGCCGCCGGCTACGTCAGCGGCATCGTCCTCGACGTCGACGGCGGCCTCGGCATCGGATCCTCCATCCGATAACTCCGATCGAAAGCTCCCCAGCGCCTGTGTCGCACACGTAGTTCGACAGGTCTGCCGCCTCGTCACTGTGTTTGCGCTAGACGATCCGTGGCAGCGGGCGCTGGGTGGGCGTCCCATCCTCAATTCGTCAGCCGGAGCCGAGAAGACAATGGATGAGAATAAAACGGCGCCAACCATGAATGAACACACTGCATCGTCGCGAGAGCCAGCGACAACGGATGGAATGGACATCCGGGCATTTCAACAGTGGTGTGACCGACGCCGTGAGGCGGACCTGACCCGAAACGGGCAGAGCCGACCCGACAAAGAAGCCGAGGAGATCATCCAATTCGCCCGCCGATGGACACCCTTCGGCGGCGCACCAGCGCACGAAATCTTCATCCAGTTCGGAATGTCGCCGACCCGATTCACACAGCGACTACGGGAGATCCTCCACAACGGCCCCAATCGGTAGATCGAGTTCACGCCTGCCCGCGTTCCCTCGTCAGAGGAGAAAATGTTTCTGGAACTTTTGAACTGTCCGATGATGTTGTTGCATCGCCTTCGGGTTCAAGTACGGCGACGTGACGCTGCGCGATCACATGGCTTACGACGGGTTGCACGACATCTTCACCGACCAGGCGATGGGGAACCTGACCGAATCCGCCAACAGCGGTGACCGATTCGTCACCCGGGAAGAACAGGACGCGTTCGCCGCCGCATCACATCAGCGGGCTGCATTCGCGTGGAAAGACGGCATATTCGACTCTGAGGTCGTGCCTGTGCCCGTCCCGCAGCGCAAGGGTGATCCGGTGCTGTCCACCACCGACGAGGGCATCCGGGCGGAGACCACCGCCGAGTCGTTGGCCGGGTTGCGACCGTGGTTCGCCAAGGGCGGGACGGTCACCGCGGGGTCGGCGTCCCAGATCTCCGACGGTCTGCGGGGTGTGGGCATCGGCAAGGATCAGTTCCCGATGACACTAGGGATGGATGGCGCAGGCACAACCGATGACGGCACCGAAGTGGTCATCCACTCCGTGATCCCGTCGCAGGGATGGTGTGGCGATGAAACGCTCGATCCTCGTCGCAGTGTCCTGACGGAGGGGTACCAGGGCACATTTGCCGAGCGAGTCGTTGTCCCGCGGTCCAACGTTCTTCTGAGGCCAGCATCGATGTCGTTCAGCGAGGCTGCCTGCATGGGTACATGCCTGGCTCACCGCCTACCGAATGCTGTTCGTCAAGTCTGAACTCAGAGCCGGCCAAACGATTCTCGTTCAGGGCGCTTCTGGTGGGGTTACGACGGCGCTTATCCAGCTCGCGAGGGCCGGTGGGTTTCGCGTGTGGGCAACCGGCAGGACGAAGGCGAAGCGGTCCCTCGCTGCCCGCCTAGGTGCCGACGCGGTGTTCGAGTCTGGAACGCGTCTGCCAGAGCGCGTCGATGGCGTGTTCGACAGCGGGGGTAGGGCGACCTGGTCACATTCGATTCGAGCACTCAAGTCGGGAGGCGTCTTGGTTACGTGTGGCGCGACTACCGGCGACGTATCGACTGCCGAACTGCAGCGTGTGTTTTACCTTCAGCTTCGCGTGATCGGGTCGACCATGGGCACAAGGAGGGAGCTTGCCAACCTGCTGACCCTGTGCGCCGAGGCGAAGATGCGTCCCCCGATCGGAGCGGAGCTTCCAATGATCTAGGCGCAGAAAGCGTTCAAATTGATGGGGGAGGGCGAGACTGGCGGAAAGATCGTATTGAGGCGGTAGTCCCGTGACTACTAGCGGAGGGTCGTTGGTAGGTGCACGGCGGAGATCTCGACCATTCGCTCGGCCTGGTGCGACTGTGCCCCCAGTGCGGTTGGTTGCGCTGTCGCGGAGTCCCTAAACCATGTCGCGCAACTACCGATAGCCGGATCTTGTTCAGGCACCGCCCCACTGCCGATCGATCGTTCCACGTCAGCAACACCGAGGGTACGTTTAAAAATCTTTCTGTACCCACTATCGTTTCGCCCGTGATGTGGTTACAGTCACGGTAATACTCAGCCATATTTCGTACCGAGAGGCCAGTGATGACAGTATCGCCATCGTTAACGGCGGAGCCGCCGCGCACAGGGGTGCGCCCCTTGGCGGCGGCCGCAGTCGGCAATGTGGTCGAGTGGTTCGACCTCACAATCTATGCCACGTTCGCCGTATACTTTGCCCCCTTGTTCTTTCCCGCCAGTGATCCGACTGCAGCGCTTCTGTCCACCTTCGCGGTGTTCGCGGTGGGGTTCTTCGTCCGCCCGCTCGGTGGTTGGTTGATCGGTAGCTATGCGGACAAGCGAGGCCGCAAACGTGCCCTGACTTTGACGATCGTATTGATGGCGGTGCCCACCCTCATAGTCGGGGTTTCGCCGACCTACGAGACAATCGGCGTTCTTGCACCCATCGTTCTGGTGGCCGCGCGCATGACCCAGGGATTCGCCGCAGGCGGTGAATCAGGCGGTGCGATGGCCTACCTGTATGAGATCGCCCCAGCGAACCGCCGAGGCCTCTACACCAGCTTGTGGTACACCACGGTCGTAGTCGGAATCGTCATGGCGACGCTGCTCGGATTCGGCCTAGCCGCCGCGATGTCCACCGAAGCACTCAACGACTGGGGGTGGCGTATCCCATTCCTCATCGGTGGCGCCGCCGGACTGGTCGGCCTGTGGGTCCGCTCGGCGATGGCCGAAACACTCGACAACGCCGAAGAGTCACATGGCAAGCCGTCTGGTCTCAAGGCCCTCCTGTCCGTCTACCCACGCGAGACGATCCGCATCTTCATGCTGATGGCGGGGGCGGCGACAGCCTGGTACACCTTCGTCTCGTACATGCCGACCCACTTGATCAAGTCCATCGGACTGCCTGCAAGCACGACCTTCGGCGTCCACACCCTTGCCCTCGTAGTGTTCATGTTCCTGTTGCCGCTCTTCGGACACCTGTCGGATCGCTTCGGGCGGCGAGTATTCGGGCTGACCTTCGCACTCGGTGGAGCGGTGCTGGTCGTGCCTCTCAGTCGCGGGCTGTCCGACGTATGGTGGCAGGCTTTGATTGTCGACCTGGCGCTTCTCGCACTGACCGCATGCATCTTCTCCGTGCTGGCGGTGATCATGACCGAACAGTTCCCCAGCCGGATGAGAGCGATGGGAGTTGGCGCCCCCTACAACTTGGCTACAGCTATCTTCGGCGGTACGGCACCGTTCCTGCTCACATGGCTGAGCGGACACGGCATGAGCACATGGTACTTCGGCTACCTGGCTGTACTGATTTTACTCGCAGCCTTCGGCCTGATGAAGACGCGCGTCGAGAGCTAGCATCGCGCCCTAGGGCACGGGTAGACGCCGGCCTACCCGAGCCCGCTCGGGTAGAGCACGGCGCGCCCCAGAAGCAGGGCGCGCCATCATGTGTCACGAAACTTGTTGACTGACAGAGTACCCCGACAATCATTCCCCCCGAATCAGCCATCTCGGTCGAACTTTGTCACGGTCTGATCGACCAGATCATGTCATGCGACCTGAGGTGACGGCAGATCTCGATCCCACTTGGTTGTTGGCAGTTCGGCTGGTCAGCTTGTGTAGAGGCCGGAGCACGGCAAGTAACGGCCGAGATGCAGCCAGACTGGCTGTGACGGATGAAGTGGACATCCGGGCGTTTCGACAGTGGTGTGACCGACGCCATGAGGCGGACCAGATCCGGAACGGGCGAATTCGACTCGACAAAGAAGCCGAGGAGATCGTCCAGTTCGCCCGCCGATGGACGCCCTTTGGCAGAGCACCAGCCCACGAGATCTTCATCGAGTTCGGAATGTCGCCGACCCGATTTGCACAGCGACTACGGGAGGTCCTCCGCAACGGCCCCGATCGGTACCAACGCTCCTCGGCACGGAGGGGCGGCGTCGTACGCGGCGGAAAGGCGACTCCGGACGACCTGTCGGCGGTCGCCCAACCCAACACTCGTCGCAAACGGCGGCCACGACTTGCTGGTCGCGAGCGAGCACTCGGAGTGATCTGGCGCGGCGACTGCCGAACTCGCAGTTGACGATCTATCCCGATCCGGACACGGCGGGTCTTCCAATTTCTGATGTTCTCGAATCCCGCGCACAACCTCGCTGGGTAGGCGATCGAGCGGCTCGAGTCGCCCGACGCAGCCGGGTACGTTTCCTTGCCTATAGGTACCCCACTGTGTACCCTAAGGTGATCGCAATCACAGAAGTCACACACCCAGTGCTGACGCATACTTCGGCGGCGTTCCCGGAGCGCCGGGTGTGCATCGAGAAGGTAGGAAGCCCGAAATGAGTCAGATCAGCATCGATCTCGACGTGGAGGTGCCGATGCGCGACGGCACGATCTTGAGGGCCGATGTCTATCGGCCGGCGGCTCCGGGTTCGTATCCGGTGCTGATCCAGCGCACCCCGTACGACCGGACGGCACCGTTGAACGTTCTGTTCTTCGACACCATGACCGCGGTGAAGCGTGGCTACATCGTCGTACAGCAGGACACCCGTGGCCGATTCGGTTCCGACGGAGAGTGGCTGCCCTGGGCCTACGAGCAGCAGGACGGGTACGACACCGTCGTCTGGGCGAGCCGCCTTCCCGGCAGCAACGGCAAGGTCGGCATGTTCGGCGCAAGCTATACCGGTCAGACCCAATGGGCCACAGCTCTCGCTGCACCGCCAGGTCTCGCCGCGATAGCACCGCAGGTCACCTGGAGTGACCCAGCCGATGGCCTCATGTTCCGCGGCGGCGCGGTCGAACTCGGGCTCAATGCGTGGTGGACGCTCGCCCAGTCCTTGGCGCAGTTGCCCAAGGTCGTCGAAGATCTCGACGAGCTGCTCGGTGCGATGGCAACCACCATCGAGGACTACGACTCACTGGCCACCAAGAGCTACTGGGAGCTCCCCGCGGCGCCGCTCCCCGCCCTGACCCGAGCAGGACTACCCGACATCGGCGTTCAACGCGGTCTACACGATCCCGACACCACCGAGGAATGCCGGGTCGCGGGCCACCACGACCAGGTAATGGTACCGAGCCTGAACATCGGCGGTTGGTACGACGTCTTCCAGCAGGGAACGCTCGACAACTACATCGCGATGCGCGAACGCGGTGTGCCGACACGACTCGTGGTCGGCCCATGGCCGCATGTGAACTTCTTCCAATTCGGCCAGATCGGCGACCGCAACTTTGGGCTGCTGTCCGAAGTCGCCCCCGGAGCCAATACCATGACCGACTATCAGCTCGATTGGTTCGAGAACTACCTTCGTGACGGGTCGGACACCACCGATTCGAGCGCACCGGTGCAACTGTTCGTCATGGGAATCAACCAATGGCGCGACGAGGAACAATGGCCGCTCCAGCGTGCGGTCGCCACACCGCTGTACCTGCACGCAGACGGCAGCCTGTCCTTCGACCAGCCCACCGACGAGCAATCACACAGCGACTTCACCTACGACCCCGCCGACCCGGTGCCGACCTGCGGCGGCAACCTCGTCATGTCCACCCAGTTCCCGGCCGGACCGAAAGACCAGGCCACCGTCGAAGATCGTCCTGATGTGTTGGTGTACTCGACTTCCGTGCTGACAGAAGACCTCGAAATCACCGGCAGGGTAACGGCCGAACTCTTCGCCGCCACCGACGGACCGACAACCGACTGGGTAGTCAGACTTTGTGATGTCGACGAAAACGGAGTCTCCTACAACATCGTCGACGGAATCACCCGCGTGAGCACCGAGCCCGAGAGCATCGACAAGGCCGATATCGATCTATGGTCGACAAGCATCGTCGTCAAGGCCGGCCACCGGCTCCGAGTGCACGTCACCTCCAGCAACTTCCCCCGCTGGGACCGCAACCCCAACACCGACATCGAAGTCGACGACGCCAGCAAATTCCGCGTCGCACACCAGAGCATTCACCACAACGCACTCCACCCCTCCCACCTCATACTCCCGGTCATCCCCCGCTGAAAAAACCTACACACACCCATGAGCTCCCGGAAAGGTCGGCATGAGCAGTAGCGTCAAGCAGTCGAAGTTGCATCAGGAGGTCACGTCTTTCGACGTCACCTCGTGGCCCGAGCTCGCCCCCGCGAAAGTAACCACCAGCTCTCGAGCCCGAGGGTTTCTGCTGCCGATCACGGACCGCTTCGGACCACTGGAGGTGTCCGCTCATGCGTGAGTTGACGGGCAGGACCGCCGTCGTCACCGGCGCAGCCAGCGGAATGGGGTTGGCCTTCGCCGAGCGGTTCGCGTCGGAGGGAATGAATGTAGTCCTGGCAGACATCGAAGACTCCGCGCTGCAACGGGCGGTCGACGGCATTCGTGCCTCCGGCGCGCAAGCCCTGGGAGTGCGCGCTGATGTCTCGTCGGCGGACTCGATGCGGGCTCTTGCACTGGCCACCACAGAGGCCTTCGGGAATGTACACGTCCTGTGCAACAACGCCGGCGTCGAAGGCTATCTCGAAGGCGCCATCTGGGAAGCAGCGCAGGTGGATTGGGAATGGACCATGGGCGTCGACTTCTGGGGCGTCGTTCACGGCGTCAGGGAGTTCGTGCCGGGAATGGTCGCGCACGGTGAACAAGCACACGTGGTCAACACAGCGTCGATGATGGGCTTGGTGACAGCATCGAACATGTACGCAATTGCCAAGCACGCCGTGGTGGCCTTGTCCGAGACCCTGTATACCGACCTACGCCTGCGTGAAAGCAACGTTGGCGTGTCGGTGCTGTGCCCCGGTATGGTGGCCACTCAGTTGTTCTACGGCAGCAGGAACCGCCCGCAGAACCTGTCGATCGAGCGGGACGAGTCGGCTGCCCGCCGTGCAGCGGACATTCGTGACCAATACGATGCCCAACTGCAGCAATCCACCGCTCCCGCTTTTGTTGCGGGGCTGGTCGTCGACGCTATTCGTGATGACCAGTTCTACATCCTGTCCGACCGTGATTGGGACAACGACATCGAAGCGCGCTTCGAACATGTGCGGGCACGCTCGAACCCGGTGATCGGTAGTACCGCGTACGAGGTGCCCGACATCTGACCGGCATCAGGAGCGCAGCGGTGACACGGGTACGGGTCGTTCTCGTCACGGTCAGCAACTTTGATGGCCCGGTGGCGCCTCCATCTGATCGTGATGCTGCGCAGCGACCCCGATCGTCCACCCGGTCGAGGTCATTGCGTGGTCACGGCATCCTCGAGAGTCGACCCATGCAGCGCCTTTCATGCACGCGCACTCCGTACCTCCTGTCCATGTCACTGCTTCGCAGCCGATCTCGTCTGCGTCGATTCGCCACTCGGGACCGATCATTATGAGGTTCTGCGAGTCCACGACGGCTCGGCCGAACATCGTCGGTGGCCCGTCGCGATCTCCACCGAGCACCGCCTTGGTAGCGCCTCGATCACCGATCCGCGGGTCGGGTTCAGCCGGTACGGGGAAGGTCTTGTTCGGCCCAGGCGGCCATGGTGGCCAGCACGACGTCGAGTCGTGCACCTGCCGGGGTGAGTTCGTACACCACACGCGGTGGAATCTCCGCATAGGCGGTGCGGGTCACCAGCCCTGTCCGTTCGAATCGCTGGAGCCGCGAGGACAGAGTCTTCGGGCTGATTCCCGGTAGCCCGGTGCGCAGCTCGGTGAAGCGCTTCGGGCCGGTCAGCAGTTCCCGCACGATCAGCGTCGCCCAAGGCCCGTCCAACACGGTCAGGAACCGGGCGACCGGACACTCCGGCAAATTGTGATCCGGATCACACACAGGATCTCCTTTAGTTCATTTGAGGGAACCGATTCCCTCAAGGAACTATAGCTGCATCACCCGAACAACCACACCGGGGAACTTCAACAGTCCCCCGGCACACACCTCCACAACAGACGGGACCCAACTGATGCCCCAGGCCGTGCAGTTTTCCGAATATGGCACCAGCGAGGTGCTGAAGATCGCCGAGGTACAACCACCGATCCCCGGTGCAGGCCAGGTCCGGCTGGCGGTGCGCGCAGCCGGCGTCAACCCGATCGAGTGGAAAATCCTGCAGGGCCTGATGCGGGAGTTGATCCCGCTCGAGTTCCCGGCCGGTCTCGGTTCGGACGTGGCGGGCGTGGTCGAACAGATCGGACCTGGCGTGGACGGATTGGCCGTCGGAGACGAGGTCCTCGGTACGTCGTCGACCCCCTCCTACGCGGGGTTCGCGCTCGCTGAATCGGCGTCGCTGGTCCGCAAGCCCACCGCGGTCCCATGGGCGGTGGCGGGCAGCCTCGCCGCGGCGGGTGGCACCGCGTGGACCGTGCTCGATCGCCTCGGCATCAGCGCCGGGGAGACCCTCCTGATTCACGCCGCCGCCGGCGGGGTGGGTACCTTCGCCGCCCAACTTGCCGTCGCCCGCGGCGCCCGGGTGATCGGGACCGCCAGCGAGGGTAACCATGCCTACCTGCGCACGATCGGTGTCGAGCCGGTCGCCTACGGTGACGGCCTCGCCGACCGTGTGCGGTCGATCGCACCACACGGCGTGGACGCAGTGCTCGACGCATCCGGGCGGGGTGAGATCCCCCTGTCCATCGAACTCGCGGGCGGCCCGGAGCGGGTTCTGACCCTCGTTGCCTTCGACGCAGCCGACACCGGAATCCAGGTCCACCTCGGCGGTTCGAACGACGTAAAAGCCCTCGACGAGATCCTCGAGCTCATCGAACAAGGGAAACTTCAGGTCCCCATCTTCCGCACCTACCCCCTCAGCGAGGCGGCGGCAGCGATCGAGGCCAGCCGCACCGGACATGTCCGCGGCAAGATCGTGCTGGAGGTGAACTGACAACCGACCTCTCGAATACCCCAGCAGCACACCCGATTCGACGAATTTCATCCGCACCCGCCGCCGGCGGGCAGACCGACTGGAGCATCTCATGACCAACGACACCAACACCAAGACCAACACCGCCGACGCCGTCGCCGTGGTCGACGCCTACGGGCGCGCGCTCGTGGCCCAGGACCAGGACGCGATCTTGTCCCTGTATGCCGAGGACGCCGAGATCATTCCCGAGAATTTGCCGAGCCTGCGCGGGTCGCAGGCGATCGACACCTTCTACACCAACACCTTCGCCGAGATCAGCATGGAGGTCACGCTGGAGGTGAAGTCGGCCGAGGTGCACGACGGATTCGCCGTGGTGCGTAGCGAGCAGCCCGTCATGGTCACGACCGTGGCCGAAGGCGCGCGCATCCCCAGCTATTTCCGGGAATTGTTCGTGCTGCGTAACACGTCCGCGGGTTGGCGCATCTGCAACTACATGTTCTCCCAGAGCCCGGGACAAGCCGAGACCCCGGCTTAACGGCCCGAAGATCTGGGCCGGTTGTGCCTCGAACGTGCCGAGACCGGCGATATCGACGGTGTGCTCGCGCTCTACGAGCCGGTCGGGGTCCTGTACTTCCAGAGTTAGGCCAGCGCCGGCTCCAGCGGGCTGCGCAAGGCCTACGAGGCGATGCTGGCCGCCACCCGAAGCGGCCTTCACATCCCCACGGCACCCCACGAGTCGTCGGTGACCTGGCGCTGAGGTCCACCGTGCTGCCCAAGGAGAACCCGGTGCTGCCGGGTGTGATCACCTCCGAGGTGGCGCGCCGCCAGCCCGACGGCACCTGGCTGTGGGATCGACGAGGCCAACATCCTGCCCGACGGCGGAGGTCCACTGTCCTGACACACCACCAGGCCAACATCCCGACATCGGTGTAGAACAGGGCACGATGCGAGCTGACTGGTACGAGCGACCCGGCGACGCCGCGGTAGTCCTGACCGTCGGGGAGATGGACTATCCGGCCCCGGGACCGGGAGAGGTGCGCATCCGCGTACACGCGTCGGGGTGAACCGAGGCGATATCGGTAAACGCGCCCGCACCGGCGCGCCGATGCCGTACCCGCGTCATCCCGCACTCCGACGGTGCCGGCATCATCGATGTCGTCGGCGAGGACGTCCCGCAATCGCGTGTCGGCGAACGGGTGTGGTGCTTCCCTCCCCGTCTTACCGCGCGTTCGGCACGGCGGCCGAGCTGGTCATGCTGCCCGCCTGGGCACCCCGGCCATCACCGGGCACCGCGCCGTGTTCGCCGACGGCACCGTCGACGAAGGTATCGTGTTCGTCGACGGTGCCGTCGGGCCAATGGCGACCGTACTCGCGGCCTGGGGCGGTGCTCGGGTTGGTCCGCAACCCCCGTGACATTGACGTCGCCCGCGGCGCCGGCGCCGAGCGGGTCTTCCTCATCTCCGATGTCGACCTTCCCGGCCGCATCCGCGACACCGCACCCGACGGGGTGGATCGCATCGTCGATGTCGCGTTTGCCAGTTACATCGACCTGTATGCCGACATCATCGCTCTCGGTGGAGTGATCGCCAGTTACTTCTCTCCACTAGCTCCGCCCCGCGGATCCCGTTCTGGCCGCTGCTGTTCCTCAACACCATCATCTGGCTGCTCGCCGGCGACGATCTCCCATCCGAGGCGAAACTCCAGGCCGCGCAGTACATCACCACCTGCCTGCGCCACGGGCGACTGCACACCCACGTCGGCCAGACACTGCCGCTCGATCAGATCGCGACCGCTCACCAGGCCGTCGAGCGACGAACTATTTCCGGTCGGGTGCTCATCGCCCCGGACCGTTGACACTCCCGCACACCGAACCCGCACCCAAGGAGAACCAACAGTCAACGCCGATCCTCACGCTGGCGGCGGGGTATCCGAACACGGCGAGCGCGCCGGCTACGTCGATGATCCGGAGCGCTCTAGGTGATGCGGTGTCTCCGGACGCACAACTCACCGTGCAGTCGAGTAGATCACCGGACGGTTAGATCACTGCGGTCAGCCGTGCTGGACAGCAGCCTGGCAGCTCCGGCCGTTCCCACCCGCTAGTGCGTTGGCCATGAACGTTCACCGGTCAGGCCGCGGCTGTGCTGGCCCGTGGTCGGCCCCAGCGTTGTTGGCGTTCGCTGCGGACGCGGGCGCGTTCTTGGCGTTGTGCTGCGAGGACGTCAGGGTGGCGGGCGTTGGCGTTGCGCCAGCGCAGGTAGTCCTGCAGGCGCCGGGCCAGAACGGTGTGGTTGGGGTGGTTCGAATCGCCCATCACGAAGGTGCGCAACGGTCCGAACTGGGCCTCGATCGGGTTCGCCCAGGACGCGTTGGTCGGCGTGAAACACAGTTCGACGTTGTTTTCCGCCGCCCAGGAACGGATTTTGGGTGTCTTGTTCGCCGAAAGGTTGTCCAGGATCACATAGACCGGCTCGCCGTCAGGGCGCGCGGCCCTGATCGACTTGAACGCGGCCAGGCTGTGATCGCCGCCCTTGCGCCGGCGGGTCACGCCCCACAGCTGGTCGTCACCGAGGCTGTAGCAGCCGTGGAAGTACCGGATCCCATGGGTGCGGTGGTAAGTCGCGGGCAGCCGATGCGGCTTGGACCGCGGTGCCCACGCCGATCCGTGGCAGGGCCGGATCGACAACGGACCGAACTGGTCGAACGCGAAGCACCGGTCCGGGTGTTCGGTGGTGACCTGCTCGATCCGGTCCAGTTTCGCCTCCTTGTCCGGGTCGGTGGACTCTTTCCACGTGCGGGTGCGCTGGAACGTGATCCCACGCTCTCGCAGGATCTGTCGCAGCCGCTCACGCCCGATCCTCACGACCCGGACCGGGTTGTCGGCCAGATACGCGGCGAGTTTGCGCAGGCTCCAGTGCGTGAACGGCTGTCCGAGCTTGGCCGGGCGCGTGGTGGCCGTCGTGACGACGAAGGTGATGTCGTCATCGGTGATCAGGCGGGGACGGCCTCCCGCCCACAGAGGGTCCAGCGCGGCCAGGCCTTTGTCGTTGAACGCGTGGACCACATCCCGCACGGTGTCCTCGTCGGCGGCCACCAGCCGCGCGATTGCTGGCACCGGTGTCCCGGACGCCGATGCCATGATGATCATGGCCCGGCGCACCCGGATCGCCGACCCCTTGCCGCGACGCACAATCTGTTGCAGCCGCCTGCCTTCCGCCTCGGTCAACCGACGCGCTCGAACCGGTTCCGCCACAAACCACCCCACACTCTCGACAGCTACTACTGCCCTCGAGAATGCAGCAATCCCCGGACATACCGCCGGATTCTCAGCGGTGTGTCACCCACCCGGCCAACGTTCGTGGTCGACGCACTAGACAACCGATTCCGTCGCTTGTACGCGTTCGACCGGTGAGGTCGCGCCGAGTGTCCATGTCGACCGAAATCTCCCATACGGGTTGATGTTCGACCAGAACAACGGTGTGAGCCTACGCCGTTCGTCGGGCCGATCAGGTCGTGGAATTCGGGAACTTCTACGACGGCTTGCACCAGCGTGTTGACGTGGCCCAGGGCGGACTGGAGCAGATGCAGGGCGAGCAGGGACACCTCGGCGTGCTCGCGATCGGCGACGGTGTCGCCGTCCGTGCCGTAGAAGATGACGGTGTTGCCAGAGTTCCAGTTCTCCACCCCTGCAGGCCTCCGTGGATCTCGCGGCGCAGCTCCGGACTGGCGAGGTAGTCGCAGGCAAAGATGGTCCGCACCACGCGGTCGAGTTCTCCGAGCGCCTGGTAAGTGGGGTGTTTCGGTCCGCCGCGGGCGAATCACCGCAGAATCGAATCGCTTTCGTCGGTGCCGAGCCGTAATGCGGTGGCGTCCTCGACCATCTGATCGTATCGGGGTCGTCGGTGAGCTGTGTCTCGGCGGAGTGCAACTGGCTCGTGGCTACGTATCCAGGGCGGACCTCACCGCGGAGCGTTTCGTTGCCAATCCGTTCGGCCTCGCCGGAGATCGCCTCTATTGCACTGGCGATATCGTTCGAATACGTTTAAGCGGCGCCGAACTCGACACCCGCGTACGAGCGGTGTTCGACGCTCCCACCGTCGCAGGGTTGACGTCATCGGTGGAAGGCACGATCGGTGTCGGGGCCGAACACCTCTCGGTTCGGTGGCGGACCTGCAGGAGACGGCGCGTCTCATCAGCGATCTGGCTGATGTCTAAGACAGTCGCGGCCCCTCTCACGACGAGTCATGCCTTAGATCACTGCCGTTAGCCCGCCGTCGACCATGTGGGTTTCCCCGGTGACAAAGCTGGAAAGATCCGAGCCGAGATACACCACGGCATCGGCCACCTCGTCGGGCCTTCCCAGTCGTCGCAGCGGCGTCCGCTCCACGAACGCATCTGCCGCGACGGTCATGTCGGGTGTCGTCCGGATGAGATGGGTGTCGATGACCCCGGGGCAGACCGCGTTGACGCGAATGCCTGACGGCCCGAGCCCATCTGCGAGCGCCCTGGCCATGTTGGCGATCGCACCCTTGCTGGTCGAGTAGGCAACGGTGAATGCGGTGCCGCGGACTCCGCCCATGCTGGACATGAGGACGATACTTCCCGGCTTGCCGAGGGCTTGCATTTGTGCGGCTGCCGCCTGAGCGCAGAGGAGGACACCTTCGACATTGATCGCCATCAAGCGACGAAAATCAGCGACGTCGACGAAGGGTCCGTCCGCGGGAAGTGTGACACCTGCGTTGCACACCATCACGTCGACGCCACCGTGATCGTCAGTTGACGCCACTAGCGCGTCGACCGCCGCGCGGTCAGAAACGTCGACTCGCACGAACTGCGCTGGAGTGCCTAGTCGTTCCAGCTCAGCGACGGTGGGCTCGCCGCCTTCGAGCGGCTCGTTTCGAAGATCGCCCACGATGACGCGCCTTGCGCCATGTCGGCCCGCGCAGAGCGCGATTGCCCGTCCGATGCCGCTTGCAGCACCGGTCACGACGACGACCTTGTCCTCAAAGAGCCCGGTCACGATGTTCCTCCTTGTTTGGCGGCAGGCCAGCAAATGAACTAGCAGACCCGATGAGTGCATCCTTCAACTGAACGCACTCAGTGTTTCTGGTAGGGGAGCCACAGTCAAGGATCCAGCAGAAAAGTTTTCTGCCAAGTGCTGTGGTCGTTGCGAGCCAAAGGAAATGATGAGCACCACGCATGCTCAAGGGTGATCGATGGGCTCCAACCGAACTGTGTCGAGGGAGACCAGGTATCCCGCAGACACCGTGCACACCACACTTCGCCTCGTGTAGCTACTTGTGAGCGCAGAAAGGGTTCGGGTGTCCAGCGTTGCTGAAATGTGCTTGGCGTTGCCGTGTCGACGGCGCACCCCCTGTTGAGCCAGATGGAGCATGACAAGTTCGTCTCCCAAGATCCGGTGCGCGGTTGCATCGGGCTGATCCGGCAGTTGTGAAAATTGGCGGGCCTCGCCCCTTCAGGACCGGTGGGATATGCGGCCACGGTGCTCAGGGAACTCGCGATGCCCTTGTGTGAGATGGTTAGCCTCCAAGTGCCGCAAGGCCGTGACGTTTTGGTTCCTTCGTCAGATGAGGCGCCGCAGCTGTTAAGGGTGAGCTCGCGCGCCGGCGCAATCCGGCCAGCGCGCTGCGTCTCGGGTGGAAGGCCCTGCCTGCGCTTCTGGCCCGCGAGGAGATTCTGAGAGGGTCCCCCGAGCGAAAGACTCGAAGTCTTGACTGGATGTCCATCGCGCTGCGTGCCGACCTGTTCCGCGAGCTCGAGATCGTCAGAGAGCAGGGTGACGCGACGAACTTCGGCGAGAGCGAGATTGGCGTGAGCGGGGTCGCGTGGGCCGGCTCCGCCCCAACATCGCACCACGGGCCCTGGCTGTGGCTCCGCCCCGAGTACGGCCCTCCAAGTGTGTTCGTACGAACGCTTTCCGAACATTCTCCACTCATTGCGGAGGAACGATCCATTGCGGGGGATCGAGGACTCTGAACAATGCAGAAAAGATTTCTGCTCAACTCTTGACTGGCGTGGCGGGCACCTGCAACCCTGGTAGGGACGCGCTCGTCGGCACGCCCAAGGTTGGAGTTGCCGATGCGCACCACTCCCTGAGTTGGAGCCGTTGCTCTAGCTTTCACCAGTTCGAGAGAATGGCAAACAATCATGTCCGCTACCCAGACCGGCCTGTCCACGCACGACGCCCTGACGATCATGGATTACCCGGAGAAGTTCGACGTCGCGCACTGGCCGTTGGAAGTCGAGGCATATCTCGCGCGCACCGAGAACCCCTTCCATCGGGCCATTTTGAAGAACTACCTCCGCCATTTGCTGCTCGAGATTTCGGGGTACTGGGACCAAATCATCGTCCCTGAGTTGACGGTCGACAATCCTTCCTATCGGGTAGGAGAGATGGGTCGGGTCCACGTGCTCGAAGGCAAGGAAGCCGTAGAGGGCTTCTACCGAGACACCTACGAAGCGCGCATCAATGTCATGGGTGCACGAACGATGAACATGTGCGTCGAGGACTTCGGGGTCACGACCGAGGCCTACTGGGCGCACATTGTCCCGGGCTCGTATCTCCGAAGTGAGGGCATCGACGCGGATGCCGATGCCGATGCCCATTACCTGATGAACTACAACATCTTCCAGGTGTTCACCTACACCACCGATGCGAAGTTGATCAGCGAGCGCATCTACTCCGATGTCGCCAGCTACAAATTCGAGAAGCTTGCGCCAGAGGACGTCACGACACCCGAGCAGGCCAGAGAGCAGCTCAGGCCATTGCTCGAGCGGGCGACTCTCGACTGAACGCCACGCCTGTCCTGGGTTCGTAGCTGGACCTCGATAAGCACTTACGCGAGACCGTGGGCGAAAGGACTGAAGTTGGACCTTGCGGGCATTCCCGACGGGCCACCGGTTGCTAGGAGAGCCGGCAATGGCAAAGACCATGATCGAGATGTTGATCGACGACCTCGACGGAAGCGAGATCAAGTCCGGCGAGAGCAGCACGATCCACTTTGCCTACGCAAGGATCCACATACGAGATCGCCGTCAACGACAAGCATCGGCGCGATCTCGACAGTGCACTTACGCCTTACATTGCCGCCGCACGACGAGCGACCGGCAAGAATGTCCGCCCCACAGGGCGGCTCGATCCAGCGCGACTGACCCCTCGGCGATCCGCGCCCGGCCAGGTAGAACGAATTCCCGGACATCGCTGAGCACGGAACCATCTCGACGGAAGTCATGAATGCGTGGCGCGGCAAATAGTCCAGGCCAGCGCTGTTTGTACGCGATGATCCGAGGGTAGTGGTCGGCCCGATTGCTCGCGTCAGCGCGAACGACACGGATGCGAAGTGCTCGTTGCCTCGTCTCTGCAGCCGATCTGGGTTCTGGTGACAACCCAGATCGGCCGAGCGGTCGGACGCGTCCTTGACTGACGCGCAGACGTACCTGCTCCCTGAGCGAGTGAGGACCTCGTATGACCTCGGGGCCCGCCGGCGGGCGGTCAGCTTGCCGGCTCGGATTCACAAGCCGAGGGCACCCAGCTGGACCAATCTCCGCACTCCTCCAGGAGCTGGACCTGCCCGTAGCCGAGACGATGGCAGATACGTTGGAGAAGATGACGCGCCGGAAGGTCTCGGCCATCTCCATCGATCGCAGGAGCTTCTGAATAGTTGACGGCTTGATCTGTCGCAGTTCGAGGTGTCCAGCGTCGGTAACGTGGAGCCTGAGTTAAGACCTGCGAGGATTGTGCTGCGATATATCGTGATGCTCAGGAATCCAAGACCTATGTCCAGGTCACGGGTTAGAAGCTACGCACAGAGCTGGTGGAGATGTCGAAGACAATGGTGAATACGCCCAAACCGGTCAAGTATCCGGTTGAGTCCGTGGCGAACGCCGCCCGGATTTTGTCGATGTTGGTCTCGGACACCCAGCTGAAGCTCTCCGATGTGGCCGACCATCTGGGCGCCTCACCGTCGACTGCGCACCGGCTCCTCACCACTCTCGAAGCGCTGGAATTCGTGCAGCAGCATGCTACTACTCGGTGCTACGAGCCCGGCACCGCTTTGCGGACCTTGGCCGCGGCCATCGCCCCGGAACGGTCCCGCTGGGACTTCGCGGTGCCGTATCTACAGGAGCTCAGTGAGCGGCTGGACGAGACCGTGAACTTGCAGGTGCTTCATGGACCGGATATTGCCTTCGTGGAATCCGCTGAATCCACTGCCGCGCTTCGGGTGGGGTCTCGCCGCGGGGCAATCATGCCCGCGCATGCGACTTCTGGAGGCAAAGTACTGTTGGCCAACCTCGAGACCGGGCAGCTCGAGAAACTATTGGATGAGAATGGCCTGTCACGAGTCACCGAAAGCACCATCATCGACCGCTCGACGTTCCTGAACGAACTCAAACGTGTGCGTAAGCGGGGTTACGCCACGAACTTCGGTGAAAGTGAGACAGGGATCGGCGGTGTCGCGGTGGCGGTCCCTTCCAATGGCCGGCTGGCACCGTACGCACTGGCGGTTTCAGTTCCCACGTCAAGACTTTCGCGGTCACGGATTCCGTCATTGGTTACCGAGCTGATGAAAACCGCCGCCTTCCTCACCGATAGCGAACCAGTCGGCCGCTGACACATCAGCGTGCTCATCGCCCCGGCCGCGCGTTCACATGCCCGAGTCAGGGTTGGCGCCGATGCACGACGAACGCGCCCGGTCTTCCGACGCACTGCGTCGACGTCGCCATCGACCTGTTCCCTTCCTCCGCGCGTGGAGGCAAGCCCGCCAACCGGCCGCCGGGCAGACCCGGGACCGCGTTGCTGACGGCGGGCTTTCGTCGCTACGGGATGAGCACGATCTTCCCGTGGGTGTGCCGGTCCTCCAGCTGGGCGTAGGCCGCCCGCACATCAGCGAGGCGGTAGGTAGCAACGATGGGGATGCGCAGCTGCCCGGTGGCGACGAGGTCGGCGAGCCTGGCCAGCAACGTCGAGGTGCTGGCCGATTCGCTGCCGACAGCCTTGATCCCGACCTCGGCGGCACGGTCGAAGGCGATGATCGTGTTGATGCGGTCTAAGGCGACGCCAAGTTCGACCGCCAGGTCGACATACTGCGGTCCGAACAGATCGATGAAGGCGTCGACGGGCCGCGAGATGGCTGCCCGGACACGGTCGGCCAGGCCGGGGCCGTACTCCACCGCGGTGGCCCCGAGGCTGTGCAGCCACTCGTGGTTGGCCGCCGACGCGATCCCGACCACGTCGGCGCCACGCATACGCAGAAGCTGGGTGACCATCGTGCCCACACCCCCCGCCGCCGCGGACACCGCGACCAGGTCGCCGTATGTGGCGCCGACGGCCTCGACCGCGGCCCACGCGGTGATCGACACCCCGTACAGCGCGCCGGCGACGTCCCACGGCAGCGCGGCGGGCTTGTGGGCCAGTTGCTCGACGGGGATGTTGGCCAGCTCGGCGTGGCTGGAGCGTTCCCAGCTCCACCCGAGCACTTCATCGCCCACCGCGAACTCCGTGACGTCGTCGGCGACCGCCACCACGACCCCGGCCAGGTCGGTGCCCTGACCGGAGGGGAACGACGCCGGGAAGCGGGCGGCCATAGCGCCGGTGCGCAGGTCGATCTCCCCAGCGTTGAGGCCGGCGGCCTTGATCTGCACGGTCACCCGGCGCGAGCCCGGTGCTGGCACCTCGATCTCACGGACCTCGAGGACGTCACGGTCGCCGTACCGGTCGAACTGCACTGCTCGGGCCAGGGCCACGGTGTTCTCCTGTCATCAGGGGCCCGCCGTACAGGCCCCGCCGTTTTCGCGATAGCTACTACGCGAACCGGTCAGCTTGTTCCCAACCCCATCGGGCTAATCTCGCTGCCAACCTGGGACCCCGATACTCGCCGCACGTCGGCACTCTTTCTCGCACACGGTGTGCGCCACCGCAGCGAACGAGCCCACACGCATATCTCGACACTGAATCGCCCTGGATCGAGTGGAGACTCCGGTCCAGGCCACCTCGTGGGTTGAGGCAGCCGGGGAACGGTGTTCACGATAGCCGGTCTCGTACCAGATCGGCGAGAGATAGTCGATCGACGAGTGCAACCGGCCGCATTGAACCACCGCACCCACTCGGCGGTTTCCCGCTCCACCTCGGCCCCCACCGCGCCACGACGCGGCACGGTCGATCAGCTCGGTTTTGTAGAGACCGATCGTCGATTCCATCAATCCGTTGTCGAGGGCTTGACCGGCTAATCGCGGCCCAGTTTGTGCCAATGGGGTCGGAATGGTTCATCGTCGGGACGGTAGGTTGCGGCGAAGTCGTCGCAGTTTTTCTTCGTGTTTGGTGACGGTGGCGGCGAGGACTTCGACCACGGTGCGCAGGTGCGCGACATCGGCCGCGAGGCCGATCAGGGTGCGGGCGTCGGTTTGTCGGGTGCGGTGTTCGTCGACGACGGCGCGCAGTTGTTTGTCGCGGTAGAGCGGGGCGCGGCCGATCTGGGCGTGTTCGGCGACGGCGGTGAAGGTGATCGGCCGCCCGGTGGTCGCGAGTTCGGTGCAGACCCGTTCGACCCTGACCAGGGCGTTCTCGCTCATGCGGTGTCCGATTGGACGATGAGCGCGTCGAGTCGCGAGATGAGGGTGCGGTGCCGCTCCGCTTCGTCGATCCATCCGCGCCTTTCTGCGTCTTCGGCGAGGTCGTGGGCGTCGGCGCGTTGCGCGGCGAGGACGGCGATCCCGCGGGATACTGACACCCCGGAGATCCCACGCGCGGCGCGATGTCGTTGAGTGAGCGCGTATTGCGCCTGCACCGCCGCCCTCGCCCCGGCGCGCTTTTCACCGAATGTGCAGGGTCGGCGGCGGGGGATGGACGAACTCATCTCGGACCGCGGACTGCATGTGCATCGCAGCGGGCGACACCCCGCGTCGGTGTGCGCAGCCCACCCCGACATCGCCTGAGACGCGACGGTGCCGGCGGTCTCGGTGACGTCGGCATGCGCCCGCCCCCGTCGGGTGTCGATGACCTGTGACGGTGGGGCGACCTGCTCTGTGTGAACGGAGCTGGCGATCGCTACGCGTCCGTGCACGCTGTCCCCGGTGGCGGCGACAGCGTGCACGGGATACACGACACCTACCCGCAAAGCAGGTGTATCACGCGTTCTGGACTCACGACGGCGCCGGCCAGGGACCGGCCAAGCTCGGCCGCGGTAACCGATGGGTGATCGTCGGGATCGTCGTGTGGCTCGGAGAGGGCAACTTCGTCCTCCTCGCCAGCGAGGGCGAGTTCAACGGCGCCCCGACGGCGTTCTACGACCTGTTCCGTATCGAGAACGGCAAGGTCGCCGAGCACTGGGATGTCGTCGACGTGATCCCGGCACGGGATGAGTGGCAGAACGACAACGGCAAGTTCTGACAAGACGCGCCTCTCGCGGCTCTCGCGCGGTGGTCGGCCCCAGAGGCCCACGGAGATGCCGGTCCTTGATCGCGGGACTGAAGGCGGTGCTCACTCACCATCATCTCGATGACGGTGAGCACCGCCTCGTCATAGTGTCGTCGGATGGGGGCGTACAGCCGACGTCAGTAAGGCCGGACATTCGATCTCCGCGATCGTCGGGCACCACTCGGGGCGGACCGCTGAGCTTCTCCCTTGACCGAACATCCGGGACAGTAAGAGCGACTTGATCGCACCGCGAGTGCGACGGCCCCTGTCGGCCATGTCGCGCACGATTCCCGCTGCGGCGTCGCCGAGAACCTTGCGTGTAGCCGTTGCGTCCCCCAGGCCCGCCGGGCCTGCGCGACTAACGGACGGATGCCCGGAACGCGCCCGGCGGCAACCCGGTCCGATGCTCGAAGAACTTGGCGAAATTGGTCGGATCGGCAAAGCCCAGACGAGTCGCGACCGAAGCCGCGGACAGGTCTGCATGCGCGAGCAGGCGTTTCGCCTCGAGGATGACCCGGCGGTCGACGAACTCCTTCGCACCGACACCGGCCGCGGCCTGAGTCGCCCGGCTCAGAGTGCGGGCAGAATAGCCGAGCGCGCCAGCATAATCCGCAACCCGCCGAGTGCGGGCGAAGTCCCGTTCGACCAGGGCTCGAAACCGGACGAAGGTGGTGTCAGCGGCGCTCACCGGCTGAGCACACAGCACTGCCACCCGCACTGCGACAACGGCGAGCAGATTGCGTAGAACGTCACGACGGGCGTTCACCGGCAGTCCCCCCGCATCGGCGAACTCCGCCTCCAGATGAGCGACGGACCGATGCAACGCGACCGTGCCGGGGTCCGCGGCAGAGGCAACGGCTCGGCCGAACGGGTCGTCGAGCCGCGCGGTAGCCGCAGTCGCCCGATCGACCGCACTGGCCTGAAACGCGGCAAGCACACCATCGGCCTCGGTCAGGTCGCCGAACTGCTGGACCTGCCCCGGTCGCACCCAGAGAGCCGAGCCCGCACCGACCCGGTACACGGTGAAGTCCACACTGTGCCGCAGCGTGCCGCGGGTGACAGCGAAAAGCAAGTGGAACTCCGGCCGCTGAGGTACCCCCAGGTCAGCGGAACCCGCTCGGGCCGCCAGCCCGGCGAGCGTCATCACCTCGAGCCCGGGCAGCGGCGTGTCCTCGGGTGGTACGAACCCGATCAGCGGGATCGGATGTCTATTTTTCACCATGACTGGTCGCCGATCTACCTTTCCATATGCCTGGATCGACGGAAAACTACAAGAGAAAGAATTCCAAGGAGGAGTAGAAATGGCAAGAATCGCAGTCTTCGGATCCACTGGAACGATCGGTAGCCGCATAGTGGCCGAAGCCCTGAGCCGCGGACACGAGGTCACCGCGGTCGTCCGTGACCCGGCTAAGGTCAGCACGGCCCACGAGAACCTGACGGTCAGTGAGGGTGACGTGCTCAACGCCGCATCGGTCGTGGCCGCAACCGAAGGCCGGGACGTCTTGGTCAGCGCGGTCGGTGGCGGCGACGGCCCGGGAGCCATCGCCACGATCAAGCCATCGGCCGAGACGCTGGTGGACGGTCTCCGCTCGGTGGGCGCTGACGCACCCCGGCTGGTCGCCGTCGGTGGCGCCGGCTCGCTGCGCACGCCGGACGGCAAACTGGTGTGGGACGCCGAGGGCCTGCCCGAGTTCCTGCTCCAGATCATGCACGCGCACGGCGATGCGCTCGACTACTACCGGACGGTCTCCGACGTCCAGTGGACCAACATCACACCGCCCGCCGACATCGAGCCGGGCGATCGCACCGGGACCTACCGCACGGCCGCCGACGACCTGCTGCTCGACGACGCGGGGCAGAGCCGAATCTCCACGGAGGACTTCGCCGTCGCGGTGGTCGACGAGATCGAACGGCCGCAGAACACAGGCCGTCGGTTCACCGTCGCGTACTGAGCCGCCGGCCGACCAGAGTCCATGCCGCTGGCCCGACATCCGTCGGCGCCTACTGCCCCGCACCCACGAACCGCCGAAGAAGGGAATCAGCATGTCCAGCAGTTCAAATCCGCCCGATACTGCTAGCGGACATGCCAACCTCCCTCTAGGCGGACACTTTCGTCCCTGCTGACGGACAGCTGATCTCCCTGTCGATGAACATGGGGCCGACGGTGTGTCGGTCCTGAAACAGGCGCCCCTCCGGGGTTTTGCTCGAGGTCTTCGACCACCTGTGAGCGACTCCCACCGGAGGGACGCATGAAGAAGTCTGACAGGGACATCATGGAAATTCTCGAGGCATACGACACCACCGGCAGCGCGCACTCCGCGGCGCAGTGGCCGGAGTGGATCCGAAAACGGTCCGCCGCTACGTCACCGCCCGTGACGCCAGAATGTCGGTGACCGGCCCCTCGCGGCGACCGCGCATCATCGACGATGATCTACCCAAGATCGAGGAATGGGTCGAGCGCAGCAAAGGCAAGGTCCGCGCCGACATCGTCCACGAACGACTCCTCGAGCTCGGGTTCGAGGGTACCGAACGCACCACCCGACGCGCGGTGGCGGATGCGAAAGCCGCATGGCAGGCCGGGCACCGCCGCACCTACCGGCCTGGGGGTACCTCCCACGCAGTGGGGGAGGATCACCGAACGCGGATTATGGATGCAATTCGACTGGGGCAACGGCCCGAAGGTGCCCGGACCGGGCGGGATCGTGCGCTCAACCCTGCTGTTCTGCGCCTGGCTGGCGTGGTCACGGTTCCGGGTGGTGATCCCGGTGTGGGATAAAACGTTGCCGACGCTGATCGCGTGCCTCGATGCCACGGTACGTCGCTTCGGTGGAGTGCCGACCTACGCGCTGACCGACAATCCCCGCACCGTGAGCATCGACCACATCGCCGGGATACCGGTACGCCATCCGCAGATCGTCGAAACCGCCCGCCACTACAGCATGGCCGTGCACACCTGCCTGCCGTTCGACCCGAATCCAAGGGCGGCAGCGAGGAAACGGTGAAGATCGCCAAGGCCGATCTGGTACCCACCGACGCGAACCTGCTGCCGGCGTATGCCTCGTTCGGCGACCTCGAGACCGCCTGCGAGCGGTTCTGCCGCACCGTCAACGGCCGTCGACACCGCGAGAGCGCCCGCATCCCTGCCGAAGCGCTGGCCGACGAACGCGCCCGGATGCACACGCTGCCGACCTCTCCGCACACCCTCGCGTTGGGAATGACCCGCAGTGTCGGCACCGATCAGACGATCCGGTTCGGATCGGTGCGATATTCGACCCCACCGGGGCTGGTCGGCGCCGAGGTGTGGGTGCGGGCGGCCGGCGCCGACCTGGTCGTCGTTGCCGACCTCGACCCCCTGCCGCGGACTCCGGATTGGTCCGGTGACCGTCGTGGGTTGACAGAGATTGCGCGGCACCGCCTTTCGTGGTTCCCGACCGGCTCGCCCGCCACCAGCTTGGGTGCCGGTCCGCGAAGGCATCCGGTAACAGGCGGATTACGTCGAACCCGGCGGCCTCGTTCACGCTCCGCGGCAAGGTGCCGTCCAACTGCGCGCGCCGCGAGTGGGACGACGACAAGTACGTGTCGGTGCGACTACACAGGCAGCACTACGGGGCCAACACCGTCCCAATTGAGACGGAATCCCGAGACGCACTTACTCCGTGCCGGCACCAAACCAGCTCATTATCGAGAACCGGCGCCCTGAATTGCGAAACGTCGTCGCCAGGCCAGAATCACAGGTACGAAGCCAACCTCGAGCGCGATTGCAACGATTCCGATGCTGTGCGGACGTCCGGTCTGCCTCCACGACCACAGCCGCGCCAGCCCCCCAATGAACACCGTCCCCAGGGCAGCTGTGACGGCGGTCGAGTCCTCCACCGTACCCAATCGAGAGAGAATGATCGGCCCGACAGCGACCTTGAAAACGTTGGCGTATCGGAGTTCTCCGTCGATTACTGCAGAAACCTCGGATATGTTCCCGGGCACTGCATCCGCACCCAACAGAACCTGCTGCACTCCGCTGATCGTCGGGACCAACGCCATAATTCCCAGGGTCCACTGCATACGGACTCGGGTGCGGTCACGCGTGGTCGTTGTCATTGCTTCTCTTCCCAGTCGGTTGCATTCAGTTTTCGATGAGGCGAAACGCGGTCGCGAGCCCGGCCGCGAGAATCTCGTTGGACAGCGTCGGGTCCGACACCGCCCGCGACAACTGCAGGGTGCCGATCAGGCTCGACATCAGGCCGATCGCTATCGTGCGCGCCGCGGCTGTGTCGTCGATGTGGGTACGACTGGCGACGATGGTGATCATGGCCGCGATTCCGTCCGTGAACGATTGCTGCACAATCGGTTTCGACCGGCTGATCTCGCTGAGCAGGGCAGCGGAGGGACATCCGTTCTCACGCTGGTCACGATGACTCGCCGACAGATAACCCTCGATGTAGGACTGCAACGAGTGGCCGTCGTCGGGTATCGCCCGCAGAGCATCCAGCTGCTTCGTCAGCTGATCGGCCAAGACCACCGCGACGAGTTCGTCCTTCGACGCGAAGTGCGCGTAGAAGGCGCCGTTGGTCAGCCCGGCGTCGGACATCAACGCACTGACGCCGGCCCCGTCGATCCCATCCTTCTTCAGACGTCGACCCGCCGCCTCCACCACCCGAGCTCGCGTCTGCGCCTTGTGCTCGCTGCCGTATCTCGCCATGTCGATGATCCTCCGTGCTGCCGCGTCCTTGCCCTACCGAACTCTATCCGATAACCTTACGACCATAATAGTATGAGCGTAATTCAATACGGCTCTCGCAGGCCAGGCTCGCTTCCTTCGGATAAAGAGGACAGACATGGCAACCAACCACGGCGCACCAGCCGACACCCGCACCTGGAGCACGGTCCCGACCAAATCCGTCCTCGCCGGCGGCGTGAACTTCGCGTACCGCGAACTCGGCCCCACGGGAGGCGTGCCCGTGGTGTTCCTGCACCACTTCGCCGCCGTTCTGGACGACTGGGACCCCCGCATCATCGACGGCATCGCCGCTCACCACCACGTCATCACGTTCGACAACCGCGGCGTCGGCGCGACCGACTCGAAGGTCCCCGCCGACCTCGAGCAGATGGGACGTGATGCGGCCACGTTCATTCGAGCGCTCGGTCACGACAGCGTCGACCTACTCGGCTTCTCCCTCGGCGGGGGGGTCGCCCAGATGGTCGCCCTGCAGAATCCGACACTGGTTCGGCGAATGGTGTTGGCAGGCACCGGCCCACGCGGCGGCGGCGGAATCGACCACATGCGCAGGATCGTCGGACTTGCCTACCTCAAAGCCGCCCTTGCCCGCCAAGATGCCCGACACTTCCTGTTCTTCCCACGCACGACCGAAGGCAGACGCTCCGCCGACGCCTATTTCGCCCGGCTCGCCGAACGTGCCGTCGACCGAGACACACGCATTTCGATGCAGGCGCGCCTCGCGCAACTGAAAGCAATCATGGGCGGCGGGAAAGCAGCACCCGACGACCTGTCACAGATCACCCAGCCGGTGTTCGTCGCGAACGGCGACAACGACCTCATGGTCGCCAGTGAGCACTCCGCCGACCTCGCGCGGCGCCTTCCCAATTCGCAGTTGACCATCTACCCGAGCTCGGGACACGGCGGCATTTTCCAATACCACCGCGAATTCGTCCCGGAAGTGCTCGCATTCCTCGGCGAGGAGCCGCACACCGCCGCCGCCGCCTCCGCGACCAACACCGGCGATCAGTCGTGAAAGCCTTCGCCGTCGCTGCGTACAAGCGGCCGCTGCAGGAGACGACGGTGCGCGAGCCGATCGTCGGCGACCACGACGTACTCGTCGAAATTCAGGCAGCCGGCCTCAACCAGCTCGACGAGAAAATCCGCACCGGCGAGTTCAAACAACTGCTCCACTACCCGACGCCGTTGACTCTCGGACACGACCTGGCCGGCACCGTCATCGGAGTCGGCGCCCGCGTTGGACACTTCTCCGTCGGCGACGAGGTCTACGCGCGCCCCCGCGACGGCCGAATCGGCACCTTCGCCGAACGCATCGCCGTCCACGAGGACGACCTGGCGCTACGACCGACATCGATCAGCATGGTCGACGCCGCCTCACTCCCCCTCGTCGCGCTCACCGCCTGGCAAGCACTCGTCGACAGAGCGAATGTGCAACCCGGGCAGAAAGTTCTGATCCACGCCGGTGCGGGCGGAGTCGGATCGATCGCGATCCAGCTCGCCAAGCATCTCGGGGCGAGCGTCGCCACCACCGCCAGCGGCCGAAACGCCGACTTCGTCCGAGAGCTCGGCGCCGACGTCGTCGTCGACTACCGCACCGAAGATTTTGCCGACGTTCTCGACGGCTACGACGTCGTCCTCGACAGCCTGGGTGGGGACAACCTCGAAAGATCACTGCGCGTGCTCCGGCCGGGCGGCAAGGCAATTGGTATCGCCGGCCCACCCGACCCCACGTTCGCCCGCACCGCCGGCGTCAATCCGATCGTTCGTCTCGCGATCACCGCCCTGAGCCGCAAAATACGCAGACAAGCCGCGAAAGCGGGCGTGAGCTACGAATTCCTCTTCATGCGTGCCAGCGGTGAGCAACTACGCCGCATTGCGGAACTCGTCGACCACGGCGCGATCCGTCCGATCGTCGGACGAACGTACCCCTTCCACGAGACACCGGAAGCACTCACGGCCCTCGCCTCGGGTGGCATCCGCGGCAAAGCCGTCATCACCCTGCCCACCGCCTGAACCCACCGAATCGCCGGAGACCACCCCCATGAGTACCTCGAACACGCACGCCGCCGCCTACGCATCAGCGCCGACAAAGACCATCACCGCAGGCGGGAACACCTACGCTTACCGCGAACTGGGACCGAAAGGCGGCATCCCCGTCGTCTTTCTCGTCCACCTGTCCGCCAACCTCGACAACTGGGACCCCCGAATCGTCGACGCGATCGCACGGAACCGCCACGTCGTCACCTTCGACAACGTCGGTGTCGGCGCGTCCACCGGGAAGGTGCCGGACACGATCGAGGCGATGGCCGCCGACGCCCACACCTTCATCACCGCGCTCGGCTTCGACACCGTCGACCTGTTCACCTTCTCGATGGGCGGCTTCATCGCCCAAGATCTGATCCTCGAGCACCCGCACCTGGTCCGCAAGCTCATCCTCACCGGAACAGGACCACGCGGAGGCAAGCACATCGACAAGGTCGCCCGAACGACCTACGTCGACATTCTGCGCGCAACGCTCGTGCGGGCCGACCCCAAAGAGTTCCTGTTCTTCAACCGCAACCCAGCCGGCAAGACCGCCGCCAAGGCATTCATCGGGCGCCTCCACGAACGCAGCACCGACCGCGACACAGCCGTCGGAATATCCGTTCTGCGAACACAACTCGCCGCCATCGAGAAGTACGGGCGCTCCGCCCCGTCGGACCTGTCCCGCATCACCGCCGACACCCTCATCGCCAACGGCGACCACGACCGCATGGTCCCCACCCCACTGTCCGAAGATCTACGACGCCGCATCCCCGGCTCCGAACTGATCATCTACCCCGACTCCGGCCACGGCGGAGTCTTCCAATACCACGACAAGTTCACTCCCGTCGCCGTCGAGTTCCTCGGTCACTGAACACCCCTCGTCACACACGCCCTTTTGGATCGGAGAACAACGCATGCCCTCAGTACTCGTCACCGGAGCCGGCCGAGGAATCGGTCTGGCCATCACCCACCGCATGAGCGAAGCCGGGTGGACCGTCTACGCAACCGCCCGCTCCGAGTCGGCGCTCGCCCGCCTCGACCAGCTGCATCACGTCCACGCGGTCCCGCTCGACATCACCGATCGAACGGCGATCGCGGCACTACCACGACACCTTCCAGCACGGCTGGACGCCGTGGTCAACAATGCCGGCATCATCGTCAGCGGACCGGTCGAAGGCCTCTCGATCGAGGACCTCTCCCGTCAACTCGACGTCAACGTCGTCTCGCAGATTGCCGTCACCCAAGCCGTCCTGCCGGCGATCCGAGCAGCACACGGCCGCATCGTGTTCATGTCCTCGGTCAGCGGCCTGATCACCACCCCCGGCACCGGCGCATACAGCGCATCGAAATACGCGATCGAATCCCTCGGTGACGCACTGAGAATCGAACTGCGTCCATGGAAGATCCCCGTCTCCCTGATCGAACCCGGACCCATCCGAACCGACATGTGGGAGGGAATGCTCGACGACCACGACGCCATGACCGCGAAACTGAGCCAAGAAAACAGAGAACTCTACGCAGCGCACCTCGCCGGCAACCGCAAGCTCCTGGGGCGAATGCAAAAGATCGCAGCTCCCCCGAAACGCGTCACCACAGCCGTCCACCACGCCCTGACCTCGCCGCACCCCAAACGACGCTACATCCTCGACACCGCAAGCCGCATCCAAAAACTGGCCGTAGCAGCAACGCCCACACTGGTCACCGACAAACTGCTCGCCGCAGTGACGACGTGACCTCACCACCTCCTATCACTCTTGCCCCGCGGCGGGCCCAGCAGTGGCACTGCTGACCGACGTTGCCTGCGCTGCAGGGCAACGCTTCATTCTGCTGGATCGGTCGCCGGTCGGACGAATCGCCGTCACCCCGCGGGCCGGGTATCGGCGGCCCGTACCCTTGCCCCATGTCCGCTGATCCAGGCAGCATCCGCGCCGACGGCCACCAGGCGCTGCCGAACCTGGCCGTACAGGACGCATCGGAGGATCCCCACATCATCACAGCCGGGGCCCGCACCGGAACGAACATCGAGCTGCGGATCCACACGTCCATCGCACCGTTCGACGCCGCCGCCGAGGAGTGGTTCCCCCCGGCGGCCGGGTTCGCCGTCACGGTCATCGTGCACACCGTCGACGCGCAGACGGGCGTGCCGCGGTATCTGCCGCCCGCGGAGCCCGCCGAGTGGGCGCGGGCGATCTTCTCGACCGTCGACTCCGCGCACGGGTACTTCCTCGGCGCCGTCGACCCCGGCACCGGCAGCCATCAACGCGGGCAGCTCGCATACCGCCTCTACCTCGACACCGACCGCCAGGCGATTCCCGTTCCTCGGCAGGTGGTCACCTGCCCGCATTACCAACTATCGGCCATCGACGGCAGAGCCGAGATCACCATTCCCACGACGGCCTGACCCGGCAGGCCGGCCGGGAGCCGGACCACGGTCTGCGGGCGCCGCTTCCTCGGGTGTCCGATCTGCACGCCCTCCGAAGGGTGCGACCTTGAAGTCACGTCGCTGTTGCCTGCTCATGCGGTTCCTCCATCCGTCTCGATCCGATCCCCTGCCAAAGACAGCTGGTCGCCGCCGCCCCACAAAATCGAGGACGACGCCCTGGGGCGGAATCGAGACGGTTGATCCACCCGGGGAGGGCCGCAGCACGTGGATACACTTGTGCCACAAGCTCATTGCCACTTCTGAAGCCGACCACGACAGACCTCAGGAATCTCCCGGGTGGGAGCGCGGCGACAAGACTACCAGCGCACCGAAGCCCGGGTCAGGGGACGTGTCATTTCTGCTGGTCAAAGAACAATCAAGGGGCGGATACGACACCACCAGCACTGATGTCGATCCGCTGCCTCCGGGGCGAGTTCTCCCCCGGCCGGCAAGCTCGGTCGCGGCCGGCCGGCAGCGCAATCGCGGCCCTACCGGTCAGGTTAAGCTTCCCGGCATGGCGCTTGGACTCACGCTACGCACGCGCGCCCACCCCGTCGAACCCCTCAAACCTCGCCTACGCTGCATACGAGTTCCGGGAAGCGCTGATTCCGCTGCGCGGCATCACCCCTGACCGCTGTGATGCCGCAGCCACCGAGTTTCGGGACAGAGCGCATCACGCCGAGGAACGATTCTTCGCAGCTGTCGCTGGGCTCCCCCGCCGCGAGCGCACACTCGCCGGCCACTGGGAGAACGCGGCGGTCATGCGCTACCGGTACGGGCTGGAGGTCTTTGCGCGCGCCGAAGACCTCGGCGCCGACATGCTCGCCCAACTCGCCACCCACCGGCGGCCGTCGTTGCCCGCGCTCACCGAACTGTGCGACGCCTGTACCCATGCCCGCACCCTCGATCACCACCAACGGCCCGAAATGTTCGGGGCAAGCACCCGCAGGGCCACCCGACGGCTTCGCACCGCACCCGTCGACTCGGCCGGCGCCGACCACGACCCGGCCACCAAGCGGTCCTGCATTGTCGATCAAGGCGGATCCGCCGCGATCTGACAAGCCTTCTCGTCAAGAACGCCCTAGCGGGCAACGGAATCACCCGGGAAGCCGAACACCACCTCGCCCCGTGGCTGAAACTGGCGTGCGAGACCCTCGACAGTCCCATGAGCATCGACGGCCCCCAAGGATGTCGCCGCGCAATGGCGCGAACGCCGCCGGCCCTACATGCTCGCCGCAGCCGATCGGGCCGACGTGATCATCGTCGACCCGATCCCTCGTCAGCGCGCGACCCTGTGGTGGAAACTCGTCCACGGCGACGAACCGCCGCCGCCACTGTAGGCAACACACGGCGTCGTCGCCCCGGCCGGAGAGGGAAGTTCCGCGGTGGGGGCGCCTACTCCTCGGCAACAACCGAATCTCGGGAACACCCCCTCCGAAGATCGGCGCCCCTGACGACATCGTCCACACCAAGGACGAGAAGTTCGACCCCCTCGTCGTGGCGTCACGTAGTTCGCCGAGTCGGCCCTGGTTGCCGCCTTGATCGCCTGGACCGTCACCTGGTCGGGGTCGCGCGCACCGATGCCGATCACGAAGAGTTCACGCATGTCGGCTGGCTATCGCTCGTGCACCCTTCCGGTTATTCCAGCTACCGAAAAGGCACACGGGCGCGAAGCGCCTAAAATGAACACCGTGACTGTGCCGACCCCGTACGAAGACCTGCTCCGCCGAGATCGGTCCTGACACAAAGAAAAGCCCCGCCTTGCAGGGCGGGGCACCTTCTCGAAAACCCATCCATCCGCGGCTTAGACATCCGGAGGTCCTCCATTCCGACAATACGCGCTACCCGACAGTCCAGCACCGCGCGCCCTCAGGTGCACGTCAACTCTGCCGCACTGTGGCACCGCTGCCTGATGCTTCTGTGCATCGCAGTTGTGTTGTGCGCCATCACCGCTGTGGTTCTCTACTCTCCCGCCCCGGAGATAGGAGTGAACGTCCTGATCGTTCTCCTCAGCGGAGGAGGGTTGGCCGCTCTCGTGCAGAAGATGATGACCTAGCGGAGGAGGGTTGGCCGCTCTCGTGCAGAAGATGACGACCTAACCGTCCCGTGGAACGACGAAAGCCCCCATCCTCGAATGAGAGTGGGGGAATTCGTTGCGTGCGTGCGCTTGCGGCGTGCCCTTGAACCAGTTCGCGTCAGGGGATCGAAGATGCGGCGGTTCGATGTCGCAGATGGGGACGTGTCATATCCGCAGTTCATCACCACTTTTCGCGAGAACGGCGGTGCAATTGGCCTCGTGAGCTACACCGTACGATCCGGGCCCGAGCCAATAGCGGTACAGCGCATCACGCCCGCGCTACCGTTCTACCCATGGGGACGACATTTCACGGGCCGAGTCCCTGGTCGCATATCACCCGCGCCATTCGAGTTTGGGGGCCGCGCCATGCCGCGATCGCGTACCTGGGCGAGGACGCGCCGACGCTGCTGCCGCTGCGGGCCGGTGATCTCCTCGTCGTGAACGCCTCCCGGGCGGCGGTGCGCGCGCATGTGACCTCGCCGATTGCGCTTGCGTACTACGTCGAGGCCGGGGTCCGGGTCCTGTCGTCGCCGAACCTGCACGCCAACGTGATCGCCACCAGTCGGCGGGCGGTCATCGGCTCCGCGAATGCCTCCCACAGCTCGACGATCGCCGATGAGGCCGTAGTCATCACCGACGACCCGGAGGTCGTCGCCGCCGCCCGCACTTTCATCGACGGTATCGAGGAGATCACCGAGGTCGATCAGGTGTTTCTCGACAACGCCAGCACCGAATGGCAGATCGGTCGGTCGGTGCCGATCCCCGGGGTCGGTGGGCGGATGCGCGCCAACCGCGATTTCCTGCCCTCGCGGGTGACCCGGATATTCCTGCGGCACTTCGTCGAGTACGAACCCAGCGCAACCGAGCAACAGACATGGGCCACCCAGGCGGGCCGATCCTCAGCATCCACCGGCGGGCCGGCAGCGACATATCAACTCGAATGGTTCCTCCTCGACGACCGACGTGCCCGCCTCAAGCGTGGCGATGTCCTCATCTTCACCGACGACAACGAATGGATCTACCCGCCCGCGGTCGTGGACTCAGACGCCATCGCGATCCCTCACACCCACAGAGCCATCGGCCACCTCCTGCTCGTCCGAGCGGACCTGCAGCCGGTCTCGGTTGCGGACGCCGAACAACAGCTCGCCGACCTCGGACACCCCAATCCTCGGCTGACCACAGATCACCGGATCATCTCTGCCAGCCTGCGTGCCGCGCTACTCCGACTCTGGAACCTCTGACCTGGATCCGCTGACCCAGCGGCGGATCGGACCATTGAGGACCGGACTTCCAGCTGGCGCGACTACTGTCCGGCTGAGCGACACGCCCGAGCGCGTGCGGGGGTCCTTGGAGAAACCGTCACCTAGCGGATTCACTGTCTTCGCGCCAAGCACCGCGCAACTGTCCGACTGAGAAGCTCGTAACAAGAGTGAACAGGAGTGGATGAAATGCCTGAGCAGTCGTGGATCGCTGCCCAAGAACTGTACGACCAGGGATATACGGTCGATGGAGCACTTCAGCTCTTCGGGGAGCCAAAGACAAGCCCCGACGGAACCCTCGGTTGGGAAGAGGATTGGATCGACCGCGCAGAAGGAAGGGCCCTCATCCCTGTACTGCCCTTCCTTATCGAACGTCTGCGCGGACATTCCGAGGTGGGAGAGGCTGCTGGCGAGCTGGTCAGGCTCTACGAGGAGCTCAATCGTCGAGCTGGAAATGATGGTGTACACGATCCGCTCCATCACCATGAAATATCCGAAGATGAGCTCGTAGAGCTGGGAAATGACCGCGACGCCCTCAATGCGATCTACGGGTCGCCGCACCGTTGGACACAAGAGCCTGTGGTCGAGGGCAATCCGGTTCCGTTCAATTCGCAGGAACGAAGCCGGTTCGGAGATGGCGCGCGATTGGTCGGAAGGCGGAATCTCCGGTGGTGGCTCAAGAGTGCAGTCGGCGAAGTGGCGAACAAGCAGAGCGAGAACGCCTGACTAGAGAGCTTCCCTGTTCCAATAGCCGGGCCCGGACTGCGGTCGGTTCCGTCGGCCGCTGCTCAGCACGTCGAGATATACACAGCGTGGGATAGTCCGGCCTCGAAGCCCCGGCGGACAGGTACACTTTCTGCTCGCTGTGACACAGCCAGTGACAGTGGTCAACGGACAGTGGCGAGGGCCGCGGCGTCGACGATGCGGGAGGTGACCAGGTCGTCGAAGGCCGGTGCAGTTCGTATCATGCGCTCGTCCTGCAGGATTCGCATCCAGCGGTCACTGGCGTCGGCGTCGATGCGGACGGTGTCCCACGTTCGCGATTGCTGAATCCGACTGCATGCAGCTACCAAGGTCGGCAGCGAAATCGTCGGCCAGTGTTCCGCGAGAAGTGGCTCGAGTTCGCTGACCGGTGTCTGCTTGGTCGTCGCCATTGCCTCACTGAGCGCCGAAGTGAATCGAATCAGTCGATCGTGGAGTTCTTCCAGACGATCGGTGCGGCAGTAGTAGACACTGTTGGGGCCAAGGCCCCCGACCTCGGCGTACTCGACAGCGATATGACCAACGTTGCGGTCCGACAGCATCTGGGCCGTGGTGATGTCGAGGATGATTGCATCGCCGAGGCCGTCCTCGAACAGTTCGACGAACATCGGAGTCGACAGATCGCGCAGGAAGGTAGTGCGTGCGGGATCCACGCCGCTTTCGCGCATCATTCCCGCCGTGATCGCATATGGGGCGCTACCGCCGATTCCCGGTGCCAGCACGGTCTTTCCGGTCAGGAGCGACCAGCCGAAGTCTGCCGACGGGGCCTCGCGCATGACCAGAGCCTTCGGGAACTGGTGGTTCAGTTGAGCGAAAACAGTGAGTTCTCGTGATGTACCCCAGAACATTCCAGGAACCCAGAGTCCGCCCAGTGCGATGTCGGCGGCACCGCTGTCGAGGTCGTCGAGTACCCCTGTCCATGGATCGCACGCCGTGGCGTGCACCGACAGTCCGCGTTCGGTGAAGAGTCCGGCATGGTCGGCGTAATACTCGGGCAGGTAGTTCAGTCCATGAGCGGTGGCGGAGATGGACAGTGATTCGGTCATGATGGTGGGCAACTTTCTCGGAGAATCGACGGTTACGGCTATTGCTTCGTAGTAACTAAGGCTTCGGTCACCGCCTCCAGCGATTGGTCGAATGTTTCCGGGCCGAAACCCGCGGCAATCACCAGTAACGCGTACATGCCGGCGATCATGAAGAAGACTCCGGCGACACCGGCGAGGTCGAAGAAGAAGAGTGCCGCGAACGGCACTACTGCGCCGGCGACATTCCCGATACCGTTGACCACCGATGCGCCCATGGCGCGAATCGATGTGGGGAACAACTCGGGAGACCAAACGGACAGCATGGTGTTGAGCATCATGGTGAAGAATTGGAAGATTGCGCCGAGGACCAGGATGAGGACAACGGAGTGCGCCAGGGTGGCGAACGCGATTGCAGAGACACAGCCCAGCACGGCAGCGGTCATGACTGTGGGTCGTCGTGGAACTCGCCCGGCGAGGTAGCACGCGGCACAGGCGCCGAAGAGGCTGCCGATGTTCATGATCATCGTGAACAGCAACGAATCGGTCAGCGAATAGCCGCGTGATACCAGCAGAATCGGCATCAAGAACAGAAGCGTGACTTGCGCTCCGAACGACATCCACGATGCGGCGCCGATCGCGGCTGTACGGCGAAGATTCCGCCCCCTGAATACTTCGATATAGGACGTCTTCGTCGTCGGCAGAACGTCCTGTTCGGTGACGAACTGCCGGGTCGGGCCAGGATCACGCAGGCCGGAGATCGAACCGCTGGCAAGTCGCGTCAAGCTTCGATTCGCCTCCTCGACACGGCCTTTGGACAGCAGGAACCGCGGCGACTCCGGGAGATACCGACGGAAGAAGACGACGAGTACAGCCGGAACTGCAAGGATGACATACGTCCATCGCCATGAACTGTCGTCTCCACCGAGCGTGCTGCCCAACGGACCGAGAACTAGCATGAAGAATCCGAAGGAGGCGATGTTTCCGATGCCACCGGACGAAATGTTCAGTGTGGCGAGCAGGGAACCACGGTGACGGGTGGCTACCAGTTCGGCGAGTATCGCCAGGCCGACGGTGAATTCGCCACCGAGGCCGATTCCCACGATGAAGCGGCTGGCGAGCAGCATCTCGTAACTGACTGCTGCGGCGCTGATCAATCCGCCCAATGTGTATACGAGCAAGTTGAGACTCAGTGCCGTTCGCCGCCCCCAGCGGTCCGCGATGTATCCACCGATCAGGCGTCCGACGAGGCCACCGACGACGGTGACGGTGTTGATGAGAGTAAGCTGCGCATTGCCGATTCCCAGCGATTCCTTGATGAGCGGGCCCATCGCCCCCGTCGAGTTCTGCTCCAGGCTGTCGAAGAACAGTCCGGCCATCAGCAGTAGGACTACTGCAGCCTGTACGCGAGTGAATCCGATGCGATCGAGGGCGTTCGCCAATCCCGACGCGGGAGCAAGTGGGGGTATCGGAGTGGGCGGAACGGATGCCGAAGTAGAAGTGGACATGGTGGCTCCAGATGACTGGCCGGCGCCGGAAACGAATGTTCCCCGGCGAGTCGCCTCTCTGAGCGTCATCGAAACGACTGCCTAATTTGTATACAAACGATGTGACACGACGGTTAGCCCGCGCTAATTGCGTGTAAATCGAATGATATATCGATCGGGTCGTATACGAAAGTTAGGTGCAGGGCTTTCCGGTGCCGTCGACGACCGTCTGCTCGTCGCGTCGCAAGTGCTCGTCCATGAGGTAGCCGGCCTGAATCGGGGCGCCGCTGAGAATTGCGGCTGCGAGGGCGGCGTGGTCGCTCGCCGAGGTATCTGGATCGTCGCCGAGACCCCATGCGACGCGGCGGTTGACTCCTGCCAGCATCTCGCGCAACTGATCGTTGCCTGCCGCGATCGCGACCAGGTCGTGGAATGGACGCCCGTTCGCTGTATCTGCCTTATCTATCTGGAGTCGATGTGCCCGTTCGATCACCAGGGTCAGCTCGGCTGCAACTGCGCCGCCCCTGTTCCTCGCCGCCAGTTGAGCGGCGAGTACCTCGAGCCCGCGGCGAACCTCGAGCAGCTCCCGATTGTCCTTACCGAGCGTCGTCGACACCGTCGCACCCCGGTAGCGAATGATCGTGACGAATCCTTCACCTTCCAACTGCGCAAGTGCCTCGCGGACGGGCACTCGGGACACCCCGAACGATTTGGCGATGGCTTCCTCGATCAGCCGCTCCCCGCCTGCCCGCCGACCGGACAAAATTTCATCGCGTAGCACTCGTGCGATTGCATCCCCTGGAGATTCGTCCTCGATGCTGTCCAGATCCACGACCCGAGTCTAGGTCCACGTCGCACTGCCGGGTGCCGCCGCCCGAGTTTCCGCGACGTGGCGTCTGCAGGGTCGCCTCAGGTCATGGAGCCCTACGAATCTTCCAAACATCCGTAACCCGACACAATCGGCTGATGCGGGTCGCTCGGAGACTGCGGTGGCGGTATGCATCGGAGCGTTGGATGGCCTTGCCTCGGCCGGCCACATCGCTGTTCCGGTACGTCCGGGGACCTCGATTGGCACCCCACGGCACCCACCGCCACCGCAATCGGTCACTGCGCCCCGGCGAGCCGTTTGCTGCGAAATGCAGTGCGCCCCAGCACCCGGAGGGCGGATTCCAGCGGTCGTCGCAACACGCATGGTATGACAGAAGCATATTGCAGCTCCGATTGAGGATCCATGACCGGGCACCACCTGGAGCGGGTCACGGCAGAGGGCGCTGGCCGCTCTCAATTCGTTGCTTCCGCAACCTGAACTCGTCCTCCGAAATCTCTGCCAACCCCGGCACCGTAGGACCGGCCCATCCACCGTCGACGGTGGTCGGGCAGAATCCGACGGCGAAGCTCGCTGGCTCGTCCTCAAGACCCACCCAATCCACCTGGACGTGTTGCAATGTCGGGTCGGTGATTCGCCCTGGATGCCCATGAAATAGCAGGGCAGTTCGCGAAACCGGATTGAGAATGTCGCGGCTAGTGTCCTGCCCCCTGTAGGCCACCGGAGTACCGCGCTGTATCCGATTCGTCGTGATCGCCTCGTCCCGCTCCACTCAGTCAGTATCCGTGCCACTCGAGCGACCCGGCGAAAAATCGCCCACGGAATGGGCGGGGGTGGCCGACCGCCCAGTCTGGAGCGATTGACGGTCACCGATAGTGGATCCACTTCCGGAACGCATCGGTGACGGTTCCCCTGAGACGCCGGGTGCCGACGCCTAAGGGCTCCTACTCGATTCTGTGCCAGATAATTGCGTTGCCGCTGATCTGGGTCACCGAGGACGATGAACCTACTAATCGGTGCAGGGAGCGGCAGTGGAAGATCCACCGGCAGAGGCATACGGGCGGGTGCCGAACCCGGAACGGTTCGCCCCGCTGATTCCGGCTGCCGAGGATCTGATCACCAACCTGGAGGGCCGGTTCGATGTCAGTGTCACCCGAGGCCCCGCGCCGCCGTCGAAGTCGCGGACAGTCGAGTTGGTGGAGTTGGTGGAGATCACTCCCATTCGCGTAGATCAGGCGCCGTTGGCGATCACCTTCACTTCGTTTCCTGGTCTGTATCTCGACGCGGGCGCATGGGCGCACATCGCGCTTCCCGCGTGCGGGTGTGACGCGTGTGATGAGTCCGCGGAGGACGTCTTGCGGGAGTTGGCCGAGTATTCCGAGGCTCTGACTGCCGGGCAGCTGTCCGAACGGATCACCGGCAAATTCCGGCCGATCCTTGAGCATTCCTGGGACGGCGAAGGCTGGGTTCGGAGCGGCAAGACGAGACTGTCCGCGGCACGGGCCGCTGAACTGCGTGCCGAACCAGTGCAGCCGCCGACAGATGGGCGCTGGCGACCGTGGTCCCTCCGATCCTGAGACCGCGGTGGCGGCTCCGAGACCGGTTGCCGATCGCTGACCGGTCACCTATCCTCCATCGGCATTTCGGCTTCGGATGCCCGCGCCTCCGTCGGTGTTGGGTCGAGGACCGCGTGTCCTGACGACTTCTGCGCACGAAAGTTTCCTTCGTCGCATCGGTGCAGGTCTCACCCGTTGCGGGTGAGACCCGCACCCGGCGCCGCGTCGTAGGCTCGGGAATGTCGAGGGGACGACGATCCTTGCCTCGATCACGCCCAACAGCGGACTCGCGGGCGTTCGGATGTCGGGCAACGGAATGTGAGTGGCCATGGTGAAGCGAACGGGTGTGCGACGTGAGGTACTTCCGATTCCGGATCGGCAGCATCTCGGTCTGATCACCTACGACGCGAAGGATCCGGACACGTCGTTCCCCCCGATCGAACCCCCGCTGCCCCCCGAGGGCGACCCGAACGTGCTGGTGATCCTGCTCGACGATGTGGGATTCGGGGCCGCCAGCGCGTTCGGTGGGCCGGTGCAGACGCCGACCGCGGAGCGCCTGCAACGCGACGGCCTCACCTACAACCGGTTTCACACCACCGCGTTGTGTGCGCCGACGCGGGCGGCGCTGCTCAGCGGCCGCAATCATCACTCGGTGGGAATGGGCATGGTCACCGAGACCGCGACCTCGGCGCCGGGTTCGTCCGGGCTGCGGCCGAACACGAAGGCCGCGTTGCCGATGACGCTGAAACTCAACGGCTATTCGACAGCCCAGTTCGGCAAGTGTCACGAGGTGCCGCCGTGGCAGACGTCACCGGTCGGCCCGTTCGACGCCTGGCCGACCGGGGGCGGCGGGTTCGAGCACTTCTACGGGTTCATCGGCGGCGAGAACAACCAGTACTACCCGGCGCTGTATGAGGGTTTCGCCCCGGTGGAACCGGACAAGACGCCGGAGGAGGGCTACCACCTCACCGAGGACCTGGCCGATCACGCGATCGACTGGGTCCGTACCCAGAAATCCCTGGCCCCGGACAAGCCGTTCTTCGTGTATTTCGCGCCCGGCGCCACCCATGCCCCGCATCATGTGCCGCTGGAGTGGGCGGACAAGTACGCCGGCCGGTTCTCGGGCGGGTGGGACGGCGAGCGTGAGTCGATCCTGGAGCGGCAGAAGCAGCGCGGGGCGGTCCCCGCCGACGCGGAGCTGACGGCGCGTCCGGATGCGATCCCGGCCTGGGACGAGATGGATGACACGCTGAAACCGGTGCTGGAGCGTCAGATGGAGGTGTACGCGGGATTCCTCGAGCACACCGATTTTCACGTCGGCCGGGTGATCGACGCGATCGAGGCGGTCGGTGCCCTGGAGAACACCCTGGTGTACTACATCATCGGCGACAACGGGGCCTCCGCCGAGGGCACCGTCAACGGGGCGTTCAATGAGATGGCGAACTTCAACGGTCTCGCCGCGATCGAGACCCCGGAGTTCATGGCGCAGGTAAAGGACAAGTTCGGGACGGCGGAGGCGTACAACCATTATTCGGTGGGGTGGGCGTGGGCGATGTGTTCGCCGTTCCAGTGGACCAAGCAGATCGCCTCGCATTGGGGCGGTACCCGCAACGGCACCATCGTGCACTGGCCCGCCGGCATCGCCAGCGCGGGTGAGACGCGGTCGCAGTTCACCCACGTCATCGACGTCGCGGCGACGGTGCTCGAAGCCGCCGGGCTGCCGGAGCCGACGTTCGTCAACGGGGTGCAGCAGGCACCGATCGAGGGCACCAGCATGCTCTACAGCTTCGACCAGGCGGAGGCGCCGGAACGGCACGACCTGCAGTACTTCGAGATGGCCGGTAACCGCGGGATCTACTACAAGGGTTGGAGTGCGGTCACCCGGCACAGCACCCCGTGGCTGCCGAACGAGGAACTGCCCCCGCTGGACGAGGATGTGTGGGAACTCTACGACGGGTCCGCCGACTGGACGCAGGCGCACGACCTGGCGGCACAGATGCCCGAGAAACTCGCGGCGCTGCAACGACTGTGGTTGATCGAGGCCGTCAAGTACAACGTGCTGCCGATCGACGACCGCCGGTTCGAACGACTGAACGCCGCCATCGCCGGTAGGCCGCAACTGGTCACCGGCAGCAGGCAGGTGCTGTTTCCCGGGATGAAGCGGCTCAGCGAGAACAGTGTCCTCGACATCAAGAACCGGTCGTTCTCGGTGACCGCGGCGATCGAGACACCGAAGGACGGGCCCACCAACGGGGTGATCATCGCCCAGGGCGGCCGCTTCGGTGGATGGGCGCTCCATGTCAAGGCGGGGCGTGCCACGTTCGTCTACAACCTGCTCGGCATGACCGAATTTGTGACCGCGGCGGACGAGGATCTGGCCACCGGCAGCCATCAGATCCGGGCCGAGTTCGCCTACGACGGGGGCGGTCTCGCGAAGGGCGGGGCCGTCAGCCTGTACTACGACGGCCGCAGCGTCGGCACCGGCCGGGTCGACCAGACCCAGCCGATGATCTTCTCCGCCGACGAGACCACCGACATCGGCAACGACTACGGGATGCCGGTCAGCGCCGACTACGCCGGGGCGAGCAAGTTCAACGGCCGTATCGAGGTCGTGCAGATCGACGTCGGCGACGACGACCACTCGCACCTCATCGACCCCGCGGAGGTCGCCCGGATCACCACGTCCCGGCAATAACCGTCCCGGCGCCCGAGAGGATGCGCCGCAAGCTCGGTGGTTCCGACACGGCCGCGGCGGTCCCGCACCGGCCGAACGGGCATGCTCATCTCGTCCCCGCGAGCGTCATGGTCATCCCCTCGTCTCCCGTGCGGATCGGCTCGCCTGTCACCGCTGGCAATACGCGGGGTTGAGCCCAGTTCGGTCCGTCAAAACCGTGCAGAAACGTGCGGGTCGCTGCTCCTAACCGCGACGAATATCGGAATCCGCGAGCAACTCGCGGATTCCACACGGAACTCGTGGAATCCATCAGTTATGAGCAAAATCGTGGGGTAGTTCGAAAAGCTGCGCGCTACGTCATGACCAGCTGAAATCGCCCGATGCCTCGGGCGGCGCCCCGAATGAACCTGCGCACACTCCGGTACTCGGTGACGAAGCGTAGAGGCGCCTCCGGGGTCGCTCTCCGGAGGCGCCTCACTATGCCCTCTTGACAAAGGCTTCTACATATCAGCTGCGTCGATCACGCAAACGACAACGCCGTACCGCAACGCACAATTCTGCGCTCGGCCCGACCTGGGGATGGCATGGAGAGTCGAACCGCACTCGTCGAGGACGGTGGGCCGTCAGACGGTCGGCTCCCACGGGTTGAAACAGCGGACGCCGAGCGGCTCGAAGTGCTTGGTGTTACGTGTCGCCACCGTCATCTCGGCGGCCTGCGCGACGGCGGCGATGAGAGCGTCGTCGAACGGCGCATGCTCGGGCACCCGGTAGGTGGCCAGCACCCGTGCGGCCGGCAGATCGAACGGCAACACACGGTCGGCGAAGGCCGGCAGCACCCGCTCCTCGAACCACCGGCGCAGGACCCCTCCCTGCGCCGGGTCGGATCGCTCCTTGGCGACCACGCCCCGCTCGATCTCGGCAATGGTCATGGCCGTCACGAACTGGTCGGCCACCGGCACCGACGCCGACCAGGCCTCCACCGACCGGTTACGTCCCCGAACCCGCAGCGCGGACACAACGTTGGTGTCCAGGACGTACTTCACAACTCAGCCGTTCGGGCAGTCAGACCGAGGCGTTCGGGTTCGAACTCGATGTCGGCACCCTCATCGGTGCTCAACAGGTCGACGAGTGTGACCGGCTCCCGATCGAGTGCCTCACCGAGAATCTCGCGTACCTCCGCCTCGACCGACCGGTGATGCTGCTCGGCACGCGCCCGCAGGGCGGCCTTGGTACCCGCGGGAAGGTTGCGGATCAGGATCTGCTCCACAGCGACCACCTCCGATATCACACCCATGATATCACACCGTCCGATCGCGAGATCTTCAGAAGGTCGTCCCACCTCTTGGCCGCACGCGAGAAGTTGCCATGGCTAATCCCGCTGGTCACGGTGCACATATCGAGGTCGAGCGATCGCCGCGGGTGATCCCAGCACCGTGCTCCGGGGACACTAAACCCGCAAGTAGCTGGGTGCAAGAATTCGCTGTGCTGGATCCCACCGACTCCCCGCACCCGCGCGACACCGACACCGACGACGACGAGCTGATCGCGGCCTGCCAATTTGATGCAGGACACCACCGTGAGAACACGCGATGGGCGGAACACGAAACGTCGTTCGCACAGGAACCGCACTCGCGGAGGACGATGGCCCGCTTACCGAGTTCCCGATGCACGAGATGGCCGTCGGGGGCTGCCCGTAGTCTGCTGCTCGTGGAACACGAGACGGCCTGGTTGCCGCAGGAATTGCAGTCGGTGGCGTTACGCCTTGCGCGCGCCGACCATGCCACCTACCAGCTCGGCGAACTCTCCCTCACCTGGTCACGGGAAGCACTCCAGATGCAGGAGACCGATCGCGGGAACGGACAACTCGACGTCGTCGTCTCAGGCGTTCGGCCGATCCCACCCCTTGCTTCGATGCTGTTCAGTGAGGCCATCAACCATCTCCGCGCCGCAGTGGACAACACGCTGTTCCATCTCGTCGAGTCGGCGCGTGACGTGATGGTTCCGGAGAAGCAGGCCCGCGAAATCGCGATGCCCATTCACGAAGACCCGGAGAAGTTCACGAACTGGCAGAGCCAGAGGCACAACAAGGGCCTGGTCGAGCTGGGTCCAGGCACTCAGCTCGGAGAACGCATCCAAAGCCTTCAGCCCTACGCCGACACCACGGCACGTGGGGCGACGCTCCCTCCCCTGCTCGCCCAACTCATGGACGTGCCGGTCGAGTATGCCCACCCCCTGGTCCTACTGCAGAAATACTCGAATACCGACAAACACCGGACCATCCGAACAGCTGGCGCACGCTCCATCGTCCAACGCTCCGATGAACCGTTCTCCACCAGCGACCGAACTATGCGCCCAATCACCGTTGGTGACGTGCTCGCCTCCACCCGCCGCGGCTATCCCGTCGAAATTAGTTGTCACACCGCAATACTCGTACAACGCCCGGATAGTGACACGTGGGTTTCACCAGCTGGCGAGCTGAACCAAATCCACCGACACATCGCAGACATCGTCCTCCCGACACTGGTGACAGGCTTTGCGCTCCCCAACACACTTCCTCCACACATCGATCTCGGAGACACGGGCCAGACCATCTCCGAGCGGATACGATCCGGGGGCTCGACGCCAGCACATCGGCGGATGGCCGAAGTCGCGCAGGCCGCACTCATGGAGAGCTACGCAACTGCCCCGGCCGACCTGTCGGCATCCTCGGGAGAGAACCACCCAAGCGGGTAGCCCGACCCAAGGGTCGAGCAGGTGAGCCGTCGTAACCTGCCCAGAGATTCCGACTTCCGACGATTCTGTTAGCCAACCTTGCCAGTATCGCGGCGCACCTGAGTGCGCGATGCTCGCCAGTCCGCGAGGATCCGCTCATGCAGCCGCAGCCGTACCCGGGTGGCGATCGGTTCGCCGTCGATCCGGCGGAAGTACCGGCGGTCATTGACCGTGGCGTGCGGGGCATCGATCGTCAGCGGGCCACCCGGGGTGGACAACGAGGCGAGGAAGGCACGGCGATCCTCCAATTCCCGGGTCGGCACAGGTCAGTCAGCCAGTGCGTCGAGGATCAGGTCGTAGTCCTCATCGGTGAGGAACCCATGGGTCAGCGCCCGGCCGACCTGGTGGTTGAAGCCGTCCTCGGCGTGGGGGCGGACGTCGTCGACGTCGGGGTAGCCGCTCAAGGTTAGTGGTTTGTCGTACTCCCAGCCGATCAGCTCGGCGCGCATCGTCGCCGGGTCGATCTCGCCGGCCGCGCACCGCGCGGCAATCTCATACGCGGTGCCGCCGTGGGTGCCGGACGGACATTCGGGGCCTCCACGCGGGCCCGCTGCAGCATCTGGCTGATCGCCGAGTTAGCGGCGGTCAGGAGGTGAGTGAATGCCGACAGGTCTGCCACACCGCCGTCGATGTCGACCATCACCACCAGCTCGCTCGCGCTCACCTTCCCGAGGCTAGCCACCTGGCCGGCAGACATCCCGGTGCCACACCCACACCGACGAAGGCCGCGGGAGAGCAGCCCCGTGTCGTGCCCGCTAGAGAGCCGTAGAGAACGCAACAGCCGTGTTCGACTCACGACCAGCTGCTGGTCATCACCTCGTGCGATCGACTTCACCGACAACTGCCGCACGCCGTTCGTCACCGAGACGGGCTCACCGCTGGTTCGGGGTAGTCGATCATCGACACCACTGGGTGCGGGCGCGAAGGCGTCGTTTGTGGCCGCATCCGCGGGTGGCATCGCCGCCGCGCCTGACGGACACACCGCTTACATCGCACAGCACCCCACCAACGGCCGTCACCCCCCTCGACACCACCACCGCGTCATCGTGGAGGGATTCGAATCGATGGGAACCGTAGACAGCGCGTCGAGCACACACCTTAGAACCGTGCCCTCCGACACCGTGTCCGTGTTATCCGGGGCGATCATCAATGCGGCGAGTAGCTGGCTGGGGGCCTGCGGACGAGGAACCTTTCGATGCCGGGGTACTTCTCTCCGACTGATGTGCTGGTGAAGCCGGTCTTCTCGTAGAAGCGCACTGCGTCGGCGTCGGTTTCCGCGGTGAGCGGGAGGGTGGGGTGGCGTGCGTGTACCCAGTGGATGAGGGCTGTGCCGATGCCGTGTTGCCGGCAGTGGGGGTCGGTGGCGAGGTGCAGCAGCGTCGTCCGATCGGGTGCGGCGCTGTATCCGATCACACCGACGGGCAGCCGGGAGGATCGGGCGACGGCGAGGACCGCGGATCCAGTCCGGTAGGGCAGGAGCGCCACGTCGAGGCGGTCCCGATCTTCCGTTCCCACCGCATGCGTCAGGAGCGCAACGACTCCCTCGGCGTCGAGTTCGGTCTCGTCGATGGCGATACGAGTTGCGCTCACGTGACCACGTTAGGCCGGATGGGAGCCGCCGGCAGGCGTGGCAGCGGTTCTTCGACAATGTCGGACAGGCGGCAGTGGCCGAGGCGGGCCGGGATGTGGTGGAGGCGGTGGCCGGGCTGGGGTTCGTGGTGGTGTATTCGACGACCCGGCCCGTCTCGTACGCAGAGCAGACCCGGATGTGGCTCGGAGCGAACGGCTTTCCACCGGGGCGCGCACTGTTGTGCCGGGCTCGTGGCGATCACCGCGCGGCCGTGGAGGTCAAGGCCGGCCATTGCCGCGCCGCCGGTCGGTGGCTGTCGGCATTCGTCGACGACGAACCGGAGACCGTGGACGCATCGGCCTCCCTCCTGTCCCGGCGGTCAGCGTGGCGCGCAGCCTCCGCACCCGCAGCCCGGACAGCTCCTCGAAGGAGTGCGCCCGCACCCCGCGGGACCGCAGTGCCTCGACCCCACAGAACATTGCTCCGCCGGCCGTCGCACTGGGCGTCTCCTGTCTGGTGATGTCGTTCCAGACCGGACCCCAGGCCTCCCTGTTCGCCGAACTCTTTCCGCCGGAGGTCCGCAGGTCGGGTGCCTCGCTCGGGTACCGGGCTGCTGCCATCCTCGGTGGCATGGCGCCCATGGCGATGGTCGCTCTGGTCAACGGGGAGGTCGCCAACCTCTGGCGGGTTCCCTGCCACACATTCAAGGCGTCGACCGGGACGCCGCCGTCCGCGGAGTACGTCGGCCAGTCGGTCATCAGGTAATAGAGACGGCCGCCGATCAGGCCGAATGGCTCCGCCCAGAGGCGATGTCGAGGACAGTGCCCTTCTCGCCGCCGCGGGCGACCCAGCGACGGTCATCCCACACGATCGCGACGATGATCATCTGAGCCAGTATCCCTCGGTGGAGTCCGGCCGTCGCGCCATTGGGTCGTAGACGACAGAGTTCTCCGATAGTCGGAGCACTAGTTCGATACTGCACCTCCAATCGTGGTGCCTGTCTTCAACGCTTCCCCATCGGCGCTCGCCCCGCCCCCGGAGCGCCGGCGAATGCCTGCGCAATGGACATCCACTCACCTGCAACACGACCGGTGACAATCAAGCCTGTGTCCGCGATATTGCGACGCTGGGTGACAACAAGACTGAAGTCCCACGCCGAACCGGACACACTATTCGGGCCGCCTCGTTGTCCCCAGTGCCATTCGCTTCCGTCGGGCGCGGTCAACACAATCTCGACAGGCTCGGTGGGCGCTTCCATGCCGCGCAGCGTATAGCTGAAAGCTCTCGTCTGCACGCCGAGATGGCAAATGTGTCGAATTCTAGTGGTTGGCTGTCGTTCGATTGCCAGCGCGTCGGCGATGTCCTGCCCGTGTGCCCAGGTTTCCATGAGCCGTGCCGTAATGGACGATGCGAGGCTCATGGAGACGCCGAACCACGGCACTCGTCGAGTGTTTTCAGTGGCGTCGAACGCGACGAGGAGGTCGTGGCGCGCGCGGCGGAGCCAGTTGCCCGTCGTCTCGACGGACAAGTTGCTCCGCTGCTCAGCGATTTCGCCCGCGAAATCCTGCGCACTGTGGATCAGGTTGTCAGCGAGTTGTGAGAACTCGGTGGGGTTCCGTATTGCGAGGGTGGTTGCGTCGTCGAAGTAGGCGAGGTGGTTGAGTTGATCTTGAACCGTCCACCCAGCTGCTGGTGTCAGCGTCGACCATGACGCATTGTCGACGCCCCCGATCATCGATTCGAGTTCGGCGGTTTCCGCTCGGAGGTCAGCGAGTAGTTCTTGTGTGATCGCCATGACATCCCCCTATAGGTTTCGCGCAGTTGGTATTTGAGTACTATTTCTGATTGAGTTCGCGGCAGTTGCAGCGTGATCTCGAGGCGAATGGGTAGCTTGTGGCCGGCGAGTCGTTGGCGCGCGAATTCACGCAGGTCGTCGAGAGTCAGTTCGCTTTCAGGGTAGCGAGGAGGATCTCGCGTGCGGCATGCTTGTCTTGCGGCGGAGCGACGCTCGCACGGACGACGTTCTCAGGGTCGTTCTCGACACGGCTCGCTGTATCGACGCACGCCGGGCTCAGGACACTGCGGCCGCCCTACCTTCCCAGTGCGGTTGCCGCAGTTCTCTTTTGAGAATTTTGCCGGCGCCGGACATCGGCAGCGCGTCGACGTACTCAACACTGCGGGGCACCTTGTAGCCGGCGATCAGCGTTCGGCAGTGCTCCCGCAGGTCGTCTTCGGAGGCGTGCTGGCCAGGTTTGATCACCATCACGGCGTGCACGCGTTCACCCCACCGTTCGTCGGGCACGCCGATCACCGCACACGCGGCCACCGCCGGGTGTTTGGCCAGCGCGTTCTCGACTTCGGCGGAGTAAACGTTCTCGCCGCCGGTGACGATCATGTCCTTGATCCGGTCGACGATGAACACGTAGCCGTCGTCGTTCATGTATCCGCCGTCGCCGGTGTGCATCCAGCCGCCGCGCACCGCTTCCGCGGTTGCCTCCGGCTTGTTCCAGTAGCCGAGCATCACGTGGTCGCCGCGCGCGACGATCTCGCCGACGGTGCCGCGGGGCAGCTCGTTGTCGTTTTCGTCGACGATACGGACCTCGGCGTGTGGGACGGCCCGTCCGGCTGCCCGCCGCAGCGCCGGGTTGTCGTGGTCGGCCGGGGACAGCAGGGTGGTGACCGGCGACAGTTCGGTCATGCCGTACACCTGGGTGAAACCAGCCGTCGGGAAGATCTTTCGGGCGTGTTCGAGCAAGGACTCCGAAATCGGCGATGCGCCGTAGAGGAAGTGTTCGACGCTGGTCAGGTCGAAACCGCGGGCTGCCGGGTCGTCGACGAGCATCTGGATCATGGTCGGCACCAACAGCATGTCGGTGACGCGGTGATCGGCGATCGTCTGCAGTGTGGCCGTGGTGCTGAACGCTGGGATTATCACGTGGGTGGAGCCGGCGAGGTTGCCCATCGTCCAGATCGCGATGTCGGCCATGTGGAACATGGGCGCAGCATGCAAGACCCGGCCGCCGGGAGAAACGACATATCCGGTGGCCACCGACCCCAGACCCGAGGTGACCAGGTTGTTGTGGCTGATCATGACACCCTTCGGATGTCCGGTGGTGCCGCCGGTGTAGAAGATGCCGAACAGCGCGGCGCCACCGGTGTGGGTGTCCTCGACCGGTTCGTGCGCCGCGACCAGGTTTTCGTACCGCAGGGTGCCCGGCGGGGTCTCACCCTCACCGGTGAAGATCACCGTGTGCAAGCCGTCGAACTGATCCTGCAGCGCCGGCAGAAGTTTCGCGAACGCGTCGTCGACCAGCAACACGCGGGTGCCGGAATCGCGCAGCGAGTAGCCGATCTCGGCAGGGCTCCACCGGATGTTGACCGGGTTCACCACCGCGCCGATCCACGGCACGGCGAACAGGTACTCGTAATAGCGATCCGAATTCAGGCCGAGATAGGCGACACGGTCACCCGGCTGCACGCCCAGTGCGCGCAGCGCTCCGCCGAGTCGCGCGATGCGGTCTACCGATTCGGCGACAGTGCGCACGCGGTCTCCGAATATCGTTGCCACCCTGGAGGGGTTCTGTTGCAGCTCTCGGTGCAGTGATTGGGTCAGGTACATCGTGGATTACTCCCGGTTCAGACGGTGCTCGACGAGCACCAGTCGAGGGCGAGGGCGGCGTAAGTCTTGGCAGCGGTGTGCACTTCGTCGATCAGGCAATACTCGTCGTCGGCGTGCGAAACGCGCAGGTCACCGGGTCCGTAGCTGATTGCGGGGACT
>RRBB01000006.1:0-134335 GCA_006543605.1 Rhodococcus sp. WS4
CCGGACATCGAAATCCCTCCGGCCAACGCAAATCCGCTAGATATTCCGCGCACGACGCGTCGTCGGGAAACCATTCCCGAAACTCCTGATACGTACGCGGGTAGTCCACGCCACCCACCGGGCCCTCAGCTGCGAAATCCACTTGACCAGCATAGGTCCACTTAAGCAGATAAGCAGTATATGTGTTCGACTCTACCAATCATGTTCGACTGGGGCAATACTCGGCGCTTTCGGTCTACGGTGGTCGTGAGGATCTTCGTCGAACGAGTGTGGCGGGAGCTGACTGCGATGACCGATGACGCTGATCTGCAACGTGCGGTCGCGAACGAGTTCTCGGCACTGGCCGATCTGCTCGACGGGATCTCCGAGGCGGAGTGGGACACGCCGTCCCTGTGCAAGGGGTGGCGAATTCGGGAAGTCGTCGCGCATCTGACCATGGCGGCGCGCTACTCGGGGGACGAGTTTATGGCGCGTCTGCGTGAGCGCGACTTCGACTTCACCCGCCTGTCGAACGAGATCGCCGGGCATGACGCCGAACTGGCAACGACGGAACTCGTCGCCAACGTGCGCTCGGACGTCATGCGCCACTGGACGCCGCCGGGCGGCGGCTATCACGGCGCGCTGAATCACGTGGTGATTCACGGTCTCGACGCCACCGTGCCGCTGGGGGTGCAGCGCCGTGTACCCGAGGAGACGATTCGCGTCGTTCTCAACGACCTCACCGCGGGTGGTGGGCACTCGAATTTCGGCATCGACATCGAGGGACGCGCACTGCGGGCCACGGATCTCGACTGGTCGTACGGGTCGGGCGCCGAATTACGCGGAGCGGGAGAAGATCTCGCGCTGATGATCTGCGGCCGCAGGCTACCGGCAGGACGGGTCGAGGGCGACCCGTTGTAGCCGCGTGTCAGCTACCCGGGATGAAGCCCGGGTAGACGAAGTGGCCGGGACCTCCGCCGGGGAGTGTGGCACCGAGGGATCCGGGGAAGTCCATGGACAACTTGACGAGCTTGTGCGGTTGCCCGTTCTGGTCGGCTTGCCAGCAATCGAGCAGGACGCCGTGGAATCCGGTGCAGACGATGCGGTTCGCGGTGCCGAACGGCGAGGTGAGCCGATTGGCGCTGACGAACGGGTTCCAGTAGTCGAGGTCGGTCGGGGTGAGGAAGTTCTGGTTGTCGAACGGGGCGAGCGGGCTGGGCTCGGTGGGTATCGGCGGCCACTCGTCGGCTGTCGCGATCCCGGCGCTCCCCAGGAGGGCGGCCAGGGCGAGGGCGACGGTTGCGGTGATCTGTGCGAATCGGCGAGTAGGAGTGATCATTTCCACCAGAGCACAGTAAGCCCCGGGCGGTCTCTACGTCCGCAAACCGGGATGACGGCTGGCCAGCACGGGGACGAGAAACTTGTTCGGCGCGAGGTGGGCGAACACGGAGGCCGCCCTGTTCGCAAGGCCGGGGATGGCGATCATGTGCCCCTTGTCGAGGCCGTCGACTCCGGTCCTGGCGACGGATTCGGGGCTTTCCCACATGAAGCTGGGCAGCGCGGCTTCGGCGTCTTCCTTCGCGAATCCGGCGGTTTCGCCGAATCCGGTGTCGACGGGGCCGGGGCAGAGGGCGGTCGCCGTGACGCCGGTGCCTCTCAGCTCGCCCGTGAGGCTCTCGGTGTACGAGAGGACGAACGATTTGCAGGCGGCGTAGGCGGCCTGTCCGGGCAGCGGCTGGAACGCGGCCGTGGAGGCGACGTTGAGGATCGCTCCCCGGCGACGGTGCACCATGCCGGGCAGGGCGCGGCTGCAGAGGTCCGCGACAGCCATCACATCGACCTCGATCATGTTCATCTCGGCGTCCGCATCGGACGCGGCCACCGGGCCGAGGGTGGACAGACCGGCGTTGTTCACCAGGATGTCGAGGGTGAGTCCGAGTTCGCCGACGCGGTCGAGCAGGGTCGCGCGGGCGGAGCGGTCGGACAGATCGGCACCCAGGACGTGTGCTCGACCGCCTGCGGCCCGCAGTTCGGTGGCCAGTTCCTCCAGCTTCTCGGTCCGGCGAGCGACGAGCACGACCTGGTGACCGCGGCGGGCGAGTTCACGGCTGATCGCCTCGCCGATCCCGGACGACGCTCCGGTGACGAGCGCGGTGCGATCGGCGGCAGGGGTGGGCACGCTCATGCGTCCAACCTACGTGCCGCCGTCGCACGCGCAAGGGTGTACCGCTCAGGCGTGGGTTCCGCCGTCGATGCGGATCTCGGTTCCGGTGACGAAGGCGCCGTCGTCGGAGGCGAGCATGGCCACCACTCCGGCGACCTGTTCGGGTCCGCCCATGGCCGCGCCACCGGATTCCAGGGTGGTGGGGAGGATGGGTGAGAGTTTGGAGAACAGGCTCCAATCGGCGTCGGCGGGAACGTAACCCGATGTGGCGTCGGTGATTCCGGTCTTGATGCTGCCGGGGGCGACGCCGACGGCGCGCAGGCCCTGCTTGCCGTATTCGAGTGCCAGTGCGTGGGTGAACGACTGGATGGCGCCCTTGCTCGCGGCGTACGCGGCCATGTATGGGTGCGCGAAGGCGGCGGACGTGGAACTGAAGTTCACGACCACGCTCTGCTCGTTGCGCAGCAGTGCGGGCAGGCATTCGCGGACCATGAGGAACGTGCCGGTGAGGTTGATCCCGATCACCTGGTTCCACAGGTCCAGCGACGTCTCGTGGGTGTGCGAGGCGCGGAGAATGCCCGCGGCGTTCACGAGTACGTCCAGTCCGCCCAGCTTCTCGACGCTGGAGCTCACACCGTCGACGACGGATTTCTCGTCTCCGATGTCGATGCCCGCGACGGTGAGGCGTCCCGCGGTGCCCGCGGCGTCGGCCAATTCCACCGTCTTCGCCAGGCCGTCCTCGGAGACGTCGGCGGCCACAACGGTGCCGCCTTCCGCGAGCAGGCGGAGTGCGGTGGCCTGGCCGATCCCCGACGCGGCGCCGGTCACCAGGATCCGCCGGTTGTCGAATCGATTCATCGTCTGTACTCCTCGTGTGGTTCCGTATTCGATGTCATTGGCCCATCACGTATTTCACGGTGGGTCCGGCGGTCCATCCGCCGTCGACGGCCAGTTCCGCGCCCGTCACGTAGGTGGACGCATCGGACAGCAGGAAGCCGACGGCGCCGGCGATTTCTTCGGGCACTCCGACGCGGGCCATGGGGGTGTTGGGGTAGTTGCCCTCGCCCTCCTGGATTCCGAGGCCCGCGGTCATCGGGGTGTACGTCATTCCGGGGTGGACGGAATTGACGCGGATCCGGTCGGTGCCCAGTTCCACCGCGGCGATCTTCGTGAGCCCGCGCACGCCCCACTTCGATGCGCCGTAGCCGGCGGTCAACGCGAGGCCCATCAGTCCGGCAGCCGAGGAGATGTTGACAATCGATCCGCCGCTGGCGGCGCGCATGGGGGCGATCACGGCCTGCAGGCCGTTGAACACGCCGGTCAGGTTGATGTCGAGGACCGTCCGGAAGTGGTCGAGCGGTTCGTGCTCGATGTACTGGCCGGTGGAGATGCCGGCGTTGTTGACGAGGCCGTCGACGCGTCCGAACTCGTTCGTCGCCACGTCGACCGCGGTCTGCCACTGCTGCGGGTCGGTGACGTCGAGGTGGCTGTACCGCGCCCGGTCACCCAGCTGAGCGACGGTCGCGCGGCCGTCGTCGTCGAGGACGTCGCCGACCACGACGCTGCCGCCTTCGTCGACGATGCGCTGGGCGAATGCCGCGCCGAGCCCCCGCGCCGCCCCGGTCACGATCACAACCTTCCCCGCCAGTTGCTGTGCGGTCTCGGTCATCTCAGCTCACATCCTCGTCGTCGAAGAGTCACGTTCGTCGGGCACGTCGGCTACCGACGGCCCGAGTCTGCTGTGGGCGCCGCCGTCGGGAAACGGGTTCTCCCGGTGATCGGAACAACTCGTAGCCACGGGAAACGTCCGACCACTGTGATGTGGATTACCCGCTCACGTTCCGGACATGCCGGACGGGCGGAACTACCCGACAGCCCATCGAAAGGCTTCTTCCATGTCTCGTCGTGTCACGTCCACCGCCGCGGTGCTGATCACCGGCAGTGTCCTGTTCGCAGGTTTCGGCACGCCGGCGCTCGCTTCGGCGGACCCGCTGTCGCTGCCCGGAATCACACTGCCCGGATTCGGGTCTTCCGACTTCGGGAGCGCGGGCCCGGTCGTCGAGACTCCGCGCCTCGCGTCGGTCGACAACTTCCGCGACATCGGGGGAACGGGGCGGGGGTACGTCACCGCCCGTGGCGGACAAGTGACGCGGGGCGTGTTCTACCGTTCGAACGCGCTCGTGCCGAACGATCAGGATCTCGCCGTCCTCACAGGTCTCGGTCTGACCGCGGTGTACGACGTGCGCACCGTCGAAGAGGTGGCCGCGAAACCCGACCGGCTCCCGGCCGGTCCGCGGTACCTCGGCATCCCCATCTTGTCGGGCGACCTGGGTGCCGCGGTCGCGCAATTGAAGTCGCCGGCCGACGCCGTCGCGTTCATGCAGCAGATGAACCGCAGCTTCGTCGACGACGCGGCCACCCGGGCAGGGTTCTCGCAACTCCTGACGTCGCTCGCCGACACCGACGGACCGCAGGTCTTCCACTGCACGGCGGGCAAGGACCGCACCGGCTGGGCGTCCGCGTTGCTGCTCTCCATCGCGGGCGTCTCGCAGGACACCATCTTCGACGACTACCTGCTCACCAACGACTACACCGCGGCGTCGATGAAGGTCACGTACGACCAGATCGCCGCCAGCCGCGGTGAGGCGGTGGCGAAGATCTACCAGCCGCTGCTGGGTGTCGACCGGAGCTACCTCGAGGCGGGGCTGGGGCGCCTCACCGAGCGGTACGGCACGGTCGACCGCTACCTCACCGAGGGGCTCGGCCTCAGTTCGGCGACCATCGACCGGCTCCGGGGCAAGCTGCTGAGCTGAGTCGAACTCCGGGTCAGGCGCCGATCGCGTCCGAGAGCGTGGTGAGCTGGTTGATCTCGGACGCGGTCAGCGTCACCGTCGGGGCGTCGAGCAGGGCGGGCAGTTGCTCGAGGCGGCTCGCGCTGGCGATCGGCGCGGTGATGCCGGGGCGGGTGAGGAGCCAGGCGAGCGCGATGGTGGAGATCTCCGCCGAGTGTGCGGCGGCGATCTCGGCCAGGGCGTCGACGACGGCGAGGCCGGATTCGGAGAAGTAGCGGGTCGCCATCCGCTGACGGGGTTGACCGTCCAGGTCGGCCTGGGTGCGGTACTTGCCCGCGAGGAACCCTGCGGCCAGAGAGTAGTACGGGAAGACGCCGAGGTTGTTCTCGGTGGCGATCGCGGCGACCTCGGGTTCGTAGTCGTTCCGGTGCACGAGGTTGTAGTGCGGCTGCAGCGCGATCGGGGCCGCGAACCCGTTCTCGGCCGTGAGGGACAGCCATTCCCGGATGCGCTCGGGCGAGTAGTTGGAGATGGCGACGTAGCGGACGAGGCCGTCGCGGACCAATTCGTCGAAGGCACCGAGCGTGTCGACGAGGGGGGTGTCGGCGTCGTCGAAGTGGGCGTAGTACACGTCGATGTGGTCGGTCTGCAGCCGCTTCAGGGACGCCTCGGCCGCTGCCCGGACGTTGGCGGGGGCCAGGCCCTTGAACTCCGGGTGCTGGCTGACCTTGGTGGCGATCACCACGTGGTCGCGGTTGCCGCGCGACGCCATCCAGTTGCCGAGAACGGTCTCGGACTCGCCGCCGGAGTTCCCCTCCGCGAACGCGGAGTACGAGTCGGCCGTGTCGACGAAGTTGCCGCCGCCCGCGGCGAAGGCGTCGAGGATCTCGAACGACGTCGATTCGTCACTGGTCCAGCCGAAGGTGTTACCGCCGAGGGCCAGGGGAAAGATGTCCAGATCCGACGTGCCGATCGCGACCACGGGTGCTCCGTTCTTGGTGTGCGGTTTCTTGGTGCGTTGTGCGGAGTGTGCGAAGAGTTCGGCTGACCACGCTATCGCAGCCGCGGAGCGAACGTGCGTCCGGCTACCGAACGCCCTGTTTTCGAGGATTGCCCGGAATCGGACATGTGTGAGCGAACCCAGCCCACCACGACTCCACTGGCATACCGTGAAGGGGGTGCATGCGTTCCGGCGAGCCACGGAGTTGAGTGATGCAGGACCAGTCGATCGGTGACCTCTTGAACACGGGCCTGTTCATCGACGGGCAGTGGGTCCGCTCCAGCTCCGGCGAGACCCGGGACTGCATCAATCCGGCCGACGGATCGGTGGTCGCCACCGTCGACGAGGCCTCACCGGACGACGCCACCCGTGCCGTTGCCGCGGCCCGCGCAGCCTTCGACGAGGGAACGTGGCCCCGTACCCCCGTCGCCGAGCGGGCGGCACTGGTCGCGAGGATCGCCGACCTGCTCGCGCGCGACAAGGAGACACTCGCGCGGATCGAGACACTGGACACCGGAAAGACGTTGGAGGAGAGCCGGATCGACATCGACGATGTGGTGTCGGTGTTCCGGTACTACGCGAACCTCGCGGCGGTCGAGGCGGACCGCCTGGTGGACGTCGGCCGGCCCGACGTGATCAGCCGGGTGGTGCGCGAACCGATCGGCGTCTGCGTGCTCATCGCCCCGTGGAACTATCCGCTGCTGCAGATCTCGTGGAAGGTGGCGCCCGCGCTGGCCGCCGGCTGCACGATGGTCCTCAAGCCGAGCGAGGTGACCCCGCTCAGCACCATCGCGTTCGTCGAGCTGATCGTCGAGGCCGGTGCTCCCGCCGGAGTGGTGAACCTGGTGCAGGGCAGCGGCGCGGTACTGGGTGCCGCGCTCACGGGAACCTCCGACGTCGATTTCGTCTCCTTCACCGGTGGGCTGGCCACCGGACGCGTCATCCTCGAGACCGCGGCGAAGAACGTCACCAAGGTGGCGGTGGAACTCGGCGGAAAGAATCCGCACATCGTCTTCGCCGACGCGGACGGCGAAGATTCGGTGGACCAGGTGCTGACGGGGGTGTTCCTGCACTCCGGTCAGGTGTGCTCCGCGGGGACCCGGCTCATCATCGAGGAATCCATCGCCGACCGGTTCGTCGCCGCGCTCGCCGCACGCGCCGAGAAGATCCGCATGGGCAACGGTCTCGATCCCGCGAGCCGAACCGGCCCGTTGGTTTCCGAAGCGCACCGGGAGAAGGTCGAACGGTACGTCGCGCTCGGACTCTCCGAAGGTGCCCAGTTGGTGACGGGAGGGGCGCGGCCCTCGGATCCCGCGTTGGCGAAGGGAAGTTATTACCTCCCCACCATCTTCGACCACTGCGACCGCACCATGCGCCTCGTGCAGGAGGAGACGTTCGGCCCGATCCTCACCGTCGAGCGGTTCACCACCGAGGAGGAGGCGCTACGCCTCGGTAACGACACCGAGTACGGTCTCGCCGCCGGCGTCCGGACCGCCGACAGCGCGCGGGGCGAGCGGATGGTGCGCGGTCTGCGGCACGGCACGGTGTGGCTCAACGACTTCGGCTACTACACCGCGGCTGCCGAGTGGGGCGGTTTCAAGATGTCGGGCAACGGACGCGAACTCGGACCCGCCGGTTTGGCGGAATATCAGGAGACCAAACACATCTGGCACAACACCTCGCCCACGGCGGCGGGGTGGTTCGACAACGGCTAGGTCGGCGCACGGAGAGGCGAGAGAACCATGGCTACTCGGCACGGAGCAGTGGGTGACGGAGGCGCGCCGGGGGACAGCGGACTCGGCGAGCTGGGGTACAAGGAGGAACTGGACCGCAGCCTCGGCAAATTCGCCAGTTTCGCCGCGGGAGTCAGCTACATCTCGATTCTCACCGGCACCTTCCAGTTGTTCTACTTCGGATTCGGCACGGCGGGGCCCGCGTACCTGTGGTCGTGGCCGATGGTGTTCGTCGGGCAGATGGCCGTCGCCCTGTGCTTCATGGAACTCGCGGCCAAATATCCCGTCGCCGGTTCGGTCTACAACTGGGCGAAGCTGCTCGGCAGCAGGATCGTGGGGTGGTCGTCGGGTTGGCTGATGCTCACGGCGTCGATCGTCACCCTGTCCGCCGTCGTGCTCGCGCTGCAACTCAACCTGCCGAGGCTGTGGAGCGGCTTCCAGATCGTCGGCGACGGCACCGGCGAATACGACTTCGCGACCAACGCCGTCATTCTCGGCACCGTCATGATCGCGTTCACCACGACGGTCAACGCCTTCGGAGTCAAGTTGATGGCGCTCATCAACAGCACGGGTGTGTTCGTCGAATTGATCGCGGCCGTCCTCATCGCGATCATCCTCGCCGCCAACATCACCCGCGGTCCCGACGTGTTCTTCTCGACCCACGGTTACGGCGCCGGGGAGAGCGGCGGCTATCTGACCGTCTTCCTCGTGGCGTCACTGGCGTCCGGGTACGTGATGTACGGATTCGACACCGCGAGTTCGCTCGGCGAGGAGACGGTCGACCCCCGGCGGACGGCGCCCAAGGCGATCCTGCGGGCGATCCTCGCCTCGTTCGTGATCGGCGGGGCGATCCTGGTGTTCGCCGTCATGGCGGCCCCCGACCTCGACGATCCCCTGATCGGCAGCAGCGAGGGCGGCCTGCAGTACATCGTCGAGCAGGTGATGTGGGGTCCGCTCGGCAAGATCTTCCTCGTCTGCATCGTCATCGCGGTCACGGTGTGCTCGCTCGCGGTGCACGCCGCGGCCATCCGGCTCACGTTCGCGATGGCCCGCGACAACGCCCTGCCGTTCGGGGAGCGGCTGGCCCACGTCAACCCGAAGCATCAGACACCCGTGGTCCCCGCCATCGTGATCGGTGTGCTGTCGGCGTTCATCCTCGTCATCAACATCGGTCAGCCCCAGATCTTCACGGTGCTGACGTCGATCGCGATCATCATGATCTACCTGGCGTACCTCATGGTCACCGGGCCGCTGTTGAAGAAACGACTGCAGGGGAAGTGGCCACCGAAGGAACTCGCGGAGAGCGGCTACTTCACGATGGGCCGGTGGGGGCTTCCGGTGAACATCTTCGCCGTGCTGTGGGGAGTGGGGATGGCGCTCAATCTGGCATGGCCGCGCCCCGAGGTGTACGGCACGCCCTGGTACAACACGTGGGGTGCGTTCGTGTACATCGGCATCATTCTCGGGCTGGGACTCCTCTGGTATGCGGTGAAGGGACGCAACCACATCGGATGCCTGGCCTCACACGCGGCGTCGTCGAAGGACGAGGCGTCGGAGAGCGAACTGTCATGACGGACACCGTGTTCGACTACGTGATCGCCGGCGGCGGCACCGCCGGGTGCGTCCTCGCCGCGCGGCTCAGCGAGGACCCGTCGGTGACCGTCTGCCTCGTCGAGGCCGGGCCGTCGGACGTCGGTGACCGCAACGTCCTGGACCTGTCGCAGTGGATGCATCTGCTGGACTCCGGGTACGACTGGGACTATCCGGTCGAGCCGCAGGAGAAGGGCAACAGCTTCATGCGGCACGCCCGCGCCAAGGTGCTCGGTGGATGTTCCTCCCACAATTCGTGCATCGCGTTCTGGCCGCCCGCCGAGACACTCGACGACTGGGCGGCCGCGGGCGCCACCGGCTGGGGAGCGCAGGAGGTGCTGCCGCTGGTGGCGCGGGTGGAGAACAACGACGCCCCCGGCGAACAGCACGGACGCAACGGTCCGGTGCGGTTGCGGGACGTCCCGCCGAACGACCCGTGCGGGGTGGCCCTGCTCGAGTCCGCGGCGAAGGCCGGGTTGCCCACGGTGCAGTTCAACCGCGGTACGGCGGTGCTCGACGGGGCGGGGTGGTTCCAGATCAACGCGTCCGAGGACGGCACCCGGATGTCGACGTCGCACGCCTACCTGCATCCGATTCTCGGGTCCCGCCCGAATCTGGACGTGCGCACCGACTGCTGGGTCAGCGAGATCGTCATCGACGACGCGATGGCGGCGACCGGCGTGCGGTACCAGCGCCCCGATCTCACCGGATACGACACCGTGTCCGCGCGCCGCGAGGTGATCGTCACCGCCGGGGCCATCGACACGCCGAAACTGTTGATGCTCTCGGGGATCGGGCCGACGGTGCACCTGCGCGAGATGGGTGTGCGGGTTCGGGTCGACTCACCGGGGGTCGGTCAGAATCTCGACGATCACGTCGAGGGGCTGGTGTTCTGGGACGCGTCCCGGCCGATGGTCGAGACGTCGACGCAGTGGTGGGAGATCGGGCTGTTCGCCACCACCACCGAGGGGCTGAACCATCCGGACCTGATGATGCACTACGGCAGCGTGCCGTTCGACATGAACACTCTCCGCTGGGGGTACCCGACCACGGAGAACGGTTTCTGCCTCACCCCCAACGTCACGCAGGGACTGTCCCGGGGCACGGTGCGGCTCCGCTCCCGCGACTTCCGGGACCGTCCGCGGGTGGACCCGCGATATTTCACCGACCCCGACGGCCACGACGAGGCCGTGATGCTCGCCGGGTTCCGGCTGGCGCGCCGCATCGCCGAGCAGGAACCCCTCCACAGTTGGATTGCCCGGGAACTGGCGCCCGGGCCGGAGGCGGTCACCGACGACGAACTGATCGACTACGCGCACCGGACGCACAACACCGTGTACCACCCGGCCGGGACCGCCCGCATGGGTGCGGCCGGCGACCCGATGGCCGTCCTCGACCCGGAATTGCGGGTGAAGGGCGTCCGCAATCTGCGGGTGGTGGACGCGTCCACCATGCCGAAACTGCCCTACGTCAATCCCAACATCACGGTCATGACGATGGCCGAGAAGTGCGCCGACCTGATTCGCGGAACCTGACCGGACGGCGTATCGGAGGCCCACGTGAACCGCTGGGTACTTTGAAGTCCTACTATCTCCCCATACTGGTAGAGAGACGGAAGGGCACGTCATGAATTCTCCCGAACCGATCGTTGTTGTCGACGGCGCGAGGACCCCGATCGGCAGTTTCGGTGGCGCGTTCAAGGACGTGCCCGCCCACGAACTGGGTGCCACCGCCGCCAAGGCCGCCCTGGGACGCGCCGGGGTGCCGGGTGAGGACATCGACGAGGTGGTGATGGGCTGCATCGGTCAGGTCGGACCGGACGCCTACAACGCCCGCCGCGTCGCCCTCGCCGCCGGGCTTCCCGAGAAGACGCCAGCGTACACCGTCAACCGGCTGTGCGGTTCCGGGCTGCAGGCGGTGTGGTCGGCGGCGCAGCAGATGCGCTGGGGTGGTGTGGACTTCGCCCTCGCCGGCGGCGACGAGAGCATGTCGCGGATGCCGTTCTACGACTTCTCCGCCCGCTCGGGTTACAAGCTCGGTGACCGTAAGCTCGTCGACGGCACGGTCGCGATCCTGACCGACCCGTTCGGTGGCGTGCACATGGGCCGCACCGCGGAGGCCGTCGCCCGCAAGTACGACGTCAGCAGGCAGCAGCAGGACGAGTTCGCGGTCGAGTCCCAGCGCCGCGCCGCCTCGGAGGCGGCGAGGGCCGCGTTCGCCGAGGAGATCACCCCCGTCGAGATCGGTGGCCGGCGCCCGAAGACGGTCGAGGTCGACGAGCACCCCAAGCCCGACACCACCCTCGAGACCCTGGCGAAGCTGCGCCCGGCGTTCGAGGAGGGCGGCTCGGTGACCGCGGGTAATGCGTCCGGTATCAACGACGGCGCCGCGGCGCTGGTGCTGGCCACGGCGTCCGCCGCGCAGGAGAAGGGCTTGACCGGGCTGGTCACGCTGGAGGCCGTCGCGACGGCGGCGATGGACCCGGCGCTGATGGGGTACGCCCCCGTGTTGGCGTTGCAGAACCTGTTCGAGCAGACCGGCACCACCCCCGGCGACATCGACGTGATCGAGCTGAACGAGGCTTTCGCGTCGCAGGCGGTCGCGGTGATCCGGGACGCGAAGCTGAACCCGGAGAAGACCAACCCGTACGGCGGGGCGATCGCGCTGGGTCACCCGGTCGGCGCTACCGGCGCCATCCTGAGCCTGCGCCTGGCGAAGGACCTCGTCCGCCGCGACCTCGAACTCGGCATCGTCACCATGTGCATCGGCGGCGGCCAGGCGCTCGCCGCACTCTTCCGGCGCATCTGAGAAACCGGGGCGAGCGATGAAGAAGCACATTCCGTCCTGGCACGACGACGAAGTGAAGGCCCTGTCGGAGCTCGCACTCGGGTTCTTCGAACGTGAGGTGGTCGCGCACAACGAGAAGTGGGACGCCCAGCACCGCATCGACCGTGCGGTGTGGATCGAGGCCGGCAAGTTGGGGTTGCTGTGCTGCTCGATCCCGGAGGAGTACGGCGGCGGTGGGGGCACGTTCGCGCACGATCTCGCCGTGTTCGAGGCCCAGGGCTATGCCGGCGACCTCGCGCTCGGCATCTCGGTGCATTCGGGCATCGTGGCGCACTACCTCCTCGAGTACGGCACCGAGGAGCAGAAGAAGACCTGGCTGCCGGCGATGGCGACCGGGGAGATTCTCGGCGCCATCGGCATGACCGAGCCCGGCGCCGGCTCGGATCTCCAGGCGATCAAGACCACCGCGATCCGGGACGGTGACGAGTACATCGTCAACGGGTCGAAGACGTTCATCACCAACGGTGCGTCGGCCGACATGATCGTGCTGGCGGTCAAGACCGACCCGAAGGCCGGCGCCAAGGGGGTGGCGCTGCTGATCGTCGATCTGCGGGACTGCCCGGGGTTCGCTGTCGGTCGGGTCCTGGACAAGGTCGGTCAGCACGGCGCCGACACGTCGGAGTTGTCGTTCACCGATGTGCGGGTGCCGGTGTCGAATCTGCTCGGTGAGGAGGGACAGGGTTTCGGGCAGCTGATGGCGCAGTTGGTGCAGGAGCGGTTGATCATCGGCGCGCAGGCGTCCGGTGCGATGACTCGTGCGGTGGAGGACACCGTTGCGTATACGAAGTCGCGGCAGGCGTTCGGGCACAGTCTGTTCGAGTTCCAGAACACGGCGTTCGAGCTGGCCGAGTGCCAGACAATCGCCCGCACGTGTGCGGTGTTCCTGGACCATTGCATCGAGGCGCACCTGCGTGGGGAACTGGACCCGTCCGAGGCGGCGATGGTCAAGTACTGGCTGACCGAGCAGCAGTGCGCGGTGATCGACCGATGCGTGCAGTTGCACGGTGGTTATGGGTACATGCGTGAGTACCTGATCGCCCGTATGTACGAGGACGCCCGTGTCCAGAAGATCTACGCGGGCGCCAACGAGGTGATGAAGGGCATCATCGCGAAGTCGCTGTAACCGCCGGCTCGCACGACACCTCGTACGCCGCCTCGTCGAACCGGCCGAGCCGCCGCCGCATCCGGTCGGTCGACCACGGCCAGTTGAAGCTGTTGCGGCCGTTGACGTCGAGGAAGTAGCTCTGGCAGCCACCGGCGTTGTACACGGTGGTGGCCAGGGCCTCCTGGACCTGGGCGTTGAACGCGTCCTGCACCTCGCGTCGGGGTTCCATCCGGGTCCAGCCGTTGCTCCGGGCCTGGGTGACGGCCTGGATCAGGTACTCGAGTTGCGCCTCGAGGATCATGAAGGCCGAGGTGTGTCCGGTGCCGAGAGCGGGTCCGAGGAGGACGAACGCGTTGGGGAAACCCGCGACGGTCGTGCCGAGGTAGGCCTGCGGGCTGCCCTTCCAGTGATCGTCGAGGCTGCGACCCTCGCCGTCGAACACCTTGGAACCGATAGGCATGTCGAGGATGTGGAAGCCGGTGCCGAAGATGATGGCGTCCACTTCCCGTTCGGCGCCGTCACTGCCCACCACGACGTTCCCGCGCACCGACTGCACGGCGTTGGCATGCACCTCGACGTGGGGACGCGTGAGGGCGGGGTAGTAGGTGTTCGAGAGGAGCAGGCGTTTGCATCCGAGGGTGTAGTCGGGTGTCAATGCCGTGCGCAGTTGCGGATCTCGAACCTGCGCGCGCAGCTGGGCCTTGCCGATCTGCTGGATCACCCGCAGGATCCACGGATGCCGGAATCCGAGCCCGAGCGACTCCATGATCGTGTACTCGATGCGTCGCAGCGCCCGGATCGCACCCGGCACGCGGCGCAGGATCGCGCGCTCGACGTCCGGCAGGGTGTGATCGGGTTTCGGCAGCACCCACTGCGCGGTGCGCTGGTAGAGGTGCAGGGCCCCGACCTTCGGCGCGATGGCCGGGACGAACTGCACCGCCGACGCGCCGGTTCCGACGACGGCGACGCGTTTGCCGGTGAGATCGTACGAGTGGTTCCAGCGGGACGAGTGGAAGACCGCACCGGTGAAGGTGTCGAGTCCGGGGACGTCGGGCACGAGCGGTTCGTTCCACGGTCCGGCGGCAGCCACGACTGCGTCCGCGGTGAACGTGCCGGCGGACGTGTCCACCGTCCACCGTCTGCTGCGCTCGCTCCACTGGGCGCGCTGCATCTCGGTGCCGAACTTCACGTGTTCGGGGACCCCGTGTTCGGCGGCGGTGCGCTCGATGTAGCCGCGGATCTCGTCCTGTCCGGCGAACAACCGCGACCACTCCCGGTTCGGTGCGAACGAGTAGGAGTACAGGGCGGAGGGGACGTCGCATGCGCAGCCCGGGTAGGTGTTGTCGCGCCAGGTGCCGCCCAGTGCGTCGCCCTTCTCCAGGATGGCGAAGTTGTCGATTCCGCTCTGCTTCAATCGAATTGCGGCGCCGATGCCGGAGATCCCGGCGCCGACGATGAGAATGTCGTAGTGCTTCATGCGCGTACTCCGTTCGCGAGTTGGGCTCGGGTGCTGACGAGGGAATGTTCGAGGGTGGCGAGGCGGCGCCTTCCGTCCATGAAGTTCGGACCCATGACGGCGAGATCCTCGGCGGTGGCGTCGAGCCGTATCACCCGGGTGCCGGCCGTCTCCAGCTGCGCCAGTTCGGCGTCGAGTCCGGCGCTCATCCAGTTCCGCAGCATCAGGCGCTCGACGCGGGCGGCGCCCCGCCCGGCGATGCGACCCGTCGACGCCGTGGGTGCCAACACGATCACCTCGTCGAGTGCGAGGGGCGCCACCAGGTCGGCGGATGCGGTGGACGCCGCACCGCCGTCGACGAATCGGCGGCCGCCGATCGGAACGGGGGGATACCAGCCGGGAATTGCCCACGACGCCCGCAGCGCCTCCGACAGAGTCGCGGTGGGCGCACCGGGTGACCCGAACGCGACGCGCTCTCCCGTGTCGTAATCCATGCTCACCAGCCACGTCTCCGGGTGGCGGACCCAGCCGGAGTCGACGGTGAACCGCCCTGCGAGCCGATCGAGCCAGGCTGCCTCGCCGCGTCCGCGGGGGAGGAGTCCGCTCGCGGCGGTGACGGGAGGGAGTCCGCGACGCAGCAGGCCGGGCGAGCCGACTCCCGGCATCGGGAGCGGCGGAAACCGTCCGGGTGCGGCGGCGAGGTGACCGTCGAGCGCCGGGTGGGTGGCCCCGCCGAGCTGCATCGCGAGCAGTTCGTCGACGCCCACCCCGCCGCCCAGCATGGTGACGAGTTCCGCGCCCGCGGACGTGCCCACGAGCACGTCGGCATCGCGCGGGTCCCAGCCCAGCGCGTCGCTCACGGCGACCAGCGCCGCCACCGTCCACGCTGCGCCGAGGGTGCCACCGCACCCGATCACCAGCCCGCGGCTGAGTTGTCTGTCACTCGAAGTCATATACAGAAGCTAGCAGAAACCAGATACCGGCGGTATATGAAAAGTAGAATATTCTCTGAAGGCCTCCGACGAAAGGGTGAACATGGCGCGAATGACCAGGTCGGAGAGTCAGGCGCAGACGAGGGCGCATCTCGTCGCCACCGCACGCGACCTCTTCCTGGCCGACGGCTACGCGGCCACGTCGCTCGAGAAGGTGGCCGACGAGGCGGGGTATTCCAAGGGGGCGGTGTACTCCAATTTCAAGAACAAGAAGGAACTGTGCCTCGAGGTGCTCGGGCTCATCCACGCCACCAAGGGGCAGGAGATCGCGGAGGCGCTCGGCGGCGGCGACACGATGGAGGAGCGACTCGCGGCGTTCCAGACCTGGGCGGAGAAGACGCTCGGCGACGTCGGATGGACCATGCTCGAGTTCGAGCTGATCGTGTTGTCCCGCCATGATCCCGAACTCCGCGACGCACTCACCGCCACTCTCGGGGTCGCGCGGGAGATCACGGTGACACTGCTGAAGTCGTTCACCGACTCACTCGGGGTCGTCCTGCCGGTGCCGGCCGAGGAAGCGGCGGGCAGCATCCTCAGTCTCGGTGTCGGACTGGGCATTCAGCGCGCCATCGATCCGACCATCTCCGCTCGGGTGGTCACCGACAACCTGCGCGCCCTGCTGGCGGTGTCGCAGGAGGCTCGGGCTTCGGGGTCCGTGCCGGGGTGAAATCGGCGCGAGGAGCCGATCCGAGTGGCGGCGCGCGCGTACGGTGGATTCATGAAGCGGTGGAACGCCCTGGCAATTCCGGCTGCCGCCGCGGCTGCGATCGCGTCGTACGACCTTGTTCAGCGACGTCACGCGCTGCTCCGGAATTTTCCCGTGGTCGGACACGGACGTTATCTGCTCGAGTCGCTCGGCCCGGAACTCCGGCAGTACATTACGACCGGCAACGACGAGGAACGTCCCTTCACCCGGGACCAGCGTCGCTGGGTGTACGCGTCGTCGAAGCGGGTGACCGACACGTTCGGGTTCGGTACGGACAACGACATCGAGTTCACCGACGGCTACACCATCATCAAGCACCGGACGTTCTCGGAGATTCCTCCCTCGGCGATGCCGCATGCCGACGAACATCTCGCGATTCCGTCGGCGAAGGTGCTCGGTGCCGCCCGCGGCCGGGCGCATGCCTTCCGCCCGCGCTCCATCGTGAACATCTCGGGGATGAGTTTCGGGGCGCTGTCGTCGGCGGCCGTGGTCGCTCTCAACCGTGGTGCCGCTGCCACCGATTGCCTGCACAACACCGGCGAGGGTGGAATCTCCCGATACCACCGGAACGGCGCAGACCTGATCTTCCAGATCGGGACCGCGTATTTCGGCTGCCGCGACGAGGACGGCCGGTTCGACCTGGCGAGGCTTCGGGCGCTGGTCGAGTCGGCGCCGGTACGGGCCATCGAGATCAAACTCAGCCAGGGCGCGAAACCGGGCCTCGGCGGTCTCCTGCCGGGGGCGAAGGTGACACCGGAGATTGCCGAGATCAGAGGCGTACCGGAGGGTCGTGACTGCATCAGCCCGTCCCGGCACACGGCCTTCCGTGACGTCGACAGCATGCTCGACTGGGTGGAGCTCCTCGCCGCCGAGACGGGGCTGCCGGTCGGGATCAAGTCCGCGGTCGGCGACCCGACGTTCTGGGACCTGCTCGTCGAGGCGATGAGCAACTCCGGGCGGGGTGTCGACTTCGTGACCATCGACGGGGGTGAGGGCGGTACCGGCGCTGCACCGCTGGTGTTCACCGACGCGGTCTCGCTGCCGTTCCGTAGCGGCTTCGCGCGCGTGTACGCCAAGTTCGCGGAGGCCGGTCTGACCGACGACGTCACGTTCATCGGCTCCGGCAAGCTGGGCCTGCCCGACAATGCCGTGGCGGCCATGGCGCTCGGGTGCGACCTGGTCAACGTGGCACGTGAGCCGATGCTCGCGGTCGGGTGCATTCAGGCACAGAAGTGCCATACCGATCGGTGTCCGACGGGTGTTGCGACCCAAAACCCCTGGCTCGCACACGGACTCGATTCGGCCGTCAAATCGGTCCGGGCCGCGAACTACCTGCGGGCGTTACGCCGGGACGTATTCAAGGTGGCCGAGGCGTGTGGTGTCGCGCACCCCGGCCTGATCACGGCGTCGGACGTCGAGGTCGCGGACGGTAACCGCCATTCGATCACGCTCGCCGACCTCTACGGTTACCGGACCGGCTGGGGACTTCCGGGTGACGCCGACCGGGCCGAGATCACCCGCCTGATGAGCGCGGCCGCCGCCGTTCCCGCGGGCGAGACCGGGTCACCCGGAGCGAACACGGCACCCTGACGGCGTGCTCGTCCCGGCTAGATCCAGTCGCGTCGGCGGAAGAGGACGTAGAGCAGGCTCGCCGACGTGACGATCACGATGGTGCTGACGATCATCCCCGACAGCTGCCCGACTCCGGGAAACGCGACGTTCTGACCGAACCACCCGGTCACCGCGGTGGGAACGGCGATGATCGCCGCCCATCCGGTGAGCTTCTTCATGACGGTGTTGAGCCGGGCGTCCTGGAGAGACAGATTCGTCTCGAAGACGGTCACCACCATGTCGCGCAACGAGTCCGTCCACTCGGCGGCCCGCGTCACATGGTCGTACAGGTCGGTGTACAGGCTGTCGAGAACGGGCGACTGCTCGTGTCCGGATTCGGCCCGTCCCCGCATGATCGCGCCCACCACCTCCCGCATGGGCAGTACGACGCGACGCAGTTGGACCAGCTCCTTCCGCAGCCGGTACGTGCGCCGCTGCACGTCGCGGGTCCGGGCGGACTCGTCGAAGAGGACCTCCTCGAGGGCTTCGATCGCGTCGTCGATCGTTTCGATGGTTTCGAACTGCCCGTCCACGATGACGTCCAGGAGTCCGTGGAGGAGTGCCAGGGCGCCGGAACGCGGTGTGAGCAGGGCGGGATCGTCCTCCCAGCGCTCCACCACTTGGGACATGTCGAAGCGGTCGTCCCGACGCACCGTGACAATCGCGTTGGACAGCACGAACGCCGACACGCGGCTGATCCGCAGCCGCGATTCGAGCACACCGAGTGTGCCGATGTCGTCGGTGTCGAACCAGGTGGCATAGGCGGTCACGAACGCGTGACCCGAGTAGCGCGTCGCCTTCGGCCGCTCGCCCCGGGCGACGGCATCCTCGATGGCGTTCGGATCGAGCGAGAACTCGGACGCCAGCTCCGTCAGACACTCGTGGTCGGGGTCGCACAGGTCGACCCACACGAGCGCTCCCTCGTCCCGCACCCGTTCGGACACGTCGGCGAGCGGGAAATCTTTGCCCACGCATTCTCCGTCGCGCCACACTCGGGTCTGCACCAGGTTCAGGCTCACCCGTCCAGTGTGCCCAAACGTGGCGGAAGGGAGGCGGTTATGACGCGCGATCCGACGAATAGCCCCACAGCCAGTCGGTGTACTTGAAGCTCGACGTGTCGCGGGTGCGGAACAATTCGTTGCGTGCAATGCGGGCGGTGCCGTCGAGGTGCCACAGCTCGCCCCACATCCGTCCGGTGGTGAGGATGCGGTTGCAGCGCGGCGCGCGTTCGGTGTTGACCTCCTTCAGGATCTGCGGCCAGGCGGAGTTGCCGCCGGCGGAGAAGTCCTCGGCCGCATAGTCGGCGAGGCATTTCGCGTCCTCGATCGCCATCACCGCTCCCGAGGCCAGGTACTGCAGCGGCGGGTGTGCGGCGTCGCCGAGGAGGATCATCCGCCCGTCGACCCAGTTCTCGATGGGCTCCCGGTCGTACATCGGCCACCACCGGTCCTTCCACAAGTAGTCGATTCCGCGGCGGACGTTCTCGTGGCAATGCGCATACGCCTGCTCGAGTTCCTCCGGACCTCCCCAGTCCTCGACACCACCTTTGTAACCGGGGGATTCGAAGACCGCGACCTGATTGAGCATCTCGCCGCCGCGCAGCGGGTACTGGATGAAATGGCAATGCGGTCCGATGTAGCCGACCACGTCCTCGATGTCCTCGTCGAGTTCCACATCCTGATAAGGGGTCGTTCCCCGGTAGGCCGCGTAGCCGGACGACACCGGTTCATCGTCCGAGATCTTCGCCCGCAGGCGGGATTTGAGACCATCCATGCCGAGAGCGATGTCGGCCTCGTGCGTGTGTCCGTCGTCGGTGGTGACGAGCACCTTGTCGCCGTCGGTGACCACGTCGGTGACGGTGATGCCGTTGCGCAGTTCGGCGCCCGCAGCGCGGGCCGCGTCGACGAGGGTCGCGTGCAGGTCGCTGCGGTGGGTCACGAAGTACGGTCCGCCGTACCGGGCGCGGAACTCGGCGCCGAGGTCGATCTTGGTGAGCACCTCCGCGGTGATCGCGTCGCGGAACACGATGTTCTTCGGCAGGAAGGCGCGGGAGAGAACGTCGTCGAGCACGCCCCAGGAGTCGAGGATGCGGGCTCCGTGCGGTCCGACCTGCAGTCCGGCGCCGACCTCACCGAACTCGGAGGCGCGTTCGAACAGGGTGACGTTCGCGCCTTTCCGCGCCAGGGCGAGGGCGTTGGCTGCGCCGCCGATCCCGCCTCCGGCGATGATGATGCGTGCGTCCTGCAGGTTCGACATGACAGTTCCTTCGTTTCGAGCGTTCGGGGCAGGTGAGTGGCAATGCGTGCCGGGGCACACGGCGGCACTCACGTGGGGGAGGGGAAGCGGCGCCAGATCACGGTGAGCAGCAGTGCGGCGACGAGGGCGCTGACGCCGAAGAGGATGAAATTCGAATCGGCACCGAGGCCCGTGGCGAGCAGCAAGCCGCCGATCTGCGGTGCGGCAACGGCACCGATCCGGCCGACGCCGAGCGCCCAGCCGAGGGCCGTGCCCCGCAGATAATCGGGGTAGTACGACGCGACCGCCGCGATGATCAGGCACTGGGTTCCGTGCGTCCCGACGCCGGCGAGAACGAAGATGACATAGACCAGCGCGATCGGCGGATTCGCGAGCAACGCCAGCAGGGCGAGACCGGCGAGAAGTGCGGCGACGATGCTGGTGGGGATCGTGCCGAATCGGACGCCGCCCCAGGCGGTCACGAATGATCCGGCCACCGCGCCCAGATTCAGCGCCAGGGCGAACGTGAGCGCACTGCCGAGGTCGGTGCCCTCGCCCTGCATGAGCTTGGGCAGCCACGTACCGAGGCCGTACCAGGCGAGCAGGGTGACCACCGTGGCGAGCGCGAACATGATGCTGACGGAACGGAACCGGGTGCCGAGCAGTGCGCTGAAGCCCGTTGCCGGCCGCACCTCCGTCGACGTCACCGCGGCAGTGTGGTCGGGCAGTGTCTTCCATGCGAGGGGGACGAGCGCGACGAGCGGGATCAGAGCGAACGGGAACATCGGCTGCCATCCCCAGTGCGGGATGACGGGAATCCCGAGCAGTGCGGCCACCGATCCGCCGATCGGCACCCCGGACATCATCATCGTGGCGACCGCGGCACGCCACTTCGCGGGGACCAACTCCGCGGCAAGCGCATTGGAGGTGGGGACGAGGCCGCCCAGGCCGAGGCCCGCGATCAGGCGCAGCCCGCCGAACATCACCGGACCGGTGGCCAGGGCGCACAGCGCGGTGAACACGGACAGGACGACGGCGCATCCGATCACCGCGTTCTTGCGTCCCACGACGTCGGAGAGGCGGCCCGCGAGCACGGCGCCGATCGTCATTCCCAGGAACGCGAGGCTGCCGAGAGTGCCGGCGGTGGCCGCGCTGATGCCCCATTCCTTCTGCAGGCTCGGGATGACGTTGCCGTAGACGATGAGGTCGTAGCCGTCGAAGACCACGAAGAGCCAGCAGACGACGACGGCGATCGTGGCCTTGCGGTCCAGGCCGACGCGATTGACCGGTGGCGCTACGGAGGTGGCGGTAAGGGGCATGAATCGAGGGTGATGCGGCGCACAGCACTCCTGCAATAGAGTTCTGCTGTGCAGAAAAAGCGAACGATCGAGAAGCCGACGTACATGTTGGAGTCCGTCGACAACGCGCTGCGCCTGCTGCAGATGCTGCGCGACGTCGGCGGTTTGCGGCTCAAGGACGCCGCCCAGGAACTCGGCATCGCGCCGTCCACCGCGCACCGGTTGCTGGCGATGCTGGTGTACCGCGGATTCGCCGTGCAGGACGAGAAACGCATGTATCACCCCGGGTCCGCGATGGGGGCCGGTCCCGCGCAGCGCGGGTGGACCCGCGAGTTCACCGACCTCTGCAGGCCGCACATGGAAGCCCTGGCGATCCTGTGCGGCGAGACCGTCAACCTCGTGATCCGGGTCGGCACCCAGGCGCGTTTCCTGTGGTCAGCGGAATCGACGGGAATGCTTCGTGTCGGGGATCGGCAAGGTCAGGTGCTGGATGCCGAGCTCACCGCGGGCGGCCGGATCCTCCTCGCGGAACTGCCCCCGGAGACTCTCGAGCAGCTGTACCTGCGGCCTGCGGATCTTGCCGACGACGACCGGGAGTGGGGAGATCGGCGGCTGACCGTGGAGGAGTTCCAGCAGTTCCGGAAAGAACTCGCGGCTGCCCGTGCCGTCGGATTCGCGCTCAACGTCCAGCAGACCGAGGAGGGCGTCGCGGCGTTCGGCGTCGCGATCCGGAACCGCGCGCGGACGGCGGTGGGCGCGTTGACCGTGGCCGTGCCGATCACCCGGTTCCGGCAGCACTCGCAGGGACCGCTGGTGTCGCAGATGAAGAACGCGATCCGCGAACTCGAGGTGGACATCGCCGACCTCGAACCCTGAATCAGTTCTGCACAGAAGAATCTTATCCCCGCGGCGGCGTCCGCCCTCCTAGCGTTTACGACATGACCGCCACCGAACCGCACATCGACGACGCGCCCCTCGACCAGCTGTACCGGGACTTCGAGAGCGAACACCTCAATCCGTTGTGGACCCAGCTCGGCGATCTGATGCCGATGACGCCCACATCGAAGGCCGTGCCGTTCGTGTGGAAGTGGTCGACGCTGTACCCGCTGGCGCAGCGCGCCGGGGACCTCGTGCCGGTCGGCCGCGGTGGGGAACGCCGGGCGATCGCCCTCGCCAACCCCGGATTGGGTGGGGTCCCCTATGTGACGCCGACACTGTGGGCGGCGATCCAGTACCTCGGACCGAAGGAAGTGGCGCCGGAGCACCGGCACGCGCAGAACGCGTTCCGGTTCGTCGTCGAGGGCGAGGGGGTGTGGACGGTCGTCAACGGGGATCCGGTCGCGATGCGCCGCGGCGACTTCCTGCTCACCCCGGGCTGGCATTTCCACGGCCACCACAACGAAACCGACCAGCCGATGGCGTGGATCGACGGCCTCGACATCCCGTTCGTGCACTACACCGACACCGGGTTCTTCGAATTCGGGTCGGAGAACGTCACCGACGACTCCACCCCGGACGTGTCCCGATCGGAGCGGTTGTGGGCGCATCCGGGGCTGCGGCCGCTGGTCGGGCTGGACGCGAAGACGTCGTCCCCGATCGCCGCGTACCGGTGGGAGCACACCGACGCCGCACTGCGTGAGCAGTTGGCGCTCGAGGACGAGGGCTACGCAGCGACCACCGAACCCGGTCACGCCGCGGTCCGGTACACCAACCCGACCACCGGCGGCGACGTGATGCCCACGATCCGCGCCGAGTTCCACCGCCTCCGCGCGGGCGCCCACACCCGTCCCCGCCGCGATGTCGGTTCGACCGTCTACCAGGTGTTCGAGGGATCGGGCCGGTTCGTCCTCGCCGGCGAGAGCCGCGAGGTCGGCACGGGCGACATGATCGTCGTCCCGTCGTGGACGGAGTGGTCGATCGAGGCCGAGTCCGAGTTCGACCTGTTCGCGTTCTCCGACGCCCCGATCGTCGAGCGCCTGCACTTTCACCGCACGTACATCTCCGAAGGAGCCTGAAATCTCATGAAGCTTGCCACCCTGCGCCACGCCGGCACCAGCGTCGCCGTCCGCGTCGATTCCGGCACCGCCGCCACCGTCATCGACGGGTATGCGGACCTTTCCGCGCTGTTGACCGACCCGGACTGGAAGGCGGTCGCACAGAACGCGTCCGGCGCCACCATTGATCTCGCGGGCGCCGATTACGCCCCGGTGGTCCCGAACCCGGGCAAGATCATCTGCGTCGGCTTGAACTACGCCAACCACATCCAGGAGATGGGCCGCGACCTGCCCGAGTACCCGACGCTGTTCGCCAAGTTCAAGGAAGCCCTCACCGGGCCGTACGACGACGTGATCGTCCCGTCGTATGCCGCCGCCCAGCTGGACTGGGAGGGGGAACTCGCGTTCGTGGTCGGCAGGCAGGCGTACCAGGTGTCCGAGGCGGACGCCGAGCAGTACATCGCCGGGTATTCGGTGATGAACGATTACACGATGCGCGACTACCAGTACCGCACGCTGCAGTGGGATCAGGGCAAGACGTTCGAGAAGACCAGCGGCTTCGGACCGTTCCTCACGACCACCGACTCCTACACGTTCGGCGGGACCCTGGTCACCACACTCGAGGGGCAGGTGGTGCAGACCACCACCACCGACGATCTGGTGTTCACCCCGGCCAAGCTGGTGGAGTACATCTCGCACATCGTGACGCTGCAGCCCGGTGACGTGGTGATCACCGGCACCCCCGGCGGCGTCGGGCACGCTCGCAAGCCCGGTCTCTACATCCAGGACGGGCAGACCGTCGAGGTCACCATTGAGGGCCTGGGCACCGTCCGCAACACGACGATCGTCAAGTAAGGGTGCACCCTGTGGGTTTCCACGATCTCGACTTGTCCGAGCGGCTGCTGATCGCGCGCCGCGGCACCGCGTACTTCGCGCAACGCCTCGCCGAGCTGTCCGATTCCGACCTCGACGGCGAGACCCACCTGTCCGGGTGGTCGCGGCGACATCTGCTCGCGCACGTCGGGTACAACGCGGCCGCGTTGTGCCGGCTGCTGGACTGGGCCGCCACCGGGGTGGAGACCCCGATGTACGCGTCGGCGGAGCAGCGGGGCCGGGAGATCGCCGAGGGCGCCACGCTCAACGGGGCGGCGTTGCGGAACCTGTTCACCCACACCGTCGCCCGGCTCGACGAGAAGTGGCGCAACCTGCCCCGATCGGCGTGGTCGGCGCAGGTGCGGACCGCGCAGGGCCGGCTGGTGCCGGTGTCGGAGACGGCGTGGATGCGGACCCGGGAGGTGTGGATCCATGCCGTCGACCTCGGCAACGGTGGCCGGTTCGGCGACTTCCCCGACGTCGTCCTCGACTCGCTGCTCACCGACATCGTCGGGATGTGGCAGAAGAAGGACCTCGGCGCCGGCCTGATACTGGCTGTAGACGGGCGTGAACCGGTTGCGGTGCGGCCGGATTCACCGCCTGCCGACAAGGTGTCCGGGCCCCTCGCCGCGGTCGTGCGGTGGGCCGCCGGCCGCGGCGCCGTTGACCTGAACATCGACGGTGGAGTCGGGGAACCGCCGCGTTGGCTTTGATCTATTGATCCATCGGCGCCAGCAGAGCCTTGGATTTCTAGGCGAACATTCGGTGACTGTCAGCATGATCGACTCGATCGTGTGCCTCCGCAGCATGGTCGAGGGGAGAGAGGTTCTTCTATCGCGATCGATGGAGAGCTATCTTGTGCGACAAAGGTCAGGTCGGTTGGGTAACTCTGACGCTGTGGGCGCGCGTCGTGGTGCCGGAAACTCAATGGCACGACGAGCGACCCCGGCAGTTCGCGCTGCGCGACTCTATCGCAGGTAATGAGGGTCGACCGTCTGTGATGAGTTATCCAGACCTCGTGCAACTCCACAGTCGCCCGAGTGTCCGAGCGTTGACGTCCCGCGCCACGGAGTTGCTCGACGAGGGCGCCGAGGCCCCGGCTGTGGATAGCCGGTGTGTTCGACAAGGGCCTCGTCGTCGATGACGTCAGTCCGACGGCCAAAATGTTCGTCGCCGCGTTCACATCCCGATCGTGGACGGCGCCGCATCGGCACGTCCACTCCCGCACCTTCAGCGGCATCTCCGAGGCGATCGCCCCACACACCGAGCACGTCTTCGACGACGGACAGAACCGGTCGATCGCCACCACCCGCCGCCCGTACCAGTCGGCCTTGTACTCGAGCATCGACCGGAACTCGGACCAACTCGCATCCGAGATCGCCCGAGACAACGACCGATTCCTGACCATGTTCCGCACACTCAGATCCTCGACGGCGATCACTTGATTTTCGCGCACCAGCCGAGTGGAGAGTGTGTGCAGATAATCGCGACGCCGATCGGTGATCCGGCCATGAATCTTCGCGACCTTCAGTCGGGCCTTGGCCCGGTTACGGGATCCCTTCGCCTTCCTGGCGAGCACCCGCTGCGCCCTCGCCAGCCGCTCACGGTCCCTGAGCTCGTGGCGTGGGTTGGTGATCTTCTCCCCCGTCGAGAGCGTGTAGAGGCTCGTGATCCCGGCGTCGAGCCCGACCACCTCATCGGTCGACGGGTGCTCGGTGATCGTGTCCTCGACGAGGATCGAGATGTGGTACTGACCGCGAGCATTGCGCGACACCGTCACCTGCGACGGTGTCGCCCCCTCCGGTAGCGGCCTCGACCACCGAATGTCCAGGGGTTCGGACTGCTTGGCCAACCGGATCTGCCCGCCGCGGTAGGTGAAGCAGTTCGAGTAGTAGGTCGCCGAATCCTTCGACCGGCCCTTCCTCTTGAAGTGCGGGTAGCGGGACTGCTTGCGCCAGAACCTGTCGAACGCGCCCTGCAACTGCCGCAGCGACTCCTGCAACGGCCCCTTCGACGGCTCCGACAACCACGCGGTCTCGGTGTCCCGCTTCCATCCGGTGAGCATTTTCGAGGTGTCGCTGTAGCTGATCCGCCGCTGCTCCTGCGACCAGGCACGTGACCGCTCGGCCAACGCCCGGTTGTAGACATACCGGGTGCACCCGAACGTCCGAGCAAGCTGTTCCGCCTGCACCGCAGTCGGATAGAAACGATACTTGAACGCCCGCTTCACCACCCTCCCCGCCATAACTCAGACACTAGCCACACGGTCCGACAAAACCAGATCGGCTGTCCCGGACCTGAAGGACCGGGTTTGCGCCGAAAGACTCACGGATCAAGTCAATTGCATCGATAACTTGACAGACGCCAGATCGCCCTCACCGCTGTGCGGTCGTACTCATGAGCCGTCGCCGGTGGGTGCAGTGTGGTCGGTTCGAGTCGGTTCTCCACGGACGGCGGCCACGAACTCGGTAGGGCAGTCGAGGTGGATCAGGTGTCCGGCCCCATTGATGACAACGGTGTTGATGTCCGGTCGCCGGCGCTGTACTCGCGTGTGCAGTCCGGTCATCCACGGTGAACTTTCCGAGCCGAGGACCCAAGTGATCGGCATCGGCAGGTTCACCACGGCGCGAACCGAAATGTGCTCGGCCATGACTCCGAAAGGGTGCGGATCCCATTCGGCGAGAACCGGTGTGGCGTTGCGGAGTATGTCGTTGCGGACGCTGTCGTCGAGGAGGTCGTAGCTGTTGCCACCGGACTGTAGGGCGGTGGCGAACCGGAAGAATACCTCCGTTGCCTCCTGCGGATGACCGCGCAATTGAAGCAGTTTCAGGCGAACTGCGGTCGCGAGTACCGCCCGGTCGGCGTGCCGGAGTCCGTGAAATGGGGCTTCGACGACGATCAGCTCGGAGAACAGTTCCGGGCGAGCGGTGGCGGATGCCAGCGCAATGTTTCCGCCGGAACTCCATCCAAGCACCTTCGCCGGCTGTCCCACGGCTTGTTCGAGGACGGCGCAGAGATCCCGAGCATGGATACGGTGATCACGGACGGGCCTGTGCTCGGACTGTCCGTATCCGCGGCGATCGTAGACGGTGACGCGATGGTCGGAGGCCAGGTTGTCGATGACGCCGTCCCACGTGGTCATGTCAGTGGCCGAGCCGTGGACGAGAACCAATGGTTCGCCGCTTCCGACGGTGCGGTAGTGCAGTTTTGCTCCGGGTAGGTCGATGCTGGGCATTGCGCGCTCCTGTTCTGTGACCCTTTTGTGCAGAAAATTGTTCAGCGTCGGGAGTGATTCTGAGCATCCGCCAATCTGGTGGCCGGCATCGCGTCGCCCTGGACCGGATCAGTGCGCGACTCGCGCCGCGGAACGAGTACTGCGGTCAGCGCGCCAAGCAGACCCACGATGGCGAAGCTGTAGAAGTTCCCGTCGACGCCGTTCGCACGGTCGAGCACGAATGCGCCGAGGGTGGGGCCCGCGATGGCTCCGAGGCGACCGACCGACAGGGCCCAGGCGAGACCACTGCTGCGGTTTTCGGGGTCGTAGACGGACAGGATGTAGGCGTTGGCGAGGATCTGGGAGCCGATGAACCCGAATCCGCTGACGAACATTAGCAGGAAGAGCAGGAACGTCGGCGGCTGGAGACTCATGAGGACCAGACTGATGGTGCCGGTGAGGAAGGCAACGACGACCACGATGCGCGGTCCGAAGCGGTCGGCGACGGGGCCAGCTGCGATGACGCCGACGAACACACCGAGCCACATGGCTGCGGTCTGAAGCAGGGCAGACCCGAGAGAGTAGCCGGCGGCCTGCATGATCGAGGGCAGCCATGCGCTGATGCCGAAGACGAGCAGGAGGCCGCAGAAGGACATGGCCCAGAACAGCAGCGTGGTGGGGGCGAGTCGGCGCGTGAATAGTGGGCCGAGGCCGAAGAGGCGGCCGGCCTGCTCGCTGGCGACGTGGGTCGAGGGAAGGCCGTAGCGTGTCTCGATCTCGGCGGCCTCCGCGCCGCGTCCGGTGAGGCGCAGGTGGAATGGGCTCTCCGGAAGGCGGAACACCAACGGCAGTGCGACGAGTGGGATGACGACGCCGATCAGGTAGAGCCAGCGGAACGAGACCTCCGGAAGCAGTGCGGCGCCGAGCAGGGGTGCGGCGAGCGCCCCGATGGCGTACTCATCATCAGTCCGATGTGTCGGCTGCGGCGGTTCGGTTCGCTGAGGTCGGCTACGTACGCGTTGAGGGTGGGTAGGACGACGCCCAGGCCGAGTCCGACGACGAGACGGCCGACGCCGAACACTTCGGCGCTGTATGAGAAAGAAGAGATGACCATGCCGACGGTGAAGATGGCAATCGATCCGATCAGAAGCCGTCGAGGGCCGATGCGGTGAACGATTGCTCCGGCCAGGGCGGCTCCGATGAGCATGCCGACGCCAACGAGCGAGCCGATGGTTCCTGCCTCGCTACGGTCCATGCCGAGAGAGGACGTCTGGAGGAGCACCGGGAGGGTGGCGCCGTAGATTGCGAGGTCGAAGCCCTCGAGGGTCGCTACGAGCCAGGTGACTGCTAACAGTGTGCGGGTGGCGCCAGACAGGCGATCCGAGCGGGGGAGAGCGGGTGCGCGACTCATGGGGACGCTCCTGTCGAGAAGAGGGCGATGGCACCGCAGCGGGGTGCGTGCGTTCACGATTGGCAGCCACCCGATGGACCGTTCGCAACGGTCCAATCTCGGTGCCGCACTCGTCACAGATCTGGCGCAACCAGACTATGACCCGAGTCACATTTGAACATAGCGAAATGAATTCCGCAATAGTGAATGTCTGCCCTGGGCGTGCCTGGTTCAGGCGACTGGCCCGCCGGCGGCTCCGCCGACGCTGCCGTAGTCCTCCGAGATCGCCTTCGTCGTGCGCAGCAGTTCCGTAGTCACCTCGGCGACTGTGGCCGCGTCACCGAGCGACGACGGAAGTGCCACCGCCACAGCCAGGGGGATCGACTGGCCGGCCGGGTAGACCGGAGCTGCCACCGTCATGATGCCCGGAATCACCTCACCCGAGATGGTGGCGACGCCATGCTCGCGCACGGTGGCCCGTAGCCGAGCCAGCTCGCTCTTACTGGGCGCGTTCGCGCCGAGGGTCTCGAGTTCGGTCCCCACCATCGATGCTGTCATCGTGGTCGGCAGGTGGGCCAGGTAGATGCGCCCGATCGCGGAGGTGAGCAGTGGCATTGTCGCGCCCACCCGGATTGTGATCGGCAGGGCGTGCGCACCATAGTCCCAGCGCACCAGGACGGGACCGTGGTCGCCCCATACCGCGAGATTCACGGCGTGACCGGTGCGGTCACGCAATTCGGGGAGGTGCTCCGACGCCACGCCGACCTCGTCCATGCGGCGCAGTGATTCGATGCCCAGTCGGCGCATCGCCGGTCCGAAGTCGTAGAGCCCGGATCGGTGGGACTGCACGACGAGCCCCGCGCGACCCAGGCTGACCAGGTAGCGGTGAACCTTGCTCGCGGCCATCCCAGAGGTGTTTGCGATCTGGGTGAGGCTCATCGGTCCGAGTCCGCTTTCGAGAGCCTCGATGACGGTCATGGCGAGCTCCACCGACTGGATGCCCTGCCGGGGGCCGCCGTGTTCGGTACCTGTACTGCCATCGGGATCTGCGGAGGTCGTCACGGGAAACCACCTTATGGCTCGCTGAATGGTTACGGGCGATCAAGGAAATGATTCACTACTGTGCATTGACTTTACTATTCATGAACTCGTACGGTGTGGTTGCAGTCACACACGTGACACGTGACACGTGACACGGGACACGAAGTCACGAAAGTCGAAAGGAGCAACGGCATGTCTGCCTTCGCACAGTCGCCGGGCGAAAATAGAGGGGCAGTCGACGTCGCGATCGTCGGCAGCGGCCCCACCGGGATGGCCCTGGCGGCGCTTCTGGGGCGCCAGGGCCGCAGTGTCGTTGTCCTCGAGAGGTACACCGGTCTGTACAACCTGCCGCGCGCCGCGGCTTTCGACGACGAGACCATGCGCACATTCCAGAAGCTCGGCGTCGCGGAGAAGATGCTTCCCGGCACCAATGTCCAGCGTGGCTACGTATGGGTGAACGGCGACGACGAAGTGTTGCTGGACATCGAGTACGACAACCCGGGCCGCTGCGGGTGGCCGGCGCAGTACATGATGTACCAGCCCCACCTCGAATCCGTTCTCGACGAACTCATCACGACCCTGACGACAGTCGAGATCCGCCGCGGGATGACGGTCGAGTCCGTCACCCAGCAGGACGGTGACGACGTCGTCGTCCGCGCCACCGACGTCGAGGGCAGCGAGCACCTGGTTCGTGCCCGCTATGTCGTCGGCTGCGACGGGGGCAACGGCATCGTCCGGCAATGCGCCGGCGGCGAGCTCGACGACTACGGGTTCTTCGAGAACTGGCTCGTCTGCGACTTCCAGCTCAACCGCGACGTGCCGGACCTCCCCACCTTCCGCCAGGTCTGCGACCCCGCCGAACCGATCGCAATCGTCAACATCGGACCCCGCTTCCACCGATTCTCGTTCCGGCTCGAAAGCGGGGCAAATCGCGAGGAGGTTGTTCACCCGGACAAGGTGTGGCCGCGCGTAGCGGCGTACCTCACCCCGGAGGATGCCGAGCTCGTCCGCGTCGCCAACTACACGTTCCGGTCATGCATCACCACGCAGTGGCGTCACGGTCGGATCCTTCTCGCCGGGGATGCCGCTCATCAGATGCCGCCGTTCCTGGCCCAGGGCATGGTGTCGGGCATTCGCGACGCACGGAACCTGGCCTGGAAGCTCGACATGGTGCTCGCAGGCCACCCCGACTCGCTGCTCGACACCTACCAAGCCGAGCGCGAACCGCACGTCCGCTACATCACCGAGAAGGCAATCGAACTGGGTCGGGTCCAGACGATGCGGGACACCGCGCTCGCCGCCGAGCGCGACGCGCAGATGATCGCTGCGCGCAAGGCCAACCAGAAGCCGGACAAGTTGCAGTATCCCGCGTTGTCAGGAGGCCTGATCGCCAACCACGGCGATATCTTCCCGCAGGGCCTGGTATCGACGTCGAGCACCACCGCGCTCTTCGACGAGATCGCCGGCACCGGATGGCTCGTCGTCGCCGACGGGCCGCAGGTGCTGTCCGACATCGCCGACGGCGACCGCACCGCGTTCAACGAGCTCGGCGGCCGAGAGGTGATTTTCGCCCTCACTTCGATGTTCGACGGAGCGCCCATCTCCGACACCGCCGGCGTGTACACCAGATGGTTCGCCGGCCATGAGTGCGTCGCCGCGATCGTGCGGCCCGACGGCTACGTCTTCGGACTCGCACGTGACGCCGCCGAGCTCGCGGGCCTCGTCAAGGAGCTCGTCGCCGCCATCACCCCGGTCGCTCCCGTGCCGTCCCGGCCGCTGGCGCCCACGGCCTGACACCCCACCACCGACCAACACCTCGAGGAGAAAACTGATGCAGGGCAAGATCGCACTGGAAGAGCACTTCGCCATCCCGGAGACGCTGAACGACTCCGCGGGCTTCGTACCCGGAACCTATTGGGACGAGTTGCAGGCGCGGCTTTTCGACATCCAGGATGTCCGCCTGAAGCTGATGGACGAGCACAACATCGAAACGATGATCCTCTCGCTCAATGCACCTGCCGTGCAGGCCATCCCTGAACGAAGCCGGGCCATCGACGTTGCGCGTCGCGCCAACGACGTACTGGCCGAGGAGTGCGCGAAGCGCCCGGATCGGTTCCGCGGGTTCGCTGCACTGCCGCTCCAGGACCCCGATGCCGCTGCCGAGGAACTGCGACGCTGCGTGACCGAATTGGGCTTCGTCGGCGCGCTCGTCAACGGGTTCTCCCAGAGTGCGACGGTGGACGGCGGCAGGACCCCCCTCTACTACGACCTCCCGCAGTACCGACCCTTCTGGGCAGAGGTCGAGCGCCTCGATGTTCCCTTCTACCTCCACCCGCGCAACCCGCTGAACCAGGACGCTCGAATCTACGAGGGCCACCCGTGGCTACTGGGTCCGACGTGGGCCTTCGCGCAGGAGACTGCCGTCCATGCGTTGCGCTTGATGGCCTCTGGACTCTTCGACGAGCACCCCGGCCTGCGGATCGTCGTCGGTCACATGGGTGAGGGCATCCCCGCGATGCTCTGGCGCATCGACCACCGCAACGCCTGGGTCGACGTGCCGCCCGCTTACCCGGCGAAACGTCGCATGGTCGACTACTTCACGGAGAACTTTTTCGTCACGACCTCCGGCAACTTCCGCACCCAGACGCTGATCGACCTGCTGCTCGAGCTCGGCTCGGAGCGCGTGATGTTCTCGACTGACTGGCCCTTCGAGAACATCAACCATGCCGCCGAGTGGTTCGACGCTGCCAGCATCTCGGAAGCCGACCGAATCAAGATCGGTCGGACCAACGCCGCCACGTTGTTCAAACTCGACCAGTGAACCCGCCGGAGTCGGCGATGCGCCCCTTCGTCCACAGCGGATCACCCGCGCGCATCGTCTTCGGTCGCGGTGCCCGCGCCGGCGTGAAGGAGGAAGTCGAGCGCCTGGGCGCACGACGGGCCGTGGTGCTGTCGACGCCCCAACAGAGGGAGGATGCGGGGCGCCTCGCCGACGACCTGGGTGCCCTCGGTGTCGGCGTCATCGACCGCGCCACCATGCACACCCCCGTCGAGGTCACCGCCCGGGCACTGGTCGAGATCGAACAACTCGACGCAGACTGCGTCGTCGCCCTGGGCGGCGGTTCGACCACGGGTCTCGGCAAGGCGATCGCGGCGCGAACCGGGCTTCCCCAGGTCGCTGTCCCCACCACATACGCGGGCTCGGAAGTGACCCCGATCCTCGGCGAGACCGAGAACGGGGTGAAGACCACGCGTCGAGGCCCCGAGATCTTGCCCGAGACAGTTGTCTACGACCCGGCCCTCACCGACTCGTTGCCGATTCCCCTCAGCGTCGCCAGCGGATTGAACGCAATGGCACATGCCGCCGAGGGGGTGTATGCGCGCGATGGGAGCCCGATCTTCACCCTCATGGCCCTGGAGGGCCTCGCCGCTCTGCGCGACGCCCTGCGTGAGCTGACGAGCGACCCCGCCGACCACGATGCGCGAGATCGCGCCCTCTACGGTGCGTGGTTGTGCGGGACCGTCCTCGGCGGCGTCGGAATGTCCGTCCACCACAAGCTGTGCCACACCCTCGGCGGCGCGCTCGACCTACCTCATGCACAGACCCACGCAATCCTGCTGCCCCACACGATCGGCTTCGTGGAAGAGACCGAACCCACGGTCCTCGCCCCCGTCGCAGACCTGTTCGGAGGCAGCGCCGGCCGGGGCCTCCACGATTTCGCAGTGGAACTCGGGGCTCCCCTTCAACTCTCCGAGTTGGGGATCACACCCGAGCAGTTGGACCGTGTCGCGGACTTGGCGCTCGCCGCGCCCTACTGGTCCCCGCGCCCGTTGGACCGCGACTCCATCCGCCGACTGCTGCAGCACGCCTACGACGGCACCCGCCCAGAATCAACCCCGTAAGGAGGATCGCCATGACCACGTACTTCACCGAGGACGAGTCCGTCGACACTGTCAACGGTCGGATGGGCATCGACGCCGACGACCGGGCCGCCGTCGTGATGGAAAGCCTCGTCCGCCATCTCCACTCGTTCGTCAAGGATGTCGGTATCACCCAGGACGAGTGGGACCTTGCTGTCGATTTCCTGACGCGAACCGGACAGATCTGTGGGCCCGAGCGGCAGGAATTCATCCTGCTGTCGGACACCCTCGGGGTATCGATGCTGGTCGACGCCATCAACCATCGCAGGCCCGCCGGCGCCACCGAGAACACCGTATTCGGTCCATTCCACGTCGAGGGGGCGCCGATCCGTCAGATGGGAGCTGACATTTCCCTCGACGGCAAAGGCGAGTCCTGCCTCTTCGAGGGGCAGGTCCGTGACCTCGACGGCCATCCGATCGAGGGCGCATGCGTCGACGTCTGGTCGGACAACGCGGACGGCTACTACGACGTTCAGCAGCCAGACATCCAACCCCAATGGAACAATCGGGGTCGCTTCATCACAGGCGCCGACGGCCGCTACGCGTTCCGCGGCATCAAGCCTACGGCTTACCCGATCCCGGACGACGGTCCTGTGGGGCAAATGCTCGACCGACTCGGGCGGCATCCGTACCGACCCGCACACATGCATTTCCTCGTCACCGCCGAGGGCTACGAACGTCTGGTGACCCACACCTTCGTGGAGGGCGACAGCTATCTCGAGTCCGACGCCGTCTTCGGGGTGAAAGAGAAGCTGATCGTCACCTACGACGAGAACGGTGACGGCTCCGACACAGCATGGTTGTCACAATATGACTTCATACTCACGCGTGGCAGCAGCTGACCTCGTCGTCCTGAAGCTTCCGGCAGACAGCTGGCCGATCTGTCCTCTGTCACCGCGACCCCGCAATGGCTCGCTCCACGAACGGAAATGCGTTCTGCGAGAAATTTCTGCGCTCCGCAGCCACCGGTCCGCATCCTGCGCGCGAGCGGTGGAGGTGGACGGCGGAAAGTTGGAGCGTGATGGGTGGTAGTAGTTCTGGAGTTCAGGAGGATGGATGGGAGGGAGAGGAGATGGAGAGGAGAGAGAGCCGATGACGGGAATCGAACCCGCGTATTCAGCTTGGGAAGCTGATGTTCTGCCATTGAACTACATCGGCGCGCACGATATTGGGCGCCCGTAGGCAGGCCCAACACCCTGCGGCGGAAACATTATCAGATGGTGATCCGGACTACCCGACGCCACACGCCGAAGGTCATACGAGGGGTTGCGTACTATTTGCGTGATCTGACTGTTCAAGGTTGTTTAGTGCGGTGATGTTGAGGGTTGGGCGGCGGCGAACGGCGTGAAGTATCGGACCGCGTTGGTGTGGTTCCGTGCGGGGCGTTGCCGGTCCAGGCTCGGCCGTTGCCGTCGGCCACGATTCTGGTGCGGGATCTGGGCGGTCGGCCCCCGGTCGGTGGGATTCTGTGGGTGCGGTGGTGGCGTAGTGCCGGGTGTCGTCTTCGGATCAGAGCCGATCTGGAACGCCAGGGCGGGCGTGTGGCGACCGACTGCGGAAATCGTGTCTGGGTGTGTCGAGGACGGTCACCGTGATCGGTTTCGGCGTGAACGGATAGCGCACCACTTCGTAGGCTGCTGGCTGATCGGAGTGTGTCGGCGCTCGCTTGTCGAGCATCGGGACCGCTTGGCCGGGTTCGGGCTCATCGAGGCAGTGTTGTCGGTGCACTGTCGTACCCTGCTCGTGTTTCAACGACGACGGGGTGGGCTGGTGATGTGGTGCGCGATAGGACCGAGGTGACGACCTCGATGTCGGTTCGCTGGTACGGGCGGCGTGGTGCACGCCGGAGTGCCGCAGCTGCCGTGACCGCTGTGGCGGGACTCGTGTGACGCCCACGGCTGGGCTCGCCGATCCCGGTGCCCAGGTCACGGCACCGACTCCCTACCCGACTCTGGACGCGGCTGTCGGACAGGGCGTGGACTCGTGTCGGACGGTGATCCGTGCTTTCGTGTACGTTCTCGAGCCGACGCCGGAGCAGGCGTCGGTGTTGCGTTCGCACTGTGGGGCGCAGCGTTTCGCCTACAACTGGGCACTGTCGCGGGTGAAGGCGAACCTCGACCAACGCGCGGCGGAGCGGTCCTACGAGATCCCTGACGCGGAGTTGACGCCGCCGGTGTCCTGGTCGGCGTACAGCCTGCGCAAACACTGGAACACCGTCAAGCACGACGTTGCCGTCAACACCGACACCGGGCAGGTGTGGTGGCCGGAGAATTCGAAAGAGGCCTACAGTTCCGGGATCGCGCACTGCGCTGCCGCCCTGTCGAACTGGTCCGACGCCCGCTCCGGGAAACGCAAAGGCACCATGGGGTTCCCCCGCTTCAAGGGCAAACGAGCGTTGCTGTCGTGCCGGTTCACCACCGGCAGTTTCGGGTTGGTCACCGACTGCGGGGATCGGCGCCACATCCAGCTACCCCGGATCGGGGTGGTCCGGTCTGCGGAATCGACCCGCAAGTTGGCACGCAAGATGGCGGCGGGGACGGCGCGGATTCGGTCGGCGACCCTGTCGTATCGTCGGGGCCGGTGGCAGGTGTCGTTCTCCGTCGAAATCACTCTGCCCGCCCGGGCGCTGCCACCCACCGCCACCGCGGTCGCTGATCGTGGCGTGGTCGGGGTCGATGTGGGGGTGAAACACCTCGCGGTCCTCTCGACCGGCGAAATGATCGAGAATCCGAAACACGCCCGCAAGCAGGCGAAGCGATTGCGTCGTCTTGGGCGCCGTGCGTCCCGCCGTGTCGGCCCGGATCGGCGCACCGCCCAAGAGCCCTCCCGGCGCTGGCTGCGCACCCAGGAACAGATCCGGGCGGTGCACACCCGCATCGCCGACGCGCGCGCGATCACCTGCACAAACTCACCACCCGACTGGTACGGGACTTCGACACCGTCGTCGTCGAGGACCTCAACATTGCCGGAATGACCCGCTCCGGTGGCGTCGACAAACGCGGACTGAATCGGGCTCTGCATGATGCGGGGCTCGCCGAAGTCCGGCGACAACTGACGTACAAGACCGAGTGGACCGGCACCGGACTGCACGTGGCGGATCGTTGGTATCCGTCGAGTAAGACCTGCTCGAACTGTCAGGCAGTGAAAGCCAAACTGCCGCTGAAAGTTCGGGTGTTCACCTGCGATGCGTGCGGATTCCGCGCTGATCGTGATCACAATGCTGCTCTCAACCTCGCTGCACTCGCAGCGGTTGTTGAGGGTGGTGCGTCTTCGGCGAGTTGCGGACGAGACGTAAAAGATGCCCGACAGAAACCAACCATAAGACCCGCCACTCGGTGGGCTGACGGTATTGCTGCGGGAACACCACCTGGTGGTGAACGTGACCGGGGCAACCCGGCCACTCACGCAGTGTGCACTACAGCATGAACGGTTTGCCGGCCTTGATTCTGCGTCGCAGATCGAACATGAGCACGTTGTACGGGAACTCTCGGATGCGGACGGGGATGCGCCTGCTGATGGCGCCAATGGTGCTGAGAGTTCGGTCGAAGCGCTTCTGATCCTTGTCGGTCCACGTGAGATGCATTTCGTCGCGGAACTGCTGGGGCAGGAAGCCGTTGGTGAAGAACATGTTGAGCCGGCCGAAGAGGCGGGACACGATGGCGGGCAGGAATTCGAGGCGTGCGATGGAGAGGACGTGTTCGCGGATGGTGTCGTCGATCGACACCTTGTCGAGGGCCTTGTTCCAGTACTCGTCGAACGCGACGCGGTCTTCGGGCCACATTTCCGGGGGCACCTGGAGGGTGGTGCCGAACGTGGCGCCTTCCTTGTAGAAGAACGCGGAGGCTGCGGGGGAGAGTTCGCCGTGCAGGGCGCGGTTGACGTCCTCGAAGCCCCGGTAGATGCAGGCGGCCACCCACAACTGCAGTTCGGGATCGAATGCGTTGTATTGCACGGGGCTGTCGGGGGTGGAGCGCACCTTGGCGTGGGCGCGGTTGACGCCCTTGCGGAACGCCGCCTTCTCCTCGTCGGTGCCGCGGGCAGCCACCACGAGGTAGGTCAGCGTGGTGCGGGTCCGCTTGATCGGATGCCTGAACAGCTGGCCGCTCTCGACCTTGCTCTCGTACACGCCGTACCCGACACCGGGATGGGCGAGCTGCATGATGATGTTCGCGGCGCCTGCCAGCAGTCCGGCGCCGTCCATGACCTGGTCCAGACGGTCCGGTACCTCGAGTGACGTCGACATTCTCGCTCCTTCTCCCTCCGCGGATTCGCTATCTGAACACGACCGTACTCACATATATGTTGGTAGTCCAGAGGGGAGTGGAAAGATGGTCCGCATGGCTACCGCACCGGTGAACGCGAAGAGCCGAAACTCGACGAGCGACGGCGGGCGCGTCTACGGCGGCCAGGAGATCGATCAGCGTCGGTCGGAACGCCGCGGCCAGCTCATCGAGGCCGGGCTCGACCTGCTGGGCAGCGCGGAGGGCGACCACGCCCTCACGGTGCGGGGGGTCTGCAAGACGGCCGGCCTCGCCACCCGCTACTTCTACGAGAGCTTCCCCGACCGCGACGCCCTCACCGTCGCCGTCTACGACCACGTCGTGGACCGCATCGCCACCAGCACCCTGGACGCCGTGTCGAACGCCGGGCCGGGCGAGCGCGACATCGTCCGCGCCGGGGTCCGCAACATCGTGCGGGAAGTCGCCGAGGATCCGCGTCACGGCCGCCTCATGTTCTCGGTGGCGCAGTCGAGCGCCGTGTTGGCGCAGCGGCGCCTCGACAGCTCGCGGCTCTTCGCCGGCCTGGTCACGAAGCAGACGGTGGGGTACTACGAGGTGGCCGAGAGCCCGCGCCTCGACCTCGCCGCGCACTTCATGGTCGGCGGCCTGGCGCAGACCCTGACGGCGTGGTTGAACGGGACCGTGACCCTGCCCGAGGAGGAGCTGGTGGACACCTGCACCGAACTGCTGCTCTCGATGGCCATCCACACCCGTTAACCTCTACGTGTGCTCCTCTCCGATCGCGATCTCCGTGCCGAAATTTCCGCTGGACGTCTGGGCATCGACCCGTTCGACGATTCGATGGTTCAGCCCTCGAGCGTGGATGTCCGCCTCGACAGCCTGTTCCGGGTGTTCAACAACACCCGCTACACGCACATCGACCCAGCTCAGCGGCAGGACGAGCTGACGACGCTGGTCGAGCCGGCCGAGGGTGAGCCGTTCGTCCTGCACCCGGGCGAGTTCGTTCTCGGCTCCACGTTGGAGGTGTGTTCGCTGCCCGACGACCTGGCCGGACGCCTCGAGGGCAAGTCCTCGCTCGGCCGCCTCGGTCTGCTGACGCACTCCACGGCCGGGTTCATCGACCCCGGTTTCAACGGGCACATCACCCTCGAACTCTCCAATGTCGCGAACCTGCCCATCACCCTGTGGCCGGGGATGAAGATCGGCCAGCTGTGCCTGCTGCGGCTGTCGAGCGCGGCGGAGCACCCATACGGCAGCTCCGCCGTCGGTTCCAAGTACCAGGGCCAGCGCGGGCCGACGCCGTCGAAGGCCTACCTCAACTTCGCGCAGCGCTGAGCCCCGCGACCCGACGAAAAAACTGCAAACCGAGTGGTCCGCTACTCGTGTGTATTGCGGCGGGTGAGAGAAGACTGGGATTCGAAGCCGCCCTCTCCTGGGCGTTCGATCCCGGAGGCCGCCGTGAAAGATGTAGTCGTGTTGTTGCCGGGCATCGGCGGGTCGGTTCTCGCCCGCGACGGCAAGGACGTGTGGGCGCCGACACCGGGTGCCGCGCTGGCGGGCGTGCTGTCGCTGGGCGGGAACATGAAACGCCTGCGCCTCGACGGGGACGATCCGGACGTCGACGACCTCGGTGACGGCGTCGTCGCCACCCGGCTGGTCCCGGACTTTCATTTCGTTCCCGGGCTGGACTGGAAGATCGACGGTTACACGAAGTTCCGGAACGACGTCGTCCGCCGGTTCGGGGTGGTTCCCGGCGACAACTATTTCGAGTTCCCCTACGACTGGCGGCGCGACAACCGGGTGGCGGCCCGGGCCCTGGCCCGCAGGTCCCACGAGTGGCTGTCGCGGTGGCGCGAGAAGTCGGGCAATGCCGACGCGCAGCTCGTCCTGGTGTGCCATTCGATGGGCGGAATCGTCGCGCGCCTCTTCCTCGAATTGCTGGACGGCTGGCGTGACACCCGCACCCTCGTCACGTTCGGCACCCCGTACTCGGGTTCGGTCAACGCGCTCGAATTCCTGGTCAACGGGTTCCGCAAGGGCTGGGGTCCGTTCACCGTCGACCTCAGTGCGCTGATCCGCTCGTTCACCTCGGCTTACCAGTTGCTGCCGTCGTATCGGTGCATGGCGGGCGACGACGGGTCGTGGCTCGCGCTCGACCACGAGAAGCTCGTCTGGTCGGGGACGGGACTCGACGCCGACCGGATGAGTGCGGCGGTGCGCCTGCACCGGGATCTGCGCGACGCCGTCGACGAGCGGCTGAAGTCGGGACACGACGGCTACGACATCCGGCCGGTGATCGGCGACTTCCAGCCCACCAAGTGGGCCGCCCGGCTCGCCGGGAACAAGGTCGAGACGCTCACCGTGCGCGGACCGGGGGAGAGCGGCGGCGACGGCACCGTGCCGAAACTGTCGTCGATCCCGCACGAACTCATGACGGGATGGAAGAACGCGGCGTTCTTCAGCCAGAAACACGGATCCCTGCAGAACGACGACCCGGTGCTCGACCACGTCGGCGGCATCCTGACCACTGCAGTCTTGGCGCCGCCGAACGTGTTTCCGGCGGTCAACGAATCCGTTGCACTGCTCGTCGACGACGTCACGACCGCCGAGCCGCTGGTGATTCGGGCGCGAACCGGAGCGGAGGCCGCGCGGCTCGTCGCGACGGTCGAGCCCGTCGCGGGCGGTCCGAGCCGGCAGCACCCCTTGTCGACGACCGTCGACGGCTGGCGCCAGACCAGCCTCGACGGGCTCACCGCCCAGGATTACCGGATCACCGTGCGCGCCCCCGGGGTGCATCCGGTGACCGACGTCGCGAGTGTGGTCGACCTCGACGAGATCGCCCGGTCGGTAGACGTCTAGAGGAGCGCGGAGACATGAGACCGCAGAACGCACCCGGATTCGAGGAACTGGAGATCAGCGTGCTGCGGGCGGGCGACCACGTCTGGCTCTCGGCGCAGTCGCGGATGGGCTCGGTGTTCGCGGTGCGGCGATCCGTCCCGGAATGGAAATTGCCGAACGACGTCACCGGGAAGACGGTCGACGCGCCGTCCGACTGGCTGACCGACACCGTCCGGCATGCGCGCACCGACGCGGCCTCCCATGCGCTCGACGTCGGGAAGGTGTTGACGGACCTCGTGTTCGGGGTCCCCGACATCGTCACGCTGCTGCAGCAGAGCCGGGGAATCGCCGGTACGTCGGGGACTCAGCTCCTCGTGCGTGTCCTCGCCGCGCCGCAGGAAGTGTGCGCCTGGCCGTGGGAGCTGCTGCTCGATCCGCAGCGACCCGACCAGTTCCTCGCCATGGCCCGCGACGTCCACGTCGTGCGATCCGGGCGGTCCCGCACGTACCCGATCCGGCAGACCCCGATCGAGCCGCCGCTCAATCTCCTGCTGGTGATGTCGAGCCCCCTGCGCGAGGGTCCCGAGGATACCGAGGCCCCGTTCGACCTGTATGCGGAGAAGCGGAGCCTGCTGTCGGAACTGCAGCCGCTGATCGACCGTGGCCTGCTCCGCGTGGTGGTCGAGGACCGTCCGTCGGTCGAACGCCTCCGCAGTCGAATGGGCATGCAGAGACGCGGTTTTCACCTCTTCCACTACCTCGGCCACGCCAACCCGGACGGGCTGAAGCTGGAGCGTCGCAACGGCCGCGGGATGCTGCTGCCCAGCCAGGAATTCGCGTTGCTGCTGCAGCAACTGCCGGACCTTCGGCTGGCGGTGTTCGCGGGCTGTGAGACGGCACGCGCGCCGGACGGCGTCGTCGACGACGACCCGTGGCCGGGGCCGCTGTCGTCCGCGGACATCTGCGTGCGTGACGCGTGCCCGATGGTGATCGGGATGCAGGCGGTGCTGCCCTTCCGGACGGAGCGATTGCTGACCCGGTTCTTCTACCAGGCGTTGACCGCCGGGCAACCCGTGGCGGAGGCGTTGCGGCTGGCCCGGCTCGCGATCAACGGCGACGAGAACAGCGGCGAACCGCTTCTCGACTGGGCGGTGCCGTGCCTGTTCGTCGGCGGCAGTGAACCCGGCGCGATCATCGACCCCGAGGCGAAGGCGCGGCCGGAACCCGCCCCACGACGGATCGGGCTGCGACTCGGCATCCGCCAGGGCGAACTCCGCTTCATCTCCCGGCTCGCGGAACTGCGCGAGGGGGTGGACGTGTTATCCGGGCAGACGTCCGCGCGCCTGCTCCACGTCGTCGGAATGCCGTCCACGGGAAAGACGGCCCTCCTGGACCGGATTCTCGAAGAACTCGACCCGGGAATTGCGCTCCTGTTCATCAGCGCGAAACGACTTCTCGCGGAACCGGAACCGGACCCGGTCCGCGAACTCGCCCGCCTCGTCGCCGAACTGATGCGGGACGCCGGGGCGCGCACCGTGAGGGAAGGCAGATTCAGCGCCGGTGACTGGTGGGAGCGACTGCTCGGCGACCTCACCGAAGTCCCGGCGGCGATCGTGATCGACGATGGTGATCTGCTCCTCGGCGACTCACCCGGCGCCGCCGATCTCCTCACCGCGCTGATGCTCCTCACCGAACGGCGTGGGTGTGCGCGGTTGGCGGTGGCGACCACTGGGGACCTCGTCGCACTGACGGGGCCGCTCCGACCCTCGGAAGTGCGCACGATCCGCCTGGACGCGTTGTCCTGGCCGGAAGTGTGGCAATGGATCCGGCGCAACCTGCCTGCTCTGACCCGCTACCCGGAGAAGGACCTCTCCCGCCTCTACACCGACGTCCGGCACCTGGAACTGTGGGAGCAGTTGGCGGATCTCGCCGCCCAGAACGGGACTTTCGAACCGCAGGAGCTGCCGAACCTCGTCCGGCAACTCGGCGTCGGCGCCGCGAAAACCCCGGAACCGGAACCGAGCGGATCCGACTTCTTCGGGGCCGAGACCGCGGCGGCGGAGGTGGCCGCGACGACTGCGGCACCGGTGCGACGCGCATTGCGGTTGGCGGTGGCGGGCCCGTTCACCGTCGGCCGACGCGAGGAGATCGCCGTCGCGGTCACCCAGTGCGCCATCAAGCACGGGGTTCCGGGGCGGGTGGTCGCCGGAGAAACGGGGGAGGGTGAATCGGCTCTGGCCGAACTGCTTCCGCAGGAGCTGGCCTTCGCGGACGGAGTCCCCTCGGAGCGCGACGTCTGCCGGTGGATGGACGACGCCGCCGCGGCCGACGCCGACATCCTGGTGTTCGACTACGGCAACGCGGTGCCCTCGGACGCGCAGAACGCCGTGATCACCCGCCTGGTGAGCGACGGAAGACTCGTGATCGTCTCGGGCGACCACTCGGACGAGCCGGCCTATCCCGCCTGGACCGCGGACGCCTTCGCGGTCGGCGCCATCGAGGACGACGGCACACTCACCCACGAAACCCCCTACTACCCCGATGTCGGCAAACCGGACGTCTACGCGCCGCGGACGATCACCGACACGGCCTGCGAGCACCTCGTCGACCGGCCCGAGATGGAGGGCACGACGTTCGCCGCGCTGTACGTGGCCGTCGCGGCAATGCTGGTGTGGGCGACCGACCGTGACCTGACCGCGCGGGAGGTCCGGGCGCTGCTGGTCGAGACGGCGGCACCGATACCGACGGAGCGCGGCGGCACCGCGAAAAGACTCGACGTGGAGGCGGCGCTGAACTCCTCGCGGCGCAATGTCATCGTCGGCGCGATCGGATCCGACGCACTCGAACTCGGGCAACTCCTCGCGGAGGCCCCCCTCCGTCCGGAACTGGCGGTCCCACTGCTCGACGGCCTCGTCGCGGACGGCACCCGCATACGTCGGGTCGTCAGGAACGGCGTCGAGCAGTACGAACGCGCCGACGACGGTGCCGGCCCGAGAAACGAGTAGCCGACTACGCATGACCGAGGCGCCCGCGTCGAGGAGGCTCGTCCTCACAGCACAGAGCGGCCGACCTACGTGAGGACAGCGTAATGACCATCGTCGACAGCATCGGAGACGGGCAGTCGCAGCACGAGATGCCCGCCGGAACGTTCGAGTCGGAACGGCAACGGCAGCACGACGCGGCCGAACTGCGTGCCCGCGAACGCGCGCCGCAGCGAGGCGAGCACGTGGACGCACTCAACGGTCCCGGCGGCGTCGCCGCGGCGGACACTCCCGAACGGATCGCCAAACGCGTGGACCGACTCGGCCGCTACTACGCGGCCGGTGAGTGGGAGTCCGACACGATCCCCGATCAGGTTCTCGAGAAGATCATCAACACCGCGGATTTCGTTGGCGCCCGATACCTGGAAGCCGGTGTCGCCGCCGCGCGTTCGATCGGACGCGTCAACATCCGCGACGCACGAGGCGTCCTGCAGGGCTACGGCACGGGCTTCCTCGTCTCGCCGACCCTGCTGTTGACCAACCATCACGTGCTGCCGGACGCGGACACCGCCCGCAGCAGCGTGATCGAGTTCGACTACCAGGACGGTGTCGACGGGAAGCCACGCCCCGTGCAGATGTTCCCCCTCGACCCGGCCCGGTTCTTTCTCGCCGACCGCGAACGCGACTTCGCCCTCGTCGCGGTCGGTGCCGAGCCCGGGACGCTCGCCCAATTCGGGTTCACCCCGCTGATCCAGGCGGAGGGCAAGGCCATCATCGGTGAATTCGTGACCATCGTGCAGCACCCCCGCGGCGACAAGAAGCAGATCGCCCTGCGGGAGAACCGTATCGTCGACATACCCGAACGGTTCCTGCACTACTCGGCCGACACGGAACCCGGATCCTCGGGCTCACCGGTCTTCAACGATCAGTGGGAGGTGGTCGCATTGCATCACGCGAGTGTGCGGGCGCCGCAGCACACCGAGTTCGGCGGGTTCCTCAACGAAGGGGTGCGGATCAGCCGGATCCTCGAATTCGTGAGGGCCCAGAACCTGCCACCACACTCGCGCGTCCTCGTCGACGAACTCCACACCGCCGAGCGGACGGCAGCGACGGTCCCCGCGGCTGTCGAACACGAACAGGAAGTGACCGTCCGGGTACCCCTGGAGATCACCGTCCGCCTCGGATCCGTCGAATCGCCCGCCGCCGGGCGAACCGCCGCTCCCGAGGCGATCTCGATCGACCCGAACTACAGCACCCGCGGCGGGTACGACCCGAACTTCCTCCGCGCGCCGCTGCCGCTGCCGCGGCCCGGGGTGCCGTCGGTGGCCTCCCCGGAGTTGCGGTATCACCACTTCAGCGTCGTGATGCACCGCGAGCGGGCACTCGCACTGTTCACCGCCGTAAACATCGACGGCACACAGTCGCAGAGCCCGAGACGCGACAGCGACCGATGGATTCTCGACCCACGACTTCCGGCCGAACAGCAGACCGGGGAGGAGGTGTACCGCGACAATCCGCTCGACCGCGGGCACCTCGTGCGCCGCCTCGACCCGGCGTGGGGTCCCCTCGCCAAGGCCGCGAACGACGACACGTTCCACTTCACGAATTGCACCCCGCAGCACCACAGTTTCAACGCCGGCCAGACACTGTGGCTGGGCCTCGAAGACTATGTCCTGAAGAACGCGGACACCGCCGATCTCGCCGTCAGCGTCGTCACCGGTCCTGTTCTGGCGCCGGACGACCCCGAGTATCGCGGTGTGTCGTTGCCACGCCAATTCTGGAAGACGGTGGCTATGGTGAAGCAGGACGGCGCGCTCTCGGTCACGGGATATCTGCTCAGCCAGGCCGCGCTGCTCGACGAGTTCACGGAAGGGGAGGAGGCGTTCTCCTACGGCGCGTACCGCACCTTCCAGGTTCCCGTCCGGCGGATCGCCCAGCAGACCGGGCTGGGCCTGGACCCGTACGTCGCGGCTGACCCGCTCGAGCGGATCGAGGCGAGCAGCCTGCCCCGCGAACTCATTCGCCCCCAGGACCTCGTTCTCTGACTCCGGAAAGGACCCACGGCATCATGAGCAGCAACGAAACACCCGTCGATCCGCCCACGCGCCGCACGTGCGGGGCGATGGACGTGCACCGGAGACTGTTGACCGAATCGGAGTCGTACCGGATCGCGCGGTCGGAGATCGAGAACCAAACTATCGAACTGGAATCGTTGCAATCCATTTCCGCCCGCGGTGTCGCGCGGATACCGGTGGTCGTGCACGTCGTGTCGAACACTGCCGCGCAGAACATTTCGGACGCGCAGATCGAGAGCTAGATCGCGGTGCTCAACAAGGATTTCCGGGCCGCCAACGACGACGTGGACACCGTCCCGTCCGTCTTCGAGCACCTGGTCGGCGACGCCGGCATCGAGTTCTTCCTCGCCGACACCGACCCGTCCGGACGTCCCACGAACGGAATTACCCGCACCACAACCGAAGTGACGGCGTTCGACCAGGGCGACGGCGTCAAGTCCGCGGACAGCGGCGGCGCCGATCCGTGGCCGACACCGAGATATCTGAACATCTGGGTCTGCGCGCTCGGCGGCGGACTGCTCGGCTATGCGCAGTTCCCGGGCGGACCGGTCGCCACCGACGGCGTCGTGATCACCTACACCGCCTTCGGGACGACGGGCACCGCTCGGGCCCCGTTCAACCTCGGGCGCACCGCGACCCACGAGGTCGGCCACTACTTCAACCTCTTTCACATCTGGGGTGACGACGGCACCGGGTGCCGAGGCTCCGACGAGGTCGCCGACACCCCCAACCAGGGCGGACAGAACGTCGGGATGCCGCGTTTCCCCCGCGTCAGCTGCGGAAACGGCCCGCACGGCGACCTGTTCATGGACTATATGGACTACACCGACGACGCCGGGATGGTGATGTTCACCAAGGGGCAGGGCGCCCGGATGGGTGCCTGCCTCGATACGGTCCGGAAGCAGTTGCGGACCGGGCGGGCCGCGAGTCCGGCATCGTCCGCCGTGCTCGCCCGGGGCGCCGCCGCCGGCCGCTGGGGGCATTCGTTCGAGGAAGACCACGACGGCCTCCGCGTGTACCGGCCCGCCGGATACGACTTCCCGCGGGCGCGGGGCCGCGGCGGTATCGAATTCCGGCCGGACGGCTCGTTCGTCGATTGGGCGATAGGCCGGGGAGACGCCAACGAAGCACAGCAGGGCACGTGGGTGTCCGCGGACGACGGCAGTCTCGAGGTGACCACCGCAGCGGGGGAACCGCGCACCGTTCGAGTGGTCCGGCTCGAGGAGGACCGGCTCGAATTGGACCTCGGTGGCGCCTCCTGACCCTAGCGGTGGGACCTACCTGCGGAGATATAATCCTCTGAGCTCGTATTCACACTCAGTGACGCGGTTCCGCCGTACTCGGGGAGACGGATTGGCGCGCCCCGAAAGGAATTCCGATGTCTACTCGAAAAGTGGTGGGTCGGCTGGGAGCAGTGATCGCCGTGGCCGGCGCACTGTCGTTCGCAGTGCCCGGTGCCGCGTCCGCCGCGCCCTTCATCCCCGGCTCGATGTCGACGTGCGCCCCCGGTGCGTGGCTGACGTTCAACGCGGAACGGGTCGCGCCCGACCGGATCCGGTACACCACCGCAGCGCCTCTCGCGCAGTGGAACGGGGCCATCGTGCAGTTCACGAACCTCACCACCGGGTTCCGGGGTGTCGCGTTCGTCAACGACCCGGTACCGGCCGCCGTCGGGTTCGGACCGGTGCTGAGTGAGATCGCCGGACTGCTCCCGTGCTTCGTGACGTCGGGTGTCACGATGTCCTGAGAGTCAGCTGGGGTCGGATCCCCGGACGGCCGCGAACCACACCGCGACGACCGCCGCCACGCACGTCGCGCCGACGAACGCGGGAAGCCCGCCGCCCGCGACGTACACCCACAGCGCCCCGGCGAACGGCGCGGCCACCGCGAACTGAGCGTCGAGGACGACCCGCCGCATCGGCCGAGCGGCGATCCGGGCGCGCACCGGACCGTCCGGGTCCGGCCGCGACGGGTTGTCGATCAACCGGCCGACCGGCTCCGAACGACGCGTTCGCCCGGCAGGAAGGAGTCGCCGCCCGTCCCACACCACCACGCTGCGCCGGCCCGCGTCGTGCACCGTCGCCGTCGTCGGGGTCGGCATCGTGATCAGCGCCGGATCGAAGAACACGGGAACCCACAGCGGACCCGGTTCCTCGTGTAACTCGATCCAGGACCTGCTGGTGAGCCGATGCTGCTGGCGGACCCGGTGCACCGTAGCCGGGCGACCCGGCTGCGAACCGTTCCGGGTGGCAGCGAACCAGGTGTAGCCGGTGACTCCGAGCACCGTCGCCGCCACGACGACCAGCGCGCTGAGCTGATCGGCGTCGGCGAACGGGATGAATGCGCCGCACACCACGAGGGCGCACAGGCCGACGACGACGGGATAGCGCACGGCCACCGGACTACTGATTCAGGAATCCGATCTTGGTGTAGTCGTACGACGCGAGGCCCGGCGCGCCGAAGTTCGCCAGGTCGTCGCGGACCGCGACGTTGCCGGGCGCCTGCACGAGCGGCAGCGAGAAGCCCTCCTCGAACACCGTCGTGTCCACCTCGTTCGCGAGTTCGATCGCCTTCTCCGGGTCGAGTTCCGAGATGGTCCGCTCGATCAGCGCGTTCAAGTCGGGTGAGCCGATCCGGCCGTAGTTGCCCTGCAGATCGTCCGGGTTGTACGCGTAGATCTGCGGCAGCCCGCTGAGCGGGAACGGATCACCCACCCAGGAGAACTGGGCGATGTCGAAGTCACCGGGCTGGATCACGTCGGTGAAGAATCCGGTTCCGCCGCGGGTGTCGATGTTCAACTTCGCGCCGATCTGCGCGAGGTTCTGCTGAACGATCTGCGCGATCTGGACCCAGGTGGTCGACTGGTACATCACGTCGCGGATCTCGAGCCTGCGCCCGTCCTTCTCGCGGAACTCGCCGTTGAGTTTCCACCCGAGTTCGTCGAGCCGCCGCGCCGCCTCCTCGGGGTCGTAGGCGACCGCTGCGCTGTTGTCCTGATAGCCCTGCTGACCGTTGAGATACACGTGATTGTTCAGCGGTTGGGGGTCGTCGACCAGACCGTTCTGAATCGCGGTCGCGATGCCCTGCCGGTCGATTCCCTTCGACAGTGCCACCCGCAGTTCCGGATCGGCGAGGATGGACCCCTCCGCTCCGTTGAACGTGATGTGCGAGAACTGGGTTCCCGGTGCGCGGCGGATCGCGATGCCGGCCGAGCCCTGCGCGGTCTTCACCTCGTCGATCGTGGCCAGTCCCGACGCGTCGATCTCGTTGTTCTGCAACGCCGGAATGCGGGCGGAGTCGTCGAGCACGGTGTAGGTGATGGTGTCGAGTTTCGGTGTGTCACCCCACCACGCGGGATTGCGGCCCAGCGTGATCCGGTTCTGCGCCTTGTCGATCGACTCGATGCGGAACGGACCCGACGTCAGCGTGATTCCGTCGCGCAGACTCGCGTTGAAGGCCTCGGGGGTCGCGGTCGCCGACTTCGGGTAGAGCATCGAGTTGCCCGCGAACTGGCCCCTCCATTCGGCGTACGGCTCGGCGAAGGTGATCACCGCCTGCCGGTCGTCGACACCGCGCTCGACCCGGTCGACCCGCTCGAACCCGGACGTGTTCGCGATCAGGAATTCCTTGTTCGTCCCGTTCAGCGCAGAGGCCTGAGACTGGATGTCCGCCCACGTGATCGGGGTGCCGTCGGACCACACCGCCTTCGGGTCGATCGTGTACGTGACCTGCTGGGGGTCGGTGCCGGTCAGTGCCACGTCGGTGAAGTAGTCGTGATTCACCGACAGCGCTCCGGACGCGTCGGTGCCGAACGCCCGCGGCATCATCGGCTTCAGGATGCCGGCGATCTCGGAGTCGTTGCCGTCGTTGGACAGGGTGTTGAAGTTCGCGGGAAAGCCCGACAACGCCAACCGCAGATTTCCGCCGTCCCGTAGCTCGCTCGGATCGTGCGGATTGATGTCGTTGGTGGTGCCGATCGACCCGGACCCGGCATCGACGCCACCGGTGTCCGAACCCCCACAGCCGGCGACAATCAGCCCGAAGGCCAGGAACGATACTGCGAGGCGGGCACGCACCGAACGAATCCTCATGGCAATGGCCCTCCTCGACGTTCGCTGAACCTAGTGTGCCAAATACGTCGGATCCGGAACGGGAATTGCCGCGAGCAGTGCCCGCGTGTATTCGTGCTGCGGATCCTCGAAGATCGACTGCGCCGGCCCCGACTCCACGATCCTGCCCTGGAACATCACCGCCACGTCGTGAGCGATGTTCCGGACCACCGACAGGTCGTGGGAAACGAACAGGTACGACATGCGCCGCTGCTCCTGAAGGTCACGCAGGAGGTTGAGCACACCGGCCTGGATCGAGACGTCGAGAGACGACACCGGCTCGTCGAGGATCAGCAGTTCCGGATCGAGGGCCAGCGCCCGCGCGATGCTGATTCGCTGCTTCTGACCGCCCGAGAAATCGGCCGGATACCGATCGGCGTGCTCGCGTCGCAACCCGACCAGGTCGAGCAACTCCGGCACCCGGCGGCCGATCTCCTCGCGTCCGCGGCCGTCCAGTCGCAGCGGCTCGGCGAGCACGTCGAACACCGGCAGCCGAGGGTCCAGCGACGCCGTCGGATCCTGGAAGACGATCGCCATCTTGCGGCGGATCTCGCGTTTCCGGTGCTTGCTCAGCGCGGCGACGTCGGCACCCAGTACCTCGATCGCACCGGATTCCGGCGCGGCCAGTTCGAGGATCTGCGTCAACGTGGTCGATTTCCCGGAGCCGGATTCGCCCACCAACGCCAGCGTGCGGCCCCCGCGGATGTCGAAGCTGATGCCATCGACCGCCCGGATCTCGCCCCGGGTGCGGCGGAACACCACACCGCTGGTGATCGGATACGTCTTGACGAGGTCCGTCACCCGCAACACCACCCGGTGCTCGGGATCCGGGGGTGCGGCGCCGGGCGGGGCCGGCTGGCTCCGGCGGTAGGCGGTGAACAGGTCGCGGGTGCCCACCTCGTCGACGCGGATGCAGGCCGCCCGATGGCCCGGACCGGTCGGGACGAGATCCGGTTCGGCCAGCAGGCATGCGTCCACCGCAAGCGGGCAGCGCGGCGCGAACGTGCAGCCGGGTGGCAGCGAATGCAGCGCGGGCGGTGCACCGGCGATCGGGACCAGGCGGCTGCGGATCGGGGCGTCCATCCGGGGCACGGACACGAGCAGCCCCGCGGTGTACGGCATCCGGGGCTCGGCGAACAGTTCGCGCACCGGCGCGGACTCCACCACCCGGCCCGCGTACATCACCACCACACGGTCGGCGAGCGTCGCGGCGATACCCATGTCGTGGGTGATCATCACGACGCCGGCGCCGGTGAGGTCGCGGGCCTTGCGCAGCAGGTTCAGGATCTGCGCCTGCACCGTCACGTCCAGTGCCGTGGTCGGCTCGTCGCAGATGATCAGCGCCGGGTCGTTGGCGATGGCGATGGCGATCACGACGCGCTGACGCATGCCACCGGAGAACTCGTGCGGAAAGGCCTTGGCGCGCACCGCGGGATCGGGTATGCCGACGAGGTCGAGCAGGTCCACCGCACGCTGCGCAGCCTCCTTCTTGCTGCTCGCCCGGCCGTGCACGAGCAGCGCCTCCGCGATCTGGTCGCCCACCCGGTACACCGGTGTCAGCGCCGACAGCGGGTCCTGGAACACCATGCTCACCGTCTTGCCGCGCAGCGCGGACAGCTCCCGGTCGCCCATACCCAGCAGTTCGCGGCCCTGCAACCGGATGGATCCGGTGACCCGCGCATGCTCGGGCAGCAGGCCCATCACGGCCAGTGACGCCACCGATTTCCCCGAGCCCGATTCGCCGGCGATGGCGAGCACCTCGCCGTCGGAGATGCCGTAGCTGACGCCGCGGACCGCCTCGATCCGGCCCTCCTCGCTGGGGAAGCTGACCCGCAGATCCTCGATGTCGAGCAGCCGTTCCCCGGTCACCGCTTCGGCTTCTTCCTGCGGGATCGGGCACGCTTCGAACTCGGATCGACGGCGTCGCGCAGACCGTCGCCCACCAGATTCGCCGACAGCACGGTGAGCACAAGCAGTCCGCCCGCGAACAGGAACAGCCACGGGTAGGTGAGGGCGGATTCGGTGCCGTCGGCGATGAGGGACCCGAGGGAGATGTCGGGCTTCTGGACGCCGAACCCGAGGAAGCTGAGGCCCGTCTCGGCGAGGATCGCGGCACCGACGTTCAGGGTGGCGTCGATGATCAGAATGGACGCGATGTTCGGGACGATGTGGCTGGTGATGATCTTGTGGGTCGGCGCCCCCATGTAGCGGGCGGCCTGGACGAATTCCCGCTCACGCAGGCTCAGCGTCATTCCCCGCACCATCCGGGCAGTGATCATCCAACCGAACACCGCGAGCAGCAGGATCAGCAGGACGATCGAACTCGCGGCCTTCAACCGGGGAGTGAACACCGCGATGATGATGAAACTGGGAACGACGAGCAGCAGATCGACCAGCCACATGATCACCCGATCCGGCCAGCCGCCGACATACCCTGCCAGCGCCCCGACGAGCGCCGCGATCGCCGTGGAGAAGATCGCGACGCAGATCCCGATGATCAGCGACTTCTGCAGGCCCCGCAACGTCTGCGCGAGCACGTCCTGCCCGATCTGGTTGGTGCCGAACGGATGCTGCGCACTGGGCGGCTGCAGCAGCGCGGTGTAGTCGAGTTGCTGATAGTCGTAGGGCAGCAGGTACGGCCCGACGAAACTGACCACGAACAGCAGCAGCAACACGGACGCCCCGGCGATGGCGGGCCTGTTGCGGAGAAACCGCCGCCACAACAGGGTCCGGCGACCGACGGCCGACACCGCCGCGTCGGTGGACGCGATCTGGATCTCGGTCATCCGACACGCACCCGCGGGTCGAGAGCCGCGTACACCACGTCCGACAGCAGTCCCGACAACAGCACGATCAGCCCGGTGAACGACGTGATCGCCACGACGATGTTGGTGTCCTGCGTGTCGATGCCGATCACGATCCATTCGCCGATCCCGTGCCAGCCGAAGATCGTCTCGGTGAACGTGGCACCCACGACCAGGGCCCCGAATCCGTAGGCGAACAGCGTCGCCATCGGGATCAGCGCCGTCCGGAGCCCGTGCTTGAGCAGCGCCGCCCGACGGGTCAGACCCTTCGCCCTGGCGGTCCGGATGAAGTCGCTTCCCAGAACGTCGAGCATTGCGTTGCGTTGATACCGGCTGTAGCCGGCGATGCTGCCCAACGCCAGCGCGATCGTCGGCAGCACCAGATGCTGCACCCGGTCGACCAGTTGCGGCCAGAAACCGGTGATCGTGCTGGCCGAGGATTCGCCCGTGTACAGGAAGATCTGGCTGCCTGTGGCCGAGTTGATCTGGAGAGCACCGTATTTCAGCAGGGTGGCGACGAGGAACACGGGTGCACTGAGAATCAGCAGAGACACGACGGTGCTGAAATAGTCGCTGAACTTGTACTGCCGGATCGCGCCGGCGGCGCCGATCAGCACACCCAGCACGGCACCGATGACGGAACCGAGGATCAGCAACCGCATGCTCACCAAGATCCGGCGGCCCAGCTCGTCCGACACCGGCTGTCCGGTGATGGTGGTGCCGAAGTCGCCGTGGACGACCCCGCGGAGCCAGCTCACGTACCGCACCGGAATCGGCTCGTCCAGATTCAGTTCGGCGGCCTTCGCGTCGATCACCGACTGCGGTGGCCGGGGGTTGCGCTGTTCGAGGCTGTCGAGCGGGCGGAAGGTGAGCGAGGCGAGACTGAACGTCAGGAAGGAGGCCAGCAGCAACAGCACAACGTAGTTGAGCGCTCGTCGTAGCAGGAAGCCGCTCATCGGTCCCCCTCGCAGGTAGGGCTCAACCCACGAATTATAGGAGCGTGCCGCCGGGGTTCTGCTCGACTCGGCGAAACCGGTGCCGAGCCGGGTTCGTCGCCACGCGCGCACCCTCCCAGCTTGTTAGCGTGGCGGAGTGACAGTTCGCGATCAGTCCGGCGAACCGCTGACGCGGCACACGGCGCAGCTCACGAGGTACGACGAGTACGCGGTGACGGTCCCTCGCTCGGGTGATCCCGCGCTGGTGGCGGTGTCGCAGGGGGTGACGCCGCCCGCTGTCGTGTACTACCTGCACGGGCGTACGGGCGACCAGCGGTCGATCGACGACCGCGCTGGTCTGCGGGACGGACTGCTCGACGCCGGCTACGTCGTCGCCGCGCCTTACCTGCACGGCGACCTGTGGGGAAACCGGCGCGCGCAGGACGCCGTCGTCGCGCTGGACGAGTGGGTCTCACACCGGTGGCCGGTGACAGTTCGGTTCGTAATCGGGGAATCGATGGGCGGCAACGCCGCCGCCAACGCCGTGCGCCTGCGGGAGGTCGCATGGGACGGCGCGGTGCTGATCGCCCCGTCCCTGTCGCTGCGCGCGGTGTGGGAACGGGGTGAACACGGACGCGACACCGTGCGGGACGCGTTCCGGTTGTCGGCGGACGGTCACGACCTCGAACCGAAGACCGCGGGCTGGGACGCCGTCCGGCACGAGCCGAGAGGCTATGCCGGAGTGCCGATTCGGGTGTACGCGTCGAGGGAGGACGAAGTGGCGAACATCGCCGGCGTCACGGGACCGTGGGTCGAGATGCTGCGCCGCGACGCGGGCGCAGTGGAATTCGTCGAGGTGAGCGGCGCACACGTCTCCGAAGACCACTTCCGGACCGCGGAGGTCGTGGAGTTCTTCGGTGCCCTCCGGTGAACCCGGGGGAGACCTTCGCGGAGAAGGCCTCCCCGGACGTTCAGGCCTCGGTCTGGTGCGTGGTGTCGAGGCGGAAGATGTTGGTGAAGAAATCCTTGACGGCCTGGATCTTCTCGTTGGTCAGTTCGATGGCGTGGCGACGCGATTCTTCGAGCGCGGTGGACATGGCGGCTTCCTTTCGTCGAGGGGGCACAGCATGGCGATCGACAGTCTGCCTCAGGATCCTGACGTCCGCATGACGAACAGGTGTCGCGCGTGCAACTCGAACAGCAAGCGGCGGAGTGCGTTCGGTTAACCTGGCACGATGACGACGAGCAGCGCTGACGGCCGGGTCGCGATCACCTACTGCACTCAGTGCCAATGGCTATTGCGCGCAGCGTGGATGGCGCAGGAACTACTCGGCACCTTCGGGCAGGAACTCGGCGAGGTCGCGCTCGTCCCCGGCACCGGAGGAATCTTCCGGATCACCGTGGACGACGAACTGATCTGGGACCGCAAGGAGCAGGGCGGCTTCCCCGACATTACCGTGCTCAAACAACTGGTGCGCGACCGCGTAGCGCCCGACCGCGACCTCGGGCACAGCGACCGTAAAAGTTCCTGAGGATCAGATTCCGACCGCCCGCTCGAGGGCGCGCAGTTCGTGTCCCAGCCGGGCGGGGATCGACTTCAGGTCGGGCACCGCGCTCCGGCACCCGGTGACCCCGAACGAGATGATGTCGTCGTTGCTGGTGCAGGTGATGTTCAGGCCCTGACCGTCGACGGGCACCGACAGCGGGTAGATCGCGTCGAGCCGCGCGCCGTTCCAGTACAACGGGGAACTCGGGCCGGGGACGTTGGAGATGATCAGGTTGAACGGCGGCCGCACCCGCGAGTTGTGGCCGAAGAGCATGCTCGCCCCGATCGGGGCGGCACCGAGCGCGCTCATGGCGAGGATCTGCGTCGCGCTCATCGAGCCGTACGCCTCCTTGCCTTCACGCATCGACGTGCGAATGGTGTCGAGTCGATCCGCCGGATCGGGCAGGTGCGTGCCCAGGTTACACATCAGCACCCCGATGTTGTTGCCGTTCGACGCATCGCGCTGAGCCTTCAGCGACACCGGGACCATCGCGATCAGCGGATCCGAGGGCAGGGCCTCCTGATCCTCCAGGTAGCCGCGGAGAGCACCCGAGGACATCGCGAGGACGACGTCGTTGATGGTGGCGTCCGACAGCTTGGCGACGAGCCGGAGACGTTCGAGCGGCCACGACTGCGCCGCGAACTGACGGGCACCAGTGATCGGCACGTTGAACGGGGTCTTCGGCGCGGACAGGGCGAGCGGACCACCCTGGTCGCGGAACGCACGGGACACGGTCCCGGCGAGCGCGGGCACCAGTCCGGCCACCTCACCGACGGTGTCGCGGGCGGTGCGGAGAGTGGAACCGGCCAGGCCCGACAGGCTGAACCCCTTCGACGGCGACCGCTCCGGGCGCGGGCCGCGCGGCTGCCACGGAGCCGGCATGTCCCGCTCGTCCGAGTTCTCGCTGAGTGCCTGCCGCAGCATCTTCATGGCGGTGACGCCGTCGGCGACCGCGTGATGGATCTTGGTGTAGACGGCGAACCGGCCGTCGCTCAGTCCCTCGATCAGGTGCATCTCCCACAGCGGGCGGCTGCGGTCGAGCAGCGATCCGTGCAGCCGGGAGCACAGCGCCATCAGCTCGGCCTCGCCGCCGGGAGAGGGCAGGGCGTCGTGCCGGATGTGGTGACCGAGGTCGAGATCGTCCACGGTCTCCCAGCTCCACTGACCGAGCGACGAGAAGGACCGGCGTGCGCGCTTGGCGAGCCGGGGCGTGACGATGCCGTCGCCGTCTGCGAGCGCGCGGTCGAGCATCGCGCGCATGTCGTAGGTGTCGGCGCCGTCCGGAAGCTGGAAGATCTCCACGCCGCCGACATGCATCGGGTGCTCGCGGGACTCGCCGAGCAGGAACATCGAGTCGAGGGGGGACATGGGGAGCGGCATCTAGGGCCCTTTCCATCCCGAAGACGTCTTCCCGGATCGCGGGAGGGCTCGTCTGTGGTCTGAGGTGACGGGAGATGGTGACGTTCCGTTTGTCAGGGAGCACCACCGGTAACTAATTGATATGGGACGGGTCACGAAAGAGTGACGCTCGTATTTCTACAGGTTTCGGGTGAGCCATGCCACTAGACAAGCGTCCAGTTTGGGAGGTGTCATTCGCGTGAACTACACAGAACATGAACTCCATGTGAACATCCCAATTTTGTGCACTCAGTGCGGAATTCGTCGACCGTAAAGCGGGCTAGGGCCGAAAGTCCCTAGTTGGTAAGAATTGTGCCATGAACAAGCCATGGGCAGTCGTCAAACATGTGTCGTTCGAAGGGCCGGCGCTCGTCGGTACTCTGCTGGCAGAGCGGGGAATTCGGTACAACGAGTACCCCATGTACCGAGCGTCGGAACTTCCGGCCGTCCACGACATCGGCGGCCTCGTGGTGATGGGCGGTCCGATGGGCGCACTCGATGACGTTACCCACCCGCAACTTCCGCGAGAGCGAAACTTCATCAAAGAATTTGTCGACGCCGGACTCCCGATGCTGGGAATCTGCCTCGGCGCGCAACTTCTCGCCGCCGCGTTCGGCAGCGCGATCCGCCGTCAGCCGACCCCGGAGAACGGCGCCGGGACGGTGACGGTGACCGAGGAGGGAACGCGCGACCCCGTCTTCGGTTCGGTCGGAGCCGAGGTGCCCGTCGTCCACTGGCACGGCGACACCTTCGATCTCCCGGACGGCGCCGTCCTGCTCGCGGGCAGTCACCTATACGAGAATCAGGCCTTCGCCATCGGCCGCCGAGCGTACGGCTTGCAGTTCCACGTCGAACTGACCCGCAGACAACTGTCGGTGATGCAGGACCACATGCCGCCGGGCACCGCGCCGTCGGGGGAGCACATGGACGACGTGGAGGCCGCCGGGCGAATCATGATCGGCTCATTCCTCGACCTCGCGACGAGCTGAGCAAGATCGGGGAGCAATCGCCGATGAGTTTCGCGCGCCCCCGCAGTCTGTATCGATGACCTTCCGCACCGAGCGGAACCCGAGAAGGAGAATCACATGTCCCGGATGCTCTTCGTGAACCTGCCGATCAAGAACCTCGACGCGACCAAGACGTTCTTCGGTGAACTCGGCTTCGAATTCAACCCCACATTCAGCGACGATTCCTGCACCGCCATGGTGATCAACGACTCCACCTCGGTGATGCTCCTCGTCGAATCCCGGTTCAAGGACTTCATCGAAGGCGGCATCTGCGACACCTCGAAGGCCGTCGAGGCCCTGATGTGTATCTCGGCCAACAGTCGCGAAGAGGTGAACACCCTCGTCGACAAGGCCCTCGCCTCCGGCGGAACGTCGTGGGGCAAGCTCCAGGACGAAGGCTTCATGTACGGACGCGCGTTCCGCGACCTGGACGGCCACGTCTGGGAGGTCATGTGGATGGATCCCACCGCCGTCCCGGCGTAGGGGATCAGGCAGGCGGGGTCTCCGGCAGTCCGAACTTCTCGAACAGATCGACATCGAAGAAGCAGACGACGTGGGAGACCCCGTCGGCCGTCACGTCCAGGACGTGGAGCTGAAACGGCCGGTGGACACCGTCCTCGCCGCGCATGTACAGGCCGAGCGCCGGCTGTCCGTTGGCCGCGGTGGGCACCAGACGCATGTCGCCCGGCCCCTTGGCCGGACAGTTTCCCCGGATCAGGGTGCCGATCGACGCCCCGCCGCGGTACCAGCCGTCGAACGGGGGCATCTCCCAGACCGCCTCCTTGGTGAACAGCTCGACGATCGCGTCGATGTCGTAGTCCTCGAACGCGGCGACGTACCGGTCGAGCAGCTCGCGCTCCTCCCGGGACTCCGGTTCGACCAGGGTGTCGGCGGTCGGCGTGGCCAGCTCGAGCTGCGCGCGAGCCCGCTGCAGCAGGCTGTTCACCGCGGTCGTGGTGGTGCCGAGCGCCGCCGCGACCTCCGACGCCTTCCACTGCAGCACGTCGCGCAGGACGAGCACGGCGCGCTGACGTGCGGGAAGATGCTGCAGGGCCGCGATGAACGCCAGCCGCACCGATTCGCGCGACGTCACGACGGTGGCCGGATCGCTCGCGTCGTCGTCGATGAGCCGGTTGGGGAGCGGTCCGAGCCACGGCACCTCGTGCCGCTCGACGAGGTCGGCGGAGGGGTCGGAGTCCGGGGCGCCCAGCCCACTGGGCAGCGGGCGCTTGGACTTGCTCTGCAACGCCGTCAGGCACGTGTTGGTGGCGATCTTGTACAACCACGTCCGCAGCGACGCCTGATGCTGATACCCGTCGTACCCGCGCCAGGCGCGGATGAACGTCTCCTGCATCTGATCTTCGGCGTCGTGAAGCGAACCCATCATGCGATAACAGTGGGCGAGCAACTCGCGCCGGTAAGGGTCGGCGAGTGCGAGGAAATCATCGTCGAGCGACTGCGCAGCCGTCATGGTTGGAGCTTACTGCTGCCGTCCGACAGATGTCGGTCCTCGCACTCGCCGACCCGGGCGGCTCAGCCCCAGTTCACCATCGGCTGCCCCGTCTCGAGCAGCGACTTCATTCCGCTGAGGACCTCGTTCCAGCCGCCGCCCGCACCCTCGGACTCCCGCCTGCCCGCGACCATCTCGGCCAGCCCCGGTGCGTTGGTGAGGTCGTGGGTGACAGTCAGTTTCGCGACTCCCGGCCGGCTCGACTGCACGATCTCGTAGGTGAGGGTGGTGAAACCCTCCACGTTGTCGGGGTCCATCAGCATGCGCCACGTCTGGACCAGCTTCTTCGGCGGATCGGATTCGATCACCTCGCCGTCGATGATCACATCGGGCACGCCCGGGTACGCCTTCATCGCCTCGTCCGCGAGCGAGCGGAAGGAGCCGCCCGCGCGGAGGTCGTAGTCGACCAGGCCGCCGTACCCGTACTGCTGCGACCACTCGGGTTTGGTGATGGCGTCCCAGATCGCCTCCGGCGTCGCCTTGATGTAGATCGCGTAAATCTGGATTTTGTCGGCGGTAGTCATTTCTCTTCCTCCAGTTCGGATTTCAGCTGAGCGAGCGCCGAGGTGTGACGCTCGGTGTATTTGTCGATCCACCGGTTGTGGATCAGCTGGATCGGCACGGGGTTGAGATAGTGAAGTTTTTCCCGGCCGGAGCGGCGCGTGACGACGAGTCCCGCGTCTTCGAGCACGCGCAGATGTTTCATGACTCCGAATCGCGTCATCTCGACCTGCGACTCGAGTTCGGTGAGCGTCTGACCGTCGTGGGCGAACAATCGGTCGAGTATCAGGCGGCGGGTCGAATCGGCCAGCGCCTTGAAGACGTGATCGGCGTCCATGAACCGACAATAGGTGACCATTTGGTCACATGTCAACGCACTGTGAGTACTTGTTAACCGCGGGCGGTTATCAAGTACTCACAGGCGGAAGTTCGCACGCGGTTCACGCGCGGGCCACGGTGTGTCCACGACGCGGGGGATTGCGGTACCTACCGTCCGGGGGTCCCGGTTCGTCGCCATGGAGGTTTCAGACAGTGTCCACTGCACCACTCAACCGCCGCGGATTCCTCGGTCGCACTGCGCTCACCGGCCTCGGTGTGGCACTCGCGGGCAGCGTCGACGCCCTCGTCCGGCCTGCGTTCGCGTCCGCGGCGCCGGGGCAGGCGATCGGCTACGGACCGCTCGTGCCGGACCCGAACCGCATTCTCTCCCTGCCGGTGGGCTTTTCGTACAGCGTCGTCTCCCGTTCGGGTGAGACGCAGTTGGACGGGGGCGTCCCCGTGCCGAGTGATCCCGACGCCATCGGTGTGTTCGCGCGACCCGGCGGTTCCACGCTCGTCACCAATCACGAGATCGGCAGTGACGAACCGTTCGGCGTGCCCGCGCTCGACGGATTGACGTACGACGCGGGTGCGCGCGGCGGCACGACCACGACCGCGGTCGGCGCCGACGGCGCACGGCAGGGCCAGTACGTCAGCGTCGCGGGCACCGTGAACAACTGCGCGGGCGGCATCACCCCGTGGGGGACGTGGCTCACTTGCGAGGAGACGGAGGCTCGTGCGGGGAAGGAAGGGTTCCTGCTCGACCACGGTTATGTCTTCGAGGTGGACCCGGCGAGTCAGGAAGCGAACATGGGCAAAAGTCCTGTGCCGCTGAAGTTCCTGGGCCGGTACGCGCACGAGGCGGTGGCGGTGGATCCGTCGTCGAGCACCATTTACCTCACGGAGGACGCGTCCGGGCCGAATGGGCTGTATTACCGGTGGACGCCGCCGCAGGGTTTCCGGGGCGGGCCGAACGCGCTGCGCGAACTCGCGCAGTCGTCGGGCGGCGACACCGCGGGCGCTCTGCAGGCGATGGCCTGCTTCCAGGGCGGAACGCACGTCCCCGACCTGTCGCAGGCTACGGAGCCGGGCACTGTGTACTCCGTGCAGTGGGTCGGTGTGCCGGACCGTGACGCGACGAGCACGTCGGTGCGCAAGCAGTTCGGGAACGACGCCGTCACTCGGAGCCGCAAGCTGGAGGGTCAGTGGTGGGGCGACGGCGGCGTCTACTTCGTCGCGAGCTACGCACGGACCAGCGACGGCAGCGTCGCCGAGCACGACGGCCAGGTGTGGTTCTTCGACCCGGCGAAGCAGACGGTCACGCTGACGACCCTGTTCGGTGTCAATCCCGATCCCGCTGTCGACACCGGAAACTACGACGGGCCCGACAACATCACCGTCTCGCCGTACGGCGGTGTGATCCTCGCAGAGGACGGTGAAGGGATCAGCCACCTCGTGGGCGTCACGGCGGAGGGGGAGCCGTTCGCGATGGCTCGGAACGAGTTGAACGACAGCGAGTTCTGCGGTCCGGCGTTCAGCGCGGACGGGAAGATCCTGTTCGCGAACATTCAGTCGCCGGGGCTGACGCTGGCGATCACGGGTCCGTGGCACCGTCCGACGAATTCGGTCTTCGGGTCCTGACCCCCTGCCGTGAGTACTTGTCAACCGCGGGCGGTTAACAAGTACTCACGGGCGGGAGGCAAAGACCCATCCGCGGAGCGCGAGGAAGCGCAGCCCCCCGACGACCGCGCTGACGGCGACGACGAGGGCGACCTGCACCAGTCCGTCGGCGCCGGGGAAGAGGGTGCCCAGGAGGGCGAGTGCGATCGTGCTGACGGCCAGGCCGAGCAGTGCGAGCGTTCCGCCTTCCCACTGGGCGACGAACCAGCGGACGCGGTCGGCGGCCCGGAAGGTGAGCCGCCGGTGGAGTTCGTTGGCCAACATCGAACTGGTCACCACGCCGACCAGGTTGGCGACCAACGACCCGTACACGTCGAGGGTGAAGAACGCGAGAACGTAGAGCGCATTGCTCGACGTGCCCACCAGCGTGAACCGGGTCAATTGAGCGAACAGGCCGCCGGCCCGCCCACGTAGAGGGGGATACGCGGAGGAGCCGACGGCCTCGTGGAACTGGACGATCATCTCATTCAGCGGATCAGGACGCCATTGCCGGTGTCCGTCACCTGGCCGCCGCCGAGGACGCCGGCCACTTGATCTTCGCTCAGTCCCAGCTCGCGCAGGCGATCCCAGACCGCGTCGAATTCGACGAGCTTGGCATTGAGATCGTTACGCAGGCGGTTGACCTCGTCGCGGATCCTCTCGGCCTCGTCGATCGCCTCCAGCGTCTGCTCCGGCTGGGGCAGGAGCATGGAGAGGAGACGGTCCCGGGCGTCGGCGCTCAACCCGGCGAAGGGATGGTGCTGATCCGCCGGAGCCTCGTGCCTGCCGCCGCGGATGTCGGACGACTGGATCGGCGCCGTGTCGGGTTCGAGTGCGTACTCCGGAACGGGGGCGTACTCGGGTTCCTGGACTGGCTCCTGCTCGCTCGACAGGTCGATGGTGCGACGCAGCGGACGGTTGGGCAGCAAGATGACGGCGATCAGGGTGATGACGGCGACGACGGCGGCGATCAGGAAGATCCGGCCGGTCGCGTCACCGTACGCGGCGCGGATGACGCCCTGGACGGGAGCGGGCATGGACGTCAGGTCCAGGCTTCCACCACCGCTGCCCGACCCGCTCCGGATGCCGATCTTCGCGAACCCGTCGGCCGACAGGTCGGCGACACGGGTGGCCAGCACCGAACCGAGAACCGAGACGCCGATCGCGCCACCGAAGGTCCGGAAGAAGGCGACCGAGCTGGACGCCGCACCGATGTTCTGGACACTGACGGTGTTCTGCACCGCGAGCACCAGGTTCTGCATCAGCATGCCCATGCCGAGGCCGATGATCGCGATGTAGGTGCCGACCAGGGCCAGGCTGGTTTCGTGATCGATGGTGCCGAGCAGTCCGAAGCCGATGATCATCAGCACGGCGCCGCCGACGACGAACGGCTTCCACTTACCGAAGCGGGTGATGAGCTGTCCGGATCCGACCGTGCCGACGAGCATGCCTGCAACCATCGGGACGGTGAGCACGCCGGCCATGGTGGGGGTGTAGCCACGCGAGGTCTGGAAGTACTGACCGAGGAACGTGGTGGAACCGAACATGCCGACACCGACGGCGACGGACGCGATGATGGCGAGGCCGGTGGTCTTCTCGGTGACGATCTTCAGCGGGATGATCGGCGACTTGGCCTTGGCTTCGACGAGGATCGTCGCGGCCAGCAGCAGCACACCGGATCCGACATACATGACCGTCTCACGGGAGAACCACTCGTAGTAACCCGCCTTGCCGGCGAACGAGACCCAGATGAGCAGGATGGACACACCGGCGGTCAGCAGCAGGGCGCCGAGCCAGTCGATCGAGACGTCGTCCTTCTTCTCGGTCGCGAGGTGCAGCGTGCGCTGCAGCAGGAACAGTGCGATGACGGCGAGCGGCACACACACGAAGAAACACCAGCGCCAGCCGAGGGGGCTGTCGACGATGACGCCGCCGAGGATCGGGCCGCCCGACATCGACACGGCCATGACGGCACCCATGTAGCCGGAGTAGCGACCGCGCTCACGGGGAGAGACGATGGTGCCGATGATGGCGACGACGAGGGCCGTCAGACCACCCATGCCGATGCCCTGGATCACACGTGCGGCCAGCAGGATCGGGACGTTGTGCGCGAAGCCGGCAATCACCGAACCGACGACGAAGATGACGATCGCACTCTGGACGAGGATCTTCTTGTTGAACAGGTCCGCGAGCTTGCCCCAGATCGGGGTGGAAGCGGCGTTGGCGAGCAACGCGCTGGTGATGACCCAGGCGTACGCGGTCTGCGTGCCCTTCAGGTCACCGATGATCGTCGGAAGAGCGGTGGCGACGATCGTGCTGCTCAGCAGTGCGGTGAACAGCGCCGCGAGCAGGCCCGTGAGGGCTTCGAGGATTTGTCGGTGCGTCATGGCCGTCGTCTCTTCAACCGGCGGCCGAGTCTGTGTTTCGGTCATACGCTTTGTGTTCCAATCGGGTTCGAGCTCGTGACGATCCGGTGTTCTGGATCGAAGAGTGTTTCCTTCAGGTGCCGGATGGACTCGAGGGCAATCGCTGCCTCGGTCTCGTTCCACCCGGTCATCAATTTCTGCATTCGAGCAGCCCGCTGTGTTCTCACGTGCTTCACGTACGCCATTCCCTCCGGCGATACGCGTATTCGAAACGCGCGTCCGTCGGCGGGATCCGAGTGGCGGGTGACGTAGCCGACGTCCACCAGATCGGTGATCTGGCGACTGAGTGAGGACTGGCTGACACACAGCTCGGTGGCGAGTTCGTTCTGCCGGCATTCCCCCCGAGCCGCGAGGACGAGGAGGACCCCCGTCAATGCGCGCGGGATGTGACCGTCGCCTTCCGACACCAGGGCATCGCGAAGCACGCGGCCGAAGAGGAAGACCTCGTCGATGAGCGCTTCGGTGGTGCCCAGGGATACGGACGACACGGAAGGCACTGACGAGACTGGCATGGCAACCCCTGAAGGACGACTTACTTGATGCAAGCAACTATATACATCGTTAGTGCAAGCAAGTAAGTCATTTCGGTGTCTGATGCATCACAAGGCGAAGTGACCTATTATCTGCGTATGAATGCAGATAAGCGCGCTTGCCGGCGCCGACTCGACGAAGACCAGGTAGGGCTGGTGGTCGAGGTCTTCCGCATGCTGGCCGACGCCACCCGGGTGCAGGTGCTCTGGCAACTCGTGGGCGGCGAACTCTCGGTGAACGAGCTGGCCGAACGGGTGGGAAAGCCGGCGCCGTCCGTCTCGCAACACCTCGCGAAGCTTCGGATGGCGCGACTCGTGCACACGCGCAGGGAGGGCACCTCCATCTATTACAGCGTCGCCAACGAGCACGTGCAGCAGCTGGTCACCGACGCCGTGTTCAACGCCGAGCATGCAGGCCCCGGCATACCCGGGCACCACCGCGCCACCGGCGACCTGCAGGTCATCCACGAGAGCACGGACCTCGCCGCGGGAGGAGAAGGCTCGTGAACGGTCACGACCATCCACACGGCCACGGCCACGGACACGGCCATTCCGGCGGGGTGCGCGGGGCGTTCCGTGAGATCTTCGCCCCGCACAGCCACGACTCCGCCGACAGCGTCGACGACGCACTCGAGGCGAGCGAGATCGGTATCCGGGCGGTGAAGATCAGCCTGGTGGCGTTGGGCGTCACGGCCCTCGCCCAGATGATCGTGGTGGTGCAGTCCGGTTCCGTCGCACTCGCCGCCGACACGGTCCACAACTTCTCGGACGCGCTGACGGCGGTCCCGCTGTGGATCGCGTTCGCCCTCGGCCGGCGGGCGGCCACCCGCCGGTTCACGTACGGGTACGGCCGGGCGGAGGACCTCGCCGGCCTGTTCGTCGTCGCGATGATCGCGTTGTCCGCGGTCGTCGCGGGTGTGGAGGCGACCCGCCGCCTTCTCGACCCCGTGCCCATCCACCATCTCGGGTGGGTGGCTCTCGCCGGTGTCATCGGTTTCGCCGGCAACGAATGGGTCGCGCTGTACCGCATCCGGATCGGCCGCCGGATCGGCTCCGCCGCCCTCGTCGCCGACGGACTGCACGCGCGGACCGACGGATTCACCTCTCTCGCCGTGGTATTGGGCGCCGGCGGCGTCGCGGCCGGAATTCCCCTCGCCGATCCCGTGGTGGGCCTGGCCATCACCGCCGCGATCCTGCTCGTGCTGAGGACCGCCGCCCGCGACGTGTTCCGGCGGCTGATGGACGGCGTCGACCCCGGACTGGTCGACGCCGCCGAACGGGCACTCGCCGCCGAACCGGGCGTCGTCGGCGTGCGGAGCGTGAAGATGCGCTGGATCGGGCACCGCCTGCACGCCGACGCCGAACTCGACGTCGACCCCTCGACCAGCCTGAGCGACGCGCACCGCGTCGCGCACACCGCGGAACACACCCTCACCCACGCGGTCCCGAAGCTGAGCACCGCCCTCATCCACGCCTACCCGGCGCACGAAACGCTCGGTCAGCGAGCGTGACTCGCGGTCACCGCGGGTCGGGGCCGGTGGCGACCGGACGGTCGGGATCGGACGACCACTGCGACCACGAACCCGGATACAGGGCGGCGTCGACGCCGGCCAGCGCGAGTGCCGCAACCTGATGCGCCGCCGTCACACCGGACCCGCAGTAGACGCCTACCGGACGTCCGGGCCCGGCGCCGACCGCGGCGAACCGTTCCCGCAGAGCTTCTGCAGGCGCGAACCGTCCGTCGGGCCCGAGATTCTGGGACGTCGGGACACTGCGGGCACCGGGAATGTGTCCTGCGCGGGGATCGATGGGTTCGGTCTGTCCCGAGTACCGCTCGGCGGCACGGGCATCGAGAAGGTGGCCCGCGGCGGCGAGTTCGGCAGCCTCGTCCGCAGTCAACGTCGGCAGGTGGCCGGCAGTGAGCACGACGTCACCGTGCAATCGTGGTTGCTCGTCGCCGGACCGGGTGGGGTGGCCCGCCGACTTCCATGCGCCGAGGCCACCGTCGAGCATCGTCGTGTCGGCAACTCCGGCCCAGCGCAGCAGCCACCATGCCCGCGCGGCGGCAAGGTTTCCGGTGTTGTCGTAGACCACGACAGGTCTGCCCGCGCGGATGCCCCACCGGCGCGCGGCGTCCTGGAGGTCCGTCACCGTCGGTAACGGATGCCGCCCGAGTTCCGGGGTTCCCGGGGCGGCCAGTTCGGTGTCGAGGTCGACGAACACGGCCCCGGGGATGTGCGCGTCGAGATAGTGCTGCCGGCCTTCGGTGTCGCCGAGCGCCCACCGCACGTCGAGGAGGGCGGGCGGAGCGTTGCTGCGCAACGATTGCGCCAACTCGTCGACCGTCATCAGAGGACTCATCGCACCACTGTCGCACAACGCGGGTTCCGCGTGCCGCGGAGAAAGGAACCCGGCACCCTGGCACGAGTGACGTGACGTCTGTCGACGGCGCTGGTCTGGTCGCGCTGTTCGGATTGGTGGGGTGCGGAACGGCCCCGCCGCCGAAGACGCTGCCCCCGGTTTCCCCGGGTGCAGGCCGCCCCGTGCGGTCTGACTCTCGACGGCCGCCTGCGGTGGCCTGCCGGACTGAACGCCAATCGACTGGCCACCGACTCGTCCGTCACCCGTGGGTGCGGCGCGGAGGTCGACGTGGACGGGTTTGCGGATTCTTCGGGACCCTGCCGGAGGGGTCGCTCACCCGGTTCAACGCGTTCCAGTGGCACAAAATTGAACCGAGACTCCACTCGTCACGTCCCGAGGGCCACTTCGGCCCCGCAGCATGGGAGAGTGGCGCGACAGTACGATCCCAAGGCTGCCGACGCGCAGACCAGTTCCCCTCCTGTGGTCAGATATCAGCCCCCGCGACGCACGGGTGCCCGGCCGTACGGTTGCCGTACGGCCGGAGTGCTCGGCAGATCCGGGATCGGCCGTGTCACCGGAAAGGAGTTGAGCGTGAAGAGGCTCCCGTGGTGGGTGAGCTGAACCGGTTCGCCGGACAGCAGGCGGTATGTCGCGGTGTCGGCGTGGATGTCCACGTGGATCTGGCTGCCCCGCACTGTCATCCGGAACGAGAGATTGACCAGCTGTGGGGGAATCCGGGGGGCGAAGGAAATCTCGCCGCTGTGGTCGCGCATCCCGCCGAATCCTGCGACACACGCCATCCACGTGCCCGCGAGTGACGCGATGTGCAACCCGTTCTCGACGTTATCGTGGAGGTCGTGAAGATCGGTCAGAGCGGCCTCGGCGAGGTAGTCGTAGGCGAGTTGGAGTTGACCGACCTCTGCGGCCATCACGGATTGCACACACGCGGAGAGGGACGAGTCCCGCACGGTGAGGGCCTCGTAGTAGGAGAAATTCGCGACCTTCTCTTCGTCGGTGAAAGCGTCGCCACGCAAGTACATCGCCAGCACCAGGTCGGCCTGCTTCACCACCTGCTTGCGGTAGAGGTCGAAGTACGGGTAGTTGAGCAGCAGCGGATAGTTCTCCGGCGGGGTGCCTTCGAAATCCCACTCGGCGTGGTGGGTGAACGCGTCGGATTGCTGATGCACTCCGAGGGCGGTATCGAAGGGAATGCGCATGTGCTCGGCGGCATCTCGCCAGAGAGCTGCTTCCTCGTCGTCCACACCGAGTTCCCGCGCCAGTCCGGGGCGTCGCTCGCAGGCGGCCGCCGCGTCGTGCAGGTTCTTCTGCGCCATCAGGTTGGTGAACACGTTGTTGTCGGCGACGGCGGTGTACTCGTCGGGTCCGGTGACACCGTCGATCCGGAACTCGCCCTGCGCATCGTGGTGGCCGAGGGAGGTCCACAGCCGGGCAGTCTCCACGAGCAGTTCGACGCCGCACTCGGCTTCGAACTCTTCGTCCCCGGTCGCGGCCAGATACCGCGACGTGGCGGCCGCGACATCGGCCCCCACGTGGAACGCCGCGGTTCCCGCAGGCCAATAGCCGGAGCACTCTTCGCCGTTGATCGACCGCCACGGGAACACGGCTCCCGCCTGCCCCAGCTGGACGGCGCGGTTCTTCGCCTTGTCCAACGTCGAGTGCCGCCACCGCAGTGCGTCGCGGGCCGAATCCGGCACCGTATACGTGAGGAGGGGGAGCACGAACGTCTCGGTATCCCAGAACGCGTGTCCGTCGTAACCAGGCCCCGTCAGACCCTTCGCGGGGATCGCCCGGGACTCACCACGAGCACCCGCCTGCAGCACGTGGAACAGCGCGAATCGCACCGCCTGCTGAAGTTCTGCGTCACCGTCGATCTCGACGTCCGCCGTCTCCCAGAACACGTCGAGATACTCGCGCTGCCGTTTCAGCAGCGTTTCCCAGCCGGTTTCGAGAGCGCCGGCCAGCGCTCCCTCGACCTGGCCGCGCAAGGCTGGAGTCGACCGCCGCGCCGACCACCCGTACGCCAGGTATTTCGTCACCTTCAGGCGTTCACCTTGCGGAACGTCGACGGCGACGGTGAGCCGGGCCAGATCCTCCTCGGTCTCGATGCTGCACCGCCCGCCGGCGGGGTAGTCGATCTCGTGGTCCATGCCCGCGGCCATCCGAAGTCCCGACGCCCGGGTGTGGTGGGCGAGGACGGCACGGAAATCGTGGGCAGCAGCGAAATCGGAGACCAGTGGGCTGTCCAGGGCGGCAGCCACTCGCGGGTCGTCGGTACGCGCAGGGATGGCCTCGTTGGCGAGCAGGTCCGACTGCAGGACGAGTTCGATGTCACCGTCGAGCGGCTCGACCTCGTAGTGGATGGCGGCGACCGCGCGTGAGGTGAACGAGACGAGTCGCTCCGAATGGATCCGCACCCGGCGGCCGGTCGGGGACGTCCACTCCGTGGTGCGCCGCAGGGTGCCCGAACGGAAGTCGAGGACGCGCTCGTGGGCGGGTGCGCTCCCGTACCGCATGTCCATGGGCTCGTCCTCCACCAGGAGGCGGATGATGCTGCCGTCGGTCACGTTCACGACCGTCTGGCCGTCCTCCGGGTAGCCGTAGCCCGCCTCGGCGTAGGGGAGGGGGCGTTGCTCGTAGAACCCGTTGAGATAGGTACCGGGGAGGCCTCGCGGTTCACCTTCCTCGAACGTGCCACGAATCCCGATGTGTCCGTTGGACAGTGCGAAGGTGGACTCGGTGGCGTGCAGTGCCTGCAGATCCAGTCCGCGCCATTTCAGTTGCCACGGCGAGATCTCGTAGCCCTTGTCGTCCATGCTCACCTCTCGAGGAGTTCTGCCAGGTCGTTCACCACCACGTCGGCGCCGTGCTCGCGTAGCGCAGCGGCCTGATCGCCCCGATTCACACCGACGACGTAGCCGAATTCACCTGCCCGTCCGGCCTCCACTCCGGACAGGGCGTCCTCGAACACCGCTGCCTGATCGGGATGAACGTTGAGCGCGCGGGCGGCGGCGAGGAACGAATCCGGTGCGGGCTTCCCTCGGAGGCTCTGCTCTCTGATGACCACCCCGTCGATGCGGACATGGACGTAGCGACTGAGGTCTGCGGCGTCGAGCACGGACTTTCCGTTCGCGGACGACGTGACCACGGCGATCTTCAGGCCGGCGTCGTATGCGGCGCTGATGTAGCGGACCGAACCGGGGTAGGGGCTGACACCCTCCTCCTCGATGATCTTCAGTAGCAGCCTGTTCTTGCGGTTTCCGACGCCGTTGACGGTCTCGGCGCTGGGCGGATCGTCCGGCGTTCCCTCCGGCAGCGTGATGTTGCGGGAGGCGAGGAAGGTCCGGACGCCGTCGGCGCGCGGGCGTCCGTCGACGTAGTCGTAGTAGTCCTCGTCGGTGAACTCCCGGAAGTTCGGGCCCTCGCGATGCTTCAGGAACTCGTCGAACGTGCGTTTCCACGCCTTCCGGTGGAGCACCGCCGTACCGGTGAGCACGCCGTCGAGATCGAACAAACAGGCCGAGATCGCATCAGGCAGTCCCATCACCTCCCCGACGCTACCGACAACGTCGCCCGTTCGCTGTCGCTCGGGCAGTTGTGCCCGCTCGTGTCGCCCAGACGAACCGAGTGAGTCGTCCCGAGTTTGATGCACACCTTGATGTGCCCCGGGTCCGGTGGAGCCGCGTTGGGTTCTGGCTACGATCTCGCACAAAGGAGGCGGAACTGTGCCGAAGGCGTCTCCCGAAGAGTTCCGACGTAAGGTGCTCGATCTGGTGGCGGCGGGAAGGCCGGTCGCTCAGGTGGCAGCCGACCAGGACATCAGTGACCAGACGATCTACGCGTGCCGCAAACAGCAATGCTGATCGACACCGGACAGGAGCCGGGCATCACGCGAGGCGAACAGACCGAGCTGGCAGCAGCACGCCAACGGATCCGCGAACTCGAAACTCAGGGCGCAATCCCCGCGCGGGCCCGTGAGCTGCTGAAAGGCCCACACGACCCAAAAGGCGATTCGCGGCCATAGCAGCCATGGCCGCGGAAGGACTACCCGTGCAGTCGGCCTGCCGCCTGCTCGGAGTGTCCGAAGCCGGACACTCCGGATGGCGCACCCGCCGCCCTCCCAGCGCGCTGTTCGGTTGACTGGCTGACCGAACAGATCCGGGGTGACCATACCGGCTCACGCGAAACCTACGGGTCCCCACGCGTGCACACCGAACTCACCCTGGGTCTGGGCATCGCGGTCGGTCACGGTCAGGTCGAGCTGCTGAGGGCCCGTGCCGGTGTCAAAGGGCTGCCGGGCACGAGCGGCCGCGACCCAGGCCGCAGACCGCTGCCGCCGAGGATCTGGTAGGTCGACTGTTCACACGCGATCATCCGCACAGGTGGTGGGTCACCGACATCACCGAGCACCGCACCAACGAGGGAAAGGTCTACTGCACGGTCGTCTTGGACACCTCCTCCCGCCGCGCGGTCGGGTGGTCGATCGACAGCAGCCAGACCGCCGCGTCGGCGGGCGAACGCACAGTCGATGGCGATCTCGAACCGGGTGGCACCACTCGACAGGAAGAAGTGGCGAACACGGATCGAGCTGGCGAACGCGATCTTCGACTACCTCGAGATATTTCACAATCGCCAACGGCGTCACTCCGCGCTCGGCATACGCACTCCGATAACTTCGAGGTGCTTCACCAATCCATCCCACCGGTGGCCTGATATCCAGTAACGCGACTCCACAGAACCCGGGGAACATCAGATCATGATGGCCCGGGTGGAAGAGGGCTCGAGCCGGCGGGGCTCACATTCCCGCGGTACGAATTGCTCACACTGCTGACGTTCACTCGCACGGGCGCGCTCCCGATGGCGAAGGCCAGCGCGCGCCTTCAGGTTCACCCCTCCAGCGTCACCAACGCCGTCAATCGGCTCGAGACGGCGAATCTCGCGCGGCGTGCCCCGATTCCGAGCGATTGCGGCGCACCGCTGATCGGAATCATCGACGCGGGAGGGAGACTGGCAGTCGAGTCCACCGAGCGCCTCAATGCCCAGGTGTCTCGCAGCCCGGCGTGTCCGGCGACACGCTCAAGCATCTCGTCACGATCCTCGCCGAGCTACGCCGCGAGGCAGGCGATTTAGACACCCGAGATGCACCCACGAAGTGGTGAGTGTTTCGGGTCTCGAGTGTCGCTACCGAACCGGCGTGAATCCGGCGCCGTAACTACCCTTGGCATCGATGTCCGCCAAGATCGGGGTGATCTTCCCGAAGATGAAGGGTGCCTCTGGGGTGGCATCCATACCGATGCTGACCCCGACCAACTTGTCGCCAACGAGGAGCGGTCCACCAGAATCACCGGGACGCATAAGTGCCCAGTTCTGCAGGTGAATCCCGTCGAGCTTGCCGATGACTCCGCAAGTCTTTCCGCTGGCAGGCCCGAGCTTGCAGGCGACGTCCCACGGGGCGGCGTCGCCGACGGCATTGACCACGATATCGCTGTCCGAACCGAACTTACTCGCGTCGACGACCGTGGGGTCCAACAGGATCACAGCGTAGTCCAAGGCATCGAAGACGCCTTCGGGGTTGGCCGACCACACGTCGGTCTCCCACCCGATCGGGCCCTTGTCCGCCTCCCCGATCTTGTAGATCGGCGTTCCGGCTTTCTGGTGACAGTGGCCGACGCTGAGCGCGACGAGTCGCCCGGCGTCGTCGTTGCCCACTGCCGCGAGGGTGCAGAAGCCCTCGACCGCCGGGTTGGTCGTGTACGCGGTGCCAGGTCCCACGGAAATTCCCGAGGCCGCGTGGGCAGTAGGTGCCAGGACAATCGACACCAGCATGCCCGCGAGGAGAAGGAACAGCTTCTTCATGCTCTGACCTATCCGATCGGTCGACGACTTGCCCCTTGATGGGTGAGGCAACCAACGTGTGCAGTCTAAGGGCTTTCGGCGGTATCCGCTTGCTTCTTGGGCTGCGCTCAAAACCGCTGGCGGAGAGCGGCCCGGTGGACTTAACCGAGCCGCTCCCGCAATCAGCGGTGCTTGAACACGGGCGAACGCTTCTCGACGAACGCCGCCATTCCTTCTGATCTTCGGTGGTGAACGTCGAATGGAACACCCGACGTTCGAACCGGACGCCCTCGGTGAGCGTGATCTCGAGGGAGTGGTTTACTGCTTCCTTCGCCATCATCGCGACCGGGAGCGACATTTCGGCGATGGTGGTTGCCGTCCTGCCGTGCTCGCGAACGCGCTGGGCCGATCCCTTCGGCGATGGGCCGCGGCCATCGGACTGACGGTGGTGATCACCGGCTTCTGGATTGTGACCAGTTGGTTCTGGCTCGGGTCGGCGGTGCCGGACACCTTGCTGATCCGTGAATCTTTCGGCGCAAACCCGGTCCTTCAGGTCCGGGACAGCCGATCTGGTTTTGTCGGACCGGGTGGCTAGTGTCTGGGTTATGGCGGGGAGGGTGGTGAAGCGGGCGTTCAAGTACCGTTTCTATCCGACTGCGGTGCAGGCGGAACAGCTTGCTCGGACGTTCGGGTGCACCCGGTATGTCTACAACCGGGCGTTGGCGGAGCGCTCGCGTGCCTGGTCGCAGGAGCGGCGGCGGGTCACCTACAGCGACACCTCGAAGATGCTCACCGGATGGAAACGGGACACCGAGACCGCGTGGTTGTCGGAGCCGTCGAAGGGGCCGTTGCAGGAGTCGCTGCGGCAGTTGCAGGGCGCGTTCGACAGGTTCTGGCGCACGCAGTCCCGCTACCCGCAATTCAAGAGGAAGGGCCGGTCGAAGGATTCGGCGACCTACTACGCGAACTGCTTCACCTACCGCGGCGGGCAGATCCGGTTGGCCAAGCAGCCCGAACCGCTGGACATTCGGTGGTCGAGGCCGCTACCGGAGGGGGCGACACCGTCGCAGGTGACGGTGTCGCGCAATGCTCGTGGTCAGTACCACATCTCGATCCTCGTCGAGGACACGATCACCGAGCACCCGTCGACCGATGAGGTGGTCGGGCTCGACGCCGGGATCACGAGCCTCTACACGCTCTCGACGGGGGAGAAGATCACCAACCCACGCCACGAGCTCAGGGACCGTGAGCGGCTGGCGAGGGCGCAGCGGGTGCTCGCCAGGAAGGCGAAGGGATCCCGTAACCGGGCCAAGGCCCGACTGAAGGTCGCGAAGATTCATGGCCGGATCGCCGATCGGCGTCGCGATTATCTGCACACACTCTCCACTCGGCTGGTGCGCGAAAATCAAGTGATCGCCGTCGAGGATCTGAGTGTGCGGAACATGGTCAGGAATCGGTCGTTGTCTCGGGCGATCTCGGATGCGAGTTGGTCCGAGTTCCGGTCGATGCTCGAGTACAAGGCCGACTGGTACGGGCGGCGGGTGGTGGCGATCGACCGGTTCTGTCCGTCGTCGAAGACGTGCTCGGTGTGTGGGGCGATCGCCTCGACGATGCCGCTGAACGTGCGGGAGTGGACGTGCCGATGCGGCGCCGTCCATGATCGGGATGTGAATGCGGCGACGAACATTTTGGCCGTCGGACTGACGGTGACAGCCTGCGGAGATGGTGTGAGACCGCCCCGCACCTAAAGTGTGGGGAGGCAACTGTCGGTGAAACAGGAACCTCGGGACGTGAGTCTCGAGGGGAATCTCGGTCGTTCACGGCCGAGAGGACGTCAAGACGCACTCGAATGAGGTCCGCTGGGCCTGCGTCACGCGATGCAGACGCAGCGCTCGGAATTCGGCGCATCCGGAGTGGAACCCGCACGGGAGTTGCATCACCGCTGGGTCCGTCAAGTCTTCGCACCCACCTGGATCCCTTACCAGCAGGCGATCGCGACCTGTTATTCTCGCAGCTGGCAGCGGCGACAGACGTTCTCGTCTGGTATGTCTTCCGCAACGATCGCGGTTTGTCGGCCGAGCGCACCGATCAGGCCCTGCTCGGCCTCCTGCGAGCATTTCTGCCGGACAGACTGCGAACCACACTGAACGGTTCCGACCCCGAGCCCCGGCCCCCTGGAGACACGCCATGGCACACATCCTGTTCGTCACCTGGGATGGCGGCGGCAACGTGCCACCCGCTCTCGGCATCGCGGCGGAGGCACGCAACCGCGGTCACCAGGTCCGATTTCTCGGACACGCCCAGCAACGCCGGCAGATCGAAAGACACGGGTTCCGGTTCACCCCCTACACCCACGCGCGCCCCTGGCAGTCGACCACCGGGCACTCCGGTATCAATGGCTTGTACCAGTCGCTGGCTGTCTTCACCGACGCCGGGCCCGGAATCGATCTACTCGACATTGTCGCGCGCGAGCCCACAGATGTGGTCGTGGTCGACTGCCTGCTCTACGGGGCCCTGCAGGCCGCCGACCGGGCGCACCTGCCGCGGGTCACGCTCGTGCACACCTACTACGAATGCATGTATCGAAACGTGACACGAGGTCCGACGGCCGTGATCGCCCGTCTGAAAGGTCAACGACCGCTGAGGCTGTGGACGTCATCGGACCTGGCGCTGGTGACCACCGAGAAGGACCTCGATCCGGCCGCACGCGGAACCCTGCCCCCATCCGTCCACTACACCGGGGTGGTGCGGCATCCGATGCCGTCCACGTTGACACCCGTGTCCGAACGCGATCCGCTGATCCTCGTCAGCCTGAGCAGCCTCAACTTCGGCGGGCAACAGCGGGCCCTGCAGAACGTGCTCGAGGCCCTCGGTGGAATCCCCGCTCATACCGTGGTCACCACCGGACCGTCCGTCGACCCCACGACCCTGACCGCGGGCCCGGGCATCGAGGTGCACGGCTGCGTTCCGCACGAGAAGTTTCTGCCCGCCGCGACTCTCGTCATCGGGCACGGCGGCCACGACACCACCATGCGAGCCCTTGCGCACGACGTCCCTCTGGTCATCCTGCCGATGGACCCGTTTCTCGATCAGAAGATGATCGGCCGCACTCTGGAGCACCACGGCGTCGCCCGTTGCCTCCGCAAGACGGCCACCCCAGAGCGCATCCGGTCGGCGGTCCGCGACCTGCTCGTAGCGGGACCGCACCGGGTGGCGGCCGAAACTCTGGGAGCGCGGATCCGCGATCATGACGGCGCCGTTCGTGCCGCCGACCTCATCGACCGTCTGCCGATCCGCAAACGACGAGGAGGTGTGCGATGACGACGACGCGATAGCAAACACCTGTTCCACGAACACCCCACAACCGACGGGCGTCGAGCAAGGCATGAGGACTGAGTTCTCGTCGGCGGATATCAGTAGGGCAGGCTGCTGACGCGATCGGCGAGTAGCTCGCAGTAGGTGCGGTCGGTGCCGGGAGCAATGCGGACCCAGTAGCTGGTGTGGTCGCCGCGGAACAGGTAACCGTTCACGTCGTCGATGGCCTCGGAGTACTGCTGCCACACCGTCCACGGTCGCCACCAATTCAGGATCACCGCCTGCCACCGGCGGGTGCGGAGCCGGTCGACGAGATCGACTACCCAGGCCCTCGGGTCGGCGAGCGAGAAAGCTGCCGACTGGTCCGCGAACGTGCGGAGCGGCGAGTTGCCGGGGCAACAGCAGATGGCGTCCAGCGGGTCGGCGATCTGCCACACGGGCATCCCGGTGATCTGGCGTTGCCCCGCGATACCCCAGCCGGGCAGACCCGGGGACACAGGCCTGAGGGGGTCGGCGATCAGACCGACCCCGCGCACCTCCAGGGCGGGGTGCTGCCCCCGGCCCACCTCGGCCGCTACATTGCCGGCGAGGGCGGCGCCACCCGAGTATCCGAGCAAAACAACGGGATTCGGGTCATCCGCGATCATCTGCAACAGGAGTGCGCGTCCTTCGGACAGTGCCTTGTCGAACGCCGAACCGCCGGGATCGGGGACGGGGCCGTAACTCGCCTCCCACGGAACCTGCTTGACGACGAACCGTGCCGGGTCGAGCAACTGCGTGGTGTTGGTGAGCATGTTGACGTCGAGATCCTCACCGATGCCGCGGCAGCACAGAACCGTGATCATGCAACCTCCCATGTGAGTGCCGATGCGCGCCCGTGCACACTGTGCCACTCACGTGCGGGAGGTGTCCTCTGATCGGGGGAGTCGAGGTTCATCCGATGCAGGGCTCGATCGGTGGACAGACGGATGCGACGGACCGCGAGAGAGTTGTTCCGCACCGGAAATCCGTAAAGACGGATTCACTCGCCCCCGAGGACAGGAACTTTCGCGATGTCAGCCATTTCCAAGATCGAGGTTGCCCGGGCACGTCGGTCACGGCGGGTCTTGTTCGTCGGTAATCCCACCCGGTACAACGACGTGTCGCAGTGGGCGATGGTCAGGCAGTGGGTGGTGATTCACGGCCTGGAGCCGGTCCGCGATTTCGACGGTGACGTGCTCTGCGTGATCGTCACCGAGGACATCCTGGACGGGGCCTGCTCTCCGAAGGAGACGATTGCCCTTCAGCATGCTCGGGCTCTCGGGGTGCCGTGTATCAGCGTTCACGACACCACCCTGATCTGGCAGACCACCCGTTCACGCATCCGGCAGTCGTTGGCCGGTACACCCTCGGTCAAACACCATGATGATCGTCCGTGAACGCGGGCCGGTCTTGCCCGATCAGAAGTTGTCGGCGAGGATCATGTCCAGTACGCCGGCACCGAAGGGCACAGTCACGCACGCGGGAGTCACGGCGGAGTCAGGATCCAGCGCGTTGACGATGAGCTGCAGAGCGAAGGGGTCATACGGCATCCGGAAGTGGCCGGTCTGATTTTGCGGGCACAGGTCTTGAATCATGACATTCGTTGCTCCCGAATCGCGCAGCGCGATGCTCGTGTTCGGCTGGATCACTTCGTCGACTCGTGAGCCGATGGTCGTGTATTCGGTACCCGCGACAGTGTCACCACCTGCGTTGAGGTCTGTCATGAAGTCCGAATCCTGCGCCTGCTGTCCCAACGCGGGCGAAATCAGCGTCGTAGGCAGCAGCCCGGTCACCAAGTCGAAGGCCCCCGGGATCTGGGCGAGAAGCACGGTGACTCCGTACATGGTGCCACCGTAGGTGGGTGAGGCGAGGCCGACCCAGCGATCCACCTTGGTCGATCCGCCCAGCCGATTCACGTAGTAGCGGGACACGGTGGCGCCCTGTGAGTAGCCGACGATGTCTACTGCGTCTGCTCCGGAGCTCACGAGTACTTGGTCGACGAATTCCCCGACCTGTGCACCGCTGAGCGCCATGTCCTCCGTCCCGTAGTTGTCGCCCCCCGGATGTCCGCCGTAGTTCAGTGCGAAGACGCAATAACCCGAGTCCGCGAGTAGGGGGCCGAGCGCAGACCAGTCCGAGTAGGCATTCGAGTCCGTGCCATGCACCAGCACCACTGGCTTCGGGTGTTCAGCGGTCGGGGTGCACGTGAAGTCGTTCACCCCGGGAGGTACCGAGCCGGGATGGTGGCGAGCGTATCGCGAGGCGTCAGGATGCGTGCTTTGTGCGGGGCCCGGGTTTTCGGGCACCTGCCACACAGAGGCAGCACCTGGAACATCGGGGACTTCCTCAGCAGACGCGACGGACTCGAAAAATGCGACATGGGCGGCGAATAGACCGGCCACGGCGAAGGCAACGCTCGGTACCACCCGACGCACATGCATGCGGCGCTCCAATCCCATACTGCCGCAGCGACGAGCCGGTTCGTCGATAGCCCCGAAACGTCGAACGGGTTCGGCTGTGACCCCGACGTCGAGTTGCCGAGGGCTGCGAGCCAAGTTTGCGGGTCGACTGCCCGCATTGCAACTGGGCGCATGTCCAGGTAGCCTGCGGACACACCTACCCTGGACAAGAAGGCCTCATGGTCTGCGTGAGCGCGCTCGATGTCGGCAACCCAACCCGATCCGACGACGTGTCGCAGTGGGCGATGGGTGGTGCCCCACGGACTGGAACCCCCCCGGCGATTTCGACGGAGACGTGCTCTGCGTCATCGTCACCGAGGACATCCTGGACGGGCTCTGTTCATCGAAGGTATCCACCACCATCCAGCACGACCGCGCACTCGGTGTGTCGTGCATCAGCGTCGACGACACGACCCTTACCTGGCGGGTCACCGCCCGCGTGCGGGCTCGTCACCGGTAAGGGTGTCGTCGAAGCCCTATCACGACAGGGCTGAATCGGGCGATGTGCGATGTAATGCAGGCAGTTCGATGCGCGATAACGCAGTCATGAAGCGAGTACTCGTCACGACAGCTTTCATAGCCGGCGCAACTCCCGCGCTCGCATCGACGGCCTCGGCCGACGACGTTTCTCCGCTGTCTCCGGGGCCCTACGCACGGGAGCCCGACATGTCGGCACCCTTCGAGACCGGAGCCTTCGGGTCAGAAAACTCCGATCCTCTACTGCTGAGTCTGTGGGGCGACTCGCGCATCACGTCTGGGAGCTGGAAGGGAAGTACGGACTGTAGCCGAATCGACCCGCGGGGCACTCCGCATGGTGAGGCGGGTTTTCGTCCTGCCGTCAGGGCGCGAGATCCGGGTGAGTGACCTCCTTCCGGGATCCTGATGTGAGCGGCTGAGCATTGAATGCTCATTTATCCGTTTCCCCCGATTCTCTGCTATAAAGCGCTCAGCAAATCTTTCGCACATCCGCGTACAGGCTGGAGGCGGTCAGTGCATACACGAAATTCGATGATCAACTGTCCGATTCTGCCAACAGGTGGGGCTGTCGGCGCATAGTTGGCAACTTGGAGGGGCGAGAAACAATGACTGTGGCGCCCGCAGGGTTCGCAGTGACGCAGACTGAGCCGAAAGGCATCGCCTGAGCGGATACTCCTACTGACGGTCGACCGTAAGGGCCGTATCAACGGAGTGTGGCCCCTACTCGACGTGTCAGGTCACGACCCCGACGGGCGTCGTAATATTCGCTTGAGCACGCCTTCTGCCGAGGACCTCGAGCTGGTCGGGCAAGCGAGCCCTGTGGATCCGCAGTCGGACGTCGAATGGTGGGACCCCCGGCACGGCGTCGGCGACGCGACTTGGTGATCGTTGTGTAGGGAATCCACCAGTTCCCCAGCCCGCGAATGTGAAGAAGGGGGGGTGGACGGCCACGGACAGGCACGTCGGTTGCTGTAGTCAGTCGGCCTCGCCCGGTGTGCAAATCGAATGCTTGCGCGCATATACGGGCAGGTCGCCGTTCGGGTCGCAGACCATGTCACCCGTCAGGCACTCGGTGGTCGCCGGCAGGTGCCGGAACGGCTCGGCCGGCTCAGGCAGGGCTACCCCGGGCATAAGGGTGCCTGGTAACGAGCGGGAACTCCGGTGGCCAGATCGGCGATGAAATGAAGCGCCGTACCCGATCCTGAATATCGGTGCCGTCGCTACGTACCCGGTCGGCGGTATGATCTCCGTCGCAACTTTCCGCACAACGATCGCCCCCCGTCCGTGCCCGTCTCGCCCGAGCCTCGGGTCGGTGGCCGACCGAACCCGCACCTCCAAGGGGACGCGGAGGTCCGTGGGTACTGGTCGGTAGCGGAAATTCGGAAAAATTCCTGGTCATCGCTGGTTTGCCGCACCCAGTTCGGGGCACCCCCTCGGTAGGGATTGGTTCTCTTTTCAAGGAGGTGGGTGATGACGACACCAGGTATGTCGATCGAGAGACACCCTGATATCGCCGAGTTGCGGGCTCGCTACGACCGAGTCTCGGAACAGCCGATGACTCAGGTCACCGAGGGTCTGATGTTCATCGCGGGCCTCTACCTGGCCGCGTCGCCGTGGATTATCGGGTTCGCCAGCCAGTCGGGCCTGGCGATGTGCAATCTGCTGTCGGGTCTTGCGGTGGCACTGCTCGCGGTCGGTTTCACGTCGGCCTACTCACGCACGCACGGCATGGCGTTCGTCGCACCGCTGCTGGGTCTGTGGATGATCGTCAGCCCGTGGCTGGTCGTCGGAGTAACCACCACGGCGGGAATGATCTGGTCGAACGTGGTCTGCGGCATCGTCGTATGCCTGTTGGGTCTCGGTATCACCGCCATGGGAATGGCAGACGGCGGGATGAGGATGCGGATGAGGAGAAGGTAGTCGCAGCGCGTGCCCGCATGGGGATGGGGCACGCGGTGAGAAGCGCCCGCCGATCCGGTGGGCGCTTCGCCTGAGTTCGCTTAACTTTGTTTGAGGAACGCGTCGTGCTCTTCGTGGGCGCGTTTGATGAGGTCCATGAGTACGGTTTCCTCGCGGACCATCTTCTTGAACTTCGGGTCGAGCTTCTTGAGTTGCTGCTCCTCGTTGAGCAACTTGTCGTACATGCGTTCACGCTCTGCCTTGTCTGCGGTGTAGTCGAGGTCCAGGTAGTTGATCGCGTGCCGGCGGGCGCCCGCGATGGCGGACTGTGCCCTGCCTTTCTTGCTGGTGAGCGACGCGATGACGGTGATCACGAGGATGCCGATGATGACTCCGAGCGACACGAAGGTGCTGATTTCGACGACGTTCACGGGTTCGCCGTTGTTCACGAACGGCAGGTTGTTCTCGTGCAGCGCGTGCAGGATCAGCTTGACGCCGATGAACGCAAGGATCGCGGACAGTCCGAACGACAGGTAGATGAGGCGGTCGAGGAGTCCGTCGAGCAGGAAGTACAGCTGCCGAAGACCCATCAGCGAGAACACGGTGGCCGTGAAGACGACGAAGACGTTCTGGGTGAGGCCGAAGATCGCCGGAATGGAGTCGAGCGCGAACAGGATGTCGGTGCCACCGATCGCGACCATCACCAGCAGCATCGGCGTCATCGCCCGCTTGCCGTTCTCGATGGTAAAGAGTTTGTCACCGTCGTAGTGCTCGGTGGTGTGCATGAACTTCTTCGCGAGCCGGATGATGAAGTTGTCGGCCGAGTGCGAATCCTCGGTCTCGGGTCGCAGCAGGTTGCCCGCGGTGATCAGCAGGATGAGGCCGAAGAAGTAGAACACCCACGCGAACGAGTTGATCAGCGCGGCGCCGAGGAAGATGAACGCCGTCCGGGCGAAGATCGAGAACACGATGCCGAACAGCAGGACCTTCTGCTGGTCTTCACGGGGCACCCGGAAGCTGGAGATGATGATGAGGAAGACGAAGAGGTTGTCGACGGACAGCGCCTTCTCCGTCACGTAGCCGGCGAAGTACTCCGTGCCCATGTCGACGCCGCCGAAGATCAGGACCGCGACCCCGAAGAGCAGCGCGAGCCCGACGTAGATCGACGACCAGATCGCCGCTTCCTTCAGCGTCGGGATGTGCGCGTGGCGCACGTGGAAGAAGTAGTCGAACGCGAGCAGCGCGACGATCACCACGATCGTCACCACCCACGCGAGCGGGGTTACGTGCATCGTCTCTGCCTTTCAGCTGAAGCGAACGCGCTTGATCGTCAGCGTAGTCCCGCGCAGGGGGTGACTTGGCAGAACTGCCGCGGTCGCCGGGACGGCACACGTGCTGCCGTCTCGGCGACCGCGGTTACTACCGGTCCCCGAACACCGTCCGGTGCCAGTCCTCCGGGCGGTCCCGGTGATGTCGGACATGACATGTTTGACGTTGGTGTACTCGTCGAGCGAATACGTCGACATGTCCTTGCCGTAACCGGATGCCTTGTAACCGCCGTGCGGCATCTCGCTGATGATCGGGATGTGCTCGTTGATCCAGACACACCCTGCAGTGATGTCGCGGGAGGCGGTTTGAGCCCGGTACAGGTCCCGGGTCCACGCCGACGCCGCCAGCTCGAAGTCGGTGTCGTTGACCAGCGCGATTCCGTCGCGGTCGTTTTCGAACGAGCGCCGAACCGGTGGTCGCTCCGTGGCCGGTGATCACGTTGACGACACCGTCCGGCATTCCGGCGCGGGTCGCGGCCTCGGCGAACAGCAGCGAGGTGAGGGGAGTGATCTCCGCGTGTTTGAGCACGATGGTGTTGCCGGCGGCGACAGCGGGAAGGATCTTCCACGCCGCCATCTACAGAGGGTAGTTCCACGGCGCGATCGACCCGATCACCCCGACCGGTTCACGGCTGATGCTGGAGGTGTGGTCGGGCGAGTACTCGCCCGACGCCTTGCCCTCCAGGTTGCGGGCCGCGCTGGCGAACAACGAAACACGGCGGCGACGGTGTCCGGGCCCTCGAATTCGATGGCCTCGGCGATCCGGTCGGCGGCCCAGATCCCGAACGCGGCCGGGTCGGTGTCCAAGGGTGCGGGGGCCCGGTAGATGTTGGTGTTGGGGACCCGGAACGCGCCCGGGGTCAGCGGCTCGAACGGCGCCTTCAACGCCGGGATGCCAGTGATCGCCAGTGCGCCCTGCGGGGTGCCGTGATAGGCGATCGACCGGGAGATCACCTTGTGCTTGCCGGGTTTGCCGACCCGCTTGAAGTACTGCTTCGCGAGTTTCCAGGCGCTCTCGACGGCTTCGCCGCCGCCGGTGGTGAAGAAGACCCGGTTCAGACCCGGGGCGTAGCCGGCGAGGCGTTCGGCGAGTTCGATCGCCGGTGGGGTTGCTTACTGTTCGCTTGTTGGGATTGTTTCGTGTTGTTTGGTGGAGTTCAGTGTCGTGAGGTTGAGGGATTTGGGCGGCAGCGAACGGCGTGACGTGTCGGACCGCGTTGGCGTGGTTTCACGCGGGAACGTTTCCTGTCCGAGCTCGGCCGTTGCCGGCGGGCACGATCCTGGTGGGAGATCCTGCGGTCGGCACACCATCTGTCGGGACTTCGGGCGCGGTGGTGGCATGTTGCCGGGTGTCGTCGTCTGATCGGAAAGCCGACTTGGAGCGGAGGGCGGGTCGGGTGGTGACCGGGTGCGGTAAACGTGGTCTGAGTGAGCCGAAGACAGTCACCGAGGTCGGTTCCGGCCTGAACGGGAAGTGCATGACACTTTGTGAGCGGTTGCCGATCCGAACGTGACGCGATCGTGATGGGGCATCGGAAGCGGTTGGTCAAGTTCGGTTTCGAGTACATCGAGGCGGTGTTGTCGGTGCCCTGTTGTACCCTGCTCATGTTGGCCGACGACGGGGTGGTTGATGATCTGGTGCGGGAGATGACCGAGGTGATGACGTCGCTGTGTGCCCGTCTGTATGGGCAGCGCGGTGCCCGTCGCCGTGCGGCCGCTGCCATGACCGCCGCGACTGCCGCGACGGACCGCCCATGACGGCCACTGCGGTCCTTGCGGATCCCACTGCCGACACCGCTGCGCCGGATCCGTCTCGGGTGGTGATCCGGGCGTTCGTGTACGTTCTCGATCCCACCCCGGGGCAGGTCGAGGCGTTGCGGTCGCATTGCGGGGCGCAGCGTTTCGCCTACAACTGGGCACTGTCGCAGGTCAAGGCGAACCTCGATCAACGGACCGCGGAACGATCCTATGATGTTCCTGACGCGGAGCTGACCCCGTCGATGTCATGGTCCGCGTACAGTCTGCGTAAACGCTGGAACACCGTCAAAGACGACGTCGCGGTCAACCCCGAGACCGGGAAGGAGTGGTGGCCGGAGAACTCGAAAGAGGCGTACAGTTCCGGGATCGCGAACTGTGCTGCAGCCTTGTCGAACTGGTCCGATGCCCGGTCCGGGAAACGTAAAGGCTCGATGGGGTTTCCGCGGTTCCGAAGCAAACGGGCGGTGCTCTCCTGCCGGTTCACGACGGGCAGGTTCGGGCTGGTCACCGACGGCGGAGACCGCCGTCATGTGCAGTTGCCTCGGATCGGGGCGATCCGGACGTGCGAATCCACCCGCAAACGGGCCCGCAAGACGATCGCCGGGTCGGCTCGGATCAGGTCGGCGACCCTCTCGTATCGACGCGGCCGGTGGCAGGTGTCGTTCTCCGTCGAAATCACTCTCCCGGCCAGGGCACTCCCGCCCGTCGCCGCTGGTCCTCGGTCGGTCGTGGGGGTGGATGTGGGGGTCAAGCACCTCGCGGTCCTCTCGACCGGGGAGATGATCGACAATCCGAAACACGCACGGAAGCAGGCGAAACAACTTCGTCGTCTGGGGCGCCGCGCATCGCGGCGGGTCGGCCCGGATCGGCGCACCGGTCAACAACCCTCCCGGCGGTGGCAGCGCACCCAAGACCAGATCCGGCGAGTACACACCCGCATCACGGACGGTCGCCGCGACTACCTCCACGAATTCACCACCCGACTGGTTCGGGACTTCGACACCGTCGTCGTCGAAGAACTCAATGTCGCGGGGATGACCCGATCCGGTGGCGCCTACAAGCGGGGGTTGAACCGCGCCCTGCATGATGCGGCGCTCGCCGAGATCCGTCGACAACTGACCTACAAGACCGAGTGGACCGGCACCGGCCTGCATGTGGCAGACCGGTGGTATCCGTCGAGTAAGACCTGCTCGAACTGTCAGGTAGTGAAAAACAAACTGCCCCTGAAAGTTCGGGTGTTCCTCTGCGATGCGTGCGGTTACCGCGCGGATCGTGATCACAACGCTGCTCTCAACCTCGCTGCACTCGCAGCGGTTGTTGACGGTGGTGCGTCTTCGGCGAGTTGCGGACGAGACGTGAAAGAAGCCCGACAGAAACCAACCATAAGACCCGCCACTCGGCGGGCTGACGGTATCGCTGCGGGAACGCCACATAGTGGTGAACGTGGCCGGGGTAACCCGGCCGCTCATGCCGAGTGCACTAAACAACACTCAGCGTGAACGGTGGCGTAGGACCAGAGCTCTGTGCTGCTGCTGCTGGGAGAAGAACGCCAACTGTTCGGCCTGCTTGGCGGCGGCCTCGGCGAGTTCGGCCCGCCCGGTGCCCGGCCTGCACCACGAACAGTCCGGACAGTCCGTCGAGGTAACTCTTGCCCGTCGAGTCCCACACCCGGGCGCCCTCACCGCGGGTGATGACCGGCGGCGTGATGCCCTCCCCGTGCCGGGAGAAATGACCCCACAGGTGGCGGCGGGCGGCCGCGTCGAGGCGCGGAGAAATGGGCGAAGCGGTGGTAGCCGTAGTCACCGGGTTCCCCAATCATATTGCTGTTTGACAAGTTTCAGGTACACCATCGTCTCGGTGCCGAGCACACCGGGAAGGGTACGAATTTCTTTGTTGAGCACGGTCAACAGGTGGTCGTCGTTCTCGCACACGATCTCGGCCAGGATGTCGTAGGCGCCGGCCGTCAACACGACGTAGTCGATGGCATCGACGTCGGCGAGCCGGGCGGCGATCTCGGTGACGTCTCCCGAGCAGCGGATCCCGACCATGGCCTGGCGCGCGAATCCCACTTGCACGGGGTCGGTCACCGCGACGATCTGCGTGACACCGGTGTCGATCAGCTTCTGCACGCGTTGGCGTACAGCCGCTTCCGACAATCCCACGACCTTGCCGATGGCCGCGTACGACCGCCGTCCATCCTCCTGGAGTTGCTCGATGATCTGCTTGGACACGGGATCGAGAGACGCGGGCTGCTCAGACATGGTCGAATCTTCCCTTGCTCGTCGTGTCGAAGACAATCGGCTCGGACATTTCGGAAACTGTCGCCTCTTCCAGGTGACGTCGGTGCGGTGGATCAGGACTCGGGCACCTTCACCTCCGTGTCGGCGGTGAGGGTGTGGCCGCGGAAGAAGTTCCGGGTGCCGGTCGCGAAACACAGGAGCATCAGCGGGATTCCGACGACCAGCATTCCGACGCCGAGGACGAACACACCGCCGAACGGGCCGAAGGCGGTGAATCCGCAGTCTGGGCTGAGCATGTCGACGGCGCTCTGGAGAAACGCCCATGTTACGCACAGGCCGCCGAGCAGCGGCAAGATGCCGCGCATGAACAGATTTCGTGTTGAGGAGAACAGTGTTCGCCGGAAGTACCAGACGCACGCGTAGGCGGTGATGCCGCAGTAGAAGACGACCGCGAGGCCGAGCGACGCCACCGAATCCTGCAACGCGTTGGCGCTGAGGAACGAGAGCACCAGATAGAACAGGAGTGCCGACGCCCCCATGACCAAGGTTTCGAAGCCCGGCGTTAAGGGGTGCAGTGGTTTTCGCGGCTACGTGGCGGCGACGAACATTTCCGCAGGGTGTCACGCACGATCCACCGGGTCGTCTGACCGGTCTGCACCCGGACGACGCTGCCCGGTCGCAGTTCGAGATCGGGGGTGCCGTGCTCGAACTGTACTGTCGCGTCGCCGCTGAGCACCACGAATACCTCGTCGATCTCGACGTCGGACGAGACGCTGGGCTCGATTTCCCATATTCCGACGGTGGCGCCCGCGATGTCACCGATCAGGCGTTCGCCGACCATCGGGGCCGGTCCGCTGACAACCTGATCGGCGGGGAGGCGCTGGTAGGTGAGATCGGCGGTGTGCGCCTCGGTGTGCGTGCCGGATCGCCAGGCGGACTCGTCGGTACGGAGGTCGGTCACGAGTCGAATCCCAATCCCGCGGCGTCGAGAGCCTTGAGGAAGACGTTCCGCCGGCCCTCCGTGTGGTCGGCGCGATCGAGCGACCACCGGGTGGCGTTGATGCCGGTCGCGGCCAACGGCTCGGGCGGGAAGGGGAGGGGCATGGACTTCACCATCTTCAACTCCGTCAATGCCGTCGTCTGGCCGGCGACCTTGTTGAGCATGACGTTCGCCGCGAAGCGGGAGGCGCCGACGCCGAGGCCGGTGAATCCGGCGGCGTAGGCGATGCGACCCTTCGCGGCGGAACCGAAGAACGAGCAGAAGCGGGTCGACGTGTCGATGACGCCGCCCCACCTGTGGGTGAATTCGAGGCCTTCGAGCTTCGGGAACGTCGTGAAGAAGTGGTTCGCGAGCCTCGTGTGGGACTCGGGTCGGTCTTCGAGGTCGTGGTGCATTCCCCGCCCGAAGTGGTAGATCGCGTCGTATCCGCCCCAGAGGATTCTGTTGTCCCGGGTGAGGCGGTAGTAGTGGAACTGGTTGGACATGTCGGTGATGCCCTGTCGGGCGGACCATCCCACGTCCGCGAGCTGCGCGTCGGACAGCGGTTCGGTCATGAGCACGTAGTCGTACACCGGAACCGTGTGCAGCCGATACCGCTTCAGCAACGACGGAAAGGCATTCGTCGCCAGGATCACTCGACCGGCGGACAGGGTCGCGGACGCCGTCCGGACACCGACGCGGGACGACGATCGGGAGCGGACGAGGTCGAGAACCTTCGTGTGCTCGTGGATCTCGACGCCGTGCTCCGCGCAGGCCCGGCCGAGTTCGGTGGCGAGTTTGGCCGGATGCACCAAGGCGGTGGATTGCTTGTCCCACACGCCGGCCAGGTACGTGGGTGAGTTCACCTGCGCGCGCATCGCGGGGCCGTCCAGCACCGTGGTGGTAATGCTCGACGGGGTGGCGAGCACCTCGTCGGCCTGGTAGTCGGCGATCGCGACGGAGATCGCGCCGTTGCGCTCGAAATCGCAGTCGAGGCCCAGGGTGTGGACGGTCTTCTCGATGGCGTCGAGGTTCTCGAGCCCGAGCGATTCGAGTGTGTCGATCTCGTCCGGCCAGCGTCGGTGACCGTTCTCGCTGCCGTGGGTGAGGCTGGCTTCGACGAATCCGCCGTTACGGCCGGAGGCCGCCCATCCGATGGTCTCGCCTTCCACGAGGGCGACGGACATGTCGGGGTGGCGCTGTTTCGCGAGGAGCGCGCTCCACAGTCCGGTGTATCCACCGCCGACGACCACCAGGTCGTAGGAGGCGTCGGCCGAGGCGGCCGGGTAGGTGGGGGTGTCGGAGACGTCCTCGATCCAGAACGGTGCCAACTGGGTGCGCCGGAGCGCGTGGTCGACGACCTTGGCGTTCGGTTGATTCTTCTCGAACACTGTCTGCTGCATGAAGCACCTTTGTTGGCGGGATGACCGAAAGGTGGCGTGTGAGGCACGTCACCGTGGTTCCCTATCCTGACGTGGGCGCGCCACTATTTCAATAGCAATTCGCAGAAAGTTTCACTGATTCCGTAGCAAATATGTCATCAGGGAACTGAATCGGTTGTTTCGGTCGATCCGTACCGGGGGGTCGTCAGCGACGCGCGATGCTGCCGACGTGCAGTGAGACCGAGCGGACGGGGCTGATCTTCGGCTCGCCGCCCGACTTGACGGCGTGGACGGTGCCGAACTCGACGGTCTCGTCGGGGAAGCTGCCCGCGAACGCGTAGACGTAATAGGTGCCGGCCACCGCATCACCGGGAACGGTGTAGGTGACGGCCTCCTCGAGCACCTCGCCAGGTTGCAGGTCGACGTCGACCGGCCCGTAGACCGGGTCGCTTGTTCGGCCGTCGGGGGAGACCGCGCTGACCCACACCTGGCCCGCATAGGGGCGGTCCTCGGGTGCCTCGACGAGCATCGTGGCGTCGACCGTTCCGCCGTCCGCCGGCATCGTGAGGTCGGAGTCGCCGCTCAGCGTGACCCGCACCGGCAGATCGGTGTCGGGGTTCGCCGGTCCGGTCGACGCGGGCGATCCGTCGCCGACCTCGGGCCACCCGTTGGCCCACACGATCCGGTCGATCATCCCCTCGCGTCGCCGCGCGCCGCTGGGCAGATCCCGGTTGTCGCGCGGAATGGCGTGGTACACGATCCAATCCGAGCCGGCGTCGTCGGACACCACCGTGTTGTGGCCCGGTCCGGCCCACGGGTCGCTGCCCGCGAGGATGAGGGCGCCGCCGCCGTCGTTCAGGTCCTGGCCCTTGCGGTCGAGGTAGGGCCCGGTCAGCGACTCCGACCGGCCCACGAGCACCCGGTAGGCGGTGTCGGCGCCGTTGCAGCAGTTGCCGGCCGACAGGAACAGGTAGTAGTAGCCGTCGTGGAACTCGACGTACGGGCCTTCGAAGCGTTCGTCCGCGACCCGCATGGGTTCGCCGGCCGCCGCAGTCCCGTCCGCGCTGAGTGGGATGGCGTGGACGCCCTGGAAGTTGCCGACGAACATGGTCTTGGTGGTGCCGTCGTCCCACACGAAGGGGTCGATGGTGCCGCCGACGCCCACGTCGTGGGCGCAGAACACGGCCCGGCCGAGGTCGGTCCACGGTCCGGTGGGGCTGTCGGCGGTCGCGAGGCCGATGCACGGATTCGACTCGTCGTAGAGCGAGTAGTACAGGCTGTAGCGGCCATCGGACTCGAGGACGTTCGGCGCCCACGCGAGCTTGCCCTCCGGATGCCACGCGGGCCGGTTCGGAAAGACGTCCCCGAGGTACATCCAGTCCATGAGGTCGGCGGACTTGAAGATCGACATGTTGTGCATGCCCTGGCCGTCGCCCCAGTCGTCGGCCGTTGTGTACATGTAGAACATGCCGTCGGACGCGCGGACGACGCTCGGGTCGGCGGCCACGGGTTGCACGATCGCCTCGGCGGTCGCGGTGGGGGCCGGTGCCACCATCAGAACGAGAAACGTCAGGGCCGTCACGATCCACCCGCGCCGCGGGTGGCGCCGGGTGCCGAACATGCGTGGCGCAGCATCGTCAGTGTTCACGTAGCTCCCAACCCTTGCCTGCCCGGAATGCGCAAATGTATAACGCTGAGGTCGAGGTTAAGGGTAGAACCGACTTACTGCGCCGGACTGCAACCGAACCGTGTTCCGGACGGTGTCCGGTGTCAGGGTGTGGGGTCGAGCAGAACCAGCGGAATTTCGCGGTCCGTTTTCTTTTGGTACCCCGCGTATCCCTTGTATGCGGCGGTCACTTTCGGCCACAGACGGGTCCGCTCTTCGGGGTTTGCCACGCGGGCGCGCATGGACTGCGCGGGCTTGCCCTGGAGCGAGAGTTGGACCGCCGGGTTGGCCTGCAGGTTCAGGAACCACGCTGGGTGGCGGTCGTCGCCGCCGCGTGAGGCCACCACCACGAGGGTGTCGCCCTCCCGCACCGGCACGGTCAGCATGACGCTGTGCACCTTCCCGGTCTTGCGGCCGACGGTGGTCAACTCCACCGCCGGCATCTTGCCGAAACTCCGCCCGACCCGCCCGCCGGTAATGCGCAGCACGGCGCGGTGGGCGGCGTTCATGAACTTGAGTCCGCGGTCCGTCGGCATGGTGTCAGCCTAACGGTTGATTCCTCGAAGGGTGTCGCTACAGGACGGGCACACGGAGGGTTTCCAAGATCAAAGTATCGACAATTGAACGGGAAACCCTCCTGACCGAACCGTCCCGGGCAGTCTGACTACAACGAACGTGTCGGGGCCGCACGAGGGTTGCTGTGCAGGCCCATTCAGACTCTGGCGCGGATCTCACGAAGTCAACAGTGCCGGATCGCCGCAGGTAGGGGCACAATGCGCTGGTGTCCCACTCGGTGGGCCCCTTTCGGGGGTCAGTTGGGCGGGGCGGCAGTAGCATCGGGCAACTATCGCCTATCGGCGGCAAGCGGAGGTCGGGTCTAGAGTACGGCGATGAGGCGTCCGTCAGGTGCGCCCTGCTCGAGGCGGTGCAGGCCTTCGGGAATCTCGCCGAAGGAGATCTGCTCGGTCTTCGGCTGCACTGCCCCTGTGGCTATCAGCGCGAGTATTGCGCTCGCTTCGGCTTTGGTGCCGTTCGATGCACCGACGATATGTACTTCTTTCATAGTGATGCTGGGGATCGAAACGGATGTGGCTTCGACGCCCAACCCAACCTCGACGATGCGGCCGCCATGCCGAATGGCTCCGATTGCGGAGTCGAGAGTTCCGTCCGCTCCCGCGAAGTCGATGATCACGTCGAGATCCTCGGATTCGAAGACACGGATGTCCTTCGAGCACGACTCGACACCCAGATGGCATGCGAATGGCCACCGTGCCTCATTGACGTCAGCGACGAACACGGAAGCTCCTGCGGCCTTGGCGATCTGGACACCGAAGTAGCCGAGGCCGCCGAATCCGACTATACCGACCTTCATTCCGGATTCGATCTGCCCAGCTGTGTGCACTGCCCTGTACGCGGTGCGACCCGAACAAGTCGCCGACGCCGCGTCGCGAAACGACAACCCATCGGGTAACGCGACGGGGAGGTGGGACGGAACCCTGACCTTCTCGGCGTAGCCGCCGTCCATCGCGGTCCCTGGGCCGTCCGTGGTTGCAGGTATCCCGACACGGTCACCGAGGACGAACTCGGAGACGTTCGATCCGACAGCAGAGACGGTGCCGACTATCTCATGGCCGAGTGTGATGGGGACGTGTCCGAGTAGGTGCGTGATAGTTCCGTTCATGAACCCGATGTCGGAGTGGCACAGGCCGACCGCTCCGGTGTCGATGACGATGTCTTCGGGGCCGGGCACCAGTTCGCCGACTTCTTCGTGTCGCAGTTTTTCGTTGACCGCGGTAAATCGCCATGCCTTCATTGCTTCGATCCTTTGCCCTATGCCGTCGACGGCGTCTTGTGGAATGTCGAAAAATGTTGTTGCAGTTAATCACAGCTGTGCGGCTATCATCAACGAAGTGGACGACTCGGTCCGTGATCCGCCTCGGGCAGCATTCGTTATCACGCTCGCCGGGAGCCGAATTCAATCTGAAAGAAGTCAGCATGCAACTCGAAGGAAAACGCATCCTGGTCACCGGTGGCGCCCAAGGTATCGGTGCTGCCATCGTAAAGGCATACGCCATGGAGGGTGCGACCGTGCGTTCGTACGACCTGAACGAGGAGGGCGGTAGAGTCGTCGCGAAGGAAGCGAGCGACGCCGGGCCCGGAGTGGTCGAGTTCTCGCGTCTCGATATCACCGACGGTGATGCTACCGAGTCGTTGTTCCGCAGTGCTGCAAGAGAACTTGGTGGAATCGATGTCCTGGTGAACATCGCCGGTCTGCAGCGCTCCGCGATGGCCGAGGAGATCACCGATGACTTGTTCGAGAGCATCTACCGTGTGAATGTGCTGGGAACGATTCATACCAACCAATCCGCGTACAGGATCATGCAGTCGGCAGGCACGGGGGCGATCATCAACTTCGGGTCGATGTCCGGATTTACCGGGGAATTGGCCAACGCAACCTACGGCTCGTCCAAGGGTGCCGTGCATACGTGGACCAGGACTGTCGCCCGTGAATGGGGTCCATCCGGAATCCGTGTCAATGCTGTTCTGCCCTATGTAAACACACCGATGTTCGACAAATACACCAACTCGCTGGGGCCGGAAGAGCTTGCCGCCTATCAGGAACAGCTCCGGAAGGACATTCCGCTCGGTGGAACGTTCGGAAACGCCGAACGCGATCTGGCTCCGGTGCTCGTATTCCTGGCGAGCGACGCGTCGCACTTCATCACCGGTCAGCTGCTTCCGGTCGACGGAGGATTTGCAGCCGTACGGTAGCGGAAAAGCTCTGTGCCCCCTGGTCCACTGGACCAGGGGGCGCGACCTTCGTCAGAGCTCGAGTTCCTCGCGGTGTTGCGAGCGTTGTGCGCCACGAATCGTCGATAGCGCAACAACACTGATTGCTGCACATCCAAGCGTGTAGTAGGCCGCCGACAGCGGATCACCTGTGGTGGATGCAAGCCAAGTGATGATGTACGGCGCCGTGCCGCCGAAGATCGCCACCGACAACGCGTAGGTCACGGATACGCCGGTAGCACGGTTGCGGGTACGGAAACGTTCGGACAGGAATGCCGGCATCGGGCCGCCGACGACGCCGATGAGCAGACCGGCGATCACGAGTGCGACCAGTCCGCCGCCGAAGCCGAGATTCAGCATGAAATAGAGGGGATAGGAAAGGACCACCACCGCAACCGATCCGAACATCAGCACCGGGCGTCGTCCTACGCGGTCGGACAGTGCACCGAACACCGGCATCGACAGCCCGGCGATGAGTCCGGTGACGAGTGCAAGGAAGTAGGACCGCTCGAAGGTCATGTCGTAGCTGGTCGACAGGAAAGTCGGCATTCCGACCATGAAGGTGTTGCCGACTGCGTTGTACACGACCACGACGCCCATGGTTGCCGCGAGAAACGTCAGTGGTCGTCGCTCGATGGGTTCCCCGACGGCAGGTTTGCCTGAGTCGACCTCGACCTCGACCTGGATCTGCTTGAAGTGCGGCGTCTCGTCGACCTTGAGCCGTAGGTAGAGGACGATGAGGCCCATGGGAGCCGCAATGAGGAACCCGACCCGCCAGCCATAGGAAGCCATGGCGTCGTCGGAGAGAAGGACTGCCAGAAGTGTCGCGACGCCGCCGCCGAGCACGAAGCCCAAGGTGGTTCCGACGAACGACCAGGAGCCGTAGAGCCCGCGTTTGCCGGAGGGAGCGGACTCGACCATCAGGGACACCGCTCCGCCCATCTCGCCGCCCGCGGACAATCCCTGGGCGATGCGGCACAGCGTCAGCAGCAGGGGCGCGAGGATTCCGATCGAGGAGTGCGTAGGCAGAAGGCCGATGCACGTCGTGGCAATGGTCATCAGCACAATGATCAGCGCGAGTACGGGCTTACGTCCCAATCTGTCCGTCATCCGCCCGAAGATCACTGCCCCGACAGGGCGCAGGAAGAAGGCGAGGGCGAAGAGCAGGAACGTCGAGAGTATCGACGCAGTCGGGTTGTCCGACGGGAAGAACAAGGGCGCGATGATCGGCGCCATGTAGGCGTAGATCGCGAATTCGTACCACTCGATGAGATTGCCGAGCGAACCTGCGATAAGTGCCTTTCGCGACTTCTGGACGTCGAGCACCACCTCGGTGCGCGGCGTGGAGCGGACTGTGTTCGGCATGGTGATGTCCATTCGGGTGAGTGTCGCCAGAGGCCTGTGCCCCGGGTCCGACGTATGTATGTGACGACTGACACACGGAAATCAACACGAATGTTGCCCGCCTGGGCTGACGTTGTCAACGTTTGTGTAGATGGGCGCATCTTTTGCAACGTGGGCGTTGACAACTCTCCGCGACGGCTGCCACCATGAGTCGAAGGCTTTTCAACGTCCATGTTGAAAGTTCGTGATCTCGGCGAGGAGCGACTCACAGCTCCGGACGCCGCACTCGACGCGAGAGGTGCTCAGATGAAGGCAGCGCAGCAGGTCCAGGAGGCAGGCGCAGCAACCGACGATCGAATCAATCCCGATCGGCTCACCGAATCCGAGATTCGAACCGCGGTTGCACGGGCAAATGTGCCCTCGCTGCTCATGGTCGTGTTCCAGACGACGGGTGACGAGAAGTGGCTGGCAGCGCCATACAGGCCGACGAGAGGCAAAGGTCTCGGCGACCACGACTCGGGCGGTCTCGACGAGCCGATTCAGGATGAGATCAGGGAGGCCGCGGTCAAGGCCATCCTCGACTTGCAGAACGGCGCTCTTCCTGCGGTGGAGACTCCCTCTCCGGAACTGACGGTGCGGATGATCAGTGTCTGCACGGGCGAAGAAGTCGGGGAGGAGTACGGACCCATGCTATCTCTCGAGCTCGCTCGCCGTGCCGCGCCCGATGCTCCGAGCCTCGCGCTGGAGCCTGTCGATGCACCGGAAGGATACTCGGTGGTCGTCATCGGTACAGGCGTTGCGGGAATAGCTGCGGCGCAACAGCTCGAGGACATGGGCATCGACTATGTCATTCTGGAGAAGCAGCCGGAGGCCGGCGGAAACTGGTGGCAGAATACGTATCCCGGCGCGGGTGTCGATACCCCCAGCCACCTGTACTCGTTCTCATTCGCGAAGAACGACTGGACGACACACTTCGAACTCCGCAACGAACTGCAGGCCTACTTCGGAGCCGTGCTGAAGGACCTCGGTGCCGGTGAGCGTGTTCGTTATGGAACCGAGGTGCGGTCGACGCGGTATGACGAAGCCGCCGCGCAGTGGTCAGTCGAGGTGATCAATCCCGATGGCTCGTCGTCGACGCTGAGGGCCGATGTGGTGATCAGTGCGGTGGGAGTGTTGAATCGCCCGAAGACGCCGAACGTCCCTGGGATGGACAGCTTCACCGGAACGAGTTTCCATTCGGCTGCGTGGCCCGACGATCTCGATCTGGATGGCAAGCGTGTTGCTATCGTGGGCACGGGTGCCAGCTCCATGCAGATCGCACCGGCCATCGCGGACCGCGTCGCCCATCTCAGTATCTACCAGCGCTCGCCGCAATGGGTCGCGCCGTTCGAGAAGTTCCGCGCCCCGATACCCATGGAACTGCGCCGCCTCATGCAAACTTGCCCGATCTACCACAGCTGGTACTGGATTCGCTTGTTCTGGCAGTTCGGCGACAAGGTGATCGAGTCGCTGCGCGTCGACCCGGAATGGGAGCATCCCGAACGCTCGGTGAACGCCCGCAACGATGCCCATCGAGAGTACTTCACGCGGTACATCACCGCGCAGGTCGGAGATCGAACGGATCTGCTCGACAAGGTGATGCCCGACTACCCGCCGTTCGGTAAGCGGATTCTGCTCGACAACGGCTGGTACTCGACTCTGCGCAAAGACAACGTCGACCTCGTCGACAGGACCGTCACCGCCGTCCGCCCCGAGGGCCTGGTAGACGATCAGGGCGCTGAGAACGACGTGGACGTGATCGTGTGGGCCACCGGATTCGAAGCAGCACGATTCGTGAGTTCCATGGACGTCGTCGGAACGGACGGCCGAACGCTCCGCGAGGTCTGGAACGACGACGACCCCAAGGCCTACCTCGGTGTGTCGGTTCCAGGGTTCCCCAACTTCTTCATGCTTGGTGGTCCCAACTCGTTCCCGGGTAGCGGCAGCTTCATGTTCTTCATGGAGGTCCAGATGCGCTACATCCGTGGGCTACTGACCGAGATGTTCAAGAAGGGAATCAAGGCGATCGATGCGCGCCCCGAGGCGAACGACGAGTACAACGAGCTGGTGGACTCGACTCATGCGCGCACGGTCTGGACGCATCGTGGAATGTCGACGTACTACCGGAACTCGCACGGACGGGTGGTGTTCGTGATGCCGTTCCTCAACGTCGAGTACTGGCAGATGACGCGGCGCCCTGATCTGGAGAACTACACTGCGCGATAGCGCACCGAGGACATTGCCCCGGAACCGAATCGGTTCCGGGGCAAGTTCATTCGAGAATGATCGTTACCACGCGTCGATGCGCCTGCGAACCTGAGTCGGGCGGTCGGGACGCGGAGCGGCGAGGACATCGACGATCCGTGACCGAGTCGAGGCGGGATCGATGACGTCGTCGATCTCGAACACGGACGCCGCATTGACGGCCTTGCCCTGCGCCACGTAGTCCTCGAGGTGCTGTTGGTAGACGCGCTCCCGTTCCTCGGCGTCCTCGATCGCAGCCAGCTCACGACGATAGCCGAGACTGACTGCCCCCTCCGGGCCCATGGCACCGAGTTCGGCCGACGGCCATGCCACGATGGTGTCCGGGACGCGGAAGCTTCCGCCTGCCATGGCCTGGCCGCCGAGCCCGAATGCCTTGCGGACGATCACCGTACAGAACGGAACGGTGAGAGCAGGCGCTGTGACGAAGAGCCGGCTCACGTGACGTACCGAGGCGGTGCGTTCGGCGTCGGGTCCGACCAGGAAACCGGCTGTGTCACAGAGCGAGAGAACAGCGAGGCCGTGCGCCTCGCACAGTTGCAGGAACCTGGTCATCTTGTCGGCTTCGGCGCTGCCGATCGTGCCGCCTGCACGGCTGCCGTCGTTGGCAACGAGCCCGATGGGATGTCCCTCGATCCGGACCAGCGCAGTGATCAAGCCGGCGGCGAATTCGCGTCGGAGTTCGAGAACGGATCCCTCGTCTGCAATGGTGTCGATCAACGTGCGGATGTCGAACGGCCGATTGCGTCGTTCGGGGACGATGTGGCGCAAGATTCGCTGGTCCGCGGCGGTCCACTCGATCTTCGGGCCGGCGAAGTATCCGAGATATCGCCGTGCGACGTCGACTGCCTCCGATTCGTCGGCCACGACGATGTCGATGACCCCGTTGGCCTCCTGGACGGACACCGGCCCGATGTCGTCCGCGGCGAATACTCCGAGGCCGCCCCCTTCGATCATTGCGGGCCCGCCGAGGCCGATGGACGAATCACGAGTCGCGACGATGACATCGCACGATCCCAGTAGCGCAGCATTTCCGGCGAAACAGCGACCGGACGCGATCCCCACGGTCGGAACCGAACCGTTGAGCCGTCCGAGTGCGACGAATGTCCCGAGATCCATCCTCGTCGCCCGAGACCTGTCGTCGGTGTCCCCGGGGCGGCCCCCGCCACCTTCGGCGAACAGAACTACCGGCGTTCCTCTGCGGCCTGCCAGCTCGAACATTCGCTCGGCCTTCTTGTGGCTCTGAAGGCCCTGGGTTCCGGCGAGCACCGTGTAGTCGTACGCGAGCACTGCCACCGGCCGTCCGGCGACCCTTCCGAAGCCCGTGACCAGGCCGTCTGCCGGCGTTTCGGATTCGAGTTCGTCCAGAGGCCTCCGTCGGCGCTGCGCAGCCACGACCAGAGATCCGTGCTCGTGAAAGCTCCCTTCGTCGACGAGATGGTCGACGTTTTCGCGTGCGGTGCGTTTGCCGCGCTCGTGCCGACGTTCGATCGCCGCCGGACGCGACTCGTCCAGTGTTCGGCGCTGCCGTGCTTCGATCTCGGCAAGGTCCGTGCGCTCGGCCGTGACGTTCACGCCGATGGGGTCTGTCGATGCGGCGACCTGACTCACATCGAGCCTCAGGGTCACGAGCAACTGGCCGGCTGTCACGGTATCGCCGACCGCAATCCACACGTCGGCGACGCGCCCTGCCGCTGTCGCGCTGACGTCGGTCTCCATCTTCATGGCTTCGAGCGTGATCAGCGCGTCGCCGTTTCGCACGACCTGTCCCGGCACCGCGGCCGTCGCGACGACGGTGCCCGGCGACGGGGCCCGCAGATCGAGTTGTGTCACCGGCTCCGCCGGTGCATCCGGTATCGCGAGTGTTGCCAGATGATCGTCGATCGTTCGTGTCGTCACCGTGCCGGACCGGAACTCGTGACTGCCCAGCAGCCACGCCGACGTCGTGACGTCGGTATCCATGTCGTCCAGGGTCAGATCCGAGAGTGCATGGATCAGTTCTACTGCGGCTGAGTCGAAGTGGCCGTCGTCCCGGTGCACGATGACCTTTGCCAGCAGTGGGTCGTATCCGGTTCCCACTCGCATTCCTACGTGTGCGTGAGAGTCGACGCGGATCGAAGAACCGGACGGAAACCGAACATCGGTGAGTACGTCGGAGCCATCGGGTCTCGGGCTGCCGGTGACCCGCGCCTCGATCGCGACACCGTTCGGTTCGCCGAGCGTTGCCGGTGAGAGTTGCACATCCTCGAGCGTGCGTCCCTGTGCGACGTCGAGTTGCAGACCGACCAGGTCGAGGCCGGTGATCGCCTCGGTAATTCCGTGTTCCACCTGGAGGCGTGGATTGGCCTCGATGAAGTACCACCGATCGAGATGGTCGGACTCCACGAGGAACTCGAATGTGGCAAGTCCCCTCAGCCCGACTGAGGACGCCAACGTCAGTGCTGCGGAGTGGAGTTCCTTGCGAGTGGAATCGGGAAGGTTCTGCGCGGGTGCGATCTCCACGACTTTCTGGTGGCGGCGTTGCGCCGTGCAGTCGCGGTCGAAGAGATGCATCGGTGTGCTCACGCCATCGCCCACGACCTGGACTTCGATGTGCCGTGCGCGCGGTAGGTAGGCCTCGACGTAGACATCGGACAGGCCGAAACTGCGTTCCGCCTCGGAACGGCATCTGTCGATGGCACGATCGAGTTCGGTGAGATCCTCTACTATTCGCATACCACGACCCCCGCCGCCTGCGGTGGCCTTCACGATTACCGCGCCTGCAGGAAGTGACTGCGCGAACTGACGTGCGTCGGTTTTCGATGTGGGACCTGCGGTGGCAGCGAGAACGGGCACTCCGCAGCCGGTCGCGAGTTCACGTGTGGCGGACTTGTCCCCGAGAGTCCTCAGCGTGTGAGCGTCGGGTCCGACGAAGGTCAGCCCCGCCTCGGCGCAGGCCTCGGCCAACTCGGCGCTCTCGCTGAGGAATCCGTATCCGGGGTGGACCGTCGATGCCCCCGACGCCAGTGCCGCGTCGCGAATGGCCGTGACATCCAGATACGCGGCGGGGCCCGTTTCTCGAAGCGGCCGTGCGTGGTCGGCAGCAGCGACGTGCGGGGCATCGTGCTCGTCCTCGCTGTACACCGCAATCGTCTTGATTCCGCGTGCTGTGGCGGTGCGGATGATTCGAAGCGCTACTTCACCGCGATTGGCGATCAGAATGGACGTCATACCGCTGGCCGGTCGGCGGCGAACCCGCCGTAACCGCCCTGGAAGAAGATCAGCGGCGACTCGGGTGTGTCGAGTTCGAGGTGTCGCACGCGACCGACGACGATGTGGTGATCGCCGGCGTCGTGCACGGCATCGATCTCGCAATCGATCCACGCCAGCGCACCCTCGATGCGAGGCATACCGGAGGGGGTGGGGGCCCACTCGATGTCCGCGAACTTGTCGGTTCCCTTTCGGGCGAGGCTGCGGCAGATCTGTTGTTGCTCGGAGCCGAGCACGTTGGCGCAGAAGCGTCCGGCCGTGCGGATCTTGGGAAAAGTGGACGACGACTTGTCGGGCAGGAACGCGACCAGTGGCGGATCGAGCGACACCGAGGTGAAGGACCCGACGGCCATGCCTGCCGGGTTGTTCTCGGCGTCCATGGTGGTCACAGCTACGACTCCGGTGGGGAAGTGGCCGAGAACGTTTCTGAAGCGCATGGGGTCTATCGTGTGAAAGTCGTCGACGATCACGCCGTCGGGGACAGCGGTGCGCGAGTCGGATTCGTGTGTCTCGACCTTGCCCTCCATTGTGGAGCCCATGGTAATTCCTTTCGTCTGTGAAGCCGGGTCGGGCGTCGAGGCCACCCGACACCTCATCCGGAGACTGATTGCAGCTTCCCCCTCGAGCCGGAAATCTGTCAACTATCTCGTTGAATGAATCTACGTTTGTGTAGATTCTCCGATTGCGGCCGCAGGACTGAAGGTTGACATCTGTGGCGCAGGGCACAATGATCGAGAGCACCGATCTACACTGACGTTGATCGAGGACTTCGGGTTCGGCCCTTGGTCGAGTCACCGGAATTCCTTCACTGCGCAAAGGAGTGCACATGTCCGACATCGAGAGCAGGGTGCGTCGGCTGGAGGACAGGGCGGAGTTGGAAGACCTTGCGGTCCGCTACTTCCTTGCTTCGGATTTCGACGATTTCGACGCCATTGCCGATGCCTTCGCGGAGAACGGCACGTTCTCGGCTGGGGGATTTCCCGGCGCGATTACCGGCAGTGGGATCGCGGACATGATCCGCCGAGCGCGTGCCGCGTTCGGAACCACCATTCACACCCCGCACTACGTCCTGATCGATTTCGTGAACGACGATCACGCGACAGGGTTGGTGGGCGCGCACCTCGAAATCGCAACTGGAGGGACGACGGTGTTCGGCGCCGTGCGTTACGAAGACGAGTACGTCCGCGAAGATGGACGTTGGAAATTTGCGTCTCGCAACATGCGTACCGTGCATCTCGGTCCGTGGGACGAAGTGGCTACGTCGCTCACCTCGGACTTGCCTGTTCGGTGGCCGGGTGCCGAACCTGCGTCCTCCGACTACGCGGTGCGCGTCTGACGGAGTGCGCCCGTCGCCGACGGGTGCACTCTGTCCTCGGAATCTACATCAATGTTGATTTCCCGTCTCGTGGCCGAGGCGAGTGATCGAACCGTACATCAAGAATTCACACCCGGAGGAGATCGATATGACTGCAACCTATGAGGTATCCACCAGAGAGCTCGCCGAGCTCGTGGAGGCCGGCAAGATCGAGCGCGTCCTGTTCGAGTACGCCTACAACCTCGACATGAACCGTCCCGACGATCTCGTCGAATTGTTCACCGAGGACTGCTACGTCGCATATGGACCCGACTTCGGTGCCGAGGGTCGCGCCGCCTATCGCAAGACACTCGACGGCATCGGTACGTTTTTCACGGCAACCAGTCACCACGTGTCCAACGTCGTCGTCGACTTCTCCGATGATCTGATGTCGGCCAAGGTCCGCTCGGTTCTTTATGCATGGCATCGCTACACCAAGGAAGGCAAGGCCGACGGGTACTTCTTCGGCCAGTATCACGACGATTTCGTGCGGGACGACGAGCACGGTTGGCGTTTCTCGCGTCGCGAGTTGCGCGCGTCCGGTGTCGTGGACTTCCATGTCAAGAAGCAGATCCCGATCGGGCGGTCATGACGGCGATCGCGGACACGCCTGCCGAGACCCGCTACGAAAATCTACGTATCGAGCACCGGGGACCGATCAGCTGGATCGTGCTGGACCGGCCGGACAAGGCCAATTCGCTCTCGAACGAAATGCTGGACGAGTTCAGTGCGGCGTTGGCCGCCCTGGCGACGGCCGGCGGACCGATCATCGGAATCCGTGGAGCAGGCAAGGGATTCTCGGCAGGCTACGACATCGGTCAGGTCGGAAAGGTCGTCGCCGAGCCGGACCCGGTGGCGGACCGAGAGCGGCTGGCTCGCAACGTCAATCGCTTTCTCGCGATCTGGGATCACCCGAAACCGGTGATTGCTGCAGTGCACGGATATTGCATCGCAGGAGCCACACAGATGTGTGTGTTCACCGACGTGACCCTGGTGGCGCGCAACGCGAAGATCGGTGAGCCGGCGATCCCACTCGGTGGTGGGTACATCGCGCCGTTGTGGGCGCCCCTGGTCGGCCCGAAACGTGCCAAGGAACTGGCGTTCGTTCCTGGCAACTCGATCGACGGCACGACCGCGGTCGAGTGGGGCTGGGCCAATCACGCGGTGGCCGAGGAAGATCTGATCGCCGAGACCGAGGCGCTTGCCGCTCGTATGGCACGCACGCCGTCGGACATCCTGCGGATCAAGAAGCTGTCCATCAACAAGACGATGGAAGCAATGGGCGTGCGTACCGCCGCCCAAGGCGGTGCAGAAATGGATGCCCTGCTCCATCTGTCGCCGTCGGTGGCCGAGGTGCGCAAGTTCGTTGCCGACGTGGGACTGAAGGCGGCGATCGCTGCCTACCGCGAACCCGTGGCATTACCCGATCATGCGGTCGCAGAACAACTATGAGAAAGGACCTACCGTGAGCAGCGGAGTTTTGTTCGAGTTCGACAACCACATCGCACGTGTGACGCTCGACCGACCCAAGGCGTTGAACTCCATCGATCCCGAGATGGACGCGGCGCTGTTCGAAGCCTGGGCCGAGATCAACTCGAATCCGGACATCTGGGTCGCAGTGCTCGGTGCTACGGGGGAGAAGGCGTTCTGCGCCGGCGCCAACGTGAGCGGCGGGACCGAAGGCGACGGCCGCAGGATGGCGCTCGGCGGCGGCCTCACCGGCGTCGGCGGCCCCATGCTGACCCTCCGCAAGCCTTTGATCGCGGCGGTGCAGGGATACGCAATCGGTGGTGGATTCGAACTGGCGATGTGCGCCGACATCATCGTCGCAGCGGACACCGCTCAGTTCGGCATTCCCGAGACGAAGGTCGGCATCATCGGCGAGGCCGGCATCATGCATCGCGCGATACGGCAGCTGCCTCATCACATCGCGATGGCCTTGATCCTCACCGGTGATCGCATCGACGCACAACAGGCGGAGCGCTACGGACTGGTCAACGAGATCGTGCCGTACGAGAAGCTGACCGAGACGGCGTCGTCGTGGGCGGAGCGAATCGCGTCGGCGTCACCGCTCGCTGTTCAAGCCGCGAAGGATGCCGTGCTGTCGCGGGCGGGATGGCCGCTCGACGTCGCGCTGGCTACCCGGTACGAGCCCATCGAGGCGTACGCGTACAGCGCGGACCGTATCGAGGGACGTGCAGCGTTCGCCGATAAGCGTGCTGCCCAGTGGAGTGGTCGCTGACACTGCTTCTCGTCTGGTCGCTGGGTGCGGGGTGCTGGGCTCGGCGTACGCGCCACGGTTCGAGCGCACGGCACCTGCACCCGGCGCCGGTCGACGGATGGCCGCGTGATGGTGTCGCGAGCACCGAGAGTGGAATCCACCCGTGGTCGCCGACAAACCTGAGATCAAAAGGAGTATTTGGCTATGCAGCTGGACGGAAAGAAAATCATTGTCACGGGCGGATCCATGGGTATCGGTGAGTCGGTCGTCCGGGCCTACACATCGGAGGGCGCTGACGTTGCCTCGCTGGATCTCGCTGACGACCTGGGCGTTGCGGTAGCACAAGAAGCGAGCCGATGCGGACCTGGCAAAGCAACCTTTCATTCGTGCGACGTGCGTGATCCCGACCAGGTAGAGAAAGTCTTCGAGACCGCTGCTGACCAGATGGGAGGCCTTGACGTAGTCGTAAACGTGGCCGGTGTTCACAAGCACTGCGATCCCGCTGGAATCTCCACTGAAATCTACAGATTCATTTTCGACGTCAATGTGTTGGGGACAATCAATACCAACGGTGCCGCACATCGCCTGATGAAATCAAACGGTGTCGGGAACATCATCAACTTCGGCTCCGAGTCGGGACTGACGGGTGAGATCAACAATGCTCTGTACGCCGCGTCGAAGGGTGCGGTGCATACATGGAGCCGGAACGTCGCCCGTCAATGGGGGCCGGATGGGATTCGAGTAAATTACGTACTCCCGTACATGTGGACAAAGATGTACGACGAGTTTCGCGCCGCCTTGTCTCCCGAAGAGCTGAAAGCGCACGACGACCAAACCGCTGCAGACATACCTCTCGGTGGGGCTTTCGGTCGAGCCGACCGGGACTTGGCGCCAGTTATGGTCTTCCTCGCCAGCGATGCTTCACACTTCATCACTGGACAAATGTTCCCTGTCGACGGAGGGCTGATCTCCGGACGGTAAAAGTGCGGTGACAGGGCGCTGTGTGCTGGGTCCGACGTCGCGTCGCGGCCCAGCACACTGTCAGTTCTGCGTCCGCGCGCCGTCGAAGAACAGAGTGCAGAAGGCTTCGGTGGTCTGCTTGGCGTCCACGCTGCGCATTCCCGGCTTGAGCCACCGATGCGTCCAGTTGACCATGCCGAACAGTGCCTTGGACATCAACTGCACCGACACGTCGCTGCGTAGAGTTCCGTCGTCGACTCCCTGCTGCAGCACGTCGAGGACAATGGTTTCGAAGCGTTTGGTCTTTCGTGCCATGTCCTTGCCCCAGGACGTGGTGTCCAGCTGTAGCTGCGCCATGTCTTCCTGGATGTAGAGGTAGACGAAGGGGTAGTTCTTCTCGTACGAGTTCATCTGTTGCTCGACGAGGCGGCGAAGCTTCTCGGGTGCGTCGTCGTCGCCGGCGAGGATCTCCTCTGCGACGGCGATGTTCTGATCCAGAACATCGACGAGAACGTCGTGGAAAAGAGCCTGGAACAGTTCCTTCTTGCTCGCGAAGTAGTAATAGATCGACGCTCGGTCGGTCCCGAACCGCTCGGCGATATCGTTGAGGGTCGCTCCTTCGAAGCCCTTCTCCTTGAAGACATCGGCTGCTGTCCGCAACAGTTCCTGGCGCTTGGCCTGGTAGTTGGGGCTGCTGTCGTTCTGAGCGCTGCGACGGCGTCGGCTCATGCCGCTGTTGGCTGCGGTCGAAGTTGGCATTGTCGGATGATACCTCCGGATCGAGGGCATTGATCAACGTTGACGTCGATCGACCTCGGCGTCGTTCGAGGTCGAGGTGGGGACGGGTAAGGCCCCGGGAAGTCGTTGTTTGTCGACAACTTCCCGGGGCCCTGTTATCGGTGGGTTCAGCCCACTGCGACGGTTTCGTGTGTTCCTTCGACCGGAACGTTCGGTACGACCTCGGTGGCGAAGAGGCGGAGGGATTCGATCCACGGCTCGGGATCGTCCATGGCGTCGTGAGTGTTGACGGCAAGCTGTCCGTATCTGAAGCCGGCCAGGTCGAAGGTCTTCTCGATCTTCTCGGTGACGGTGTCCGGGCTTCCACAAAGCCACACGTTGTCGGCCAGGTAGTCGAGATCGACGTCGTCGATGTCGACCTTGTGGTCGGCGTCGTCGATGAAGCCCTGAAGGATCCGGTACTTCTGGTAGACCGGCATCAGGTACTTCTGCCAGGCGAGTCCCAGTGCACCGTTCTTTGCCTTCTCCTTGGCCTCTTCGTCGGTCTTCGCCACGAACACATCTCGTGCGATCTTGAATCGAGATCCCTGCGGGGTTCCGCCGATGGACTTGACCGCCTCCGAATATGTGTCCCACTGCGATCTCAGCAAGGCCGAACCACCGTAGAACGAGATCGGGGTCCAGCCTCGTTCGCCTGCGAGGCGATGCGACGGCGAGTTCTTGCTCAGGCCTGTGACAGCGATTTCGAGGCCGTCCGCGCCACCATGGGGTGAGTGATCCGCGGTCAGGTGGTACTCCTCGCCGTCCTTGACCTTGAACTCTCCATGGGACGCGACACTACCGGGATCGATCTGTCCGTCGAGGCGGGCGGCCTTGTAGTACTTGCCTTCGAAGTCGAATGGCTCCTGGCGCCACACTTTGTCCATCACCTCCAGTCCCTCCATCAGGCGGGGGTGAGCTTCGGACAGGTCGCCGGGCTGGCCGCGAAGCACTGCCTCGTTCTCCCACGATCCGGCTCCGACCCCGAGGAAGTACCTGTCCTCGAGCAACTGCGAGGTGTAGCCGATCTGAATGGCGAGCGTCGACGGGTTGTGCAGGGGCACGATGTGCGCCATGGGCGCGAAGCGCATGCGCTCGGTGATCTGTGCTGCCGCGACGATCAGCAACTCGGGATTCGGAATGTTCTCCCATGCCTGCATGCCGTGCTCGCCGACCATGAAATCGCGGTAGCCGAACTTGTCACATGCTGCTGCAAGCAGGAGTGAGTATTCGAAGGTGTCCTTGTCCTTGCGACCGGGACGCATGTACGGGGTGTGGAAAACGCCGCATTCCATTTGTGAATCTCCAGCTTCTGGTCGTTGTGAATGCACTCTGCTGCGGTGTCCGGCACGAGCCTGACAGTGGTGGTGGACAGCCCCTGGAAAGCGAGGGTGGGTTCGTGGAACGTGCATGCAGAGCTGTTCTGTCCGATCGATCCGTCACATGTCGTGGCGGTCCGCCAGGCGAAATGCTCGCATCGGCGTATTCCCAACGTAGGGTGATCCGGGTCACCTTGTCAACTGCAACGTTGACGTTGAAGTTGGGTGTAATCAACACTCATGTAAATCAACTTCAGCGTTGACAGTGTGACGTGAGTCGCTTAGCGTCTACGTCGACACGTTCCCCTGGTGCGCGCGGATCAAGCGCCGCTGATCAAGACAACTTCGGTGGCGCATCCGCTGCCGACGATCGATGATTGAGGACGAGATGACTGACATCGGCGACTGGTGCAACGTAACCCCACTCGGCGACCTGCTGGTGCGCGGTGCGCACCTGTGCCCTGACCGCGACTTGATCGTATTTCCCGAGGCGCGGTTCACGTATGCCCAGGTGCTCGACGGCGCGGTCGCGGTCGCGCGAGGTCTATTGGCCACGGGCGTCGGGTCCGGTGATCACGTCGCGCTCCTGGCGCCGAACGGTATCGAGTTCGTCGAGGGGCTCTTCGGATCGGCCTTGATCGGGGCGGTAGTCGTACCGCTCAACGCGCGGCACAAAGCGAAGGAGCTCGGCTACATCATCGAGAACGCGGACATCACCGCGTTGCTGACGGTGTCCGGTCCCGACGACTACGTGGACTTCGTGCAGGTGCTGCACGAAGCGCTGCCCTCCTTGGCCGCGGCGGGCTCAGGTGATCTCGATCTTCCCGAAGCACCGCGGCTGCGTCGAGCCGTATTGCTGAAAGGAACCGAACGGCCCGGTTTCACGTCCAGGGCGGCCCTGGATGCGGCAGCAGAGACCGTCGACGCGACTCTCGTGCATCGTCATCGCCGCCGGGTGCGGACGAGGGACATCGCCGCGATCCTGTACACGTCGGGGACCACCGCCAACCCCCGTGGATGCCTGCTCACCCACGAATCGATGACGCGTGGCCCGGTGGAGCGCGCGACCGGCCGCCTCTCGGCAGGAGAGCGCCACATCAGCTGGGCCGGCGGACCGCTGTTCCACATCGCTGCGCTGGCCCCGCTCATCGGCGCAATCGGTGCCGGGGGAACGTTCCTGACCGACACGTTCTTCGAACCTGGCCGCGCCATCGAGCTGATCAGGGCCGAACGGCCCACCTGCGTCTGGCCCTGGTTCCCCGCGCCGATGCAGATGATGATGGCGCACCCGAACTTCGACGCAGCGGAGTTCGACTCGATTCGGTATCTGTTCCTGATCGGTCCCCGCGTCCTCATCGAAGAGGTTCAGAATCTGTTCCCGGCCGCCGAGCTCATGGCCGCATGCGGAATGACGGAAACGACCGGCATCTATGCCCTCAGCGAGCCGGACGAGTCGTTCGAGGATCGAAGCGGTGCGCAAGGAAAGGCCGTACCCGGCATCGAGATTCGAATCGTCGATCCGTTCAGTGGTGCCGAGCAGCCGGCCGGGGTTCCCGGTGAGATCTTGATTCGCGGTTACTGCGTGACCGAGGGGTACTACAAGGATCCCGCAAAGACCGCCGAGACGATCGATTCCGACGGCTGGTTGCGGACCGGCGACCTCTACAGCCGTACCGAGTCGGGGTGCCTGGTGTTCCACGGACGGCTCAAGGACATGCTCAAGGTCGGTGGTGAGAACGTCGCGGCCATCGAAGTCGAGTCCTTCCTTTGTGAGCATCCTGCTGTGTTGACGGCCGCCGTCATCGGCCGCCCGGACGACCGGCTCGACGAAGTGCCGGTGGCATTCGTCGAGGTCCGAGAAGGACATCAGCTGACAGAAGCGGAACTGATCGAATTCTGTGACGGCAAGATCGGCCGGTACAAGGTCCCGCGCGCAGTGTTCTTCGTCGAGCCCGGCGAGTGGCCGATGTCGGCGACGAAGATCAACAAGCGCGGACTCAAAGCGCAACTGGCGACGCTGGCCAGCTCGCTGAGTGCAGCCGGATGACCTCCATGACAGTCGAGTTCGACATCGGAGATCTTCGTGTGTTGGCCGAAGGGATTTTGAAAGACGTGGACGAGGGCCCAGCCCTCGATGAGCAGACGCGTGTGCTCACCCACATCGCGGTGTGTTCGGTGGCCACGACGATGGATGTGGCGGGTACCGGTCGCTATATCGAGGAGGCGCTCGATCTGGGTCTCGACGCCACGCAGATCCAGGAGGCGTTGACGGTGGTCTCGGGTCTCGGTGTGCACACGCTGTTCGAGGCGTCCAGGCAGTTGTCGAGTGCCGTTCTGCGCCGAGGTGGTGGCGAGGCCGAACCGCTCGATGCTTCGCAGCAGGACTTGTGGGACCGCCACATCGGTACCGATCCGTACTGGCAGCGGATGGAGGACGAGCTTCCGGGATTCTTCGATGCACTGCTGCGGATGTCACCAGAAACGTTCGTCGCGTTCTTCGACTACTGCGCAGTGCCGTGGAAGAGTCGGGCATTACGGGCCGTGACCAAGGAATTGATCTCTCTCGCTGCCGATTCCACTCCCACCCACCGATACAAGCCCGGGTTCCTGTTACACCTGAAGAACGCCCTCGACCTCGGAGCAGGTGCCCGCAGCATCCGCGAAGTTCTCGATATCGCGGCAGCTGCTCCTGAGCACCACGGTGTCGGCTGACTTTTCTCTTTGCACAGGATCGGCCCCGATACGAACTTTCGTATCGGGGCCGATCCGTATTGTTCAGCCGGCGATCAGCGATCGTGTCCGCACCACGTCGCCGGCGAGGGCGGCGACCAGTTCCTCCTTCGACGCAAAGGTCACCTGTCCGCGCATCCACTGGTGGAGGCTCACCTCGAGAGTTGCGTCGTAAAGATCACCATCGAAGTCAAGCAAGTGTGCCTCGAGCAGTCGAACTCCGGACCTGCCGTAGAACGTCGGGCGCCGGCCTATCGATATCGCAGCGATCGCGGTCGAGCCGTCGGGGAGTGTGCACCGGCCTGCCCACACACCGTCGGCGACCGAATTCGAATCTTCCAGCTCCAGATTCGCAGTTCGGAAGCCAAGCTCTCGTCCGCGTTGGTCGCCGTGAACGACCGTGCCGACGATGGAAGGATTCTCGAATCCGAACGGTGCCGGAGCGTTACCGCGAGCGAGCGCAGAGCCTCCGGCGCTGATGCTCAATCCGATGTGCCACATCATCGTCCGCGACTCGGGTGGAAAATTGCTCAGCGAGGGGGAGTGGTAGCCGCACTCGCGCACCACCTCGGCGAGGTCGCCGTGCGTGTCGGCCGAGATGTAGTTGTTCGGGGCGTATCTCGCCACCACCACGGCTCCGTAGCCGTGTTCGGCGACCTGCGCCAGTGCCACGCCGATCGGGTCGTCCTGACACAGATGCGGTGCGGGATCGCTCTCTTGCTGGAAGCAGACGAGCGGGGTTGTGCCGGCGACGGCCGGTCCGATGGAGTAGGTGAGATATTCCGAGCCCGTGACGTCACTGCGGTAGCCGACGCAGCGAACCGGGCCGTGGACGCTGTCACGCTCGAAGGTGAACTGCGTCAGCATGTGCGGTTCGGTCATTCGCCGATACGTCGCGACGTCATCGATGGACAGGTGTCCGAGTTCGTGTGCACGAGCGAATGTTTCGGCTTCGGCGGAGTCGGCGATAGCTGTCGGATCGAGCTCGGAGACGAGGGCGCTGTAGGCGCAGGTCCGATGCAAACCTGCGACGGACATGAGATCCACGGCAGCTTCCGCTGGTCCGCGGAACTCGAGCACTCCGCCGGGTACGGACCGTGCCGGAAGCACGTGCCCGGGCCGGGTGAACGCGTCGGGGGTGCTCGCCGAGTCGGCGAGTAGGCGCAGTGTGTCCGCCCGGTCGGACGCCGAAATACCGGTGCCGGGTCCGATTGCATCGATGCTGACCGTGAATTCCGTTCCGGCATGATCTCTGTCCGCGCCGACCATGTTCGGGAGCCCGAGGCGGTCGCAGTCCGCGCCGACCATGGCGGCGCAGACCAGCCCCGAACCGTGGCGAACAAGAAATGCGATCGATTCCACGGTTGCCTTCTCGGCCGGGATCAGGATGTGGGCGTCGCTGGTGGGGGAGTTGCCGGTCAGCACGACTGGACGTCCGGCGCTCATGTCCGAGAGCGCTCGTTGCACGCGGGTTGTTGGACCATCCATTGTGGGGAACCTCGCTTCGATATGGACGACTGACGTCTGCACTGTGACGAGCGTCGCAAATTGCGCTCGCGGTGTCAACATCAACGTAGACATTGATAACGGCCTTCGACGCTCACACCCTGCGGGATGAAGGATTTGCGAGCGCGGCAGCCACCTGGTGGCGGCGGGGGACACCCAGCTTTCGGAGCACGTGTGCGACGTGCCCCTCGACGGTTCTGACCGACAGGACCAGCCGATCCGCGATCTCCTTGTTGGTGAGCCCGTCCGCAACGCACTGTGCAATGTCCAACTCGCGAGGGGAGAGCCCGACTGCCGGGTACGACGACGGCACGGGGCTGTCGGAGAACTCCTCGTCCAGGGCGTAAGCGATGAGTTCGGCCATCGACAACGTGGAGCCGCGACGATGGGATGCGGAGTAGACCGTGTCGCCGAGCGAAGTCCGCGCGCGCGATTCGTACACTTCACGTCGTTGGACCCAGTGCTGGGATCCGTATAGTTGCATGCCGAACGAATCCCACATGGACGATGCTCCGCCGAGAAGTACGGCTGCACGTTCGCCGGAACCGGTCGCGGCCTCTGCCCACGCGAGAAGGTCTGTGACCAGTGTGGCTCCGACCGTGTCGTCGAAGGCGCGTTTGAGTGCGAGGGCGTCGATCGCAAGGGTGATCGCCTCGTCGTGACGGCCGCGAATCAGCGCTACCAAGCCCAGTCCGTACACGGCATACGACAACATCCATTTCTCTCCCGTTGCCGATGCCTGGGTGTGAACGAACTCGAAATGTTCGGCAGCGCGGTCGCTCTCTCCGTTCGAGCTGCACAGCATTCCCATCTCGATGTGGGCGGTCCACATGAGATCGGTGATGCCGGGCAGGCGCTCGTACAGTGCCAACGCCTCCGACAGGTTGTGTTCGCCGGCCTCGAAATCACCGCCGAGGTAGGTGTTGAGGCCTTGCGTCTGCAGAGCGAACGCGAGGGTCGCATCGTCGCCGAGTTCGCTTGCGCCATGCGCGGCAGTGTCGAGTGTCCGAACTGCCTCGACCCGGTCACCCTGCATCGTCTGCAGCACGCCCAGGGTGGCGTAGAGCTGGGGTACGACGTCTTCGGCCAGGTCGGAGAGCGCGAGGAACTCTGTCACCCACATGCGGTGTTCTCGTACCGAAAAGGCCGACGACCACAGAAACCACGTCGCGACGAGGCCAGAGGCAAGGTGCAGCGTCTCGTGGTTCTGGCCCGTCAGCGCCGTCTGCAGTGCGGACCGCAGGTTGGCGCGGTTCTCCCGCAGCCGGTTGCTCGCACTCTCCTGCTCGGCCCCGGTCCATGACCGGCGGGCGGTACGTACCAGCTCGGCGCACCAACGGAGGTGTGCCACCCGTAGCTCGGCCTTCTCGTTGTCGGACAGTTTGCTCGCACCGAAGTGCCGGATCGTTTCGAGCATCTTGAACCGGACATGTCCTTCGCCGGTGGTGCGTTGTAAGACCGACTTCCCGATCAGACCGGTGATGGTATCCAGAATGCTCGCGGCGTCGACAGGGGCTCCAGCGCAGATGCTCTCGGCCATGGCGAGATCGAAGCCTTCGGAGAAGATGGACAATCTCGCCCACAGCACCTGCTCCTGAGTAGTGCAGAGGTCGTAGCTCCACTCGACCGTCGCATGCAGGCTTCGATGCCTGCTCGGCCCGCCACGATTACCCGTCGTCAACAACGCCAGCCGGTCGTCGAGACGTTCTGCGAGATCGTCTACGGACAGCGCGGTCAAACGCGCACACGCCAGTTCGATGGCTAGCGGCATGCCATCGAGCTGCGTGCACACCCGGCGCACAGCGTCCCGGCTCGAATCCGTGATCGAGAATCCGGACAGTGCCGCCGATGCGCGGTTCTCGAACAACTCGATGGCGGCACCGGGCATGTCCGGGTCGCGGTGGTCCGTCGTGGACAGCGGCTCGAGGACGTGCACGTGCTCGTCCGGAATCGACAGCACTTCACGACTCGTGACCAGGATCTTCACGTGTTCGGTGTTTCGTAGAATCAGCGCGACCAATTCGGCGCATGCGCTGACGAGATGCTCGCAATTGTCCAGCACCAGCAACAGGTGCTTGTCGCGGAGCGATTCGAGGAGCGATTCGGTTGCACTTCGTTCCGGTGCGTCCCGCTCGTCGAACCCCAGGACGTCCAGAATGGTCTGGGGGAGCAGGGTTTCGCTTCGCAGTGACGCCAGCTCCACGAAGCGGATTCCATCGGCAAATGCCCGCCGGTACGCGGTTGCGGCCTCTGCTGCGAGTCGGGTCTTGCCGATGCCACCGGGGCCGGTGACGGTGACGAGGCGGCTGTCGCCGAGCAGCACCCGGATTCTGTGGAGTTCTTCGCTGCGGCCGACGAAACTCGTCGAGAAGAGTGGAATATCGGTTGCACTGGAGATGCGGGTGCTCGACGTGCGCGTGCCGGACGTTCGCGGCGAACGCTCCTCCTTGATGCGGCGGACCGCGCTCGCCAGAGTATTCCGCGATCCGCTCCATTCCAGTTCCCGATGCAGCTGGGCCACCGTGACGTCGGGGTCTGCGTCGAGCGCTGCGGCGATCCGGGGTCGGAGGGCATCGGCCGACGATCCTGACCGTGGCCGGTGGTCCTGGGGTGGTGCCTCGAATTCGAGGGCGCGGCGCACCGTGTTGCGCGAGATCTTCAATCGCGTCGCGATGCCCGAGATCGATTCACCGGATTGTCGAAGCTCGACTATCTCGCGCCACTCGTCAGCGTTCACGGTGTCCTCTCTGTTGTACGCGGGCATCTGTGACCGGTGTCACTGTTCGATCATGTCGCTCCCTGACCGCGTGGTCAAGATCTGACAACACGCGTATTGACCAATTGCAGCGGCGTACCTCGGCGTGCATATTGGCTCTGAACTGGTCGGATGCCGGCAGATTCGGGAGGGGTGGGGAATCGAGTATTACTACGGTTTCGCCTCGAGCGCCGCCGGCGGACAGTGATCCAGGTCATAGAGGAAAGAAACGGAGCATCCAATGACTACGCCGGAACAGAACATCGACTTGGCCGACAACTTCGCAAAGGTCTTCTCCACGGGCGACGTGGAACAGATTCTCGACACTCTCCATCCCGAGGCGACCTACTGGGTCTCGGGACGGATCGACGGGATGTCGGGCAGCTATGACAAGGAAGGTCTCGGCGCGTTGCTCGGCGGGGTCACCTCCGTGTACGAGAACGGCGCTCTCGAAATCACCCCCACTTCGGCGATCGCGCAAGGCGACAAGGTGGCCGTCGAAGCGACGTCGTACGCGAAGTTGAAGAACGGCAAGGTCTATCAGAACGCGTACCACTTCCTGTTCGAGTTTCGCGACGGCAAGATCCTGTCCGTCAAGGAGTACATGGATACCCAGCACGCATACGACATCTTCTATGCCTGACAAGGGGTTTCGTACCGCCACTGGGTAATCGACCACAAGTAGTTGAAAGGCAGTTCACGATGGCAATGGAAACCGGACTCATCGTCCACCCGTACATGCGCCCTGAGCGGACCGCGCGCCAGACATTCGACTGGTGCGTACAGCAGGCCGTCGAGGCCGATAAGATCGGCTTCGACTCGATCATGTTCTCCGAACACGCTTCACAGCGTTGGGAGAACATCCCCAACCCGGAGCTGATTATCGCAGCAGCCGCACGCCAGACCGAGCGGATCAAGTTCGCGCCGATGGCTCACATCCTTCCCCATCACAATCCGGCGAAGCTCGCGATCATGGTCGGCTGGCTCTCGCAGATCCTCGAGGGTCGGTATTTCCTCGGCGTCGGTGCGGGTGCGTACCCGCAGTCCACGTACATCCACGGCATCAAGAACGGTGAAGACACGCAATTCACCAACGAGATGGTCCGCGAATCGCTCGAGATCATGGAGAAGATCTGGAAGCGTGAACCGTTCTTCTACGAGGGACGTTTTTGGAATGCGGGCTACCCCGAAGAGTTGCACGGCGAAGAGGGCGACGACCAGCACATGCTCGCGGACCTCAGCCCGTGGGGTGGTGCACCGGAGATCGCGGTGACCGGATTCAGTGCCAAGTCGCCGTCGATGAAGTTTGCGGGCGAGCGCGGATTCCGACCGATGTCGATCTTCTCCGGTCTGGACGCTCTGAAGACGCACTGGGAGACCTACTCTACGGCTGCGGAGGCCAATGGGCACGTCGCGGATCGCGCGCGCTATCACGTGTCCCAGACGGTGTTCGTCGCCGACACGGACAAAGAGGCGAAGCGGCTCGTGATGGAGGGGCCTATCGGATACTGCTTCGAGCGCTACCTCATTCCCATCTGGTGGCGGTTCGGGATGATGGATGGATTCATCAAGGACGCCGGCGCGGACAGGGCCGACGTCGACCTCGAGTGGGTTGTCGACAACGTGTTCTGTGTGGGCTCACCGGACACCGTGGTGGACAAGATCAATACTTTGTTCGAGGCCAGCGGCGGTTGGGGCACCCTGCAGGTCGAATCGCACGACTACTACGACGATCCCGCGCCCTGGTTCAATTCGCTGGCCATGATCCAGAAGGAAGTGGCTCCCAAGATCTCACTTCCTGTGTCGGTGACGTCGTAGTACTCGGATCGAACGAAGGGACAGAAATGACAAAGCGGTTGGAGGGCAAAGTGGCCCTCATCACCGGCGCATCTCGGGGCATGGGCGAGTCGCACGCGAAGGCATTCGTCGAGCACGGGGCGAAGGTCGTACTGGCGGATGTGACGGACCACGCAGGGGAGTTGCTCGCCAAGGAATTGGGTTCGAATGCACTATTCGTGCATCACGACGTCACGCAACTCGATTCATGGACAAATGCCGTCGAACAGAGTGTGAAGGCGTTCGGCGAGATCAACGTGCTGGTGAACAATGCAGGGGTTCTCGGCCCGCTGGCCACGACGGCAGAGCTTACCGAGGACGACTACCGGAAGGTTTGCAGTATCAACCAGGACGGTGTGTTCTTCGGGATGAAAGCCGTTCTGCCCTCCATGGAACGAGCCGGTATCGGCTCCATCGTCAACATCTCGTCGATCGCCGGCATGGCCGCGAACTACGGGTTCCCCAGTTTGGCGTACGTCGCAAGCAAGTTCGCAGTCCGCGGCATGACGAAAGCGACAGCCGTCGAATACGGACCCAAGAACATTCGCGTCAATTCCGTGCACCCGGGGTTCATCCAGACTCCGATGATGGTGGAGGCCACCAACGAAGAGGGCGGCGACGCCTTGGCTCAGATTCCCCTCGGTCGCATCGCAGATCCGCAGGAGGTGTCCAACCTCGTTCTGTTCCTCGCGTCGGACGAATCCTCCTACATCACCGGATCGGAGCATCTGGTCGACGCAGGCATGCTCGCTCAGTAGGCGCTGAGCCCAAGGTTGTGGAAGGTCTTCAACGGGACCTTCCACAACCTGTTGGCAATCGGATGGTGTTGTTCGGCACCCGATTCGGCGGCCGTGTGAGGTTCGATGAATCCACGTCCAGGGTCTGGTCAGTTCGTCCGGTCGTGGACGAGTTCGCTCGGGCCGATGCCCGGTTCCCGCGGCCCAGGCAACCCAGATCGCCAGCCTGCCCACCGTCGCCGTGCTGTTCGCCGCGTTCCTCGGCGTCAACCCGATCAAGGAACTGCTCGGACCGCAACTGTCCTCGCTCACCGAGCAGCAGCAGGCGCACCTGACCGGCCTCGACTTCTTCCCCCAGCTGATCTCGGGTCCGTTCGCCGACGGCCTCGCCATGGCATTCGCCTTCGCGATCGTCGCGTGCGTGATCGGCGGGATCGCCTCACTGCTCACGGGACCGCAGAAGAAACCCTCCGCCGACGAGCCGCACGAATCGGTCGGCGCGGAACTCGCCGGAATCGCCGGTGAGGCCCGTTCGCCATCAGTCCGTCGCTCATTGCCGCCGGCAGGTGGGTGCTCAGGCCGGCGATCATGAGGCTGAAGAAGAATCCGATCGACAGCACCATCGCCGCGTTCTGGAACGTCGTCATCATGCCTGCGCCGACGCCGCGCGCGTTGGCGGGCAGGCTGTTCATGACATCGGCGCGGTTGGGTGCGGAGAACATGCCCATGCCGATGCCGTTGATCAACAGCGTCATGGCGAATGCCCAGTAGTGGAAGTTCACCGGGAGTGCGATCAACAAACCGAAACGTGCCGGCGGTGATGAACATTCCGGTGCTGGTGAACCATTTGGTGCCGAACCTGTCGGAGATCACCCCGGACACCGTGCGCACAGCAGGAATCCGACGGTCATCGGGAGCATGTAGATGCCCGCCCACAGCGGGGTGCGGCTGTAGTCGTAGCCGTGTTGCGGCAGCCAGATGCCCTGGAGCCACATGATGAGGATGAACTGCAGACCGCCGCGGCCCAGCGACGCGACCAGGTTGGCGATGTTGCCCCAGGTGAACGACTTGATCCGTGAGTCTTTCGGCGCAAACCCGGTCCTTCGGGTCGGGACAGCCGATCTGGTTTGTCGGACTGTGTGGCTAGTGTCTGAGTTATGACGGGGCGGGTGGTGAAGCGGGCGTTCAAATACCGTGTCTATCCGACTGCGGTGCAGGCGGATCAGCTTGCTCGGACGTTCGGGTGCACCCGGTATGTCTACAATCGGGCGTTGGCGGCGCGCTCGCGTGCCTGGTCGCAGGAGCGGCGGCGGGTCACCTACAGCGACACCTCGAAGATGCTCACCGGATGGAAGCGGGATACCGAGACCGCGTGGTTGTCGGAGCCGTCGAAGGGGCCGTTGCAGGAATCGCTGCGGCAGTTGCAGGGCGCGTTCGACAGGTTCTGGCGCAAGCAAGCCCGCTACCCGCAATTCAAGAGGAAGGGCCAGTCGAAGGATTCGGCGACCTACTACGCGAACTGCTTCACCTACCGCGGCGGGCAGATCCGGTTGGCCAAGCAGTCCGAACCCCTGGACATTCGGTGGTCGAGGCCGCTACCGGAGGGGGCGACACCGTCGCAGGTGACGGTGTCGCGCAATGCTCGCGGTCAGTACCACATCTCGATCCTCGTCGAGGACACGATCACCGAGCACCCGTCGACCGATCGGGTGGTCGGGCTCGACGCCGGGATCACGAGCCTCTACACACTCTCGACGGGGGAGAAGATCACCAACCCGCGCCACGAACGCGGGGACCGTGAGCGGCTGGCGAGGGCGCAGCGGGTGCTGGCCAGGAAGGAGAAGGGATCCCGTAACCGGGCCAAGGCCCGACTGAAGGTCGCGAAGATTCATGGCCGGATCGCCGATCGGCGCCGCGATCATCTGCACACACTCTCCACTCGACTGGTGCGCGAAAATCAAGTGATCGCCATCGAGGATCTGAGTGTGCGGAACATGGTCAAGAATCGGTCGTTGTCTCGGGCGATCTCGGATGCGAGTTGGTCCGAGTTCCGGTCGATGCTCGAGTACAAGGCCGACTGGTACGGGCGGCAGGTGGTGGCGATCGACCGGTTCTATCCGTCGTCGAAGACCTGCTCGGTGTGTGGGGGAATCGCCTCGGAGATGCCGCTGAGCGTGCGGGAGTGGACGTGCCGATGCGGCGCCGTCCACGACCGGGATGTGAACGCGGCAAGAAACATTTTGGCCGTCGGACTGACGGTGGCAGCCTGCGGAGACGGTGTCAGACCTCCCCGCACATAAAGTGTGGGGAGGCAACTGTCGGTGAAACAGGAACCTCGCGACGCGAGTCTCGAGGGGAATCTCGGTCGTTCACGGCCGAGAGGACGTCAAGTTGCCCCACCAGTCGATGTCGGCGTGCTGGCGGACACCGGTGTCGTGGAGTTTCAGGTACGCCCAGATGGTGCCGACCACGCCGAACGGAACCGACACGAGGAAGATCAGATTCCAGTGGATTGGCGCGAGGATGCCGCCGATGAGCAGGCCGAGGAACGACCCGGCGATCGCGGCGACGCCGTTGATGCCGAGCGCGAGCCCGCGCTAATCGGCGGGAAAGGCGTCGGTGAGGATCGCCGACGAGTTCGCCGTCAGGAAGGCCCCGCCCACGCCCTGCGCGACGCGCCACCCGATCAGCCACAGTGCCGCCTCGGAGCCGTCGAACCACGTCACCGCCAGGAGGATCGACGCGATCGTGAACACCGCGAAGCCCATGTTGTACATCCGGGCTCGGCCGTACATGTCGCCGAGCCGTCCGAAGCTCACCACCAGGACCGCGGTGACGACGAGGAAGCCCATCATCATCCACAGTTGGTAGCTGGTGTTGCCGGGCTCGAGCGGGTTGAGGTGGATGCCCTTGAAGATGTCGGGGAGTGCGATCAGCACGATGGACGAGTTGATCGCCGCGACCAGCATGCCGAGCGTGGTGTTCGACAACGCAATCCACTTGTAGGGGGGGCCGAGTGCCTCGAGTGTCCGGGTGCCGTCATGTTCGACGTGGGGGGTTCTGCGTGTGCGAGACCAAGGAGTTGCACCTCTCGGGTTTTCATAGTTTTTAAAAGTAAGTAATCGGAAAGCAAAGTGTTATGTTGTCGTGTGTTCTTTGTGGTGGGCATTCGGCCGACCGCGGCATCCCTCGATCGGAAATGCCCGGTTTGTCCGTTATGTCGCTGTCGCTCAATTGGTTCCGTCGAGCGTGGTCGATCAGATTTGTGAATGATACGGCGTCTCGATCAGTGCCGCATCGCTGCGTCGCCGGGGCCGATCGGGGGACATCCGATTCATCCCATTTCAGGCCCGATCGGGGGACAGGTCCCGGGCGCAGTTCGCGACAGGATGGTGTACATCAGGTTGGACCTAGGAACAGGAAAAGGGCGCGATGTCGACGATTGCAAGCACCGGACTGGCGGAGTTGGCATCCGAGTGGTGCACCGAGGCGGAGATTCAGGTGCAGCCAACCGCGGTCGCCGGTGGACGGAAGGTGACGCGGAGAGTGTTGTTCATCGGCAACCCGTCCACCGTCACCGAGGTGACACACTGGGCCGCCGTCAGGCATTGGACGGTGGAGCAGGGACTGAAACCGGTACGCGATTTCGGCAGCGACGTGCTGTGCGCGATCGTCACCGAAGCCGTAGCCCACGGCACCTGTTCCGGTTCGGACGCGGACGTCGTGCAGCGCGTGCACGCCCGCGGACTGGAGTGCATCCCCGTCTACGACATCGAGCCGTGGGGAACGGCCCGGCTGTCCGGGGTGCTTCCGCCTACGTCGGCTCCTTGAGCGCGTGCTGGGCGGCCGGCCGGAACTCGAACCGCACACCCGATGCCGACTCCGCAACAGGACGATTCCTGTTGCCGAGCCGGCATGTCGTCGTGCCCCGAGTCCGGGCACGACATCACCGAACCGTCGTCCCCATCGACTCCGCAAGCCCGTTGCGATCTGCGACATCCAGCTTCATGCACGCACGGTAGATGTGACCCTCCACCGTCCGCACCGACACGAACAACCGATCGGCGATCTGCCGGTTCGACAATCCGGCAGCAACCATCGACCCCACCTCCCGCTCACGGCTCGTGAGGGGGAGAGGATGCGCGGCCTCCACGAGAGCGGGAGACGACATATGGTCGCATCGCGCCGACAGGGCTTCGGCCGCGGCAGCGCACTCGATCGATCGACGCTTGTCGCCCGCATGAGTAAAGGCGATCGCTGCGCGCGCGTACCCGTCGGCGGCGTCGGGCAAGGCGCCGATTCTCTCGAACTCGGCTGCAGCCGACGCCACACCGCACCCGTCGACCGCTCCGACTGCCACGGCGTGCTTGGCCGCAATCTTGACGAGGTCACCATCGCAGAGCTCGGCCAACTCGGCGAGACGAGTGGCGGTAGTCGTGTCGCCGAACCGGGTGGCAAGGTGGAGAGCCACCACCTCGATGCCGAATTGCCCGGCCGTGCGAGCGGATTCCGCCGCCGACCGCGACAGGTCGACGGCCCGCGAGGTTTCGCCTCGCGCAGCGGCGACCCATGCCTCCGACATCGCGAGTTGGGGGCCGAACACCGCAACGTGCCGGCCGTTCCGGGCTCGCGCCTGAGCGGTGATGTCCTCGGCCTCGTGAATGCGTCCGAGCTCCGCATACGCCTGGCCGAGAGCGATGTAGGCGGGAAAACTCCAGGAGATGGCGTCGGCCGTATCGCCGACGTTGAGGGCGGCGATCGCCTGCTCGAGGCGCTGTGCGGCGTCGTTGAACCGACCGCGGGCGAGCTCCACGGTTCCCACCAGGATGTTCGCCAGCCCCCACGCGACGTATCGGCCACTCGACGCCAAAGACAGATACTCGTCGGCACGCCGCTGCGCCGCATCGAACCGTCCGCTCAGGGTCAACGCGAGGATCTCACCGTGCCCCGCGGGGAAGCGCAGCAGCCCATCGATCTGATCCGCCACCGCAGCACTGCGCGCTGCCAGTTCCGGCACGCTGCCCCCGCGTCCCATCAGCGCCAGGGACAGACCGCCGCCGAAGTACGCCCACTCGACCGCCCAGGGCAGAACCCGGTCGGCGGCCAGAATCGCCTTCGCCGCGGCTGCCGCCTCCTCGGGCCGATTCTCGAACACCGCGCACACCGAGCCGATTCCCTCGATGATCGGCACCAGGCTGGGATGAGTGACTCTCTCGCGCAGAACCGTGAGGACCTCATCGGCCTTCTCCGACTCGCCGCTCGCCCAGAACAGGTTCGCGATCCGGGATGTACCCCAGCGGACCAGCTGCACCTGGTCGAGGCTGTCGGGCGCGAAGGAGAGCAACAGCGATTCCGCTTCCGTCGCGTGTCCCTGCCAGAGCAGCGCCCGGGCGAGGAGGTCGGCCGCCTCGAACCCGTTGGTTTCGTCGAACGCAGCGCGCGCGAGTCGTTCCCCCAGTGGCACATTCGCCAGGCCGATCGCATCCTCGGCCGCAGTCACCAGCAGTTCGCTGTCGACGGACCGGTCGCTGTCGAGGGCCAGCTCAGCGAGCCGAATCCGATTCGAGGGGCCGACCACGGCCCGGCTGCTCAGGGCCTCCACGAGCTGCCCCCGTAGTCTCCGGCCGGCGGCGCGCCCCACCCGACGTCGGATCACCTCACCGAATAGAGGATGCGTGTAGCGGACGTCGAGGCGGTGTCCAACTTCGACGATTCTGACGAGCCCACGTCGCTCGGCTTCCTCCACCGCGTCGTCGCCCGCGAGCTGCCCGAGGACGTCCAGATCGAGCGGCTCGCAGAATGTGAGCAGCTGCAACGCCTGCAATACGTCGATCGGGATCTGATCGATCCGGTGCTCCAACAGCGACGCGAGTTCGGAGGTGATGGCGGCACGCCCTCGCAACTGCCAGACACCCCCTGCGCGGCGCAGCGTTCCCGCTTCGAGGGCTCCCTCGACCAGGTGCCGGACGAACAGCGCGTTGCCGCCGGACGCGTCCCAGATCATGTCTGCGCTCAACCCCTCCAAGGGGCCGTCCAGGACGGACTCGATCAACTCGATGCTCTGCTCCCGGCTGAAGGGTGCCAGTTCGAGCCGCAGCAGGTGACCGTCCTTCCACAGCGAGGTGATCGCATCGGGGACTGCTTCACCATTGCGGACGGTGGCGACGATATGCACCGCCCTGTCGAGCGCAAGCTGATGAAGGAACGTCGCCGAGAGCTGATCGAGGAGGTGGGCGTCGTCCACGCCAACCACCAGGTCGCGGCTGTGGCCGTTGTCGAGTAGGGCCTGCCGCGCGGCGGACAAAAAGGCGACGGGATCTCGTGAGGTGGACGCTCCGACCAGATGGGCGAACACGCCGAGCGGGATACTCCGCGCCGATTCGGTGCCCGCCACCCATTTCACCTCACCGGGCAGTGACTCGGTGGCGAACCGCGCGAGGGTGGTTTTGCCGACGCCGGGATCGCCCGTGAGGACCACACCGCATCCCCCGGACCGAGTCGTGAGCGACGCGGTGATCGCGTCGAACTCGACTTGCCGCTGTATGAGAGGCCACGTCGGACCCATGCACCGATTCTAGTTTCTCGGGGTGGCGGAATAGTAGCTTGCCCCGACGCAGAGCCTGAGTTGTGCAGCGAAACAGGACAATCCGTGCTCCAAGTCGCTTTGAGCGGTGATACCCCGGTGATGCGGGCGGCTTGGGCTTCGAAAGATGGTCACAGGTTCTGTTTTCGCGGTCGAGTATCCGCCTACTCGTGAGGGTAGCCGACATCTGCGTCACGCTGAGGTCATATCCCAATGGGGTCAGCGTCGAGATCAGGAGAGTGTCATGTCCCCGCTGCCGGAGCCCTTCTTCAGCTGGACGGCCAGGCGGATCGACCTGGCGGGAATCCGCGAATCCGAATTCGTCGACCTGGTGCTGGACGAACTCGTGCCACTGGGGGCGGGCACGGCGAGGTTGATCGCCACCCGCGACGAGGACACCGATGTCGACTACGTTGCGTTGATCGTCGGCGAGGTCACCGGCGAACATGACGTCGCGGTCCGAGGCGTCGACGAGGAGGCCATCCTCATCGAGGGCAGCCGCTCGGCATCCTCACCGGAAATCCTGATCGGGCTGAGGGCCGCGCCCGCCGCCGGTGGATGCTCCAGCCGGATCTGCCTCGACGGTCCCATCCGGACGATGATCGCCTCGGTCGGGGTCCGGTCGGTCGTCGTCGACTGGTATCACACCGCGTCTGCGGTCGCGTGAACCGAACTACTCTGCCCGCCAAATAGGTTCCACGAGAAATTCGGGTAGCACACCACTCGCGGAATCCCGGGCGACGTGCTGGACCGTGGAAGACGTCCGACGAGCGACACTCCGGGGGCTTCGACAGTCATCTTCCGGGTCGCCATCCCACTCGAAAGGAACCGTCATGTCAGTAACCAGCGCCCCGCAAAACACCACCGACCAGTACGTGGACGCCGGCGAGCTGTCCGAAGACAGTGCGAATGCTGCCGGCCGCCCCGGCGCGGGGCCCATCGTCACGGGAGCCGACCTCGTCGCGCCCCCCGCGCTGCCCGACCCCGAGCGCATCAAGGAGAAGGTGGAAAGTGAAGGGGCCGAACTGGACAGCATCGATTGGGACGCACTGACCACTGAGGAAGATCCCCTGTCGCCGACCGCGGACGTTTTGGGCTTCACCCGAATCGGTGGGTCAGGACGCATCGTGTTCGGCGGGGGAGTCCCCGTCGGCGGGTGGACGCAGATGGTCGTGTTTCCGGACGGAAGCTACAACTACAGTGGTCACCTTCATGTTTCGGGCGCCACGAGTTACACCGTCTCGATCGCGTGGATGCTCACCACCGGATCCGGTCATCCGTCGTTCGTGATGCCTGCGAAGGGCCGCCTGCACGGCACGTTCGAGCCCGGTTCGCGGGACTTCGACTGGAACAGGAGCGGAACCAACCCGGCGCTGCGCAACGCCTGGCCCATCTTCAATGCGCAGGGATACAGATGGCGCTGGTCAGCCTCGGCGAACCTCGACATCGGTCCGTTGATCGCCGGACTGGGTCAGGCAGTCGGTGTCGTGGGTGCGGTCGTCGCGCTGCTCTGACGTCCACGGTGGATTCGTGACGTGTGCACGTGCTGCGTCCGGTCTGCAGTTACCGGGCGCAGCACACGAAAACTGAAGAAACATAAATGTATTGCCGCGGCGAGCGCGCGCGGTCCAGAAGTGAGGAAGAAACAGTGATATCTCGAGAAGATTCCGAGCGGGACGGGGACGGCGGACGGCCTGGCGCCGATTCGACGCCCGAAACGACAGGCCGTCACGTGGTGGTGTTCACGGAGGACGGCAGGCGAACAGACCCCGCGGAACTCCTACGATCCCTCGCCGGAGTTTCGAACGTGGCAAGAAGTGGCGAGTTCGATTCGTCGGCAATGGATCTCGAACAGGCGGAAGTGGCTGACGCAGTGCTGTTCGACGAACTCGGAGTTGCCGTGGTGACGGCAGACCCCGACCAGCTGGAGGCCCTCCGCGCCGCGGCTGCCGCACCGGATGTCGCGGTTCTCTCCGTTGAACCCGAGTTGGTGCACCATGCACTGGACAGCGAAGACACCGTCGCCGAGATTGCACGGCCTGAGAACGGCGCCGCCGCGGTGGAGGACGTCGAGCACTTCCGGGATACGCCGGAGTTCACCTGGGGACTGCACGCGACCCGCCTCACCACATCGGCGTGCAGCGGGCGCGGTGTCAAGGTCGCCGTGCTCGACACCGGCTTCGACCTCAACCACCCGGATTTCCACGGGCGCACCATCACGGCTCGGTCCTTCGTGGCTGGTGCCGAACCCCAGGACGGGCACGGACACGGAACGCATTGCATCGGAACGGCCTGCGGTCCCGCGATGGCGAACGGCGCACGCCGGTATGGAGTGGCTCATGAGGCCGACATCTTCGTCGGGAAGGTTCTGTCCGACCAGGGGCGTGGAGTGGACGGTGGGATTCTCGCAGGAATCGAGTGGGCCATCGCCAACGGTTGTCAGATCATCTCGATGTCGCTCGGTGCCGACGTCGCGGCGGTGTCCGCCGCCTACGAGGCGGTCGGGCAGCGAGCCCTTGCCGCCGGAGTGCTCATCGTCGCCGCGGCGGGTAACAACGCGAACAGAGCTGCCGGGCGCCCAGGACTGGTGGGTGCGCCTGCCAACAGTCCGTCGATCATGGCCGTCGCTGCAATCGACCCCGATCTCGGGGTGGCCAATTTCTCCGCCGCGAGCAATCCGGCCGTCGGTGGTCAGATCGACGTGGCGGGACCCGGCTTGCGGGTGTTCTCGTCGGTGCCGATGCCCGTGCGGTACGGCTCGAAGAATGGAACGAGTATGGCGACCCCGCACGTCGCAGGGATCGCCGCTCTGTGGTGCGAGGAGACCGGGCGCACCGGACGCGAGCTGTGGTCGCTGCTGACCCAGCATTGCCGGCGGCTTGCGTTGCCGTCACTCGATGTCGGTGCCGGGCTGATCCAGGCATATGGGTAGAAGGCACGACGCGTCGTGCCGGGCATGGTCGAAATCAGTGTCACGGTGGACACTGCATCGCGGTGTACGACGTCGAGCCGTGGGGAACGCCCGGGTTGTCCGGGGTGCTTCCGCCTACGTCGGCTCCGTGAGTGCTCGTTGGGCCGCGGGCCAGAACTCGAACCCCGCGGTCATCAGCCCGCCGAGCCCGATGATGACCACTGCGGCGTCGACGCTCGTCCGCCCTTCCTTCGCCCAGTACACGTCTTCGAGGTCGAGCAGCAACGCCAGCTCGTCGACGATGAGCGCGGTGCCGACGCCGTAGGAGACGGGCACCGTCGGATGGCGGCGTTGTTTCTCCGAGCCGCGCACGGCGACGGCCCCGACCCCTGCCAGCGCAGCGATTCCCAGGTTGTAGTGGTGGAAATGGCGGCCGTGGAGACTCAAGCCGCCTCCGGCGGGCCCGTGCCCGCGCCTGATCCAGTGGGTCAGTGCGCGTACCCCGGCGAACGTCAGGGTGAATGCGGCCCACGACACGACCGCGGACTGCTCACTCGGATCGAGCTTTCTCCGCCACGCGGAACGCAGCCGCGCCCAGCGACTGCGAGGGAGTGTGGGCTCAAACTGACGGCTGGTCACGCCATCAATCGTGCCACCGCACGCGTGGTTCATCCCGGGTTCGGCGCCAATCGCCATCGACAGGTTCGTTCGTAACAAAACGAGACATAACTGATCCGAAGGTCTCGTTTTTGCACAAAAACAGACTGTACGTCTGTTTATGGGTGGATACTGGACGGCATGTGGTGGGCCATAGGAATAATCCTGGTGTGGGGACTCGGCGCGATACCACTTGCCGTACTGATGGGCTCGGCGGCACATCTGAAAGACGTGCGCGAGTTACGCCATGAGGATCCGAGTGCTCACGGATTTGATCGCGTGGGCTGGTATCAGCGGGTTGGCCGCTCGATGGCTGTCCATCGATCGGAGGACACTCCGAATCATCCACCGAAGGGCCAGATCGGCGGACAGACGTGCGCCATCGACGACGCAATAGTTGGAAAAACGCCGAGCCTTCAGTGATGGCTCAGGATCTGCTCCCGTCGAGAGGACTTCCGGAATGTCTCCTGTTTCGCACATCGACGTCGCCCGCGCGCGCCGGTCTCGGCGGGTGTTGTTCGTCGGGAATCCCTCTCGGTACAACGAGGTCTCGCAGTGGGCATCGGTCAGGCAATGGGTGACGGTCCACGGCATGGAACTGATACGGGAACTCGATGGCGACGTGCTGTGCGCGATCGTCACGGACGACGTTCTCGATGGAGCGTGCTCACCCAGGGACTCGGCGACGATGAACAAAGCGCGAGCGCTCGGCGTTGTGTGCGTCAGTCATCACGACACGAGCCGGATCTGGGAGATCACCGCCCGCGTTCGAACCCGCGGCACCGACGCGGCGAACAAACTGCCGTCACGCACCCGTCACGGAGGGGCATAACGCGCCGAGACAATATGTGTCACGCTACTGTCCGGTCAGGTGGATCGTTTCTCCCGTTGTCACTCGGCGGCGCGGGCGGCTCGCGCAAATCCTTCAGTCGGGCCGCTTTCCCGATCAGGATCGCAAGCGGAACCGACAGCGCCACCCACAGCAGCACCGCCGCCCCGACAATCCACCACCACCACACACATCGAGTATGCCCGCGGCTGGACGCTCGACCAAGGCGCGGTACCTGTGCAAATCCTGTGGATACCGATCACCCACTGGGTCGTAGTCCTCGCGGCGGGGGCGTGGTGGGCAGCGTTCGGGTCGACATCTTGTGCCTTCATCCACGAGAGGTTGAGATTTGCTACGGCGTCAGTGGATCTGGAACGGCGAAGCCGAGTGTGCGGGAGTATCGCCAGGGTCGCGAGGCAGTGCTCGAGTGGGCTTCGAACACCCCGTCGGCGGTGACCCCGGACTGGTACGAGCGCACCAAACGCGTGGCTGCCTGTTCTGGTATGGCGGATCCGCGCTCAATGTAGCGTCTCACCGCCGCACTGACATGGGGAAGGTCGCCCAGGGTGTTGGAAACCCGTTTCCCGAGCGAAAACCGGATGCACGTAAAGGTTTTGGTCAGAAAGCGCTACCAATGACTTGGGGTCGGCGAGTTCGCCATCACTGTCATCGGTTTGCGTTCCCTGTTTCGTCCAACTGACTGCGATGACGGACGTGTTTCCTTGGCTCGGTGTAGAAAAGCCGCGCTGACCATGCTCGCCTACGGGCTCACCCGTGAGTGTCACGCCCACGTGAATCTCAACGGACGTTCCTGGTGACGTGCTCGATATGCTTGGAAAGCCGTGCTGTCAAGAGGGTCTTTAGCCCCTTACCCGCCGGTAACTTGCACGCCAATACCGTGAAAGCTCCGGGACGTGGTGTGATTTGCATCACATCCCGCCCCGGGTTATGTCAGGTTTCAAGCGGCCCAGCGGCGACGAAATAAGCCTGACCAGTCGGTTCTATTTGGCCCTTGCCGCCGCTGCTGTTCTTGGGGAGATTCGCGCTTGCCAGTAATGATTTCGCCGTGAGTGCGATCATCTAGGCGGCAGCTTTCGGGGAGCGGTCTTTCTTCTTCGGTCACACATCGTGAGCCACACGGCCTGCCGACGGGGAAACGGCTTTAGGTGGAAGGCGTGTGATGGTTACGGCATTCAATGTGCCCCTCAGCCCCGCGTTGGGTGCAGAAGGTTCAGCGAGCGTCGCGGGGGCAGGGAAGGTTGGCAGTCGTCGAGACTGGCAGGCAGCATATATTCGGAGACTGACAATTTCGGACACCCTGATCGTGGTCGCAGCGGTAGCGATTGCACAGTGGGTGCGCTTCGGCGACCGCGACGTCCTGGCTTCGTCCCATGCGATCCCGAACCTGAGCTACTCGCTCATCTCGGCGGCACTCATCGTCATGTGGCTCGTCACTTTGGTCATTTTTCGGACCCGCACGATTCGAGTGATCGGGAGCGGCCCGGAGGAATACCGGCGGATTTTCGCCTCCACGATCCGTCTCTTCGGTATCATCGCGATCGTATCTCTGCTGTTCAGAATCGATTTGGCACGGCTCTACCTCGGTATCGCCTTCCCGGTCGGAGTGGCGGGGCTCATCGTCAGCCGATGGTGCTGGCGCCGCGTGATCGCGCGCAAGCGGGCCCGGGGAGAATTCCAGACGTCCGTCCTCGTGGTCGGTGGTGAGCGGTCAGTGAGGAGCCTCGCCGAATCCTTTTCGCGTGGTACCGCCGATGGATACCGTGTCGTCGGTGTCTGTACACCCGGGCGTAGTGCCGAGTGTGGGCAGGCAATCGTGGTCGGCGGGCGCGAGATCCCCGTGCTCGGCGACGAGCGTCACGTGTTGAGCGCGTTGACGTTCTGCGGTGCGGACACCGTGGCTGTGACGGCCACCGAACACCTCGGCCACGACGGGATGCGCGCCCTGGCCTGGGCCCTGGAGCCCCACCATGTGGACTTGGTGGTGGCGCCCGGAATGATGGACGTTGCCGGTCCACGTCTTTCGATGCGCCCGGTGGCCGGCCTTCCGCTGATCCATGTCGAGAAGCCTCGGTACCATGGGGCGCAGAAGTTCATGAAGACCGGATTCGACTTCGTATTCGCGAGCCTGGCCCTTTTTGCCATCAGCCCGCTGATGCTCGCTGTCGCAGTCGCAATCAAGCTCACCAGCACCGGGCCGGTGTTCTACAAATCGGAGCGGATGGGGTTGAACGGTAAGCCCTTTCCGATGCTCAAATTCCGAAGCATGGTGGTGGACGCCGACAGACAGGTCGCATCACTCATGAAATCCAACGAGGGCGCCGGCGTCCTGTTCAAGATGCGAGAGGATCCGCGGGTAACCAAAGTCGGACGAATCATGCGGAAGTTCAGCATTGACGAACTGCCGCAGTTCATCAACGTTTTGCGCCGCGAGATGAGTGTGGTCGGTCCCCGCCCGCCATTGCGCCGAGAGGTGGAGACATACGACGGCACCGTGCGGCGCCGACTCCTGGTCAAGCCCGGAATCACAGGCTTGTGGCAGGTAAGTGGGCGATCGGACTTGTCGTGGGAAGAGACTGTCCGGCTTGATCTTTCTTACGTGGAGAACTGGTCGATGACGGGTGACGTGCTGATTATCGGGAAAACATTGAAGGCGGTGGTGGCGGGTGATGGGGCTTACTGAGACGGAAACGACGATCCGCTAGGTCGACTCTCTGTGTGAAGGGCCGCATGATCGCCATTCAGCCGGGCAAACTTCCTGATGACCGCGAAAACCATCTAGAGGGACGATGTCTGAACGATCGTTCTCTCCTCTACGGGATAGGTCGTATCGGACAATTTCTTCCGCTTCGTCAGATTGACCGATTGCCGATCGGTGCGAGCCCGGTTCTTCAGGGCAGGGATAGCCGATCTGGCTGTGGTGGATTTGGCGCTGGTTGATGTCGGTGGGTGGATAGGGTCCTGCTGTGATCGTCCGCTACCGGCATCGTGCGAATCCGACCGCGGAGCAGCAGCGGATGCTGTCCCGGTCGTTCGGATATGCGCGGGTGGTGCTCAACGACGCGATCCGGGCCCGGCAGGATGCCCTGCCGCGCCTACCGCAACTTCTTCGGCTCCCTCACCGGTAAACGTAAGGGGCGCATGATCGGCGCCCCGAGGTGTTGGTCCCGCAAAGGCAATCGGCATTCGATCCTGCTCACCTGCAACGGTTTTCGGTCACTGATTGGGGTGTGCGGATCGTGAAGATCGGGGATGTTCGGTTGGAATGGTCGCGTAATCAGCCGTCGCGGCCGTCGCGGCCGGCGATAGTCACGGTCATCGATGATGCGGACGGACGGTTCTTTCGTCTCGTTCGTCGTCGAACGAGACGGACATCCACTCCCGCAGGTACCGGTTGTTGCAGGTGTGGACCTTGGCCGCATTGATCTCGCGGTCATCGTGCGTTCTGATCACTCGGCACCGGTGCCGGTATCCGGAACGTCCGGCCTCAGCTCCGTGCCGACAATGTCATGGTGTTCAACGGAGACGTGCTGGAGGCACAGACCTGAGGGCTATATTGCAGACATACGCCGACAGCGCCGCCGATGTCACCATGCATCTGGTCCGGGCGAGCGATCCGCGTCCGTTCGGATGTGTGCCGACCGATGAGGATGGCCGCGTCACCGCCTGGAGAAGACGCCGGGTCCGCCCGAATGTTCAGATCAATGCCGGTTGTTATGTATTCAAGAGAAGGTCCGTCGCCGTGGCCGGTGTCGGTTGAGCGCGAGGTGTTTCCGTCATGACTGGCGGACGGCCCGAGCGCAACGGTTGCTTCCGGTGCGTTGCTGAGCGGTGGAACGGTGCTTGGTCGGGGCGGCACTATCGGAGCGGGTGCGCGGCCGGACACTGCGGTGGTATTCGACGGTCGGGCTGATCCGAATCTCGCCCTGCAGGCGGGGTTGTTGTGAACCGCTGGACTCAACTCACCTGCCACGCAGGTGAATCATGGAAGTTGATGCGATTACTGTGTGGCGTACTTCGCAGCTAGTCAAGAAGCGCGGCCACAGGGTTACGTGTCATACTTCACGAATATTGCTGCCACTGAGGGGTGCGTACGAAGATGATGGCTGTTTCTCTCGGGCGTCGAAAGGCTAAGCGGCGAACCAAGGACCGGCGCGGGTTCAGGGCGGACATTCAAGGCCTCAGAGCTTTCGCTGTAATTGTGGTGATACTCGACCACTTATTCCATTGGCCTACTGGTGGATTCATCGGTGTCGACATCTTCTTTGTTATATCTGGTTATCTCATCACCGACCAGTTGCTGAGGCAGAAGCAGCGAACGGGAACGATATCAATCGCCGGATTCTATCGACGCCGCATAAGGAGAATCTTTCCTGCCTCTTTCCTTGCGCTGTCCGCCGCATTCGTGGCGTCGTATTTCCTCTTCAATCACTCCAGATTCGTCACCACAGCATGGGATTCGTTTTGGTCCCTTATATTTATGTCGAACTGGCGATTCGCGTACGTTAGCACGGACTACTTTCAAGCAGATGGCCCTGTGTCGCCACTACGTCACTTTTGGTCACTTGCTGTTGAGGAGCAGTTCTACTTCTTCTGGCCGACAATCATGATTATGGTTTTTGCCATTGCCGCGCGGATTGCCTGGGCCAAGAAAGGCATCAACCTCAACCGCAACTCTATCGTGGGCTTCGCGCTCATATTGATCGTTGTCGCCTCGGTTCTTTGGTCGGCCTACGAGACCACGTCTAGCCCCACTCGGGCATACTTCTCGACCCTCGGTCGAGTATGGGAACTAGGGGTTGGTGCGCTCATCGCGGTCTACGCGACGCAGTTCACCAACCTGAGTCCCATCGGTCGCGCAGTACTTTCTTGGCTGGGGCTCTCCGGAATGGTGGTCTCTGTCTTCTTCATTACCCCCTCATCACCTTTCCCGTTCCCATGGGCGGCATTGCCGGTCTTATCGGCCGCGCTGTTCATTTCCGCAGGGATTGGAGGCGAAGTCCGTTTCATGCCGGCTCTGACGAACCCAGTCGCTGTATACATTGGGTTTATTTCTTTCTCACTGTACCTTTGGCATTTCCCCGTCATCGTCCTAATGGATACTTACTTCGACCTCGATTCCATCGGAGTCACCCTCGCCACTCTCGGACTTATCGCGACACTTTCGATATACGCCTACCACCTCGTAGAGGAACCGATCCTCAAATCGACATGGCTAATGCATGACACGCCAAGCGGGCGGAAACCCGGAAAGAAATTCTCCGTTCCAAAACCACGAATTTCAGATGGCTATCGCAGCTATCTCGTCACCTTCGCAGTATCGATGACTGTTATCGCGGTCATACTCACGAACCAGGTCGAAGCGACCCGAAACGAGGCCCTCGCGACGCGAGTCGGATCTGCACCGATATCCGTCCTGCCCCCGGTGGGAGGGGAGGTTGAGGTCAAATCAATATCGGCGCCTCCGATGGGCGAGGAGGGGAAGGCTTTGCAGGCGGAGATTGGTGCGGCGCTAACGGCGGCGGACTGGCCGGATCTAAATCCCACGCTTGACTACGTGGTATCGAAGGATCCATATCCAACAGGATTAGCGGAATGTGGCGCAGCAGCACCAACCGGGGACTGTGTTTGGGGCTCAAGGTCTGCCCCCAAGAGCGCCTTGCTCGTCGGAGACTCGGTGGCAATGAAGTGGGCGGCTGGCCTCATACCCGCATTCGGCGACGGCGACTGGAGCCTTCGAATACGTGCAATGTTCGGGTGTCCCTTCGCGTCGTTCGATCCACAGCTGGAGAGCGACGAGGCCGGGGCTTGTAAACAAAGAAAGTCTGATGTGGTTACTGAAGTCGCGACTACCAAGCCGGACTTGGTGATCATCGCCAACACTTCCGTGATGCCAACCTTAGCCGATTCCAATTCCAAGGCAACGTCGACCGAATGGGAGCAGGGGGTTCGGGACATTCTCCAAAAGGTCAGACCAAATGCGAAGAACGTCGTTGTGCTCAGCCCCCCACCGCCCGATAAGGATGTCAAGGAGTGCTACACACCTCTCAGCTCGCCGAGTTCCTGCGTAAGTCAAATCACGTCGGTTTGGCTAGACAACACGTTGGCCAACTCGCGGGCGGCCGAGGCGTCGGGGAGCACCTTTCTCGACACCAGGTTTCTATTCTGCAGCGAGAGGGGAGATTGCCCGCCCTTCGTTGCGAGGACGCCGGTAAAGCGCGACCTGACGCACATCACGCCGGACTATGCAGTGAAGATCTCGCCCGTCTTGCAGGAGATGTTGTCGGCAGTCGGTGTCGTTTGATGGCGAGTGGGCTGAACTAAGTGGTCTGATTCGTTAATTCGTCGGGGGTTGTTGCCAGGCGGTCGGGTCGGCGAGGTAGAGCCCGCAGGCGCAGTCGAGGGCGTCCTCGGGGGTGCCTGCGAAGTCGCCGCTGGGCAGGATCGAGTCCTGGTACTTGCCGCTGCTGGCGAGGTGGATCGCGAATCCCCACGAGCGGGCCGATCCTCCGTAACGCAGCCGCATCAGCGGTAGGACGGTGCCGTCCGGCAGTGTCGCATCGACGTAGGCGAACGATCCTCGAAATCGGGCGTCGACGTCACGCAGTTGCGGCCAGCGGGCGCGAGCATGGTCGAACAACCGAAGGCGCAGCGAGTTCTTCGTCGATTCCGGTGGTGTCGGCACAGTGGTCATCGTGCCCGATGACCACCCGTGTCGGTCACCAACCGATTTCGGAAGCCGCAACCGGCGCGCTTCACAGCCTTCACGAGCCGTTGTACCCCTCGGTCCGCGCATTGGTGATCCCGGTGCTGACGAACGCGTTGATCTCCGGCCACCACGTGTCGATCGTCTTCGCCAGGGTGAGGAGCTCGGGGATGTTCGAGTCGATGCACCAGGCG